>JAGOLX010000089.1 GCA_017993835.1 Phycisphaerae bacterium
CCGCCGGCACTTCAGCGGTTTCCCACGACGTGTACCTCGGAACCGACCGCGGCGCGGTCGCCGAGGCCGACAAGAGCTCGCCCGAGTTCAAGGGCAACCAGACCGGCACGACCTTCTCGGTCGCCGACGTCGTCGCGTTCGGCAGCGGCGCCTTCTACTGGAGGATCGACGAGGTCGCCGCGGATGGCGCCGTCTACACCGGCTACGTCTGGAGCT
Organism: Phycisphaerae bacterium; assembly: GCA_017993835.1. Classification (GTDB taxonomy): domain Bacteria; phylum Planctomycetota; class Phycisphaerae; order Sedimentisphaerales; family Anaerobacaceae; genus PLanc-01. The sequence goes on from JAGOLX010000089.1 coordinate 217, forward strand.
TCAGCGTTCCGGCGTATCTGATCGTCGATAACTTCGAGACCTACACCAACGACATGGACGCCGAAGAGGCGATCTTCAACGCCTGGGTCGACGGCCTCACCGACAGCCTGAGCACCTCGGTCGTCGGGCACGAAGCCGTCCCGTTTGCCGAGCAGGCCATCGTCCAGAGCGGGCGGCAGGCCATGCCGTTCTACTACAAGAACGCCGACTCGCCGTACTTTGCCGAGGCCGTGTACACCTTCGACGGCACCCAAGACTGGACCGCGGAAGGCGTCACCACGCTGACCCTGGCCGTCCGAGGCAAGGCAGATAACGTCGCGAGCACGCTGTACGTGGCTCTGGCCGACAGCAGCAAGACCGGTGTCGTCCAGAACGCCGACACCAGCCTCCTGACGACGGAGACCTGGACGACGTGGACGATCCCGCTGTCCGAGTTCGGCGTCAAGACCACCGCGATCAAGAAGATGTACATCGGTGTCGGCGACCGGGCCAATCCCACCCCCGGCGGCGCCGGCCTGATCTACATCGACGACATCCGCCTGGTGAAGTAACCCCTGCGATCACGAGGCAGTTCGGCAACAGGCCGACTGCACAACGGGTGATTCGGGGCCCTGGTCTCGCCGACCGGGGCCCCTTCTTCTTGGTTCATCGCGGAATTGCGGGGACGCCCGTCGGAAGGAAGAAACGGACATCTCCGGAATCCGCCGCATTGCGTGTCTCTCAGAGCCGCGCCCATTTCCCCGCAACTTCGTGATGGACCTTCTTCTTGCGCCCCGTCGCATCGGGAAGAAACAGGGAGGCCGAGCGGTTCGTCACCAGGAGTAGAGAATGCCCAGCATAAACGACGCTTCGTAGTGGTCGTCCACGATCGGGCTGTCGGTAATCTCGCTGTCCAGCCACTCGCACTGCACGGCGCCGAGCAGGCGCCATCGCTCGGTGAGCTTGCGCTGCACGGCCAATCGAAGATAGGGCTCCACCGCGTCGTCGGCCTCGTAGGCGGGACGCGACACCCTGGCGTCGAATCGGACCTCGTCTTTCTCGACCCCATAGTAGTAATCGACAAGATGATCGCTCTTGTACCGCACGCCCACGGAGGGGATGAAGGTGAATCCGGCCCGGTCGAGGAGAATCGAGTAGCTGAGATCCAATTCCTGGCCGTCGTGCCGGCCGAGCAGATCGGTGACGCAGGAGATCCCGAAAAGCCCGACGCGGGTCCGCCAGTTGAGGCCGATGCCGCCGTCCACGGACCAGTCGCGGTCGTCCATGCCCTCCAGTTCGGAACTGTCGTCCTCGTCGTACCCGGCCAGTCGCGGCTGGATCACCGGCCCGATCGACAGGCCGTCGCGTTGGAACAGCCAGTATCCCACGGAGATGCCGCGACAGTACAGGCGTTTGCCTTCATAGGTGAACAATGGCACCGGATGCACGCGACTGTCCGTCCCGATGTAGGGCTGCGAGCGGACAACCACCCCGGCGCCGACGCGAATCGAAGGTCCCTGGTCCTCCCTCGCCTCGGTTTCGACCCCGCGGCAGCAGGCCACCGTCAGGAGCAATCCAACCATGTGAAACGCGACGAACCTCGTGTGCATCGTCCTACCCCACAGATATCACAACCATCATCCTGCATGGCACAGCGGGTGAGATGCACGGACACGGAACGAGGCGTTCAGGCCGGCAAGTCCGTCTCAACCCACCCATACGACGCCAGATCATACTGTCGGGGTCTCGCAAACGCCAGAGGGATTCGGGCGGCATGGGAACAGAGGGTCTCGCGCCTGGGCGCCGCGCCTCAGGGGATCAGGGCCACTCCCACCAGTCGTCCCGCGGAGTCGTAGGCATTGAGCGCGCCGGACGTGACTCCGGCGGGGAGCGCGGCCGCCCACGTCGTCGAGTCCCGCCAGGCGACGTCGAGCACGGTGTCCGTCTCCATGTGGCGGATCTCGCGGACGTTGATCCACCCCCGGCCGGTCAACGCGCCATCGACCGAGGTCAGAACGCTGAAGGCCACCTGGGCGGGCACCGCAGAGAGGACCTGGGACAGCGCGTTCGCATGTCGGCTGTTGATGTAGTTCAACCAACTGTTCCACGGCTGCTCGGGCAACAGGGTCGCGTAGTGAGCGGTCCAGTAGGCCATGTAGTCGCGGTTGAAGCTCACGGACAGGAAGTCGTAGACGTTCCCGTAGAAGACTCGATTCCACGCCGTGGCGCTGGTCAGCTTGTTGAGGATGGAGTTGCTCTTCAGGGACACGCCGGTGTTGTAGTAGTCCAGATCGTGGAGGAAGAAGAGCATCCGGTTGTCCGTGGGACGATGGTAGAACAGCGCGTTGTGGCCGGAGCCGCTGATCCAGTTGTCCGAGACACCCCAGGTCGAGCCGATAGCGAAGGCGCGGAGCCATTCCTCCACGTCGATGTACTGGTCCACCGTCTGCGTGAAGGCCGAGCCGCTCATCGCCAGGACGTTCGTCATCTGCATGATGGGCGCGTAGTTGTCCAGCGCCCGGTTGTTCTTGATCAGGAAGTGGTGACGGTACTTTTCCTTGTCGTCTCCGAGGTAGTTCGAGACGTCCAGGCCGTAGACGCCGCCGCCCTCCTGGGGGATCTTGAGGCCTTCCGGATCGTTGCCTACGGTCGCCGTCAGACTGTAGACCAGTTCGTACTCGAACAGGGTGCCGTCGCCGCCGTCGTCGCCATACATTTCTTCGCAATAGAGACGGTCGTAGCGGGCCATCTGGACCTCGACGCCGCTGGTGTGGGCGTCGTCCGGAGCGATGACGTAGCCGAGATCGTGGTACTTGGAGAAACCGCCGTAGCGATTCATGGCCGCGTGCAGCAGCATCTCCTGCTGGCCGACCTCCTGTCCGTTGGAGCGGTCGAACGAGATCTTGTCGTGGACGCCCCGGAACGGATATTCCGGACTCAGGAAGATGGTGAAGCCGACCCGACCTGTCTTGGGGCGCCCGTGTTCGCTGCTCTTGATGTGTACGCCGACATCGTAATAGGCTTCTCGCTCGTTGTAGATCAGCGTGGCGCCGACGCCCTCGTTGCTCATCAGGTTCGTCGAGGCGTAAAGGAAGTTCCTCTCCGCGTTGCGCATCACGATGCGGTAGTTGTGGACGCCGGTGGTGCGGGGTTTGCCGTCCTCCACGCGGTATTGCGCAAAGCTCTCCGGGCCCGCCGCGGGACACCACGACAGGTCGCCCCGCGAGTCGATTGCCTCGACGTAGAACTGCACCAGGGTCCCGGCGGAATAGACCGGAATCCACCCTTGATAGCCTTGCTCCGTCGCCTCCATGGCCACGGCGTACCAGGGAGCGCCGTCCTTGCGATACCAGAGGGTCATCAAGGCGATGCCGTCGGGATCGTGTGCTTGCAGGGTGACGAGGGCGCGTCCTCGTATGGAGGGTATCGCCGGCTCGTGATGGAGACCACTGCACGTGGGGCCGATATTGGCCTGCCAGCGGCTGTTGCGCCGTCCCGGCGTCCCGGTCTGCTCCGGCGTCGGCAGAACAGTCGTCACCGGCAGGCGGTTGAAGAACAGCCGCGTGTTCAGTAACGGCGAACCCGCCACCCAGCGGGCGCGGAATCGAATTTCATACTGCCGACCGTTCACGACGGATCGCCCGTTCGCAAGGGTCGTCTCCGCATGATTGTGCATGTGCTCGGTCGGACCCGTGGCGACGAGACGAAGGACTCGGTTGGATGCATCCTCGGGGTCCGGTTCGACCTGCGAGTGGCGGTGGTTGCCGATGATCCGCCAGGCGGAGGTCCCGGTGGAGAAGTCCCCGTTCTGGAGCAGATCGGCCGCGGCGCCGTCCGGGTTCTCGATCACACGCAGGTCGTCGATCAGGATCTCGCCGTCATACAAGAGTCCCATGACGAACTCATGGTACAGGTTGTCATTGCCGACCGGGCTGCTGCCGGCCGTTCCACGGTAGGAGAAGTCCTGCCAGGCGGTCCGCGATGATTCATCGCTGGCGGCCCAGGCCGATCCGACATTGTTGTCCGCACGCGGGTCCTTTAATTCGAGACTGCACCCGCCCCCGTCGGCGTAGCTTGGCCAGGAGCCGTCGTCGTAGTAGCGGACGCGGTCCACAGGATTGCCCTGTGCATTCGCCAGGACGATCGTCTCGCCGGAATTGGAGAGCTTGCCCGAGAAGTCGCCTACGATCTCGACGTCGGGGTACTTCGCCGCGAGGTAGTTCGCGTCCTGGGCGATCACGAGATAGCCGTCGGGCTCCAGCATGGTCCCGTCGGGAATCACGAAGCTGACCGCACGGGACAGGCTCCATCCGGACAGGTCGATCCGCTCGGAGCCCTTGTTGTACAGCTCGATCCAGGTGGGCGAATCCGCTTCGGAGTAGGATGTTCCGTCGTTGGGATCAGTCCCGGTCTCCTCGGCTTTCTCGGTGGCTTCCAGCTTGGGCTGGATCAAGAAGTCGCTGCTGGTCATGGAGTTGTTCAGGCCCTGGATGGCGAGGACATTGCTGCCCGCCTTCAGCAGACTGACGCCGCCGGAGATAGCAAACGCCTGGAAAACCTCCGCGTAGCCGTCGTCGTGCGACGTGGTGGCGGTGGAATTCCATGCGAGAGCATCCGGGGCATTGGCCCGTGCGATCTCGACGCCGTTGAGCCAGGCGACGAAGCCGTCGTCGTAGCGGACCGACAGTGTCACGGACTCCCACTGCGTCGGGTCACTGACGTTGAACTTGATCCGTGTGAAGACGGAGGCCTGAGTCCCGTACATCGCGGCGGTATTCGTGCCGATGTAGGATTCGTAACCGGTTCCCCTCTCGTAGCCGACGCCGGTCGTGCCGCTCATCCAGCTCGAATCGTCGAAGGGCTCGGCCCCTCCCGTCCAGGCGTAGCCGACGGAGGCATCCTGCGGGATCAGCGTCCTGGCCGACGTGGTCTCGGCGACCAGCGTCACCATGTCGGCCGTCGTATCGGGCGATGGGCCGGGCGCAGGCAGGGTCATGGGATTGTACATGATCTCGTTGATGACGATGTCCTCGCACAGATCGACGTGGTTCGACGCGCCGAAGGTCGCGGATTGGAGGTTGTACCAGGCGTCGGCGCCGTCGGGATAGCGACCGCGGGCGGCCTCCGCTACAACCGTTGCATCCGATACAGCCGTATCCCCCCGCCGCAGGAAGAGCCGGTCGCCGGCAACGGGAATGACGCCGAAGTTCGCGTTGGAGATCACATAGGTCGCGCCGGGCTCGAGCGTCACCGCCGGCAGGGTCCAGAGAAGATCGACCTCGCCTCGGATCTCCAGGCTGTAGTCCTGGAGGGAGACGGACTCCGACCCGGTGTAGACCAGCTCGATGCGAAAGCTGCTGCCGCCGGGGGCGTCGATCTCGTTGAATCGCAGGGACCGATCCGCGACGATCGCGTCGGGGAAATTCTCGGCGCCGGGGGTGCCGCCGACCTGATTGCTCCAGGTCCAATTGTCGGCGTCCTCAACCCCTCGCATGGGATTGATCCGGGCCAGGCTCACGCCGGAACCGTCCGGCGCGACGGGCCAATCGCCCTCGGTCTCGTATTTCACGCGGTTCAGGAGCCGACCGCTGTTGGTGACCAAACGAAGGGTTTCGCCGTCATTGGCGAGTTTGCCGGTGAAAGGCCCGAGAACCGGGGCGCCGGTCGCGGTCTGCACGCTGGTGGGATCGGCCGCGACGAGGAGGCAACTCCCGGCTCGGAGAATCGTCCCGTCCGCGAAGGTGTAGTCCACCCCCCCCTCCAGGGCCCAGCCGGACACGTCGATGTCGATGCCCATCTGGTTGTACAGCTCTACCCATTCGGGGGCGCCGTCTGCGGGATGATACATGATCTCGTTGAAGACGATCACACTGTCGGCCCAGCAGGCTGGGGACATCATCAGAACGCAGAGAAAGAGCAAGACGCCAGGACGCGAAAACTGCCTGTTCACACCATCCACCGAGAATCCTCCTGCCAATACACGTGCAGTTCCATGCCGTCTATTATAGCACGGAACACCCCCCGATCGCGCCGGGTTTTTCACGGCATTCGGATTCGCTCGAAACAGCCGGTCAGATCGGTGCAGCCCGCCCCCTGGCCGCCGCGCCGGAGCGTCACGCTCCCCGCCGGTTGGAAGCCCTTCTCCATGGCGTCGGCGGGGATTCGGACCGTCTTGCAGGGACGCTCGTCTCCCATCTGCCAGAGCCGGCCGCCCTCGTGGACGATCGCAATCTCCTTGATCGCCAGATCGATCCGGTCAGGATGGACCGTCACAACGAGGTAGTTCACCGTGGGTGAGGCTCCAATCAGGCTGCCGTGGGCGATCTGAAGGACGCCGTCGGCCTGTGTGCAGGAGATCGCGTGGGTTTCACCGCACAGGTAGAGTCCGACTCCATGCGTCTTGAGGCTCTGCCATAGGGGAGAGTCCCTGCCGCCGGCGAGCGACAAGTACGTCGAGCACTCGGACTCGACCGGGCCGAGGATCGGCGTGTGGCCCATCACGACGACGTGCTCAACGCCGGGATTGTCTGCGAAGACCCCTTCGAGCCATTCGAGCTGTTCGCCCGTGACTTGCGGAATGATCCCCCCCTGCGGCCCGGTCCCCTTCTCGAACACGTCCACCGCCACGAACAGGGTATTCTCGTGAATGAACCAGAAGGCGGTGCCCCTCATCCGCAGCGGGCCATTGAGCGGCATCCCCAGATGCTTCGTGAACTGACGGCGGAAGGTGTTGGCGAGCTTGGCCTTCTCCTCGGGCCAGGGGGCCCCGCCGATCTCATGGTCGCCGACCGTCGCGTAGAACTTCAACCCATGATCCTGCATCCGCTTGGCCCACGCGCCGTAGTAGACCTCCGCGAACTTCTCGATGGTGTCCTTGTCGGGCCAGCGCCCCATGACCAGATCGCCCGGGACCAGGACGAATTCAGGGTTCTCGGCCTTGATCGCCTTGAGCACGTAATCGAGCGCGTCCTCCCAGCCCGGTTGCGGATAGGCGAGATCCGCATTCACGAAGTCCGGAATGCTCACGAACCGCCAGGGATGCATGGAGGCGACGCCGCCCTCGGGGACCTCGATCCCCGCGGTCCAGAGGATGCCGTTGAGCACCATCGTGCGGAACGAGCCGATGTACCAGTTTTTGTGGAAATGCCCGCCGGTAAAGCCGAAACCCCGCCCGCCGTCGGGACGCGTGTACGCCCAGGAGAGAACCTTGTCCTGCGGGTCGCGCGGGGGCAGCTTGCCCGTCAGGAGCGGGACCACGTTGGCGTCGTTGTCCCGCAGGTGAATGTCGAAGTACCACTCGTCCTCCGCGACGAATCCGCCGCAACCTCCCGTGATCGGGTGACCGTTCGCGACGGGCGTTACCTTCGCGACGTTGATCGGGTTCTGCGAGACGCCCACTTCGTACGAGCCGCCCATCCAGTCGAGCAGGTCCCGATAGCCCCCCTGCGGCGGATCGACGGAATAGTGCAGGAACGCAATGCCTTTGCCCTTCTTGGCAAGCTCTCGCATCTTCTCGATCCGGCCGGGAACCGCAAGAGGATGGTGCTCGCGACCATCAGCAAAGAACACCACCGCATCGACGTCGTCCAGAACCGCCGGGTCCTGCGGCCAGCCGTCATGATAGATCTCGATCTGCAGCGGCTTGATGTTCGTCGCGCCTTGTAGCCACTGCTTGACGCACTCCGCGTCCTTGTACCATTCATGGCAGTCGTCGCCGTGGCTGGGCTTGCCCGCGAGAAACGCGATCCTCTTGTTCGTAGTGACGCCGTGAGGCGTTTGTTCCAATGCCCTTACGGGCACACTACAAACAGGCGTCAAGCCCGCAGCCCAGGCGGTGCCGCGACGGAACAGCTCCCCCACCGCCGGACCGAACGCCTGAACATCGTGGCCGAGAGGCGAATGGAAGACCCGGCCCTTGCCGTACTGCAGGACGAAGGCCATCGCATAGTCCTTGCCATCGACCTTCGATTTCGACGCCGCCAGCACGTGGATCGGGGTCTTGCCCGCCAGGCACGTGTACAGTTCATCCGTCGTCTCGAACGACGCCAATCCCTGCGTGATCGGGTGATTCGGGTCGGTGATCCGGACCTCGAAAGCGCCGTGCGGATCGTGCCCTCGCATGTTCGGGTCATAGGCCCGCCCGATGAGTTTCTCGAACTCGGGCCAGCCCTGGAAGGCACCGCAGGCGAAATGGACCGCGACAAGGCCGCCGCCTTTGCTGGTAAAATCAACGAGGTTCTGTCGGGCCTTCTCGCCTGGATCGGGAGTCTCCCAATTCATGAAGTGCAGCACGGCCACGTCGTACCCAGCGAGCTTCTCGGACGCGAGGAAGTCCGGCGTCTCGACCACGTCCACCACGAGACGAGGGTCCTTGCGAAGCGCCGCCGCCAGGACGGGAGCGGTCTCTTTCCATTTGTGACCAGGGTAGTCGATCCCCGTGACGATCACGACTTTGCGGGTTTCCCCGTCGCCGGCGAGGACGCATACGCCCAAGCCCGACGCGAGTACGCCTGCACACAGCCACAATGACCAGGAACGAAATCCACGTTTCATATTCACTCCGGCCAGAAGAGTTGTTTCTGATTCGTCCGACACCGGCAGGCTACCAGAGCCGACGCGAGAACGCAAATGCTTCCTCAATGCGAGGTTCAGCGCGGTGCGTAACCGCACCTGCACGCGTGCAATAGGGGGTTCGCGGGAATCCTGGAATGTCATTCCCGTGGAAGCGGGAATCCACTTCCTGGGACACGTCGCATGCCGCGGTTCCTGGATTCCTGCTTGGCGCAGGAATGACAGAGTCGGGCCCACGTTTCGTCACTCTGCGGGAGGTCGCGAGAACGGTCATGCACCCGGTTCAACGCTGGAAGACCAGGCGGCCGCCGCAGTAGGTCTGCAGGACCCTGGCTTCGCGGATCGCATCGACCGGACACGCGAGCAGGTCCGTATCGAGCACGATGAAGTCGGCCGGCTTGCCTGTTTCGAGGAGCCGACCTCTTTGTCCAGGAACAGAGCTCTGGCACAGCAGATGGTGCAGAACCGGATTGCCTGCTCGCGGCTGAGAACCTCCTCCGGGTGCAGTTGTCCTCCGTTCCATCTGGCCGTGACGAATCATCGCGGTTCCTCCCCCTCCGCGCTGCTACGCCCAACCCCTAGCACCCCAATAGGAATAGCAAAATTCGTGCAACATCTGAAAACCCAAAACGCCCCGCGCGCGAGATTTTTTTTACTCCTTGCGACAATTGAACTTATCGAGATTTTCGACCCTCGCTGAACGCAGATTTTTCGACAAATTCGTGCAACATCGGGCAAGGGTAGAGGGACGTGTGTATTCTCTCGCCCCTCGGAAAGACGAAAATGTGCGAGAATCGGGTCGCGAGACAGTGCAGCCAATGCCGCTTCCGCCGGGAGGTCGGCGGGAGACCGTGCTGCGTCCGCAACCCGCCGGCGCCGGACCCGATCACGGGCCAAGCCCGCTGGCCGATAGTGGAGCCCACCGACTACTGCGGAGCCTTCGCTGAGACCCCCGATCCGCAGCCCGACATCAACAACCAGTCCTGCCGCAACGCGGCCTCCGCCCCAAATCATAAATCAAAAATCGTAAATCACGAATTGCAGATCGGCCTGCCGATCTGCACAGACTCGTTCGGCCCCTACTGCAGGATCCCGCTCACCCAGGACCGCTTCGCCAAGGTCGATCCCGCGGACTACCTCTGGCTCGCGCAGTTCCGCTGGTGCTGCAAGACCGGTCCAGCCAGTTGCTACGCGATCCGGCACATCCAGGAGCGAGGCAGAACAAAGCGAATCCAAATGCACCGCCAGATCATGGCCACGCCGAGGCACCTGATCTGCGACCACATCAACCACGACGGCTTAGACAACCGCAAGCAAAACTTGCGGAACTGCACGACAGAGCAAAACAACGCCAACCGCCGCAAGCGGGGCACAGGTCACGGCTCACGAGCCCCCACTTCACGATACATAGGCGTCACCTTCTGCCGAAGGCGGAGGAAATGGGTCTCCTACATCAAGCACAAGGGCAAATCCCGCAATCTCGGCCTGTACAAGATCGAAGAAGAAGCCGCAAGGGCCCATGACGCAGCCGCCTGGGAACTGTGGGGAGAATACGCAAATCTCAATTTCCCGTACGACTACCCAGACCACCCGGCGACCCACCAAGCCGGCCGTGGCTCGTGCCCCGTGACCCGGAAAACCGAGGAGGAGAGGTGACTCTCGCCAAGACGCCAAGTACGCCAAGGAATCCGACCACTCCGCCCTCAACCTTTGCGATCTCTGCGGCTCTGCGAGAGACACGTCTATACCGGCCACGGAGTTCTAACCTCTTCATTCTACTACAGTTGCCGGCTTTCTCGGTGAACTCTGTGCCTCCGTGGTGAACCCCTCCGGCCCGAACGCTTCCACGCTCTCACGCTTCCACGCGGCCTTTCACCGCTCCGCCCTTTACGGCACGCCGGTTCTCGGGTACACTATACGCATGAACTGGACGGATTACATCACGGTGGACCCGCAGGTATGCCACGGCAAGGCGTGCATCAAGGGCACGCGGATCATGGTCTCGGTCATCCTGGACAACCTCGCGGACGGCCGGAGCGTCGAGCAGGTCGTCGTGGATTACCCGGCTTTGACGCCGGAGACCGTGCGAGCCGCCATCGCCTACGCGGCCGAGCTGTCCCATGAGCGAATCGTCCGCCTGCCCGCATAGGAACCGCACCATGCAGTTCAAGACGGACGAGAACATTCCGCTGGAGGCCGTGGAACTCTTGCGATCCACCGGCCACGATGCGGCGAGCGTATACGGCCAATCCCTGGGCGGCCACCCGGACAGGCGGATTGCATCCGTCTGCAAGCAAGAAAATCGAGCCCTCATTACGCTCGATACCGACTTCGCCGATATCCGCACGTATCCGCCTGCGGACTATCCCGGCCTGCTCGTCCTGCGACTCGCGAAGCAGAGCACTCCTGAGGTCCTCCGAGTCATTCGCCGACTCCTGGAGGTACTCAGGACATCCGACTGCCGAGGGCAACTGTGGATCGTGGAGCACGAGAGAATCCGCGTCCGCACATGAACCCTCGCACCGCTCTGCTGACAACCGACGACTGACAATCGCTTTCCACACCACAGAGACACAGAGGACACCGAGACATAACCTTCTGGTATTACAGAGGTTAAGGATCTCCTCCGTGCACTCCGTGCTCCCCGGTGAACCCGGATCTAAGTGGAAATACGTATGGTCTGCCCACGAATCTGCACGGTCGTCCGCCTGGGGACCGACAGATGTCTACGTTTCCCCGCCAGAATCTCCGTGAGAACGCATACTCATGCGGATTGACACAGGACTCGCTTCATTGTGGAATGTACAATAGAGTGGCGAAGGACGGGGCAAGGGTGCTTCTCTACCAGGTTGGAGTAATAGGGCTTCGGTCGGACGAGAGAACCAGGCAACTTCCACGATAGCATGGGAGACAGGGTCATGAAGAGAGCACGAGTTGGGGCACAACGATGGACGATGGGGGGCGTGGTTCTGGCGTCTATGATCTTGACGCCGTTGGCGTCACGTGGGGACGACAGATACTGGGTCGGCGGGACCAGCGGCTGGTGGGACGAATCCACCAACTGGAGTCCTTCGGGCCAGCCGCAGGCTGGCGACAACGCCTACCTCACCCAGTCCGACGAGATCGACAGGACGGTGGACTATCGCAGTGCCTTGGACCCGCTCTTGGGGAACCTGACGATCGATGCAACCGACTCGGGAACAATCACATTCCTTCAATCATTGGATTCACTGTCAGCCTACTATGAGAACGTAGGCGACACTGGGAACGGGAGTTATATCCAGAGCGGAGGGATGAATGCACCACGCTACCTCGCACTCGGCGTAGAAGTTGGTGCCACAGGTGCATACGATCTGGATGGTATAGGAATCCTGTCCGCTTTTTCGGAATCTATTGGGGTTTCTGGTGTGGGAACCTTCAGACAAAGTAGCGCCACGAATACCATAGCAGGCGGTCTTATCCTGGGGTCCAACGTGGGAGGCACAGGCACGTACAATCTGAGCGACACAGGAGTCCTGTCCGCTGCGATCGAACAAGTCGGCTATAGCGGCACAGGGACATTCACACAAAGTGGCGGTGCAAATACAATAACGACCAGTCTTACCATTGGGAACAGCGTGGGAGGCACGGGTACGTATGACTTGAGCGGCACGGGAGTTGTGTCTGCTCCGAGGGAACGCATCGGCGTCTACGGTACCGGGACATTCACTCAGAGCGGAGGCACAAACGCGGTAACGACGGAACTCACCGTGGCCCATTATTCTGATAGCGTGGGCACGTACAATCTAAGTGGCACGGCGATCCTGTCCGCTGCGAGCGAGAATGTTGGCTTGCTCGGCACTGGCACCTTCAATCAGAGCGGCGGAACGAACACGGTTACTGGGCAGCTCTTCGTTGGACGTCTTCCTGGAAGTACGGGAACATACAATCTGAGTGACACGGGAACTCTTTCAGTCGGGAATCACGAATACATCGGCCAGATTGGTGGTACCGGGACTTTCACCCAGAGTGGTGGTACGCATACGATCGCAGGCGTGCTCTACGTAGGACAAGACCCCGGCGGCACTGGCATCTACAGTCTGAGCGCCTCAGGAACTCTGTCGGCTTGTGATAACGTCATCGGCCGCTCTGGGGTCGGGACCTTGAATCAGAGTGGTGGCACCAATACGATGAGGGTCAATGGGCTCTACTTGGGATACGAAGCCGACGGGACAGGAACATACAATCAGAGCGATGGGACTCTGTCCGGCGGGAGAGAAGAGGTCATCGGAAGATCAGGCACAGGGACCTTCACCCAGACAGGCGGGACGAACGCAGCCGACGAGCTGAAGGTGGCGGTCTTTGAGGGGTCCACCGGCACCTATAATCTCAGTGATACGGGATCACTGACGACGGATGGGGCGTATGTCGGTATCGTTGGTACAGGGACGTTCAATCAGACTGGCGGGACAAACACCACAAACACACTGACGATCAAGGCTGACACGACCGGCAGCGGTCTCTACAACCTGGAGGGCGGGACCCTGAACGCGACGACCGTCGTCAACAATGACCGTTTCAACTACTCCGGCGGCACCCTCAATGGCAACTTCCTCAACAGCACGGACGCCCTCTTCACCCTTTCCGGGACGGGCACAAGGACCGTCAATGGCGATGTAACAAACGACGGCACCATCAAGGTGACCGGTGCAACCGAAGGCACGACAGCCGTCTTCACGGGGACCTTCATCAACAACGGTATTCTGGACACAGACCCTGCACGCCTGGAGTTCCATGGGGATCTCATCATCGGGCCGGACGGTTCGATCTATGCCTCGTCCGGCGACCAGTATGTCCTGTATGAGGACCTGTTTATCAACAACTCCAGCGCTGCGGATTTGGTGACCGCGGCGGTCCAACTGGTCTTTGCGGGTGCCGGCACTCACCTCCTGTCCTTGAACAGCTTGGATCTGATTGCGAATGAAGTTTCGCTGGAAGACGGTGCTGTTCTCGACTTCGACGGCAGTGGTTCCCTCTATGCCTCCATCGTATCCGGCCTGGTCTTCGACCCTGATGGAATTGTCGCCAACATTTCGGCGCCAACCGACTTCACCCTCCTTTATGACCCCGCCCAGAACCCGGGCCTGAGCGGCATCTACACGTTGAGTGGCGGCGGCACTCTCAATCCCATGGCGCCTGTCCCACTTCCGGGTGCTGTGCTGCTTGGCATGATTGGCGTGGGCTATGCCGGATGCCGACTTCGTCGAAGCAGGGAGTAGGAGGGGCGTTCGCGGGGTCACATCCGGATTTAGGATTCCGCTGAAGAACCCCGATCTGTGGGGAGTGTGTATTGTCTATCCTGGGGGGATTAACGGGGTCACATCTGGAAATAGGATTCCGCTGAAGAACTCCGGTTTGTAGAGGGTGGGGATTGTCTTTCCGGCGGATCGTTTACGTCGTGCGACTCCGGGGAGGAGGCGGCCTTGGGACCGTGCGACAGATCGTCCGCCGTTGCTC
>JAGOLX010000038.1 GCA_017993835.1 Phycisphaerae bacterium
TCCGCGGAGACCAGGATCCGGAAATCGAGCGGGAAACCGTCGTAGGACTGGTCGATCTCGCTCGATTCGACGAACGGCTCGGAGCAATGCGTGTGCTGCCAGGCGTCGCCATGATCGAGGGGCCAGACGCGAATGGTCTTGGTGTCCACGGCCTGCCCGAGATCCACCTGGACCCATTCGGTGTGGGCGCCGTCGTCGTAGAGGTTGCTGGTCCAGCCGCGATGCCAGCTTCGCGTGGTGAAGCGGACCCCGTCGGTCAGCTTGGTGATGTCCCAGTTGCTGGCCTCCTGCTCCGGCTTGAAGTTGCTCGACGCAGTCACCGGCTTGTTCAGGGCGACGTTCCAATAGGGTTGCGGGCCGGGCAGTCCTTCGGACGGCGCAACGGTGTACGTCTTGCCCGCCTCGGTCCCGAAGGTGCAGATCTGGCCGTAGGGTCGCTGCTCGACGGAGATTTCGGGCTTGTTACCCTGGCCGTCATCGATGGCGAGCGTCCGCCCAGGCCAGGGGTTGAGCAGGCTGCACGGCCTGCCCTTCTCGCTGACGATGGTGATCGGCTGGCAGACGTTGTCCTTCTTCATCGCGGAGACGAGGAATGCCCCATTCGCACGGATCGTGACGAACTTGGCCTCCGGGTAATGCCAGCAGGGGAACAGACGCAGGAAACCCTCCTGGCTCTGCAGGAGCATGGCATTGATGCCTTCCGCGACGCCGGCGCCCTCGACGTTGCCGCCGCCACTGCGGAAGTTGTTCACGCCGATGCTGCGGAAGTAGCCGCGGCATCGTCGGATGATCTCCGGCGGGTGGTGGGCAAGACGGGCGGCCATGGAGAAGATCTGCGGCGGATTGTTCAGCCACTCGACGTAGTACTGCGGCTTGACGATCAGCGTGTTGCGGGCCACCGACAGCAGCTTCGGGTCGGAACTCAGGCCCACCTGCTCGCCCGGAAAGACCGGATAGAGCACCCAGTCCTGCTCGGTCAGGAAGGGATTCAGGGTCGCCTCGCTCCAGGCGAAGACCTTCCGGCCGTAGGCGTGGCTCATCGGGTACTCCGCCATGTTCACGAGGAAATCCTTCCAACGGGCGATGTCCGCGTCGCTGTAGCCGGTGTCCACGCCCGCGGCCTTCAGCGCCTGCGTCATGTCGATCATGCCCTGGTAGAACCGTCGAAGGAAGGCCAGACCGGTGATGCCGTTGTAGTTGTCGTTCGCGGAACCTTCCATGGGCTTGCTGTCCACGATCACGTACCGCGGCGTGCCGTTCGGACGGGTCTCCTTGTTCTTCTGGAGGTCGCTGTCCCAATAGGCGGCCACGTCCTTGAGGAACGGGTACATGGTCTTGAGCCATTCCAGATCGTGAGTCATGTAGTAGCGGGTAATCAGGTTCAGCGAAGCCTCGACCGCGTGGGTTCGCTGGCCCAGGGTAACCGGCTCGTTCAGGTGCCCCGGCGCGGTCGCGATGAAGAAGAGCGTGCCCGGAAGCCCGGCGGCCTTGGCCTGTCTCTGGCCGAAGACGTTCGCCTCCAGGACCGTCCGGTCGTACGGCTCGGAAAGGTCCACCCGGTTCGTCGAGTATGCTCCGTAGAACAGCGCCTCGTTGTTGTAGTTCCAATGGTAGTCTCCGCCCCAGGGGACGCTGTCGTTGACGGGGAATCCATTGCAGCCGACGGGGTATTTGCCGACGCGGACGCAACAGCCGAAGACGTACATGCAGCCGTAGTAGGTCCGCTCGATGATCGGCTCGGCATCCAGGCGGACGTAGGATCTCCGCCAGTAGGCGTCCCACCAGGCGCGATGGGCCTGGACCTGTTCCTCGACCTGGGCCCGCGTCAGGGCCATCAGAGCGGCCATCGCCTCCGGCTTGGGATCGGCGGGGTCCATCGTGATCGGCAGGCCGGTGCTGTGGACCTTGGTAACGACCAGCAGGGTCCGACCGGGCTCGACGGCGAGCAGTTGGGCCGCTTTGACCTGCAGGTCGTTCTTGTCGTAGTCGATGGCGGTGTCGATCTCGGTCTTGCACTCGGCGTCGAAGGGCCGGGTGGCCGAGACCGCCCACATGCGAAACTGCTTGCTGCCGAAGTCGTTGTGATCGGGTGGAACGTGCGTCTTGCGGCTGGCCCACGTCACAATCGGGCTCTCCGTGTCGAGCCCGGCGGCCACCTCGAACGGCTCGGCCCGAACGGCAAATTGGTCGGCGCACGTCTCGATCCGCAACACGAGCGGCTTGGCGCCCCGATGCTCGATCCAGTTCACCAGGATGTTGTCCGACTCGTGCGGCACCACCGAACGGATCAGGGTGACTTCCTGGTCCTTGGTCAGCGTCGTGGTCACCTCGGCATGGTGCATGTCCACCGACTGCTGGAACTTGGCGCCCGCCATCTCCGGCATCACGAGGTTCACGTACCCCGCCAGGACGTTGCTGCTCTGCTTGAGGGCCTTGTCGGCGCACTTGTCCCGCCAGAAATCGGTCTTGCCCAGATGGAAGGTCATGCACTCGGGCATGCCCGAGAGGGTCGCCATGAGATTGCCGTTGCCCATCACGGGGAAGGCATCCATGACCGCATAGGTGGAGACCGACGCCGCCAGCTTGGGCTCCGTGCTTGGGGTGACACAGCGGTCCAGGATCATCTTCACCTCATCTTGATCCGCTCCCAAGGCGACCACGGCCGGCAGCAGACAGATCGAGGCAAGGATGCAGCAGTTGTTTCTCATGTCGAACTCCTCTTGTGTACCCGGCAAATCCCAGACCCAGCGACGCGAGCGGCGTAACGGATCCGCACCCAAGGACAGGTCCTTACCGCCTGCCAACCCCAGATGGCTCCGCGCGGACTTCGTGCATTCCTCTATATGCCTTCACGGACCCCTGCTTGTCAAGGAACTTGTGGTCAGTCGCCACTTCGAAGCGCACAACCCGCCGGAATCGAGGGGAATTCGCCGCGCGATCCCCCACGTCGAGGGAGCATCCCCGTGATCACAAGGTTCAGAGTGGGTTCCCCAAACGCGATGCACCGCGTTTGGGGTCCCAGTTCCGCCATCAGGCGGCTCAAGACCGCGTAAACGCGGAACTCCAAACGGCCGCCTTTCTTCTTCGCAGGAGATCTTGTATAATCCAGGTCGCGGCAGCACCTGGACGAGAATCGAGGGGTTGTGGGCGGCGATACGCCGACTGCCCGCTGGGAAAGGACGCGCGGTGACACACCTGAGAAGGCGGAAGATCCTGGCTGCGGTTTCCGTAGCGGCGTTCCTGGCCATCGGGTACCTGGTTTGGCGCCTCTGGTCGTCGCCGGCCTTGTACCGCATGACCATCCTGCCCTCCCTTGGCGGACGGTACACAGAGCCCTATAGCCTGAATGATCTTGGTCAAGTCGTCGGAATGGAGCAAGTATCCACCGCCGATCAGCGCATCTTCCTCTGGGATCGTCGGACCGGCATCCAGGACCTCGGCCGGGCAACCGGAGATCCACTCATCATCAACAACGCGGGACAAGTCGCCGGGACCATGATGGTAGATCCCAACCACCGCGAGGCCTTCCTATGGGAGCCAGGCAGAGGCAGAACCATGCTCGGCACACTTGGGGGCAGGATGAGTATCGCCGAGGCAATGAACAATCACGGGCAAATCATCGGGCTCTCCCAAAACGCCCCTGGCTCCCTGCGTGCCTTCCTCTGGGATGGGGAGACAGGCATGAGGGAGTTGACCGCCCCCGATGGGAGTCGCTGCGACCCGGTGAGCATCAACGATGCCGGACAGATTCTCGTGATGGCGTTCAAGAAGCCACGAGTAATGCCCGGCCCGTGGTTTCTTCTCGACCCGAACGGATCGAGACCGCTCGATACGATCCCGGCGGACGCCTGGCTCACCAGCATCAACACAGGCTCCTGCATGATCGGCGTCGAGAGAGCCAGCGGTACCCTGCCTTGCTTGCTCCTCGGGGACGGACAGGGAACCTGGAGACGCCTGTCCCCCATGAACAGCCACGGCAACATGACCAGACTCAATGACAGGAACCAGATCGCCTTCACGGAGTTCACTCGCAGCCGATGGAAGGACCTGCGCGACCGGCTCTTCCGCCCGCGTTTCCCTCGTGATGAGACAGCATCCTATCTCTGGGACCCGGCTCGCGGGCGAATCTCGCTCGATAGGTACGTACGCGGCATGGATCAGTTCCTCGTCGTGGACCTGAACAACGAGGGCTGCATCGTGGGGATAGCCGAGACCGAAGATGGCAGCACCCGGTCGGTCCTGCTGGAGCCGATCCCAGAGCGTTGGGGCAAGTGATCCACAGAGAGGGCAAGCCGCCGGGTCTCTGGTGAGTTGTGACAGACAAGTTCGGTAGTGCGTACCACCGCTTTGGCGGACTTCGTTCGCTTGGCTCGGAGTTCCTTCAGGTGACAGTACAGTAATGTAGCCCAGCCGCCTCCGGCTGGGATCACCCCCGGGCTGAGATCACCTCCCGGCTGGGATCACCCCCGAGGGCGGGGGTGCCACATGGTTCGATTGCCGATCTTGCTCGCCAAAACTCATCAGGGTGCGTGGTACGCACCCTACGAAGAGACTGTACGAGAGACTGCCGGGCCATCGCGCATGGGTATGGCGGAGCGGCTTGTAGTGTGCCCGCAAGGGCATATCCTCTCGCATCCGAAGAAGATAGCGCCTCACGGCGTCACTACGAACTGCTGCACTACCCTGTGGCCATGCGATGTTCACATCCGCACGCAATGGCGAGACGCGAGCTGGTTAGTTTCTTGCGTGAAGTGGCGTTTCTCTGGTCTAATGGCCGCCGGTATGATGCGCTAGAATCGTCGGCCAACTGCATTTAGGAGAATGCCATGAACCGGATCGTGCTGCATTTGTGCGTCGCCCTCTTGAGCGTCGTCCTGTGCTCGACAACGCTCGGTCAAGTCCAACTGACCGTCCGCGCGGACCAGCCGGGGGCGAAGATCAGTCCCACGATGTTCGGCATCTTCTTCGAAGACATCAACTTCGGCGCCGACGGCGGGCTCTACGCCGAGCTGGTCAAGAACCGCGCGTTCGAGTTCCCCGAGCCGTTGATGGCCTGGAGCGAGGTCAAGCCGGAGGGAGCCAGTGGCGTGGTCGAGGTCCTGAACCAGGACCCGTTCAACGCCGCCAGCCCGCACTACATCCGCATCAAGGCCGAGGCCGCCGGCTACGGCGTCGTGAACGAAGGTTTCGCCGGGATGGGCAGCAAGAAAGGCGAGGAGTACGTGTTCTCTGCCTATGGCCGCGACGCCACGCGCAAAGCCGTACTGCGCGTCGAGTTGGTCGCCCCAGGTGGGCAGGTCCTGGCAAAGACCACGGTGAAGGGATTCGGCGCCGGTTGGGCGAAGAAGTCCGCGACCCTGCGACCCTCCGCGACGGAGGCCAAGGCCCGACTGCAGGTCCTCCTGGACGCGCCCGGCTCGGTGGACCTCGACCTGATCTCGCTGTTCCCTGACGGGACCTGGAAGGACCGTCCCAACGGCCTGCGGGCCGACCTCGTGCAGTGGCTCGCGGACCTCAAGCCCGGCTTCCTGCGTTTCCCCGGCGGTTGCATCGTCGAGGGTCGCTACCTCAGCACGCGGTACCAGTGGAAGAACACGATCGGCAAACCCGAGGACCGCAAGCTCATCATCAACCGATGGAACGACGAGTTCAGGCACCGCCCGGCTCCCGATTACTTCCAGACCTTCGGTCTGGGCTTCTACGAGTACTTCCTGCTCTGCGAGGACATCGGCGCCGAGCCCATGCCCATTCTCAACTGCGGCATGGCCTGCCAGTTCAACTCCAGGGAGCTTGCCCCGCTCGACGAGCTCCAGCCGTACATCCAGGACGCCCTCGACCTGATCGAGTTCGCCAATGGTCCCGCCACCAGCACCTGGGGCGCCAAGCGGGCCGAGATGGGCCATCCCAAACCGTTCAACGTCAAGTACCTCGGCGTCGGCAACGAGCAATGGGGACCGCAGTACATCGAGCGGTATGTGCCCTTCGTCAAGGCCCTCAAGGAGAAACACCCCGAAGTGCAGTTGATCGGCGCCACCGGCTCCGACCCCCAGATCTTCCCGAATGGACCCGCGGAAGTCGAGTTCCTCCAGAAGAAGCTCAAGGAACTCAGAGCCGACATCATCGACGAGCACTTCTACCGAAACCCCGACTGGTTCCTGGACAGCGCGGGCCACTACGACAGTTATGAACGAAGCGGCTCGAAGGTGTTCGTGGGCGAGTACGCGGCTCAGAGCGTGGGCGTCGCCAGTCCCAACAATCGCAACAACCTCAAGTGCGCCCTGTCCGAAGCGGCGTTCATGACCGGCCTGGAGCGTAACGCAGACCTGGTCACCATGAGTTGCTACGCGCCGCTGTTCGGACACCTGGACCGCTGGCAGTGGACGCCGGACCTGATCTGGTTCGACAACCTCCAGTCCTATGCCACGCCGAACTACTACGTCCAGCAGCTCTTCAGCCGCAATCGCGGCGATACCCTGCTGCCCGTCGAGATCACCGGCCAGGAGCCGCCGTCCAGCAAGCAGCCGGGCCTGTACGTGACTTCCAGCCGGGATGCCAAGCCGGAAGACATCATCCTGAAAGTGGTGAACAGCGCCGCGGAGCCCAGAGCAGCGTCTATCAAGATTGAGGGTGTCCGGCGTCTCGGACGCCGAGGCATAGCGACCGTCCTGGCGGGCGAAAAACTCACCGACGAGAACTCGCTGGCCGAGCCGAAGAAGCTGGCCCCGGTCATAAGTCAATTGAATGGCGTGAGCACATCGTTCGCGCACACGTTCCCGGCCTATTCGCTGACGGTGCTTCGCTTGCAGACACTGAGGTAGAATCCGAGGCGCCCTCGCGACACAAGGCCGGGACGGCCTCGCCACTTCGGATTCTGCTCCTACGGTTTCGGCATGATGTCCAGGTTCCGGCGGATCAGTTCGATCCTCTGCTGCACACAGGCGCCCGAACGGAGCGGGTCCGACGGCGTGTTCATGCAGTAATCGACCAGCTTCTCGACCGTCGTCGTCGCGACGTGGCAGCGAGTGTCGCTGGAGGCATAGTAGAGGAAGATCTGCCCGTTCGGCCGGGCCACCCAGCCGTTGGAGAAGGTGACATTCGAGACATCGCCCACGCGTTCCTCGCCCTGGGGGGCGAGCAGGTATCCGCCGGGCTCGTGAATAAGCCGGCTCGGGTCTTCGAGCGAGGTCATGAACGCGTACAGCACGTAGCGCAGGCCCGCCGCGGTGTTCCGCACGCCGTGGGCCAGGTGCAACCAGCCTTCCGCGGTCTTGATCGGCGCGGGTCCAAGGCCATTCTTGACCTCGTTGATCGTGTGGTACTTGCGGTCCTGGACGATCTTCTCCTGACCGAGGACCGCGTGCTCGATGTTGTCCGCGAGGGCCCAGCCGATCCCGCCGCCGGAGCCGGCGTCGATGAAACCATCCTGTGGACGGGTGTAGAAGGCATATTTCCCGTGGATGAACTCGGGGTGCAGCACGACATTCCGCTGCTGCGGCGAGCGGGTCTTGAGATCATCGAGCCGCTGCCAGGTCTTGAGGTCCTTCGTGCGTGCGATGCCGCACTGGGCGACCGCGGAAGATAGGTCGCCTCGCGGAGCCAGCGGGTCCTTGCGCTCGGTGCAGAACAGGCCGTAGATCCAGCCGTCTTCGTGGCAGACCAGACGCATGTCGTACACGTTGACGTCGGGATCGTTCGTCTCGGGCATCACAATCGGGTAATCCCAGAAGCGGAACCGGTCGACGCCGCTGGGGCTCTCCGCGACCGCGAAGAAGCTCTTACGGTCCGCGCCCTCGACGCGAGCGACGAGAAGGAACTTGCCATCCAGCTCGATGGCCCCGGGATTGAACGTGGCGTTGATGCCCAGACGCTCCATCAGGTGCGGATTCGTCGCGTGGTTCAGGTCGTATCGCCAGAAGACCGGCGCGTGCTCAGCGGTCAGCACCGGGTACTTGTATCGTTCGAAGACGCCGTTGTTGACATCAACGGGCCGGTTGGGCCGATTGACGAGGGCCTCATACTCCGAGAACAACTTCTTCAATTTGGCGTCAAACTGTTCGTGTGTCATATTCGAGTCCCCCTTGGGATTTACTATTTACGATTTACTATTTGCGATTGGATCGTACGCCCGGTCGCAGAACCAAATGGCAAATCGTAAATCGTAAATCATAAATTGTGGATCCGTCTGATGATCTCCAGGCAGCATCGCCCATTGTGGTATGGCCCCTTCCAGGCGGAGACCTTGGGCTGCGCCGGGTCGGGCGTGCCATCGGGCCGGATGCACCAGAACCACTCGCCGTGCTGGTGGTCCACGACCTTGTCCTGGATGAACTGCCAGCACCGCATCGCGGCGTCGCGAAACGCGGCGTCCCCGCTGAGCTGCCAGGCGTTCCAGAATCCGACGACCGCCTCCGCCTGCGGCCACCATTCCTTGTTCGGATTGATGATCCGCCCGTTGCGGCCTTCGTAGAGCAGCCCCCCGTCCGCGTCGAGCCCTTCCTTCAGCGCCGCCCGAGCCATCTTGGCCGCCAGGCTCCGCACCTCCGTTGTCAGTCTCGTGACGCGGGCATCCTTCTCCTGCTTCTCCGCGGGAGAAACGAGCGCGTCCCACCCGTTGGAAAGGCCTCGCGACAGGAGCACCTCCGCCGCTTCGCACAGCAGCCAACTGCCCTCGATGTCGTGCCCGAAGGTGTAGCTGTCCGACCGGGGGGTCCAGATCTCGTCGAAGAAGTGCTGGAAATGGGTGTGCTCGCGATTGACGATGTGTCGTCGGAACACGTCGATCAGATCCTGGAGGCTCGCGGCGAGGACAGCGCGTCTTCGTTCCTCCTTCTCGAAGCCGCCCGCCGGACGGCCTCGCGACGAGGGCGACCATACCCGCAGCAGATTCGTGTAGCCCTCCAGGACGTGCAGATGGTTGTTCATCGACTTCTTCTCGTTCATGTCCTTGTCGCTGAGCCGCATGTCCTCGCAGGGACGCCAGTCTCGCGACATGACCTCGAAGTACCCGCCATATTCCTCGTCGTCGGTGTGGGCCTCCATGAGATCGAAGACATCGACCGCCTGACGCAGCGCGCGGGGCTCGTTGAACGTGCGATAGTACTCCGCCATCGCGTAGATGCAGAACGCCTGGCCGTAGATCTTCTTCTTGTCGTCGAGCACAGCCCCGCGCGGATCGAGTTCCCAGAAGTACCCGCCGTGCTGCTGGTCCAGGAAGTGGTCCGTCAGGTACTCGTAGGCCCGCTGCGCCAAGGCTCGGTCCTTCTCCTCCTTCGTGTAGCGATAGAAAGCGCTGAACGACCACAGGATGCGGGCGTTCAGGATCAGGCCCTTGGGCGCATCCTCCTGGACTCGCAGGTCGTTGGACATCTGCCCGATGAAACCGCCATGCCGACTATCGAGGGTACGACTGCGCCAGAACGGCAGGATGTCTTCGAGCAGTTCCTGGCGAACGCTCGCAGCGAATTGTGCGTCAGTCCACTCGCCCATGATCGATCTCGACCCTCGAAAGCTGCGCCTCGGACAGAAACTCGATCTTCACGTAATCGCAATCTGCTTCCGTGGGATCTGCGAACTGGAGCCGGGCCTTCAAGAAGCCGTAGGCGTCATCACCCTGGGTTGCAGTGCCCTGAGTCGTTGACTCCACGGGCTGGAACGTCCGGCCGTCCTTCGAGAAGTGGATGCGAATGGCCGGCTGATCGGACTGCGTAAAGACAAATGCCCGGACCGCGCTGACGCCGCCGGGGGCGTAGTAGATAATGGCGACCTGGGGCGCGCCGGCAAGCCGGTGGCAGTCCTCCTTGAACTTGCGGGCCTCGTTCTCCGCAAAGACAAGCTTGCCCTCCTTCGCAAAGATCCGCGAGTCATTCCACAACTCATCGACCAGCGTGCGATGCGTCATGCGGACCGGTCCGACCACATTCGACGGCTCGGACGATCCCGCTGTGTTGCGAGCGACGACACGGTAGAAGTACCGCCTTCCCGGTTGGAGCGAGGGATCCGCGAATGGGGGTCGATACTGAACCTGGGCTTCGCAGACACCTGTGCCGACGGTCGTCCAGGGCCCCTGCACGGCCTCGGCCCGCTGGACATCGTAGGACTCGGCCCCCACGGCTCCCTGCCAGCTCATCAGACCGCCTTCGGTGACCGACAGCAGTCTCGGTGCGGCGGGCTTCGGCAACGGCGGCACTGTCACGCCCTGGATCGCAAACGCCCGCTCGCGGACAAGGTGCATGAACCGGCGCTCGTCGTACTTCTCGCCGATCGGGAAACCGGGCCAATGATAGGCTTTGAAGAGATCGCCGCCGTAGGGCTCGTGATGCCAGTAGAAGCCGCCCTCACGAGACCGGTACCGCAGGCTCCAGAGCAGCCCTCCGGCCAGGTTCTCCCGGTCAACGACATCCATGACCACGCAGAGGGCGTCGGTGCCGAGGAACCCGAACTCGCCCAGGAAGTAGGGCTTCTTGCCTCTGGCCATCTCGGCGCTCTTGCGGACGTTGTCGATCATCGCCCGCGGGTCGTTCTCGTAGTGGTGCGTCGTGACGAAGTCGATGCTCGGATCATCCAGGGAGGACTGGAGCAGGACGCTGCGATGCGTGCCGTCGAGGACCAGGTGGTTCGAGTCGAGGCTCTTGATATGTGCGGCGATCTCCTTTACCCAGGCGGCGGGCGACTTCAGCTCGTTGCCCGTCTCCCAGGCGAGAATCGCCTTGTCGTCGCAGTAGCGGACCCCTGTGATCGTGTTCACGCGATTGAGCACGTACGTGACGATGTCCTTGTAGTCCTGGATCAACTGCGGATCGGTCCAGATCTCCTCGGCTTTCTTGCCGCGAAAGCCCGCCAGCTCTGCGGTGCCGCCCCACCAGCTCCATTGGTCCACGAAGGGCAGGATCAGGCGGACGCGGTGACGGTGGGCCAACGCGATCACCCGGTCGAGGGTCGCAAACGCCTCCTCGTTGAATTGCCCCGGTCCGAGGATGTATCGCGGCAGACTGGGCGGGTCGCCGGGCTTCTTGACCGACAGCGTGTAGCTGCGGACGACCTGCCCGCCCATCTGCTCGATGGTCCCGAGGGCGTCGTCGATCTCGAACTGGTCGGGAAGGCGGAAGGGCATGCCGCAATCGAACCGCATGTCGTCCTCGACGTAGTGCAGGTTGGGGATGTTGAAGGAGAGGAACCGGAATGTGCGGTCCCCATCCTTCAGGACGTCGCCGTCCCGGCGGATGAAGTTCTCGAACCCCTGGGCGCCGACCTGCCGTTGCGGCTGGGCTGTGCATGACAGGCACAGAGCGACAACCAACAGCACCGACCATCGAGCCGATCCTGCGACCGGCCAACACCGTCCGAACACATGGCAACGCGACATAGGCATGCCTTTCCATTCCAGAGTGAGCGGTGCGTGGTACGCACCCTACAAATCGCGCGTGGCAGCAGGGAGCGTATCACGCGCCATCTTCTACGCACGGACCATCAGCCGGCCGCGGGTTCTTCCCTGTCCAACCGATCGTACCAGCTCTTTTTGAGAACTGCCGAGGTCACGACGATGACGCCGCCGACGACCGCCGCCGCAGGCCAGTTCATCAGCACAACATACATGGGCAGAAGCACCAGCGCCGTCTGCCAGATCGTACCGACAACCACGTTGAACGCATCGCGACGGAAGCTGCGGTTCACCGGGAAGCTCGGGTCCTGAGCGAGAACCTTCGCGCGGATCGGTCCCCAGAAGCCCCACGGCCGGACGTTGCGATAGAACGCGATCAGCGTCTTCTCATCCGTCGGCTTCGTCGCGTATGTGCCGATCAGGCAACCGATCAGCGACAGCACGAACAGCACCGGGAAGTAGTACAACGGGAGCATGTCTTTGAACGGCGCGATCCGCGGAAACAACAACGCCGGAACCAGGCCCGCGAGCATGCCCCAGAAGTACCCGTGCCCGTTGAACCGCCACCAGTACCATTTGAGCATGTTGGCCGCGACATAGGCGCCGTAGAGACCCGAGACGATCCACTGGAGCATTCTGTCAACCGTCCTGGCGTCGGGAGCAAACATCCCGATGAGGATGGACACGGTCACGATGACGATGCCGGTGGCATAGCTCATGACGCTCACCTCGCGGTTGCCCGCGCGAGGCCGGAGATACTTGAGATAGAAATCGTTCATGATATAGGCCTGGGCGGCGTTCAGAGTGCCGGCGAACGTCCCCAGGAAGGCCGCCAGGAGCCCGGCCAGCAGGCATCCCATCAGGCCCACCGGCACGAACTGACTCATCGCCGCGGGCAGGACCTTCTCGAAATCCACCTGATTGTCCACCAGCAACCCGCCCTGGATCTGGCTGTAGTACAGAAGGCCGAGCACCGCGAAACCGACCACCAGGAGATACCGCACAGGGAACAGGACCACCGAGACGAAACCACTCATGAGAGCCGCCTGGCGCGGGCTGCGGGTCGAGAGGATCTTCTGCATGTCGTAGTTGGGGGCCGGGCCGGCGGAACTGGCCATGATCCCCTTGAAGAGCATCAACATCATGATGATGCTGAACCACGAGAATTGATCCGCAGCAATCTTGCGATTGGCTTCTTCGATGATGCCGGTCCAGTCCAGGCCCAGTTTCCAGCCGAAGAACGGGTTCAGCCAGCCATCGGGCACATGGAGAACGCCCGACGACAAATGGTGCATGGCGATGCCCGCGACGGCAATCGCGGAGACCGTCATGATGGCGTACTGAATGACGTCCGCCAGCACGATGCTGGTCATCCCTCCCAGGACGGTGTAGACGACCGCGGCCAGAGTGAACACGATGCCGTAGAGGTGCGGGACGTACCGGTCGGGCACCTCGAAGGGCACGTACGGCGAGACTGTCTCCCACGGAATGAATTCCTCCATGAACTTGCCCAGCCCGACGAAGCCATAGACCATGAAGCCCAGGCAGCCGATGATGGCGAAGGCCACGACGACCGTGTGGGACAACCGGGCGCCGGCACCCTGCCCGAATCGCGTGCCGATCCACTGGGCGCCGGTCGTGACGTTCGATCGCCGCAGCCAGGCGGAGAGGAACATCATCAGAAAGATCTGGTTGAACGTCGGCCACAGCCAAGGCAGCCAGACGCTCTTGAGGCCGTAGATGAACATAATGGCCACGAGCCACATCGTGCCGGAGATGTCGAACATCCCCGAGGCGTTCGACAGGCCCAGCAGGTACCAGGGCAGCTCCTTGCCGCCGAGGAGATAGGAGCTGAGGTTCTTCGACGCCCGCCGGCTCAGAAACACGCCGATCAGGGTGACGCTCAGCAGGTACGCGAGCACGATTGCGATGTCGATGCCATGCAGCTTCATGCGAAACTCCGTGGTCCTCGAAGGTTGATTGTTGAAAGGAGGTAATACCCGCTTTCACCGTCGGCGTCAATCTCTGAGCATCTGGAGAACTGCCACATCCTCGGGGTCGAGCGTCAAGGCAATCCGACCATTCGTCCGGTCGATCTCTCGCCCGCCGACGAGGTCGGTGACAGCATCGTCGGCCTTCATCTCGACCGTGACGGAGACGGCCTGGCGCCGGTCGGTGTCGTTGAAGACCGTCAGGTATCGGTCGCCATACCGTTCGACGTAGACCCCGTCGCAGTCCGACCGGGCGAGCGTCACCGGCTCCCAACCCGCCTCCGCGACGACTTTGCACAACGGGACGTATTTCTTGAAGAGCGGCCGATCCCGCTCATAGAGCTCGGGCCGGCTAAAGTAGTGGCCCTGGGAGGCGTTGTGACTGAAGAAGCCCGGGAACATGCCGTAGGCGAGACACCGTTTCATGTATCGCTCGACGTGGTTGTACGAGAAACGCTCGAACTCGCTGTTCATCAGGAAGCAGTAGGGTTTGCCTTTGCACAAGGCCCGCCGATAGAGCAGTTCGGAATCGGACATGGGACGCCAGGAGCCGCCCGGGTTCCAGTCGGTCTCCGTGCCCAGCACGTCCAGCATGGGGGCAAGCCAGCACAGGCCGCCCGGCGTTGCGTTGGCCATCATGTACCTGCCCATCCCGTGGACATCCCGAGCGATCGCGCGAACGTACTCGAACGCGATCAGGCCGCGAAAGACCGCGGGCTTGCGCTCGTCGAGCGAGAAGACCAGCGGCGTCTGGGCGGCGAGGAAGTGCTCGCGGCGAAAGTCCAGTTCGTTCGTGACATACCCTTCGCTCGAATCGATGTACTCCCCGTCCAGGTTCGAGCTGCGACCAGGACCGTACAGCTCCTCGCGGAGGCGCGGGTTCCATTTGTTCTTGAAGTCCGTCGCATCGCCCATGACGGCGGGCATCGAGTTCATGCTCCAGACCGCGCCGTTGCACCATGGCGTATCGAGCAACCTCGCGGCGAACTGGCCCGTCTCGTCGTGGAAACCGCTCGTGAACAGGGCTTGCGCGTGCGGGTCCTTGCGCTCGTCCGCAAGCCGCTTCGCCTCCGCCAAGGCTTCGTCGAGGTTTCGCGCCATTCCCTCCTTCATGGACATCCACCAGGTCATGGGCTCGGTGTAGCGGAACGTGAGGATCTCGTGCCGGTCGTCCCAGGCGGTCTCGTTGTCGCCCTCCTTGAATCGGAAGCCGAAATCCCGCCAGCCGTTCACGTCGCTGATTTTGGCGAAGGGCATCCACAAGCCCTGCGTCGGAATGCGACAGGCGAATTGCTCGGGGAACAGCTCGTAGAACCGCGCGAGCGCGCCGCGGAAACCCCATGTCGCGTCGAAGCGGAACTTGCAGAATCGCAGGTGAGCGACCGGCTTCTCGGCGGCAAGACCGATGTCGTACGCCAGGAACAGCTCGTGCGTACCGGCGTTGAATCCCACGCGGAAGAACGCGGGATGCGCCATGTCGATGCCCAGAGCCATGCCCCCCTCCGCGCCGGCCACCGCTCCCAGGGGATAACGGGACATGCGGCCGTTCGTACCCGCGGCGTACCTCGTCGCATCGAGATACTCGCGTCCCTCCGCGACGGACACGCTATGACGCGGATCGCGAAGCCATCGACACTCGGCGGCCGGCAGCGGCACCGAGTAGACCAGCGTGACAGCACGGTCCTCGCCCGACGTATCCTGCAGCGTCACGTCGAAGAACGTGGCGCCGGCATCTTCCTGACTTCGGCAATCGAGCTTGAGGTCCAGGGCGCTGCGTTCGATGGAGACGAAATCCGTCTCGGCGGCCACGTCGCGGACCTGGAACCCTTCGGCCGCCTCCACGGTCGGCTCGATGGGGACCCCATCGAAGAGAAAGACGCGGACCACCTTCAGTTCGGCGCCACGGAACCACGCTTTGCCGGCGTGTCCGCGAAGCAGCATGTAGAAAGACACCGACGCCACCGGCTTCTCCGGGAACACGAGGACCTGGGCCTTCTGCCAGTCGTGCGTGCCGACGGTCCAGGAATCCACCTGGCCCCAGAGGGGGGTGCCGTCGGTGTACTGCAGATCGAGGTACAGGGAGTAATCGGAGTCGCGGGCGCCGCCGACGCCCTCGGCCCTGCTCCACGCGACCGCGAGAATCGGCTCGGGCGTCGTCTGGTTCAGGACGACCGTCTGGGAGACTCCTCGCTGGACGCGCGTGTCCGCGCCGTTGTCGCAGAGGAAGAGATCGCCCTCGCGGACGAAGCCTTTCTCGTAGGGTCTCCAGGCGCCGGGCTGGAGCAGGTTCTCGCCGGACTGGTCGAACTTCAGGACCTTCTTCACGACGCTCCCGTCGCGGGCGTCCGGCACCGAGGCTCGCAGGTCCGCGAGCGCAAACGGCGTCCAGGCCGCTGCGCCGACGATCAAGGAGACTGTGAACCTCACGCCGGGCCGATGCGCCGCCCATTTCGCCACTTTGTCGTGCTGCATGTTCCTACCGCTCCTTTCACAGGGACATCATACCAGAATCCGCAGGTCGATCAACTCGTTGGGGATGGCGTTGGACTGTATCCATCGATATACTCTCCGGCGGACTTGACGGACGAAACTCGACGTGCGGCGACAATCGAGGGTGTTGGGGCCATGGACAGCGACCGATTCGATGACTTGTTGAGAGATTCGAGGTTCATTCCCGGCGTCTACAACTACTGCGACCGGTGGTGTGAACGATGCCCGTTCACCTCGCGGTGCATGAACTACGCCCTGGGCGAGGAGGAGCGATCCGAGGCCTCCCGATCGAAGGACGCCGAGAACGAGGCGTTCTGGGACAAGTTGCAGGAGACCCTTGAGGCCGCCATGGAGATGGTCGAGGAGCAGGCGGAGGAGATCGATTTCGACATCGACGAGGAGGACTTCGAGGAGAGCCTCCGCGAGCAGGAAGAGATCCACGAAGCAACCGAATCGCAGACCTTCTGCCGGGTCGCCAGAAAGTACATCGACATCGTCGACAACTGGTTCCATGCGAACGAGGGTCTTCTCGACAGGCCGGACGTCCTCGCGGGGGCCACCGCTCACGAAGCGGTAAACCTCCACGATTGTCTCGAAGTCATCCGCTGGTATCAGCCGCAGATCTGTGCCAAGCTCCACCGGGCGGCCGGCGGCGCCATCCGCGCCGAGATGGAGGATCTCGAGTGCCTCCAGGAGGACGCCGACGGCTCCGCCAAGGTCGCCCTCCTCGGCATCGAGCGATCCATCGCGGCCTGGGGGACCCTCCTGCGTCGCTTCCCCGACCACGAGGACGCGATCTTCGCGGTGGGCACGCTCAAACGCCTGTTACGACAGGTGGATGCCGCCTTCCCCCACGCAAGAGCCTTCCGCCGTCCGGGGTTCGACACAGGGGAACCATAGCCGCGGGCGTGACCCGATTCTCTGGCAGACTGCAACTCGGTCAGCGGCAATGCACAGTCCCGACTCTGTCATCCTGAGCGGTAGCGAAGGATCTGGGCCGGGTAAGAGAATGAACCACGTTCGCGTTCGTCGCCCAGATGCTTCACTTCGTTCAGCATGACAATCCCAGCGTGGGCGTCAGAAAACCTGGTCACACCTGAAAGCAATGCAGGGATGACCGGAGTCCTCTCTTTACCACTCGGTCACCTATTCCGATTGCGTTCTGCCGTTGTCGAGACACGTCGGGGTTTCCGGGTGACCACTCGTTGGCCGGATTGCTTCTCGATCCTTTTCTGGTAGGCACACATCTTCTTCAGATTGTAGTCGAACCACCGAGCATGTTCGTCCCTGGCCTTCCACGTTCCTTCAAGCATGGGATCGGAGTCTCTCATGGCACTTACTCCTTGTTGCCGTCAGCGGTTCCGCAGCAGGTCGATCAGCTCGTCGGCGGTGAGGGTGTGGGCGGTGTCGGTGCCTTCGAGGAGCGAATCCGCCAGGTCCCGCTTGGCGTGGTGGAGCTGGACGATCTTCTCCTCGATCGTGTCCGCCGCGACCAGGCGATAGATGGTCACCGGTCGGGTCTGGCCGATGCGATGGGCCCGGTCGGACGCCTGGTCCTCGACCGCGGGGTTCCACCAGGGGTCCATGTGGATCACGTAGTCCGCGGCGGTGAGGTTCAGGCCCAGGCCGCCGGCCTTGAGCGAGATCAGGAACAGGTCGCCCTCGCCATTCTGGAATGCATCGATCCGTTTTTGGCGGGTCTTGGCGGGAGTTGCGCCGTCGAGGTACTGGTAGCGGATCTTCCGATCGTCCAAGTGCTCGCGGAGCAGCGTCAGGTGATCGACGAACTGGGAGAAGACGAGGGCCTTGTGCTGGTTTTCGAGCAGCTCGTCCACGAGTTCCGCGAAGGCTTCGAGCTTCGAGCCGGTCAGGCCGCAGTTGGGCATGACGAGCCGGGGATTGCAGCAGCAGCGGCGCAGCTTCATCAGCTCCGCGAGGACCTGGATGTGGGCCTGGCCCTTGTCCATGTGCTTGGCGCCTTCGAGCCGCTCCAGGGCCCGCTGGCGGAGCGACTCGTGCAGCGCCCGCTCCTCGGGACTGAGTTCGACCAATCGCAGGCTCTCGGTTCGCGGCGGCAGGTCTTCGAGCACCTGCGACTTGGTCCGCCGCAGGATGAACGGCTGCACGATCGCCTTGAGGATGTGACTGGCGTGCGGGTCGTGTCCACCCTCGATGGGCCGGACGAACCGCTCGCGGAATCGCTCCTCGGAGCCGAGCAGGCCGGGATTGATGAAGCGAAAGAGGTTCCAGAGCTCCGCCAGGCGGTTCTCGATGGGCGTGCCGGTGCAGATCATGCGAAAGCCGCCGGTCAGGTTCATCGCGGCGGATGACCGCTTCGTCGCGGCGTTTTTGATCGCCTGGGCCTCGTCCAGGACGATGGTCGCGAACTGCACGTCCTTGATCGCGTCGGCCTCCTGCTGGAGCAGCGTGTACGAACAGATCGCCAGGTCGAACGGGCCGAGCGCCTTGAGGACGTCCTCTCTGCGGCCCAAGTCGCCGATGCCGAAGCGGACGGGACGCAGGGTGGGCGCGAAGCGCTGCGCTTCGGAAACCCAGTTGGCACAGACGCTGGTGGGAGCCGCGACCAGGGTGGGACCCTGCGATGCCCGATGCAGGATCAGCGCCAGGGCCTCGATGGTCTTGCCCAAGCCCATGTCGTCGGCCAGGCACGCGCCGACCCCCCACTCGGCCAGGCGGGCCAGCCAGACGAAACCGTCCCCCTGATATGGGCGGAGGGTCGCCTGCAGGGTCGACGGGATCGCAGGCTGGTACTTCTCGACCGCTCGAATCCGCTCGATGTGGGCGTCGAACTCCGCGTCCGCGTGGAACTCGCCGATCTCGTCCTTCCACTGCTCCAGGCCGATGGCCGCCAGCGGGTGCACACGGAGCGTGTTGCCCTTGCCTACGAACTGCCCGCCTGCGGAGAACCACTGGAGCTGCTTGCGAAGCTGGCGGGTCAACGCGATGTACTGGTCCTTGCCCAGGGCGATGAACCGCGTGTCGGCGTTCTCGATCTCGTCCAGCAGGGTCCGCATCTGGACCATGAGGTCCTTGTCCACCTGGACCTCGCCTTTGACTTCGAACCAATTCTGGGCGGAGTGGATCGAGAGATGGAACTGTTGCGGCGAGAGCGATCGCACGGTGATCGGGTCGCCCTTGGGCCACTCGACGGTCAGGACGTCCGACGAAACCGCCTGCAGCTTCTCCAGCAACTCCAGCGCTTCCTCGGGGTCTTCGAGGGTCCAGACGTAGCTGCTGCAGCCTTCGGCGTCCAGGACCTTGACGGCCTCGAATGCCTGCGAGGCCCGCTCGGTCTCTTCCGCAAGGCGCCGACGGGTTTGGAGGGTCTTGCCTCCCGTGAACTCGACCAGATGCGAGTTGCCGGCGCCGGGCGGGAACGCCCGCGGAGACTGGTCGCCCAATGGGACAACCACCATCTCCGCCCGCAAACCCTGCTCCAAGCGTTGCAGACGCAGGCGCGGGCGGCAGTCCGGCTCGACCGCCTCCGCGTCGCCGGCAGCCAGCGCCACACCCGACTGGATGGCGACGTGGCGGGAGAGCCCCTGAAGCCGAGCGAGCGCCTCGTTGGCGCGGTCCTTGGGAATCCCCACCCCTTCCGGACCCAGGATCTGGGCCATTCTCCTGTGCACCGGCTCGAACACGATCACTCGCACGCGGGTCAGCGATTCCCTGACGACCAGGCTGGCGGCGCCCTCATCGTGCAGGCGCGGATCGGGATACGGGTCCATGCAAATGCAGAGCCGGTCGCCCTTGGGCACGATGTGCACCTCCGGCTGGGCCGACACGATCTCGACCGGCAGATGCGGCGCATCCTCCCAGAAGACGTTCGGGTGCCCCGCCAGGGCCCGCAGGGCGACGCCGCTATCCAGGCGGTACATCAGATCGTAATAACTGTGTTTGACCATGATGGCCCCCAGGACGGCCTTGTCCTGGTCCGTCAGGAAATCGAAATCCCGGCTGTTCCGCTCGATCAGTCGAGAGACCGCGATCTCCCGGCCCTTCGTCCAGGCGCCCGTCTTGGTCCGCTTCTGTTCGACCGGCACGACCGCGATCTGGTCGTGACCCCACTGTCGGAGCTTCCACACCAGGCGACGGGAGGAATCGGCAGGCCCATGGGCGACCTGCTCGGCATCGCGGAGGAACTGCTCGAGGGCCGTGACCCGGCTCTCCCAGATCTCCTTGATGGGCCAGAGTTCGGACAGGTCCTTCGCTCCCGTCTCCTGAAAAAAGGCGTCCACCTGAGCCCCCAGAGCAAGGACATCCAGGCCCAGCTTGTTCGCCAGACGTGCGATCTGCATCTCCGGCCACAGAGCCCCGTTCTCCTGGCACTCGCGAAGACAGCTCTCCAGGTCGGACACGAGCTTGCTCTTGTCGGACTTGACCGCCTTGTTCTGCGATCTGTAGAGCTGACCCAGCAGGCGCATCAGATGGGTGCAGACCCAGATCAAGGGCACGCTCTCACGGTAAAGGGGTAAGCCTCCATCCTGCAAGTCGTCTGCGATATTGCGGCCTTCGTACCACAACAAGAGCATCGCCAGGAGACGATAGGCCTGGGAGTAGCCGCCGTAGCCCCTGCCCGTATCGAGCCATGTCAGCCAGGTCCGAGCCTGCTGGTGGTCCTCCGGCCGGTCGGATTGAACCAGCAGCAGTGCATGGAGAAAGGCCGGGAAGCTACTGAGGTAGTCGAGCTGTGCGGTCTTGCTCTTGCCGGCCTGGCGCTGGGCCTGTTCGTAGGCATGTCGAGCCTCCTCGATCCGACCCGACAGCAGCTCCAGCATCCCGCGGACGATCCAGGTATCCAGGTCGGCGAAGGTCTCCAAAACGGCCCGGGCGGCGGCAAAGTCGCCTGCCAGCAGGTCCCGCTCCGCGATGTGGACGACGCATCGCTGCAGAAGGGACTTGTCCAGGCGCTGGCGGTTGGCGGCCAGCCAGGTTCGCGCGTAGGCGAAGACGGGGTGATTCAGACGCAGGTAGAGCGTCCGCTGATGCAGACCCGCAGACAGGACCAGGTCGCGATACTGCGGGATCAGCCGCTCGATGCAGGCCGGCTGGAACGGGTCCATACAGACGACGAGCAACACGTCGACCACAGAGGCGATCCGGTCGTCCTGACTGCACAGCCCGGCCAGGCGCTTCAACTCATCCTGGTCGTTGTCTTCCAGGGCCAGGAAGACATCCCGGCACGCGTGATGGAACGAGACGAATCGCCGCCGGCCCCACCGGTACTCCCAGGAATCCAGGCCGACCAGGGCAGGCACCGCCCGTTGCAGCGCCACGGCGAACCGTCGGAGCCATCCCTTGTTGCGGGCCGCCTCGATGACGGTTGCGCGGATCGCGGGCGGGCAGGACGCCGGCTCGCTGCCCACAGAACTGATCTGGCCGCGCTCCTTCAGACGCTGGGTACACACCCCCAGCTTCTGGATCGTGATGCCCGACCCGTCGCGCATGGTCATCCCGACCTGCTTGAGCGCCCGCGCCAGGTCGTTCTTCGACAGCGGCCCGAAGGACAGGGCATACATCAACAGCGCCGCTTCCTCGATACTCGAGGGCAGGCCCACCTCAAACAGTCGGGACTTGCCTTCCGCCGATTTCGAGTCGTGTTGCCCGCCGCGGAACCGATCCGCCGTCACATCCATTCCGAGATCACCTCCAATGCCTGGGATCTCCCGAGCGCCGGCCCGAACATCCGCCCTCCGGGATCGGGTTCGGACCGAGGCTCGTGAATCCCGTAATCCTTCAGTCTACCCGAAGGGGCGCCCGCTGTGCAAGGCGTTGGTCGGCCTGGAAAGGCTTTTGTCGCCCGGCCGACGGAATCATTGCAGACGAAAAGAGGTCCCGGCCGAAAGACAATGGTGGCAATTGGTCATCGCACCCCGCTCGACAATTTGGGGTAAATAGCGCGATTCCGGCATGTGAGGTTTTGCAGTCGGCGCCCAGTGTGATAAGATACAAAGCTGTGTCGGTCCGCGGAACGCGCCGTTGTCGCGACCGGCGACAAGGATGGAAGGTTTTGGATCTCTACTATGAAGAAGAGCAGCAACAACGACGACTATCGCATCGTACCGGCGGAGCGGATCACCCGCCTGCCGCCTTACCTGTTTGCACGCATCAACGCCCTCAAGCTCGCCAAGAGGCAGCAAGGGGCCGATATCATCGACCTCGGGATGGGCAACCCGATGGACAGCGCCCCGCAGATCGTGATCGAAAAGCTTTGCGAGGCCGCTCGCGACCCGCGCAACCATCGATACAGCGCCTCCCGGGGGATCAAGAACCTCCGAGCGGAGGTGGCCAAGAAGTACGCCCGCAAGTGGGGTGTCGATCTCGACCCGGATAGCGAGGTCCTCGCGTGCATCGGGTCGAAGGAGGGGTTCAGCCATCTGTGCCTGGCGATGCTCGGGCCCGGCGACACAGCCATCGTGCCCGATCCGGCCTACCCCATCCACTGCTACGGCGTCGTCCTGGCGGGCGCCAACGTCATCACGATCCCGCTGGGAAACGACCAGGCGTTCCTCGACACCATCGCGATGGTCTGCGAGCGCCTGTTCCCCAAGCCCAAGCTGCTGATCCTGAACTATCCGCACAACCCGACCGCCATGACGGTCGATCCCGGCTTCTTCGAACCCATCGTCGATCTGGCCAAGCACTTCAAGTTCCAGGTCCTCCACGACTTTGCCTACGGCGAGACCCTCTTCGACGGCTACAAGGCCCCCAGCTTCCTGGCGACCAAGGGCGCCAAGGACGTCGGCGTCGAAATGACCACGATGAGCAAGCCCTATAACATGGCCGGTTTCCGCGTTGGTTTCATGGCGGGCAACAAACAGATGATCGAGTACCTGGCGACGATCAAGGGCTACTACGACTACGGCATGTTCCAGGCGATCCAGATCGCCGGCATCATCGCGATGCGCCACTGCGAGAAGGACGTCGCCGCGCAGAACGCCAAGTACCAGCTCCGCCGGGACGTCGTCTGCGACGGTCTGGAGCGCCTCGGCTGGCAGGTGGAGAAACCCCGGGCCAGCATGTTCGTCTGGGCGAAAGCCGCGGCGGAGCACCTCAACGGCAAGGGCACGATCGACTACGCCATGGATCTGCTGGAGCACGCAGAGGTCGCCATCGCCCCCGGCCGGGCCTTCGGCGAGTACGGCGAGGACTACTTCCGCATCGCCCTGGTCGAGAACGAGCACCGGCTGCGCCAAGCCATCCGCAACATCAAGCGATTCACCGAGCAGAGACCCATCCGAAAGGCCAAGGTCGCGAAAAAGTAGGCAATCGCAGCGGCCGGTCACTCCGCGTCCCATCCCAGGAGTCCTGTCCGTCCTATGGGACGAATGGGGCCAGCAGGATCCTTCCCTCGATTAGCATTGAGGTCCCGAACGCGGGTTCATGAAGTCCGCGCCGCGAGCTTCTCGTTGTCCCTCTGGCGGACACTGCGGACCTCGTTGCGGATCGGGGTCGTGCAGCCAGAGGATCCAGATCACGACGGCCAGCACGATGAAACCCGGCAACCCCGTCATGCCGGACGTCAAGTCGCTGCCTCCGCGGACGAGCACAACGGACAGGCCGTAGGTCGCGTTCAGTGTTCCGT
Source organism: Phycisphaerae bacterium (assembly GCA_017993835.1). GTDB lineage: Bacteria > Planctomycetota > Phycisphaerae > Sedimentisphaerales > Anaerobacaceae > PLanc-01. Next base: position 23,465 of record JAGOLX010000038.1, read on the forward strand.
GGACGATTGCCGCCGCAATCACGGATCGAGCCTTCACGCGGATGTAGCTGAAGATCGGCGCCAGGAGCATGCCCTGCATGTGTGGCGAGTACTCGACGCCGGGCAGGAGCAGACTGACTCCCAACGTGGCGAACGCCGCAACCGGTGGCAACAGCCATGCGATCAGGAACCATCGGTTGAGTCGAAAGGAAATCCCCAGCGGCTCTCGGACGGGCTCGCGATAGATCCCTCGCTGGACCAGGATCGCCATGCACAGGGGGACGAACATGTAGGCCGCGCCAACCGCTGTCCCGGCGGGCGTATACCACCGCCCGCCCAGCGTGAAGAACAGTAGCGCCAGCGACCAGTTGACGAGGAACGTCAACCCGACGAACAGCACCGATCTTCGGACATGCCTGTTCATGAGAGTGTGATATCGCGGCCGCTACGATTCCGCAGGCGTTTCGGGTTTGTTCCTGCCCTTGTCGAGGTGGGTTTGGCTCAGGGCCGCCAGGCCGCCCATCGCGCCAAGGTTCATGGTCTCCAGGGCGGAGCTGGGCACGATAACCATCGAGCCTTTCTCCTTGAGACCCTCGAAGAGCATGTTCATACCGCGAAGGTGCATGGCCATCGGGTTGGCTTCGTACTGCTTGGCTGCCTGCGCGAATTTCTCGGCGATCTCGGTCTCCGCGGTGCCGAGGATGATTCGTGCCTGGCGTTCCCGCTCGGCCTGCGCCTGCTTGGACATGGCATTTTCCAGGTCCCTCGGGATGATGATGTCGCGGATCTCGACCGATTGGATGGTGATGCCCCAGGGATTGGTCTTCTCGTCGAGGATCTCCTTCAGGCGGTTGCCCAGTTCGCCGCGATGGGTGAGCATGTCGGCCAGCTCGTGCGTGCCGATGATGTCCCGCAGAGCCGTCTGAGCCGACAGCACAATGGCCAGGTAGAAATTTTCGACTTCAAGGATCGCTTTTTTCGCGTCCCAGACCATCCAGAAGCAGATGGCGTCCACGTTCACCGGGACGGTGTCCTTGGTGAGCGTCGATTCGGAGTTGAAGTCCGTGGCGCGGATGCGCATGTCCACCGTTTGCACGATGCTCTCGACGATGGGGACGACGAAGAACATGCCCGGCCCCTTGAGCCGGTGGAACCTGCCCAAGCGGAGAATGACGGCGCGGTCCCACTGGTTGACGACCTTCAGAGCGAACAAGATGTAGACCGCGATGAAGATCGTCACGCCCGCCACCACCGGATGGATGACGGTCCACTGTCCTGTGACGTAGCGATTGACGACGAACCCGGCCAGCAGAATCACGATCGCGGCTAGAAACGCCGGCAGGTTCATCTCCGCACTGGGGATCTTGAAGCTCTCCACATACTTGCGCGCAGCCGCTACGGGCTCTATGGTCCTACTCTTGGGTCTCATGGTTCGGTCTCCTTTGCAGGTATTCGACGATGTCGGTGAGCGTCAGGTTGTATTGATGTCCGCGAGCGACCAACTCGTCGCAGATCTGTCGCAACATGCGTTGTTTCTCCGCGGCGCCAATCTCGACCTGCTGGTGGCTCACGAAGGTCCCGGTGCCCTGTTGGGTGTCCAGGATACCGAGCAGCTCCAGATCGGAGTACGCCTTTCGCACGGTGTTGGGATTGATTTCGAGCTGCACCGCCAGATCCCGCACGGTGGGCAACTGCTCGCCGGGCAGGAGCCGGCCGGAAGCGATGCCGAAGCGGATCTGGTCCACGATCTGACGGTGGAACGGCACGCCGCTCTTGAGGTCCAGCTTGAAGCGAATCATATGCGTTCTCCTCGGTTGTACTACAGTCACTCATATATAGACGTTTAGTGTACTATTCTTATAGCACATTATTCGCACCAGTCAAGAAGAAAAACCGGATTCTACACAGATAAGGACAGAAGGTGGGAACGTGAGAAGGTGAGAAGGTAAGAAGGTCGGACAGCCCGGCAGCTCTCCAGGCTCGTTTTCCTGCCCCGCGATGTCATGTGCACAGTCCGCGATCTGTCATCCTGAACGCAGCGGAGCGAAGGATCTGGCCCGGGAATGAGACGCCGGTCTTGATGCGGATCAGGCTTCTCCTCCAATGCCCGGATGCTTCACTCCATTCAGCATGACAGGAGTACGCCGGGTTCTCCTCTGGAAATAGACGGACGGACAACGGAGCAAAACGCGCCAAGTCGTGTACTGGACAAGACTTGTGTGCAACGTGGCGAAGCGGCACCATTTCCATCCCCTTCGGGTGGGCCAAAGGACCATGAACGGCTCCGCGGGAATGACAACCCAGGGTCTCTGTGAACCCCTGCGGCACACGCGCGAATACGATCCTGCACCCTCTGATTCGGCTCGCCCCCAAGAAATCTTTTCCGCCGCGAGATTTTCTGCTTGCACTCTTTACATCTGTAGAGTAGTCTCGTCAATGTTAAAGCGAAAGGAGGTTCGTATGGCGACGAGAGATCACGAGCTGACCGAGGCCGAATGGGACATCATCCAGGTCGTGTGGGAGCGACAGCCATGCGCCGCGCCGACCGTCCAGGAGGAATTGGCCAGCCGCAAGAAATGGACCTATAGCACGGTCAAAACCCTCATGGACCGCATGGTCGCCAAGGGTCTGCTCACGACCGAGCGAATCCGCAACCTCATGCTGTACCGCTCGGCGATCAGCCGACGCGACGCTCAGCGAGGCGAACTGATGAAGGCCGTCACACGGGCGTTCGGCGGGGCCTTCACCCCCATGATGCAGTTCATGCTCGACAACGACGCGCTGTCTCGCAAGGAGCTTGACGATCTCGAATCGTTGATCCGCAAGAAACGCCGCACCGGCAAAGCGGAGGAGAAGTGATGCGTTCGGTGTAACGAAACGATCCCTCAGGCGTCCTCAAGAAGCGGAGGTTCAGCCATGAACACGATAGTCGAAACCATCAATGCGGCGGGCCGGGCATTCGTCGGTTTCTCGCTGCCCATGCTGATCCAGTCGAGCGTGCTGATTGTGATCCTGCTGGGGGTCGATGCCGTCCTGCGACGCAAGGTCCGCGCGGTCTTTCGATACTGGATTTGGCTGCTCGTCCTGGCCAAGCTCGTCCTGCCGCCGTCGCTGGGCTCGCCCATGAGCGTCGGCACCTGGTTTGGCGACAAGCTCGAAGTCCCGACGATGCTGCCGTTCGAACCAGAGCCTCCCTCGGCGGAGCCGTCCCCCCTCGTATCCGCGATCCTCTCGGCGCCGGACCCGATGTTCCGGCAGCCTCCCCTGTCGCCGCCGCAGGCTGCTGGACCCACGGCGCCGCCGCCAACCGTCGAAGCAAGCGCACCGGTCCAAACGCCGATGGTCTCTCTGAGTTGGCAAGGCCTGACGCTGCTGGCGTGGGCGGCTGTGGCGATCGCCTTGACGCTGTTGCTCGTGCAACGCGCATTCTTTGTGCGAGGGCTCGTCGGTCAGGCCCAAGAGGCGAATCGTGCCCTGCTGGACGCGATGGAGGACTGCCGCGGTCGTCTTGGCCTGCGCAGGCGGATCGGTCTTCGGCTCTCGCCCAACGCCAGCAGTCCGGCGGTGTGCGGACTTCTTCACCCGACGGTTTTGATCCCGCAGTCACTCGCCCCCAGGCTGCATTCGCACGACTTGCACGCGGTGCTCCTCCATGAGCTGGCCCACGTCAAGCGAGGCGACCTCTGGGTCAATCTCGCCCAAACGCTGCTTCAGATCGCGTACTTCTACAATCCGCTGCTCTGGCTGGCGAACGCGATGATCCGACGGACCCGCGAGCAGGCGGTGGATGAGACGGTCCTCGTCGCCATGGGCGAAACCGCCAAGCAGTATCCCGAGATCCTGGTCAACATCGCGAAGCTGGCCTTCAGACGCCGGCCCGCGCTGAGCCTGCGTCTGATCGGCGTGGTCGAGTCCAAGAGCGCCCTGACCGGCCGGATCAAGCACATCCTCAGCCGCCCGATCCCCAAGACGGCCAAACTCGGTATCGTCGGTCTGCTGGTGATCGGCTTGGTTGCGGCCATCCTGTTGCCTATGGCCGCGGACGAACGCTCAGCCAGTCCGCCCGATGTGGACCAGGAGCAACCATCCATTTTCACTCGGACTCTGCCCAACGGCGTGACGGTCGAACTGCTCGGCGTCTGCGAACACCCCGGCGAAGGCAAGAGCTGGTGGCGACCGGATGGCGACGGCCTGCTGGCGGAGATCCCCTATCGCACCGGTAGAACCACTCTCGCCCCCTCCCCGGAAGATGTCGCATACAAGTTCGCCGTTCGCCTGCATCGCGTTCCCAGGCAAGGACTCGGCAGCATCATGGTCATCCCGTCATTGGGCACGTTAGCCGGCAACATCCCCAGTGCCACGAGTGGCCGCTTCATCGACGATCTGTACTGGGCCGAGGTCGCTCTGCCGAGGGGCCAGCAGGAATGCTCGATCTGCTGCGTTGTCGCGACCGGTGCGTGGGAGACCACGGCGCGGATGCCCGTGGAGGCTTTGAACGGTCAGGGGGTGACGATCCGAGGGGTGACATTCTCCTCGCCTGCCGATGACCCGGAAACGGATGCGACGATCTCTGTCTCCTGCAACATCGGGGATTGGCTCTCGAGGGTAGTGGCGGTTACGGCCGAGGGTCGCGTCATCGGCATTCCTTCCGTTCAATGCAATCGCCCACCCCAGACTCGGATTCGCCAGGCGATCGTGCAATTCCCGGGATTGACTCTCGCTGAGATCGAGGAGTTCCAGTTCCAGAGGAGGCCCTGGAGGTGGGTCGAATTCGAGAATGTCTCGCTTCAGCCCGGTCACAAGACCGATGTCCGGATCAACGCGGCGTCGGAAGACGTCGGCGACGCTGTGCCGGAGGGCATGGTCGGCACGTGGCGTCTGGAGAATCCCGAGGGCGATGACCAGCAGATGGCGGTCTTCCCCGATGGTCGCGTCCTCGTGCTGTACCCCGACGGGCACGAAGACCGAACGCACTACTGCAACGGCTTCCTGACCTTGGGGAACCATGGCTGTGTCCGTGTCCAGACGATTCTGCGGGCCAATGGTACGATTCTGCAATACCTCACCGGGGAGGACGGCGACTTGTTTGCCAGGCGATGGAGACGGGTCGCCGCCCAGCCGACGGCCGGCGCGATCAGTCGCGAGATCGTGCTGCCCGATGTGGACCATGAAGCGGTGATGCTCGATCTGGCGACGGGACAGTTCGTGCCGACGCCGCGAGTCGAGCCGCCGGAGCGGCTCCTGGAGACCATCAAGGAGCTGGGCAAGGGCGATCTCGTGCTGGACGGCCAGTCCCTGATCCTGGTCCGCGGCGCGACCTCGAAGCAGGCCCAGGAGGGCCCGGAAGGCCTCGTCAAGATCATCAGGATCGGTTCCCCTCTGCCTCAGATTGTCACTGTCACGGCCGCCGACGGCACGCAGTATCGAATCGACGTTCGCTCCGTCGACGACAAGGCATGCACATTCACGTACTCTCCGATCTCCACGGCCGGGGGCGCCAGCGGAGGCGCCCCTGGTGAGCCCGCCACGCCGGACACGAAGCCGTCAGACTCCGGCCTTGTCGCCCGGCTTGCGAACGGCGTGACCATTGAGTTGCTCGGAGTCTGCGAGCATCCGAACGAAAGCAACCAATGGTGGCGGGCGGACGGCTTGCCATTACAGAAGGCCCCGTGCTACAACTCTGGCCTCTCCCGGCGTCCTTCCCGTGAAGGGACTGTGTACGCGTTTGCCATTCGCATGGATTCTGTGCCGGAGGGTATGCAGACCGTTGTCGCAATCCCTTCCTCCCATGCCTTAATGAGCTCCGACTCTTCCCAGGATGAGTATGGCCGTCTGATCGAAGACATCTGGTGGGTGGAAGCCGTCTTGCCCGAAGTCCGAAGAACCTGCACGGTTCGCTGCGAGGTGGGGAACCGAACATGGGTCGAGTTCCAGGGCGTTTCGCTACAACCCGGCCGCAAGACCCGCGTCGAAGTCCGCATGGAGCCCAGGCGACCCTACGCAGGAACGAGTATCCCCGGTGACAAAGAGGAACAGACGCGGGCAAATGCTCCTGCCCGGGAGATTCTCCTGCCGGAGGTGAACCGCCGCAGGGTCATTCTCGATCTGGCCACAGGTAAATTACTTCCCTTGCCGTCGGTGGAGACAGAACCTCAGAAGATTCAGCAGGCACTGCGCACACGGGACAAAGGCGACGTCGTGTACGACGTCGATCTCCTTGATCGTACGCTTGTCCTTCTGCGCGACGCCACGTCCGAGCAAGGCTGGGCGGAGATTGGGAAGTCATTCACCACCGGCTATTTCGTCGCCAGAGACGTCCCGGAAACCTTGAATGTCACAACCAGGGAGGGCCGGCAATATGAGATCACAGTCCTCTCGGCGAATCCGCATGACTGCACGCTGAGGTACTCACCGATTTCGGCCGACCGGGACGTTGGCGGAGACATCCTTGCCGGGCATACAACAGCGGACGCGGCGACGGCGGCAAATGCCTCCGATTCTGGCCTTGTCGCCCAGCTTGCGAACGGTGTAACCATCACCCTGCTGGCGTACTCACGACTGGGCGAGGCGGGTTTGGAATGGTGGACGCCGCGAGGCGAGCGAACGGCGATCCCCGGCGTCTACGAGGCCGACGTCGAGGGACATGGCACTGTCCTCGCGTTGCGGGCTGAGCCGATGCCGGAGGTGGGCGTCTTCGCGTCGCTCTGCCAGCCGCCCGATGTGAAGCAGGAACTGAAACCTGTCTGGCGCGTCGGTGACGGCGACATCTGGCTCGTCCCCCTGGGGGAGGGACGCAGCTATGTCAACGTCGAGCTCATGGCTCAGGTCCGCGACCCGATCGTCGCGAAAGCAGTTGCCAGGGAGGGGTTCTCCTTGCCCGTCGGATTCCAAGCCGATCAGCAGGGCGCCGCGTGGATCAGCGATGTGAATCAAGTGGACTCCGACTCGACGGCGTTTTCGGCGCCCGCGGGCCCGGACGCACCAGGTGTTGTGGCTGCTCTGGATGTCTCGGGTCAGGTTCATTCGCTGCACCGTGTGCGAAGGGGTGACCTTGAGACGATGTACGGTTTGGAGCTCTCAGGACGCAGGCGATACGAGACAGACATACCCCTGGACCGTTTCGCAGGCATTGTGGTGGAGGGGTACAGCGAACGGGCGGCCTTGATGAGACTGGGGAACCTCTCATTGCGTCCGGGGCAGCCGACCCAGGTCCGCGTCGAGGTGGAACCTGGGCTGCGAGGGCCCTGGTGGCATCGTAGCGAGTCCGACTCCAAACTCGACGATTTCTGTGGACGTCTCGTGGGGTACGCGGAGGCTCACGGCGGCTCGTATCCCGCGAATGAGTCTGCCCTGCGAGCCGTCTGTTCTGATGAGCTCTGGACCTGGTTGCAGGGGCACGTGGTCTATCTCGGCGCCGGCAAGTCCCCGACACGCGACGAAGGCGTGCCCATCGCCTACGAAAGGACACTGCTGTCCTTCGGCTTCGGCACCCACATGCTCTACTCCGACGGCAACGTGGAATTCGTGGTTCCTTCGAAGCTCAAGGAACTTGGTATCCCGACGGGTGATGACCGCAGGAAACAGGGGGATCCCGACGCAAAGCAGAAGATGAACCAGCTTGCTCTGGCCATCAACAAGTTTGCAGACAACCACCAGGGAAATCTGCCTGTGGCGCTTTCGGCTCTCTCGTCGTATCTGGACGACCCTCAGACCCGCGCCTGGCTCGACGAGAATGTCACCTACGTCGGCAAAGGGAACGTGAACCGTCGCGGGGCAGGTTCGATAGTTACCGCCTTTGAGAGGAACCCCCAGCCGACGGGCGAACGTTACGTCCTGTTCCTGGACTACCACATCGAGCTGGCCGGGCCGCAACGGCTCGCGGAATTGAACATCGAGAATGCCGGCCAGGTCAAGGGCGGCCCATTGGAGTTTCGAATCGCGGTGGACCTCGCGAGTCTGGACTCGGTCGCCATCGAGCGGTATCAACAGGCGCTCGTGAACGGCAACAACCCGCCGGAAGCGGATTTCGCGTGGTTCCCCACCCGGGCGGGCATGACCGGTTTCCCCCAGGTGCCCGCCCAGGAGCGCGAGGGCACAACGTATGTACTGCTGTGGAACAAGCCGCCTCATGTGATTTTACCGAGCCAGGACTGGGGACTGGACAAGGTCTACAGGACTACCGATGCCAATGGCAGATCCGCCATCGGGTTGACTCTGAACCAGAAGGGCGCCTCCCTCTTCCACGACATCACCGCAGTGAATGTGGGACGCCCTCTCGCGATCCTCGTTCACGGCGAGGTGGTTTCGATGCCGCATATCATGTCACCCCTTGATGGCAGGTCTGCTCTAATCACCGGCAGTCTCACCGAACGGGAAGTGGCCGACATGATGGCGACCCTGCGCCCGGTACGGGAAACCACCACCGACAGAGACGGTGCGACAGCAGGACCGCTCGGACGATATACGCTATCGTTCGATGGCGTCGATGACTGCCTGATCGTTCCTGCCAGTCCGTCGCTGAGGTTGAAGCCGCCGTTCTTCATCGAGGTGTGGGCCAGGCCGGACTACTCCGCTCCTTCTTCGTCCTCGCCTGAGGACAGGACAGGGGCGCTTGCGATGTGCCTGATTCGACAGGGCAGGGAATTGCGTGGCGCATCAAGGCCTGAGGTGGATGAGACCGAGAAGGCCAACGCGGACGGATGGCCTCCGCTGCCTCGCGACAGAGTCACGCTTACCAACCTCCAGTCCGGCGGCTTCATGGGTCTTGTGCGAGGGGGATTCTTCGCGGTCCAGGAGAATGGAAAAGCGATGCAGACGGGCATTCTCCGCAAGAACCAACTGGGCGTGGACCGTGCCGGCTGGCAGCACTTCTATGTATCGCTCGACGACGCATCAGAGTATGTGCCGTCTGACGGTCCGCTCGTGATCGGCGGAGACCTCGCGCCCCATATCCCCGCTTTCAAAGGGCAGATCGCGGAGATCCGTATCTGGAACGGCGTGCCGCGCGGCCGGGACACTCGATATGTGGGGACTACCTCCGTGACGGGCACCGAGCCCAACCTCGTCGCCTGCTGGACCTTCGAGGAGGGCACTGGCCAGATCGTCCGCGACATCAGCCGCAACGGAAACCACGCACGTCTGGGTAATTCCGGCGATGCAGACGATGCCGATCCAACTTGGATTGACTTGATGCAGACAGACCCGGTTGCGGCGAGGGCCAATGTGACGCTCACGCTGGGCGGCGATGACCCGCTTGGGCTCTTCTACAACGAGCATGGCCTGTGGTTCGAGCTGGACAATCACGGATCTGACTCCGTCGAGATCAATCCCCACCCCTTGGATCAGGACGAGAATCGCAGGGGCGAGTGGGGATATGTCGAGGTGCTCGCGGAGGACGGCACCTCAGTGACCTACAAGCGGCGAGAATCCCCTCCCAGCGTGCATAAGATCCCGCCCGGAAAGCGATACAAGGTCCAGGACTTCCTGAATGGCATGCCCTTGAGAGAGAGCGGTCCCGGTGTCTACAAGGTCCGTCTGACGTTGCGCGTGCGGAACGCGCGGACGGACGAGGTCGCGTTCGTCCCATCAAATTGGCACACGTTCCGCGTCACGCCGGCGGGTCGTTGGCCGGACCAGGTGCGAGGACCCTATGTGGAACTCCGCGAGGCGGAGGCATTCGCAGCGACGTGCAACTACGGACACGGCTCCCACGATGAGGCGATCCAGCGGCTGCTCTCGCTCGCGGAGAAGTACACCGGCACGAAGTACGCGCTGGAGGCATACTTCACCGCGGCCGACCAGGCAAATACCGCGTCCTACGGACCCGGCGATCTGGCCGCCTATCAGGCCAAGCGAAGGGAGTATCACAGGGAGATCGTGAAACGCTGGCCGGACGTGGTCAATCATTACACGATCTACGCCCGGCTGCATACGTACTTCGGGATGCCTGAGTCCGAATTCATCCAGTCACGCCGGGAGACGTACCGGTGGCTGTTGTCCATTACGGAAGAACAGAAGATCGCCAGCATCCGAGCTTACGGGGCCTTTACGGTCCGGCCCTCGGACGAGCCAACGGACGAGAACCTTCGTCAGAGTCTGCTGTCCTTGAATCAGTACATCAGCCAGACGAAGCAGATGCTCGAGACGAGCATTCCGGACATCGCGGCAGACGCGTCGACGCCCCCAGCCGGGTCGGAGACGCTGACGAACACAGTCCGAGATGCGACTCCGAACACTCTCGCTGCGGCATTGGCCAGTGATCGCGTGAAAGGGCGAGCAGAGGGCGGTCTCGCCTGGCAGCGGACGGATCGGTATGTCCCGCCGGACCCCGATGGGTTCTTCCCGGATGATCCGGAAGGCGGCAAGAGACTCGATTCGCTCTTTCAGGCTGTGGACAAGGACGCACGCTCGGATGACGAGATCCTCTCGACCGTGCGCCAGGGTTTCCGACGCACGACCCAGCATCGCACGCTCGTCCTCTCCTGGATCGGAAATCGGTACATCTGGAACAAGGACCCGCAGAATGCTCAGGCAATCGAGATCATGTACCACGCGGCGCCGCTCGAACAGCATTACGCAGTCTATTTCGGCCTGTCCGTCACTCGCCACAAGACGCCCAACATCCTGCGAACGCTGGCCGACATCTGCATGCGTGGCGAAGAGGTCGGACGGATCACCTGGGGCCTCGGCGACCAACGGGACGCAATGCTGGCGTATATCACGCCGCACTTGCAGGACAGCGACCCCGACAAGCGTCAGACCGCCGAGCTGCTCGTGAAGCACTTCAAAGGCGAACTGGACTTTGAACAATGGCAACGCGAGAAACGCGACGAGCAGGCGAGAGCCAGGCTGGGCGATCAATTGCCTCAGATCAGGCAGACGCTTCTTGCCGGGGACAGCGAGGCACGCCGCCAGGCCTTTGTCACGCTGGCACGCAGCGGCGGGTCCGTCCTGGATGATTCATTCCTGCCGGCCCTGCAGGCTGCGGCCTCCGACCCGAGCTCGGAGGTCCGCAACGACGTCGTTCGCACCGTCGGCGGGCGGTGGATCTGGTCGGCCCAGCAGCAGGACCCGAACGCCATCGCATTAACGCTGCGCCTCTCGTCGGATTCCGACCGCGAAGTGCGGTACAACGCGGTCTACTACGGCCTGTCTACCGTGCGGGACAAGAGCGATGCGGTCGTCCGACGGCTGGTGGAAATGGCCCTGGCCGAGCACGAGAACAATCTCTACGGCCGGATCGTTTGGGGTCTCAAGGGACCCATGCAGGCCACCCCTGCGTCGTTCACGCAGGCGCTCGCGGAACACCTCGACCGCGCCAAAGCGGATTTGCACTACGCTGCTTCCGTCTATCAGCTTCACCGCGACGTCCTGGGGACGGAGCCTGCCGACGACTGGGGTCTGGCGAGAGTCCGAGATCGCTATCCGGACGATTTGTTTGTCATCCCATTCTCCGCCCGGGAGCCATTCAAACCGGCGGACGCCGATGCGCTCTGGACCGAGTTCTCCGCGGCGCTGCCCGCAGGTGTCACGGCCGAGCGGCTCGCAGGCTGGTACGATAGCAGAGCGACCGTCTGCCGCGCGAAGATCCGCGGAAAGGAGCGTGCCGAAGCGGTCCGAACCGCCATTGAGAACCACCCCCGCCTCCGCGCGGGCGAGATCACGCCGTTGACCGTGCCGATGCAGTTGTTCCTGGAGGAGAGAGGCAGTCCCGCAAGCACGCGGGCGCAAGTCGCGTCGCCTCAGCCGCGAGCGGAATCCGGGACAGAAACGCCGACTGGGCCGGGCCCGATCCAGCAGAAGATCGACGCGGCCGCCCCAGGCGACACGATCCGGCTGGAAGCAGGCACCTACCACGAACGCCTGCGGATCGACAAACCGCTCACGCTCGAGGGCGCGGGCTGGGACAAGACGACCGTGACAATGGAGAGTCGAATGCCCGAATCGAAGGAACAGGCCGCAGACCTGGCGGCCCTGTCGGTCCTGTCCGTCGTCGGGACGCGGGACGTGACCATTCGCGGCATCAAGTTCACCGCGCCTGGCCGGCGCCTGCGAGGCGCGTCCCTCCCGACCGCCGTCGTCTCGCTCAACCGATGCGGAGCATGGCTCACGGACTGCGCCGTGATCGGCGGGCCGGGGGACGGAATCCACGTCCTCGACGAGTCCAACGTGGCGATGCAGCGATGCCTGGTGGCTGCGGTCTGGGGGACCGGCGTCCGCGTCGGCTCCCCGAAAGACGTGTCCGAAGCGAGCATCGCAGACAGTGACATCCGCAACTGCCACTACGCAGGCATCCGCATCGCGAAGGGCAACCAGGCGACCGTCGAGCGGTGCCGGGTCTCGGGCGCCGCCTGGCACGGGATTCGTTACGACGACGCGTCGCCGGTGATCGCAGGCAATCTGATTTTCGCCAGCGCCCGCTCCGGCATCTACGCCTCCGGCCGGACGCAGGCGACCATCAAAGGAAACCTCTTCTGGGCCAACGAGATGTGCGGCATGTCCTGCTGGTTCCAGGACAACGACCGGATCGAAGGCAACACCTTCGTCCAGAACAAGCGCTCGGGACTCGAAATCATCGGCGCCTCGAAGCCGGACGTTCGCAACAACATCTTCTACGCCAGTCCCGCGGGCGTCTCTCTCGGCGACGTCGCCGATGATTCGCCCTTCGCCAAGTCCGACGGCGCGGCGCCGCTCGAAGGCAACATCTTCTGGACCAACGAGCAGGCGATTCGGCGCGGAGGCGGTGCCGTCACCGAACAGGCCGCGGTGCTCGATGAGAAGGCGGGCGTCTCCTTCGACCCGCGATTCGTAGCGCCGGACGCCAGGGACTTCTCGCTGAGGGCGGACTCCCCCGCCCGGAAGAAGGGCATCGGCGCCGCCGACCTGATCCCATTCGCCAGTCCCTGGCCGATCCAGCCGGAGGAATCGGCCATCATCCCGCGAGGGGACACCCGCGATTCCCGCCAGTGGCGCGATCCGCTGGTCCAGTAGAGTATACCGAGGGCATGGAGGGCACTGAGTAGAGTCCCTTAGAACGTGTGTGCTACGACGACCTGCCTTTTCATACACGTTCTAAGACGCGGTAGCGAGGGCGCCCTGCACAACCGGGGGTTCTGCTCGTTCGGGGTTCCCGAGTCCTGAATGTACTGGCTGGGTCGAAACGCCGCCGGCACAGAGCGAATCCGCTGTGACCCGATGGCCCGGAAGCCGGCCAGTCCCGTGGCGTATCAGGTCGCCACGGCGCCGCAAGTACGCGGCAGCACCTGCAGAACCTGGGGGCGGTTCCACCCGCTTGTCTCGCGGAATGTGGTGGCCGATCGACCGTACCGCGGCAGCTACGTCTTCAACAACTGACCAGCCGCATGACTGAAAAGGGGCTGCACACGATACCGGTGCAGCCCCCGATACCGACAGAACCGTCCTTGTCTCGCCTACAGCGTCCGACGTCTGCGAAGCCAACTGACGAGGCCTGCGCCAACGCTGCCCAACAGGACAGCGGCTGGGGCAGGAATCGCTGCCGTGCCCTCGACAAGAGAGAAATTGTCGACAAACGCGTACATGTTATATTCCGCCCCATTTCTTACTGTAAGAAATGACGCGTCGACAGACGCAACAAAACTGTAATCGAATTGCGTCCATTCCGTCTCGCTGGTGGGCGCCCCAGAGAAGATCAGTGTGCCAAAACTCGATGCGCTGTCGGAAAGCCCGATCTCGACTGATCCCCAACCCGATCCCTGTTTGCTCGCGGCAAAGAACTGCAGAACGTATGCGTTTCCGCTGACAACGGGTGACAAGAGATCGAGTGAGAAGGCGTCAGCATATGTTGGATAACCCCCATATTGATGGAGACCCAGTTTCCAGTTCCCACTCTGCGGCGCGATTCCGAAGTCCAGCCCGGTAACCAGATCGATCTCCTGAGAATTGCCGAACGCAGTTGCATCAGCTACTGTCGCGTCGAAGGTAGCATTCGACATGTTGAAGATGGTCGCGACGGCGGTGTTGTCTTCAATATCGCCATTGGCAATCACGTTCGCCTGCGCCGCTCCAGCCACCGCCAAAACCATGAGTGCCAGTGCACAAGTTGTTCCGAACTTCTTCATTCAAGTCTCCTCCAGAATTCGTATTGCCTGTCGGGCACACACCTGCCATAGGGGGAACGTGCTCACCCCGGGAAGTCCAAACGATTGAGCTAGCTTGCATCCCAGCCGATCCTGCCATTTTACCACCGACTGTCAAGAGGCTACTGCCCACATTACCTCTACCGGGCTTCTGCATTCGGGAATTCCGGGGACGCCGAACCTGTTTCGACTGGTTTGTGGAGGCAAGAAGGCGGTAGAAGAGCCCGCTGGAGACACGGGGGAGGGTATGGGCAGGCGAGAAGACCAGGAATAAGGTGGGCACAGCCTGCCCTGCCGCTGTCGCAATTCGCGCACACCTCCACCCTGCCAGCGGTTGTAGGACTTCTCTTCATCCTCCATGCTTCTATGGCGACGACGGGGGCTGCTAACTGCCCTTTCTCCCTCCTCGTCTCCTGCCACGGCGCGTGGACCTCGGCCCGCCGCTCGGGCGGCCATTCCTTCGGGAAGTTCACTCTGGTGAACTCGCCAAACGCCTCGACCGCGGCACGGTCAGGGGCCCGTGCCGCATCGACTTCATCCTGGAAACAGCCAACTGGGCGGACGCGACCGTCGACACGGGACTGGACGAAGATCTCTACCTCTGCTTGCGGCACGGAGCAATCGCATGTCCCCCTGTGCGGCATATCTCTCGGACTACACAGGCGAAATGGCCAGGTTCGTAGTGACGCCGTAAGGCGTTGTCTGCCGCGATCGGGAGGATGTGCCCTTACGAGCACCCTGCAAGCCGATCGATCCTGTGATATGCAATTGCCCTCGCTTGCGGCAGCGGACCCTTGAAGGAACCCAGTCGCCTGGATAAGATCGCTGTCGTCGCGGTCACGATGGCCCGTTCTGAAGTTCCGCGGGGGAGACCCCGGGCAAGGAGACGCTATGATATGCTTCGAGACGATCGGCGCGCACGCGGACAACGGCGTGGTTCGTCCCACGCGCCCGTCCCGTGAAACCGCCCAGAGACCTTGGTTGAGGGGAAGTAGCGGTGTGCCGGTCGCGATAATCGTCTGCCTGTTCGTGGCCGCCGCAGGTGGTGCCGATCCCCTGCTCTTCGACACGAACGACGCAGGTGCGACCTCGCGGGACATCGGGCCCGTCAACCCGTGCAAAGTCGTTCCTCTCGATCCCGAGTACGGCGGGCAATGGGTCGTCGCCGCCGATCTCGACGCCGATGGCCAAGTCGAATTCGTCGCCTGCGAGAACCACAATGTCGGCGATGTACACTACACATCCGCCGCGGTGGCGCAGGATCTCGACGGCGCCGTCCTTTGGCGATGGGGCAATCCAAACATCGGACGAAAGCACTGGCATCACGATGTCGCGTGCCAGATCCATGACTGGGACGGCGACGGGCAGCCCGAAGTCGTCCTCGCGACGCAAGGCGCCATCGTCGAACTCGACGGGCGGACCGGGCGGGAAAAACGCCGGATTCGAATCCCCGAGGAGGCCACCGACTGCATCGCCTTCGCGGATCTCAGCGGGCGAGGCCGGCCCACCGACGTCCTGGTCAAGGACCGCTACCGCAACATCTACGCATACGACCGCTCGGGCGAGTTGCTCTGGCACGTCACCGATCCCGGCGGCTATCGCACCGCTCACCAGGCTCGCCCGATCGATCTCGACCGCGACGGCAGGGACGAAATCGCCGCCGGCTACGCCATGCTCAATGCTGACGGTTCGATCCGCTGGGTATTCAAGTCCTCCACAATCGATCTGAACCGAGGCCATCTGGATTGCATCCGACTCCTCCGTCAGGGCGACAAACCCGAAGACGCCCGCCTGGTCCTCACGCTCTGCGGCGCCAACGGCATCGCCATGATCGACGGCAACGGCAAGACCCTCTGGGAACGGGCAGGCAGTCACTACGAGTCCATCGACGTCGGGCGCGTTATGCCGGAGCGCGCGGGATTGCAGATCCTCGTGGATATCGATCACCAGCCCTTCGGTAAGGGACCGCTGTGCCTCCTCGATGAAGCGGGCGTCCTGCTGGGCCGAATCAACACCGAGTACGCTCGCCATCACGACCTGCTCGACTGGGATGGCGACGGCTTCGACGAGATCTTCAACGCCCACAGCGGCGTGATCTACGACAGCGACGGGCGGCGCATCGCCACCCTTGCCGCCCCGCCGGCTGCGGACAAAGGCGAGCGGAGCATCCTCGCCGGCGACTTCACAGGCGACGGCGTCATGGACGTCGCCCTTGTCACGACCACCGCCGTCTATGTATTCAAAAACGACAAGGGCGTCCAGCGCACAGGCCGCATCGGTTTGGGAACCGAGCTCAACTTCACGTTCTATTGACCCTCCGGATCGGCGAAACACGCCGTCCTGGCAGGAAGACGCGCCGATCGCACCAGATTGTGGCCCTCATGTGGGTGCATGACCGTACCCGCGTGCGTGCAACGGGGTTCACGGAGACCCTCGATTGTCATTCCCGCGAAAAGCCTGCCCTCGACCTGATCGGGGGCGGGAATTCACTCATCAGGTCGCGCCCAGTCCCACGGTTCCAGGGTTCCTGCTTGGCTTGGAGCGGCCTTCGGCCGCAACCCAAAGAGCAACAGCCGAAAGCAACGAAAAAGGGGGTGAAAAGGGGGAAAACCGCCGCCTCCTCGTCTTCATTTTTCGCCTTCTTTCGTTTCTTTCGGCTCAATTCCCCTTTCTTCTTGCGGCTCGTCTTGCCGGGAAAACAAGATGTCGCGCCATTGCAGTGCAGGAATGACAGAGTCGCAGCAATATCTCGTCGCTCTGCGGGAGGTCGCAACTGCGGTCATGCACTCCTCTCATGTCTCCGGTGCCAGGCGCCTCACTCCTTCTTGGCCGTCTTCAGCCACGCCGCGTGGACTTCCGCCCGCCGCTCGGGAGGCCATTCCTGGGGGAAGTTCACTCTGGCGAACTCCCCGCATTCTTCGACTGCCGCCCGGTCGTAGGTCCGCGCCGCCTCAATCTCGTCCTTGCAGAAGCCGAGCCAGCGATGTACGCCGCCGAAGTCGCATTGGGCGAAGTACTTACCGTGCCGTCGGCTATAGGAGACACCCTTGAACTGAGAGCAGGCGCCGCGCTGCTTTCGCAGGTTGCCCTGGTTCTCCTTGCGGGTGCAGACGCGGAGATTGAACCGGCAGTTGTTGGCCTTGTTGCCGTCTGCATGATCCACGACCATCCCGTCGGGCGGCTGCATAATCTCGCGGTGCATGAAGATCTGCTTGCCCCTGCCGGACCGCGCAGGGTACCCGCCGCTGGTGATGTGCCAGTTCCATCGACTGAGCCACTCGTAGTCCGCGGCGTCCACGTAGGCGTAGAGGCCCTCCGTCAATGGAATGAGCCGGACGTCGCCGCCGGGTGGATCGGACTTGCGCCGGTAGTTCTTGCAGACCACGCCGGGGACGTCGTGCAACTGGCCCGGCCACTGGGGGTGGTTCGCGCATCGCGGCACGATCGGCTGGTCCAGAGACAGCCACCGCAGCCACACTTCCGGATCGCAGACGGAATAAATGCAGTTGTGACAATTCGGTCCCGACATGGTTGGTCCTTTCCATTCGCTCGCCGGTTGTCGGTTCTCAGTTCTCGCAAGGCGTCGGCCCACCCGCCTGCAGCGGCCCGACCGATGCTCCGACGACCCGCATCATTCACCGTTCATAATACACCCAGAATAGTTGCCTGTACACACAAATATGCACAAATAACCATTTCATTCACGCAAGTCCTTGTCAGCAAGGGAGTAAGGGCGTCATTTTTCTTGCCGCAACAGCCAGGATGCAGAGGGGCTGATGGGGGCCACAGAGGGCACCGAACACACAGAGGCGAACTTGTCAGGTTCAGGCGCGGCGATAGCCGGTAGGGTGGGCTCCGCCCACCGTCTTCGGGCTCAATGCTCACTCAGAAGCGGGCGAAACGCGGGTGCAGACGGAGGTTCGACAAGGTCCTGGCAAAGGTCCCCGAGGGAGTGAAAGGGGTCAGGCTTTGGATATAGGTGTTCCGAGCGTCCGCCAGAGTCCCGGGTACCGGCGACTCTTGCGTTCCTGCGCGATTGCCTTGCTGAGCCCGTAGAGGTTGCCCATGTGCATGGTCTCGCGGAACCAGCGGTTTGTGACGCCGCAATGCTGCTTGATCCAGCCTGCGAGCACCACCTTCCAGGCGGCAAGTTTGCGGTCCGATTGCAGATCCGCCCGGGTCTTGCCCAAACGCCGAAGTCCCTCCTGCAGAAGTGCTTCCGCTCGTTCCTCACCGTAGTCCGCCAACTCGACCCCGCTGCCCAACGCGGGACGTCCCTTCTCCAGCTTCTGGATCAGGGCCCTCTTGCCTTCCCGTGTCCCGATGTACCAACCCCGGCATAACTGCTGATGCAGTGCCGCCCGATCTGTGGGGTCCTGGGCTTCGGTCATTACCAAATACCGCTGGTAGCATCGCATTCCCGCCCGCGTCGGCTGGAGCCCGCCAGCCAAGTGCAACCAGTCTGAATTCACCAGGCACGCCGGACGTATCCGGCGGAAGAACTTGGGAAAACTGCTCAGTTCGTGGTCTCCCAACGTGTCCACGCGCTGAAGGCCCGCTCGCACAGGATTCAGATGAATGTAGTTGACCACCCGAAGCAGCGAATCACCCGCCTCGATCAGCAGGGCCTTGTAGCGCCCCTGGAACACGTGACCGCGGTCGTGCACCAGCCGATTGAACCGGTTGGCAAATGTGCTCTGCAACCACTGCATCCCTGCGGCCAGCCGCCCGTCGCGGGTCTGGACGCAAAGGTGATAGTGATTCGACATGAGCACGTACGCGTGCAGACGCCAGCCGAAACGCTCGCACGCATCGAAGAGCGTCTGCTCAAACGATGCGCCGGAGCCGGCGACCGCGAAGACGTCCTGACGGTAGTTGCCACGATTGAGCACGTGGTACACCGCTCCGGCATATTCAATTCTCGGGAGCCGAGCCATGATCGTACCTTATCAGACCCTACTCCTCCGCGTCAACACCTATACCCAAAGCCTGACCCCTTTTCTTCTCCCCAAAGCCTGACCCCTTTTCTTCTCGAAACCACAGAGGCGAATCCCTCACGCGTAGCCGCGGAGGCAATCGGGAGGGGTAGGCTCCGCCCGCCGTCTTCCTGGGGGCGGCGAGAACGCCAAAACAAATGACCTGCCTCCTCGGCCTGAGGCGGCGGATCTTCGCAACCATCTGTTGACCGATCGCACGCTCCGTGCTATGCTTTCTTCTGCCAGCGAAGGAGGTTGGAAATGTTGGCCGTGCCCGGCATCAGAGAATCCGAGGCAGAATTTCCGCAACGCGAGCGGCCAAGTCGGGAGAGCCAGGGAGGAAATCGCGTCTGTCGGGTCCACATCGTAGAATCCAGCTACGTCGAGGGCACTCATCCAGGAATTCAGATCCGGGCTCGGGTCCTCCGCACACGGAAGGTCGCTCAGCCCTGCGGCTCTGTGGAGGCTGCACGATCAGGCATTTATGGATTAGGAGATAGAATATGACCGGTCATAGACTCGTCACCTCATCGACTCGGAGTCCGCTCGTATCCGAAGGAGTTCTGTTGGTTGTTCTCTGTGCCTTTGTCGCCTCGCTCCCCAGGAGGGTCGTCTTTGCCGCAGAGGAGGCCTTCGACATCTTGCCCTGGACGGACGGGATCGTGTACTACAAGTTCGACGATGGTTCGGTCGGTCCCGTGGCCGTGCACGCGGACGACCAGGCGAAGATCGAGAACGAGATGGCGACATGGGAACAGGCACTGACCCTTGCCGACCCGAGCGGCTCGGGAACGAAACGATACATCGACTTCCGCCCGTGCGGCAACACTCCCCGGACAAACTATCTTCTCGTTCGATACAATCACCTGAATGCAGACGGGACGGAGGCCGAGTGCAACAACATGCCGGACCCGGTCGGCATGGAAGCCCGAGATCCCGATGGTCATCCTGAGAACGAGAACGACGATGGGGTCACGGAACTGCACTTTCGACGGGGGACGTGTCCCGCCGAGGCGGACGCGACCCATTTGTCGCTGCCCGTCCCCGCGAGCGCAAGGACGAACCAGCCTGACCGCATCATTCTCCACGAGTTGGGCCACGCCCTGGGTTTCTGGCATGAGTTCAACCGCGAAGACGCCGATCGGTGGTTGATCGAGGTTCCCGATGAAGATGGGGATGTCTTCGCCGATTCATTCGGGACGAAGGCGGGTCTCATGCCGGCGTTGGGCAATTACGACTATGATTCGATCATGCATTACGGCTCGGGGAAGATCGGAGGCGCCCCTGACTATAACGACTACCTCGATAACACGTTCGACAAGGGCATCCAAAAGGCCGTGCTTTCCGAACGAGACAAATCCCGCCTTCTGCAGTACCTGGCGCACGAGCGATATCCCAACTGGGGTTTTTTCAAGTCCCTCAGCTCTCAGTCACGGTACGATCCGGATGAGCTGCCCGACCCCTATCTGGTGGAGGGCGTCGAAGCGATGGGGACACCGGCAATCGCCTACCAGAGCCCCGGCAATTACACCCTGTTCGCCCGCGGTTCCGACAACTGCATCTATTGTCAGGAGTATTGGACCGCGACGAACAATCTTCCGGTGGTGGACCGTTGGCGTTCCATTGGATCGCGTTTCAGTTCCGATCCGGCCGCGGTCTCGCGGGCTGCCGACAGATACGATGTCGTCGCTGTCAACGATCAAGGAGACGTTCAGCGCATCAAATACATCGAGGGAGTCTGGTACGAACCGCTGACCATCCGGGGCGGGCACCCCACGGGCGGGCTCAAGCAGGACGACAATGGGAACTACATAGGCCCAGCCATTGCCTCGCGAGGCGCCAACCTGCTGGAGGTATTCGTCGTCCGCAGCGACGGGCGTCTGGCGGTGACCACATGGAGCAACAACACCTGGGGGCAGTGGCGTACGCTCGACGATGGCTATGACATAACCGCGCAACCGGCCGCGGTCGCTCTCTCCGATGCGGAGATCCAGCTCGCCATCAACGAGAGCCATGTGTTCCTGTACGAACCCCTTCTGACATTTGCTCCCCTGGTGCCGTCGTTTTCCGTGGGCATCGCCAAGGCCGCCACAGCGAACGATGCCCCGCCTGCGATAGCCACGCGGGGCGGCCAGACCAGTCGTTATCGCGTGCTCATCGCGAACTCCTACGGCCGCATATCTCACCGGACTGCCACCGGGGACTGGATGGAAATTGGCGGGATCCTCAAGCCCGGCACGGGACCGGCCGCTGTGGCAACCGGAGATTACTCGTTCAGACTCCTCATGAACGGCGAAGATGCCACCGGGTGCGATCTCTCCTACTCCTCAGGGCCCGGCCGCGACAGTCGCCCAGGCGGCCTCTGGATAAGAGATTGCGATTGAAGGGGGGACTTCGGGACGTCAAACTGGGCTTTGCATGAATAGAAATGCCCCCCGCGCCTGACTGTGATCGCCTGTCATTTCGCGGTCGGCTCTGAATCGTCCACCTCAAACAAGTACGGCCCCCCCGGAATTCCGGACAGATCGCGGGGGGACCTGCCGCCGGGCGTGGACCTCGGCCCGGCACCGGGGAATGGAACGGGGGAATGGAACGGTGTCAGGTACATTTTGGGCGTGCGGGCGAAGGTGTGGATTCTGAACGTCTGCCGCATTTCGGCGTCACCAGCGGAGAAGAGGCCGCGGTAATGGGTGTCTCCGCCAGTATCCTCGAAGGCGTCAGAAAAGAGAGTGTTGTCTCAAGCGGAGCCGCAGGGACGCGGAGGGAAGACGGGGAGAAGGTGAGAAGATCAGAACGTGAGAAGGTCGGAGTCGTGGTTCGGCGAATTCGGGGGTCCGCCCATGCCTTCCGTGCTCTGCGTCTCCGCGCGAGTCGATGGCGATTCTATCGAGAAGGAAGACGGTGGGCATAGCCCACCCTACCGCTCTCGCCATCACCATGACAGGTAATTCCTTATCCCACAAGAGGTTACAGGGTTTCTCTGTGGCCTCTGCGTCTCGGTGGTGAGGACGGGATCACTTCTGGGTGTAGTCGATAATGCGGGCGATCTCGCTTCGCAGGTCTTTGCGGTGGACGATCATATCGACGAAGCCGTGCTCGAGCATGAACTCCGCGGTCTGGAAGCCGTCGGGCAGCTCGACCTTGATGGTCTCCGCGATCGTGCGGGGGCCGGCGAAGCCGATCAGGGCGCCCGGCTCGGCGACGATCACGTCGCCCAGCATGGCGAAACTGGCGGTGACGCCGCCGGTGGTGGGGTCGGCCAGGACGGAGATGAACAGGCCCTTGGCCTCGTCGAGTCGGGCCATGGCGGCGGACGTCTTGGCCATCTGGCCGAGCGAGACGACGCCCTCGTGCATGCGGGCCCCGCCGGAACAGCTTACGACGATCAAGGGGAGCGACTCTTCGATGGCCTTGTCGACCGCGACGCAGAGCTTCTCGCCCACGACGGCGCCCATCGAGCCCATGAGAAAGTTGGGCTCCATGATGCCCAGGACCACACCGCGGCCTTTGATGAAGGCCTTGCCGATGAGGATGGCCTCCTTCATGCCGGACTTCTTCTCGTCGTCTTTGACCCGCTGTTTGTAGGTCGTGCCGCGATACTTGAAGTCGAGCGGGTCGGCGGTGGTCATGTCCTCCAAGATCTGCTGGAACGTGCCCTCGTCCGCGAGGTACTCGATGCGGGTCAGCGCCCCGACGCGGAAGTGGTACTCGCACTCCGGACAGACGTTGAGGTTCTTCTCGACCGCGCTGCGGTAGAGCATGTGCTCGCAACTGGGGCACTTCATCCAGAGCCCCTCGGGCATTTCCTTGCGCGGTCGCAGCGAGAAACCGTTCCAGTTCTTGGCTTTCTTTGTCATGAGCATGAGTGTACCAGATTGCTGTCGGAAAAGCTACGGGAGCCGTTTGCAGGCGTCGCGAATGGCCTGGATGGCGGCCAGGCGGTCGGACTTGCCGAAGATGGCGTTGCCCGCGACGAGGGTGTCGGCGCCGTAGGAGACGACGATCGGGGTCGTCCGGGCGTCGATTCCGCCATCGACCTCGACGCGGATGCTGGGCCCGACCATCTTGCGGACCGCGATGACTTTGCGTGCAGCGTCTTCCATGAACTCCTGGCCACCAAAGCCTGGCCGGACCGTCATGACCAGCACCATGTCGCACAGCGGAGCCACCTTCGCGATCGATTCCACCGGCGTTTCCGGGTTCAGCGTGATCCCGGCGGTGCAGCCCAGGTCGTGGATTCTGTCCACCATCCGCTCCGACTCGTCGGTCACCTCGATGTGAAACGTGATATTGTCCACGCCGGCCTTCGCAAAGGCCTCAATGTACTTGGCCGGCTCGCTGATCATGAGATGACTGTCAAAGAAAAGATCGCTATATTTGCGGATCTTGGCAATCACGACCGGGCCTATTGTGATGTTCGGCACAAAATGGCCGTCCATG
This sequence comes from Phycisphaerae bacterium, assembly GCA_017993835.1. Lineage (GTDB taxonomy): Bacteria > Planctomycetota > Phycisphaerae > Sedimentisphaerales > Anaerobacaceae > PLanc-01. The sequence goes on from JAGOLX010000038.1 coordinate 46,977, forward strand.
ACGTCGAGATGGAGCATCTTCACACCCGCGGCGGTCACGCTCGCGATCTCGTCCGCCAGTTTGGCGAAGTCCGCACTGAGAATGGATGGAGCGATCTCAACTGTGCCGGGGCTGGGCAGTGCCCTTTTCATGGAGTCATCCCCTCTTGCGTCTGTCTTCAGTTGCGACACCGGAGAGCCAGACATACAAACGAGAGCGCATGCTCGTCACATGCGCTCTCGTACTCATTCGTCGTGATCCCCTGTGGGGTTCACCTGTCTACTTGTCATTCAGGATCTCAATGGCCTTGAATTTCTTGCCTTCGAGGAATTCGAGGGAGGCGCCGCCGCCGGTCGAGATGTGGCTGATCTTCTTCTGGAGGCCGAGCTGTTCGATGGCACTGGCGCTGTCGCCGCCGCCGACGATGCTCTTGGCCCCGTTTTCGGTCGCCTTGGCGACCGCCTGGGCGATGGCCTTGGTTCCTTGGTCAAAGGGCGGGATCTCGAAGACTCCCATCGGCCCGTTCCAGACGATCGTCTTGGCGTCAACGATCTTGGCCGCGAACTCCTTGGCGGCCATAGGACCGATGTCCACCGCCTGCCAGCCGGGATCGATATCGCCGACCGCAGTCCGATGCTCGGTGCCGGCCTCCAGCTTGCGAACGACCGCGTGGTCCGGCGGGAGCAGGACTTCGCAGCTCATGTCCGCCGCTCGGTCCAGCAGCTCCTGGGCCTTGTCCAGGAAATCGTCCTCGACCCGGCTGCCGCCGATGGCCTTGCCGCGAGTCTTCAAGAACGTATAGGCCATTGCCCCGCCAATGACGATGCGATCAACTTTGCCGATGAGGTTCTCGATGACGCCGATTTTGTCGGAGACCTTGGCGCCGCCGAGGATGGCGACGAACGGGTGCACCGGGTTGCTGATGGTGTCGCCGAGGAACCTGAGTTCCTTCTCGATCAGGAAGCCGGTCACTCGCGGCTTGCCTTCCATCACCTGCGGCACCGTGTACATCGAGGCATTATCCCGGTGGGCGGTGCCGAAGGCGTCATCCACGTAGATGTCCGCCATGGCGGCCAGCTTCCTGGCGAAGTTGTCCTTCGCCTCGCGAAGCTGCTTGTCCTCCTTGGCGGCCTTGTCCTTGATGACCTCTTCCCGATTGAAACGGAGGTTCTCGAGCAGCAGGACGTCGCCGGTCTTGAGGGCCGCGGCCTTGGCCGTGGCGTCCGGACCGACGCTGTCGTCGGCAAAGATCACCTTCTTGCCCAGCAGCTCGGAGAGCCTCACCGCCACCGGCTTGAGGGTATACGCGTCGTCCCTCGCGCCTTCGGGCCGACCCAGGTGACTCATCAGGATCAGGGTGCCGCCGCGATCCAGCACGTTCTTGATCGTGGGCAGCGCCTTGACGATGCGGTCGTCACTGGTGATGTTGCCGTTATCGTCCTGCGGGACGTTGAAATCGACTCGCATCAGGACTTTCTTGTCCTTGACCTCGATATCAGCAACCGTCTTCTTGGCCATAAAATCCCCTTTGAATTTACTATTCACGATCTACGATTTGCTGTCGCCGCTTCGGGGGACCCCCCGCGACAACGGCCTCAGAATCCCGAATCGTAAATCGTCAATCATAAATCGTAAATCACTACAGCTTCGCGATCCGCTCGATGAGGTCCACGGTCCGGCAGGAGTAACCCCACTCGTTGTCGTACCACATCGTGACCTTCACCATATCGCCGTCGAGGACGATCGTGTTGGTCGAGTCGAAGATCGAGCTGTGCGGGTTGCCGATGATGTCCGAGGAGACGATCGGGTCGGTCACGTACTCGATGATCCCCTTCATCGCGCCCGCCGCGGCTTCCTTCATCGCGCCGTTGATCTCCTCGACGCTGGTCTTCCTGGCGGCCATGAATGTCAGGTCCGTAATCGAGCCGTCGGGAACCGGCACTCGCAGAGCATACCCGTGCAGCTTACCCTTCAACGCCGGGATCACCTCGCCCAGGGCCTTCGCGGCGCCGGTCGTCGAGGGCACGGTGCTCAGAGCGGCAGCTCGGCCTCGGCGCTTGTCCTTGTACGGCATGTCGAGGATGGCCTGGTCGTTCGTGTAGGCGTGCACCGTGGTCATCAGACCCTTGACGATGCCGATCTTCTCGTGCAGCACCTTGCAGGCGGGGGCCAGCGAGTTGGTCGTGCAGGAGGCGTTCGAGATGCACTTCATCGAGGCCTTCAGTTCGCCGTCGTTGACGCCCAGAACGATGGTGGCGTCCGGCTTGTCCTTGGCCGGGGCGCTCAGCAGCACTCTCTTGGCGCCGGCGACCAGGTGGGTGTCGTAGCCGGCCTTGCCCTCGACGGCCCGCGACGTGAACTTCCCGGTCGATTCCAGGACGACGTCCACGCCGTTCTTGCCCCACGGCAGCTTGGCAGGGTCCTTCTCGCCCAGGATCGGGATCTCTTTGCCGTTGACGATGATGGAACTGCCCTTGGCCTCGACCGTGCCGGCGAACCTGCCCTGGGTCGAGTCATATTTCAGCATGTAGGCCAGCATGTCGGCGTCGAACAGGTCGTTGATCGCGACGACCTCGAACTTGTCAGCCTTCGCGGCCAGTGCACGGAGCACCAAGCGCCCGATTCGCCCGAAACCGTTGATTCCTACCTTCACTGCCATGTACGTTTCTCCTAAAAAACCTGCGACTATTGTTGCATCGATTCCTATGGTCAGACCGCCCACCCAGCGGGGGCCTTCGAAAACGAAGGCCCTACTCTAGTGGACCCGCCCCCCCCTGTCAAGGATTTATTGACCCTTGTCGGCATGCCAGGAACAGCGTCTGGCTGCTCTGCACGATATGACGCCTCCCGCCGGCCTTTGGGCCGGGAAATGGCGGTTATCAACGCGAGGGTCCGAAAATACGTACTTCTACGGATGGAATTCCCTTACCCCAGTGGGTACAATAGAATCATGGCCGGCGGCCGGGGAGCGGGGTTTCCCTGCTTCCGTACTGCCGTTGGCTGTTTCCACGCCGAGGCGCTGTCCATGCGAGGCTCTCGACAACGGAGGTGAAGAAGATGCACGCCGCACCATGTCATTGCGAGCGCAGCGCGGCAATCTCGTCCCAGGGGTTGCTTGGGGCCGGGCTATATTCGCCACGGAACGACTCGAAACCGCAGATACACGCTGATGAACGCGGTCAGTCAGGATCGACTCGCGCAGAGGCGCGGGGACGCAGGGGTAGGGTGGGCTGTGCCCACCGTTCACCAAACGAATCGGAGGCAGAACATGGTCACTCCAAGTAGATCCCAGACGTATGGCGCAACAGTGTTCTTTTTCCTCTTGGTTATCGTCTCGACCGCCACGGCCAAATACAGCGGCGGGAGGGGGGAGCCGAACGACCCCTACCAGATCGCCACGGCTGCCGACCTGATCGCCCTCGGCGAGAACCCCAACGACTACGACAAGCATTTCATCCTAAGCGCCGATATCGACCTGGACCCCAACCTGCCCGGCGGCAAGGTCTTCGACAGGGCCGTCATCGCGCCGGATACTGACCCAGCCAATTACTGGTCGGTATTCGATGGAAGCTCGTTCACCGGCGTCTTCGACGGCGCCGGGCACACAGTCTCACACCTGACGATCACGGGTGGGAGCTATCTCGGCCTATTTGGCCAAGTTGGCCAATGGGATGCGCCTGCTGGCGAGATTAGAAACCTTGGGGTCGCAGATGTGAACATATTCAGTTCTGGCAGCTATGTTGGCGGGCTAGTGGGATCAAATGGCCGATTGTATAGCGATGGTGGTACTATGACACACTGCTATAGTACCGGCTCGGTCAGTGGAGATAAGTCTGTTGGGGGCCTCGTGGGAAGCAATAGGGGGGAGGTTGCCAACTGCTACAGCACAGGTACGGTCCGCGGAGGCAGCTCTATCGGCGGGCTGTTGGGTGAAAACGGTGGGGATGTTATCAACTGCTACAGCAAAAGTACAGTTGTCGGAGATTATGATTCTGTTGGTGGATTGGTCGGCACAAACGGCGGACCCTACCTTGCTCTGTTTCACGTTCTTCCCTGCGGTTCTATCATCCAGTGCTATAGCACAGGGGCAGTTACCGGCACGGAGGATGTCGGAGGCCTCGTAGGCGCTAATCCGGGGAATGTTCTTAATTGCTACAGCACAAGTGCAGTCAGTGCAGATAGTGCTGTCGGCGGGTTGGTCGGCGTGAATTGGGTAATGCCCTATCATGATACTAATGCCACAATCGATGGCCGTATTGCCAACTGCTACAGCACTGGTGTGGTCATTGGCAATTCTGATGTCGGTGGTCTTGTGGGAGTTGGAGCTCTATTTTACAGCAACGAAGACCATGTGATCCGTTCGTTCTGGGACACACAGACCTCGGGCCAGACAACCAGCGACGGCGGTACAGGTTTACCTACTGCCGAGATGCAGACGGCCAGCACGTTCCTCGACGCCGGCTGGGACTTAGTGGGCGAGACTGAAAACGGCCCCAATGACGTCTGGAAGATCGTCGAAGGCCAAGTATACCCACTCCTGTCCTGGCAGAAATACGGCGGCGGAACGGGCGAGCCTAACGATCCCTATCTCATCTACACGGCCGAGCATCTGAACGCCTTCGGGGCCGAGCCGAACGACTACTACAAGCACTTCAAGCTCATGGCGGACATCGACCTGTCTGGACATATGTATGACAGGGCTGTAATCCCGGGATTTGGCGGCGTCTTCGACGGAAACGACCACATAATCTCGAATCTGACGATCGAAGGTGGAAGTGGCCTGGGTCTATTCGGGCGACTCAAAGGCTACGGCGGCGCTGGCGAGGTCACAAACCTGCGACTGGACGCCGTAAAGGTCAGTGGCATGTCGTATGTCGGTGGCCTCGTGGGCTACAACTCGCATGGCAGCATCGTCACAAGCCACAGCAGCGGCTCGGTCACCGGCGATTTCTTTGTCGGCGGCCTCGTGGGACACAACGAGGGTACTCTCGCCCAGTGCAACAGCACCGGCGTGGTTGACGGCAACGACGATGTCGGCGGCCTCGTGGGTTGGAACTCGGGCAGCATCGGCACAAGCCACAGCAGCGGCTCGGTCATAGGGAATGACTCTGTCGGTGGCCTTGCGGGCACAAGCAGTGGGGAGGTTACCGACTGCTTTAGCACGAGTACGGTTAGTGGAGGTGACCGCGTTGGTGGGTTGATTGGTAGGGGCTACATGTTCGCGCGTTATGGACTTCATCGCGGCATTGTGGACCGCTGCTACAGTACCGGTACGGTCGAAGGTTCTTGGGGTGTTGGTGGGCTCGTGGGAGGGAATGGAGGGGAGGTTACCTGCTGCTACAGTACGAGTACCGTCAATGGAGACGGCGATGTGGGTGGCCTGGTCGGTATGAATTGGGGAAGCTACACCTTCGGCGTTCCACACTTTTTCACCGGACTTATCGCCCAATGCTACAGCACCGGCTCGGTCAGCGGAAACGACGATGTCGGCGGTCTTGTGGGATCGAATACGGACGTGTATTATGGTGATGAAGGCGCCGTGAGCTACAGTTTCTGGGACATCGAAACATCGGGGCAGGCAGCCAGTGCCGCCGGCACAGGCAAGACCACAGCCGAGATGCAGACGGCCGCGACCTTCCTCGACGCCGGCTGGGACTTCGTGGGCGAGACGGCCAACGGGACCGAGGACATCTGGTGGATCAACGAAGGGAAGGACTATCCGAGATTGTGGTGGGAGCTGATTCCTGAGAATTGACAAAGCCCGTCCTATACGAGCCGGGTCCGCAGCCGCGTCTCTGACTCAGGGAAGACGTTGACGCCACTTGTCCGGATCTCTTGCGGTGTGCATGACGGCATAGACAACCACCGTGGGCGTTGCGTACTCATAGAAGACCGCGTAGGGGAATCGACGCACCAATCCTCGCCGATACTGTTGATGTACGACAGGGTGCATCTCAGGCAATCGGCAGATCGCGGCAATGCAGGCGTCGACACAAGTCAGGAGTTCTTCTCCCAGGCCGGTCCGCCGCGATTCATACCACGCGGAAGCCTCCGCGAGATCCTCCACGACTTCCGGCGCGATGACCAACTCAGCGGCCATGGCGGTCCCGAACCCTGCGTCTAACCTCTTCCCATGTCAGTCCTGAGGCAGGGTTTTTCATCAGGTTCGCCTTCCTCCGCGCCAATTCCTCCTTTTGCCAGTCGTGGACCGGTATGGCCTCCGGAGTTGCTGCAAGATCATCCCACAAATCCTGTACGAGTTGAAGCTTCTCTGCCGGGCTCAGGTCAAAGATGGAGGTTGCCGGATTCACCGATATCACTCCTGCATTATACTGTCAGTCTAGCCGACACATGCTTGATGGTCAACGAGAAAGCCCGCGCCACTTCTCCAACACTCTTTCAGACGAGGCGGGTCCGCAGACCTGCCTTCGCCGGAAGAACCTGCCTCTCATCCGCTGAGACGAACAGTTCCTCCCCGCAGTTCACCCCCTTCGGATGCGGCGGCGCCCCGCCTTTGCCGGCTCCTTCCGCGGCCGGCCCACCGGCAACGGCCGGACCCGCCGGCCCAGCAGCGTCTCCAGCTTGCTCACGAACCCATCGCTGCCCAGCGGCCTGCCCGTATGCGTCCGCAGACGGATTTTCGCCATCTCGTCCTGCGTCAACCCCTCCGCCAGTTCCTTGCGCCAGCCCTGTGCGGAGAACTGCTTGTACCACCACGCGAGGTTCAGCAGTTCGGATTGGGCCCTCTCATCCGTATGGGCCGTCGCACTGGACCACTCGTACGTCCACGCCCGCCGGCACAGCCTCGCCCGCACCGGATTGAGCTCGATGTACTTCATCGCCTGCCACAGGTGCCGCCCGTCGAGGGCACAGGAATGGAAGCGACCCTGCCAGAGGTGCCCCGACCGCTTGTGAAAGCGATTGATGTACTGGCTGTAGAGGACGTGGGTCCGCCCGATCCCCTTGGCCAGGGAATCCTCCGCATGGGGGATCGCGACGATGTGCACGTGGTCGGTCATCAGGCAGTAGCCCAGGATCTCCAGGCCGTACTTGCCCGCCTGTGCCTGGAGGATCTCCAAGTACACCCGCCGGTCGTCATCGACCATGAAGACCGGCTCGCGGTTGTTCCCGCATTGGGTGATGTGGTGGGCACATCCAACGGCAATAGCTCGGGCCATTCTGGGCATGGTACCACTCTACAGCCTCACCCCACCCCTTGTCAACCACAAAAAACGGTAGTTGTCCCCAGTACCCAGTACCCCCCAGTACCCCCCAGTACCCCCCAGTACCCCAGCGTCGCCTTCCCTTCACCATGTTCCTGGTCCAAGGCGAAAAATCCCAGGGGCCTGGGGACAGAACCCCCAGGCTCCCGAGCACCACTATGCTATCGAATCGCTCGTGCCATCTCCGAAGGCCCGTGTTGCGCTTCACATGTTAATGCGCCTTACTTCTCAAAGGCCATTACTTCCACCAGGTGTCGGCCGGCGTTCGCGGAGTTGTGTGTTTGCGTCACCCGGATGTATCGCACGGGTCGAGGCTTGAAACGGCATGCGTATCCTTCCCTTGTGGAGAGTTCCCTGTTGTTCGTCATGTCGGCAACTACATCCCATACTTTTCCGTCAGCGGAGGTTTCCACGGTAAAACCATAGTAGCGTTCGTCCCCGAAGAAGCCCACAACGACGACTTGGCCGACCGTGGCAGGTTCAAGAAGATCGACCTGCCACCACGCGTCGCCGGGATGTTGGAGTACATCGGTAGCCCAATAGCTATTCGGACTGTCGCTCTGTCCGTCGTTAGCCAAGTGTGCTGGATAGCCCGGCAGCACATGCGAGCAGGTCGCTGGCTTGCCCGTGGTCAGGCTGGGCGCATTGGGTCTGAGAGCCTCCTGGTATTTCTCCCACAGTCGGCGGGCCACTGCCACGCTATCGCCGCTTGGCTGCGTGGGATACGTTTCCTGTCCGTCCGACCATTTGACCATCCACTGTCGCAGCTTCCGGCCGAATGCTTCCTCATCAAAGGGCTCTCCTCCCGCAAGCGACTTACCGACTTCGCCCAAATACCATTCCCATCGTTTCAGATAGTAGCCGGTCAACATGCCGGACCAGAGCTTGCGCGCATAGTCATCGATCTGCGGACCCTGTCCCCACAGCGTCAGTACACGTCGCGCATTCCACTGAAGGACATGTCGTTCCTCATCGCTGATCCCCCACCGTTTTGCATCTTCCAGCCAGCACCCCAGAAGGAACTCCTTGCGTGTGGCCAGGAGTTCATCCACGTCGCGAATCAACTCCAGAAACCGCTCGGCACTCTCCCTGAATCCCGGCACGTTCCTGGCCTTGTAAGCGACGACAATATCGCTGTACAATTGGGCCGCATGATTGACCAATACTTGGCGGGCCACGTTGACCAAATCAAAACGGTACGTATCAACCTGCCCCAGTGAATCCGATGCCTGAGCCAGATCGTGCCAGGCTTGGGCCAAACGCACGTTGCTGTACGACGCACCCGCATCTGCGTCGTTGAGAGTCGGCGCCCGTTCAATGATAGAATCGCCATGATTCTGGCTATTGAATACTGTGTTCTGGAGGACGTGCCAGGCGCGTCGGACATCAGGATGAGGTTGGCCATAGCGGTAGTGTGCGTACTCCTCGATCCACTTGTCCGGATCGAGAGGTACATCCTCCCAGGCCATCTGGAACATCAGATCATAGGTCACGGGGTTGCAGTCGAGCGCTTCGTTGACAAATCCAAGCCCAATCAGGTGGCCGCCGTTTGGATCGTGACGAGCGGAGATCAGGCCCCGGTTATTCTCATTCAGCGCCCCTCCCAGGCGGACGGCGCCGCCAAAGGTCTGCACGTTGCACCACAGCCAGGGCTTGCCCAAAAAGGCATCGGTCTGACTCCACATGGGTGTCGATTCGCAGAACAGATCCAGCAAGAGCATACGTTCGTCCGGGATGGCATTGAGAAAGGCCTGGAGGCGGGGCTGTGTCCAAAAACTCCGTTGGTTCATGAACGCCCATCCCTGCAATACCCAGACGGCCTGTTCATCGCTCTGAGCCATACCGCGATAGATGGCCTGGCTCAGAGCGCTCAGATACGGGAGATCACCTTTCGGGGGCACCATTTCGATGAAGGTATCAGCCGCATAGAGGTGGTCCGTGCCGAAGCGTTTGAATTGCTCCTCGTGCCATAGGCGTGCAATCTGTTCAAATCGGGCATCAAGGGGATCCAGAAGTGACGTCTCCCATTCAACCCAGTGCACAGTGTGCACCGTCGCGTCTGGATACTTCTGCGTGATTGCAGCCGGCACATGACCGGTGAACCCCTGAAGCACGGGCGTCATGTCCAGTTCCCGCTGCCGCGCAAGGATTCTCTTCTGGAGTTCTTCGTGTCGGTCGATCCAGTGTTGGCTCAGGGGGCCGCCCCACCCATCCAGGCAACCCATCCACTGAAAAGGCAGATAAGGAGGGCCGGCAAGATACTCGGTTATTTCTCCATCACTCATGCCCAAGCGACGACACACGGCCTGCCATACTGCCTCTTGGCCGGTGATAGCCAGGGGCGTATTCACGCCGTTCAGGGCCATCCAGTCGATGAGCCGTTCCCACTGGCTGAAATCCCACCACGGCAATGAATAGCCGAAGCAACAATAGTTCAAAAAGTAGCGGCGCCGTGCCCAAGCCGTGCGCCGGATCTTCTGTTCCACCAGTGGCAAGGGATCGGGCAGAGCAAGCTGGCTGCCACACCAGGAAACGTGACAATGACAGTAGTTCTTGAGATACCAGTTCAATCCCATGGCCAGAGACACCGCATTGTTGCCGCGGATGGTCACCTTCCCTGGGGAGGTCTCAACCTCGAAGACGTCCCTCCCGTCATCTGGCGGGATCACCGCGAACCCAAACGCGTCCCCGTGCTGATATGTCGGCAACAGCCGATTCAGCAGAGCTTGGGCCGCTTTGACAGATGGGTCTACCGTACTGCCCAATGTGGATGTAACATGGATTAGCAGGAGAAGGAGAAGCGTCTTATGCAGTCGCATCGTCATTGGTACTCCAGAGGCTATTCGTTTCTTGTCTGCTCACGGCCTTCCTTTCTTGATTCATCGTCGACAAGCATGTTAACCATACCTCGCACGGATGACCATCCAAATTGATAAGCAGTCTACCCTCCGAATGTCCCTCGCTGGGGAAACTGAGGACAACTACTTCTCTTTGGACGTCGCACTGTCGCGGCCCGGGGACGTGGGCGACATGGTCGGCACCCAGCGGCGCCTTCCGTTCACCACGTTCCTGGTCCAAGGCGAAGAATCCCCAGGGCCTGGCGACGGCATCCCCAGTCTCATCAAGCTCGCTGTGCTATCGGATCGCTCGTGCCATCTCTGAACGCCCATGTTGCGGTTCACATGTTAATGCACCTTTTGCACTTGAATTCGCCGTCGGAATGGCGGTATACTCATGCGTTAGGAAGCTGAAAATCCTGACGGGCAGAAGGCATATGAGAACTAACGGACAAAAGGAGGTTTACCATGTGTAGATCATCATTCCTCATCGTTCTGTGTGTTCTGGCCGTGGGCCATTCATCTCTCCTGTACGCCGACAGCCAGGAGGAGGTGACGGCGGTCGTAGGCGAAGAGTTCACCGTCGCGCTGGCGTCGAATCCCAGCACGGGCTACAGCTGGTCCCTGGCCGGGTCCCTGCCGAGCTGGCTGGTGCAGGTCGACAAAACCTACATCGCCGACAACCCCGGGATGATCGGCGGGGGCGGCACGGAGTACTGGACGTTCCGAGCCACAGGTGCCGGCAGCACGACGTTGACCTTTCAGTACATGCAACCCTGGGTCGGCACGCCTATCGAAGAGCACATTGTCCTAGTCACCGCCCAAACCCCGACCGATACAGAGAAGATCGACGTGATCGTAGGCAAAGAGTTTACGGTCGCACTGGCGTCGAATCCCAGCACGGGTTATGGCTGGTCCCTGGCCGGGTCCCTGCCGAGTTGGCTGGTGCAGGTCGACAAGACCTACGTCGCCGACAACCCCGGGGTGATCGGCGGGGGCGGCACGGAGTGCTGGACGTTCCGAGCCACAGGTCCCGGCAGCACGACGTTGACCTTTCAGTACATGCAACCCTGGGTCGGCACGCCTATCGAAGAGCACGTTGTCCTAGTCACCGCCCAAACCCCGACCGATACAGAGAAGATCGACGTGATCGTAGGCGAAGAGTTTACGGTCGCACTGGCGTCGAATCCCAGCACGGGCTACAACTGGTCCCTGGCCGCGTCCCTGCCGAGTTGGCTGGTGCAAGTCGACAAAACCTACGTCGCCGACAACCCCGGGATGATCGGCGGGGGCGGCACGGAGTACTGGACGTTCCGAGCCACAGGTGCCGGCAGCACGACTCTGACCTTCCAGTATGAGCGTCCATGGGAAGGCACGCCCATTCAAATACACATTTGCCGCGTCGCCGCCAGTCCGCTGACGAACGCGCAGAACATCTTCGTGGCGGCAGGCGAGGACTTCACAGTCGCACTGGCGTCGAATCCCAGCACGGGGTATTCCTGGGCTCTGGCCCAATCCCTGCCGAGCTGGCTGGTGCAAGTCGATAAGACCCACGTCACCACCAACCCAGGGGTTACTGGCGGCGGCGGCACAGAGTATTGGAAGTTCCGGGCCGACACAGCCGGCAGCACGACTCTGACCTTCCAGTACAAGCGTCCATGGGAAGGCACGCCCGTCAAGGTACGCGTCTGTGAGGTTACCGCCATATCGCCGACCGACGCGGAGAACCTCTTCGTGGTGGCAGGCGAAGATTTCACAGTGGCACTTGCGTCAAATCCCAGCACGGGGTATTCCTGGGCCTTGGCCCAGTCCCTGCCGAGCTGGCTCGTGCAAGTCGATAAGACCTACGTCGCTACCAACCCGGGGGTGATCGGCGGCGGCGGTACAGAACACTGGACATTCTGGGCCACGGCGGCCGGAAACGCGGCTCTGATATTCCAGTATGAGCGTCCCTCGGGAGGTACACCCCTCAAGGTACACGTCTGCAAGCTCACCGCCGCAGAGCAATAGCCGAACCTGGACGCTCTCGAGACCGGGGCTCCGGATACAGGCGGATACAGGGAACAGCTGGCGTTTTTGAGTCTCCCTATATCGCATACTGATCGCCCACGATCCATCCCACACCCTACACGCGATGGCCGTCCGCATCCCTCACGGCCTTCTTCACCACGGAGGACGCCGGGCACACGAGGCCTTCGCCCTCATGCGGCTTCTTCCATCCTACACCGTCAATTCCTACCGCCATATTGCCCGATCCGGGCGAAATTGTCAAGAAGAAGCAACCGACAGGCGGATGGGATTCGTCATGCTGAGCTGTCACGGATCGGGTTAAGACCAGCCACCGGGGATCGGGTCAAAACCAGCCAGTGTTCTTTGCCATTTCGTACCCGTTCTGTCCTCGCCCTGCAAGGGAATTTGTGGTGACCAATCCATTCGAT
>JAGOLX010000090.1 GCA_017993835.1 Phycisphaerae bacterium
GCTCTGCGGACCGAGGTCTCGCCTCCGAGGTCCAGCGAACGAAGCCCTTCGATCTTGCCGAACGCATCGAGCAGGTGTGTCACCGAGCCACAAGCGTGAAATCGCACGGCGCCCAAGCGCCGACCGATGTACGAGGTCATGGGCACGACGAACTGCTCGATCAATGAGGGACTGACCATGCAGGACGAGCACTCTCCGACATGGACGTCCGCAAGGGCCAGGCCGCCCCATTGGGCGAAGTGCCGGCAGAGCAGGATGTACGCATCTGCGATCCATTGCAGAATTGCCTCGCACTTCTGCGGCTCAGCGAGCATGTCGATGAAGATGGTCTCGCCGAAGAGCTTCTGGGCGGTGGTCAGGACGCCGTGAATGGCCGCCCGGCCGGACGCATCCCAGAAAAACGGTGGAATGGGCCGAAGTCGTCCTTGGGCCGACCGCCGCACCTGCGTCATCTGCTCGTCGAATTGCCTCACCAGATCGCAAGTCAGCAAAGCCTCGGGCGAAGGCAAGGCCGCTGGATTCTCGTTCCGCAGGCTGCCCGGCGCGATGTCCGCATCCCGGTCGTCGGCAGGCACGAAGTCGGCGCCGAGCAGCATTCCGAGAATCAGGTTGGGTTGAATTCCTCCGATCTGGACCTGATTCGCAGCCCAGTGCTCTTTCCGGCCCAGATTGGATTCCGAGTAAAAGATGGGAATGTCCGCGAACGCCTTAGCGGCATACTCGTTGCACAGGCAGTCGACGGCGTGGCGTCTGTCGGGATCGAAGTAGTAGTCCCGGTTGAACGCAACGCCGATTACCTGGCTCAGCCAGGCCTTGGATATGGTTCCGGAGAGGTGGATCATTTCTCTTGCGTCTGCAGTATATTCGACCCGGCTATAGGTCTCCCAACTCGCTGATCTTCACGGGACGACTCGATTCGGCCGACCTGTCGGCGGCGAAACAGATCGCCAGAGTCTTCGCAGCATCCTCCAGGTCCGGGAAAGGTCGCTTGTCCGCAAGGATACAGTCGAGGAAGTGAGCGACTTCGCCCGTGAAGGGGTGGTGGGCCACGTCGCCGCTGTCGGGCAGAACGCAGGGGATCTTGAGAAAATCGTTTTGGCCCGGCATCAACCTGGGTGCGAAGAGTTCGTCGTTGCGGAGACTGCCTTCGGTGCCGTAGACGCCGATGTTGAACCGGTACGGCATCTGCGCGTCGAACATGGTGGTGGTGCGGCCGATCTTGCCGTCGCGGAACTTGACGTTGACCGAGATCGTCCCGGGGTACTCGATCGGGTTCTCCGTTCGGACCTGATAGGCGGACACTTCCTCCGCGTCACTCCGTGCGAACCACCGCAGCGCGTCGACCGCATGGCAGCCTCCGGTCAGGATGGCCGTGCCGCTGTGCTGGCGGCTGCCCAGCCATTTCTGCTCGGTGGTCACCCAGATCCGATGCATATAGTCCACTTCCACCATGAAGATGTTCCCGAAAACCCCCTGCTCGATCAGTCTGTCGATGCTCATCAGGAGCGGGTTCCAATGCAAAACGAAACCGACGAGCGTCTTGACGCGATTCGCCCGAACCGCCTTCAACTGCTTTCGCAGATCCTCCAGGGTCACGGCCGGAGGTTTCTCGATGATGACGTGCTTGCCCATCTCCGCGGCGCCAACGACGTACTGCGTGTGCGCATCGTGCGGCGTGCACACAACGACGATGTCGATATCCTTCCGGTCGAGCATGGGCGCCGCCTCCGTCTCGATGTCGCATCGCAGGCCGAACCCGGTGCGATATCGCTGGGCGTTGGCGGGGTTGCGACTGACCAGCACGCGGATCTCGGAGCGAGGATCCTGGTGAAAGGCTTTCACGTACTCTCCCGCGACCCAGCCGCAGCCGACGATTCCCACTCCCAGCTTATCCATGGGTGAACTCCTTGCTGTCGTTCCTGCACAATTTCCGGCGTATTGCCCTACTCCGTCCGAAGCGAATGGCCCGCAGAGCGATGTCCAGGACGGCGCCCATCTCACGATTCCCGAACCTGCGCGGGGGGCTCCTGCGAAGGGGACTTCCCATCGGACAGTCTTCGAAGCATGTTTCGGATGTCCACAGCGCCCTTGATAGCCACGTACACGGTGACCGTTAAGTACCAGGCGAGGCAAACGAGGTTGGTCGCTCCCCAGAACCAGTGGTCTTTGAGCATCGTCAGGACGCCATCGAGGATAGCCGTCATGGTTTGTCTCCTGCGAAACCCTGAGCGTGAGGCTTGAGAAGCGATCCGACAATCATCGCGACCGCCGTAGTCGCGTAGACGGCGATCATGCACGATGCTTCATTCTCCTTGACCCAGGCCGTCCAGGGACCGACCTTCTGCAGAACGAGCACCGCGACGGGCATGAGGGCCCCAAAGACGATCGCCGCCGTGGCGCCCCAACTGTTCGCACGTTTCCAATAGCAACAGGCGACCAGCAAGGTGGACATGCTCGCCAGGTAGATCGTGCCGGTGATTCCCAGGTACGTCCAGGCGTCTCCCTCGATCTTGTACCACAGTCCGTAGATCAGGAGGAACACGCCGATGGCTGCGACGATCGCACGATTCCACGCCAAGCCCTTTTTCTCCGACCATTTCGTCTTGCGGAACGGCGCGAGGATGTCGTTATAGATCACGCTGCTCCAGGTGAGCATGTAGGAGGAGTCGGTGCTCATGTCGGCGGCAAGCATGGCGGCGATGAGCAGACCCATCAGTCCCGCCGGCAGAACCATCCCCAGCATCTTGGGCATGGCCAGGATGCTGTCTTGCGGGACCTGCTCCGGCGTGAGCATGGCCAGAGCGGCGATGCCCCAGATCCCCGGGATCAGCCAGCGGGCCACGAAGAAGAAGGAGGTGCGAGTGTAGACCTTCCGACCGGTGGCCGAGTCCTTGGCCGCCAGGACGCGGGCGATCTGAGTCTGCCAGGTGAGGGTGGCTGCAGTGTTGAGCAGGGCATTGAAGATCACGTACGACCATCCCATCGTCGGATTGGCGAACGGGTTGAATCCGCCCGCGCCGTGGTGCGTCTCCACGGT
This sequence comes from Phycisphaerae bacterium, assembly GCA_017993835.1. GTDB lineage: Bacteria > Planctomycetota > Phycisphaerae > Sedimentisphaerales > Anaerobacaceae > PLanc-01. Next base: position 3,038 of record JAGOLX010000090.1, read on the forward strand.
ATTCACCAATGTCCCCCAGCCCACTTTGTCGAGGATGAGGAACGTAGTGATGATCAGGCCGGCGCTCATGACGATGAATTGCAGGAAGTCGGTGACCAGGACCGAGAGCATGCCGCCGAGAATCGTGTAGATCGCGACTCCCGCGAGCAGGACGGTCATCATGACCTCAAGATACTTGGCGTCCAGATGAGCCACATTCACCAGGAAGTCGCCGCCCATCCTCAGGAACACTCCCATATTCAGGAGTCCGCCAAGCACAATGACCACTCCGGCCGCCCACCGCACGCGAGGGCCGTATTTCTTCTCGAAGAGTTCGGGGATTGTCATCACGCCCGAATCGCGGAGGGGTTTGACGCAGAAGCCTGTAACGCCCACGAGGTACATTCCGGCGAAGGTCAGCAGGCCTGGAACCGCCCCGGCGAAGCCCTTGTCGAAGCCGTTCTGGGCGGCGTACATGCACGTTACAATGCCGAATTCGGTGGCCGCGAGGGAGGCGATCCCCAGATAGACGTTCATCTCCCGTCCCGCGACGATGAAGTCTTCGACCCTGCGAACGTATCGGCGAATCGCCACGCCGGCGATCATGGTGATCAGGAGGTAGACTCCGATGATGCTGCCGTCAAGAACCGTCAGATGGGTCATCGCTGCGCACTCCACAACGGTTAAGGCCAGCGGGTATCCCCGATGGCACAGCCACGCCGGGTGTTCACGACCCCTTGCCGAGGGCCGGCGCTAGGACTATAATCTCTACCCGTGACAGGGTCAAGCCTGATCCAACGAGGCCTTCCGGAAGAAGACGAGTGACTCGACGCGAACGATTGATGGCGATCTTGCGAGGCGAGCCGGTCGACCGACCCGCCGTGAACTTCTATGAGGTGGGCGGATTCGCCGTTGACCCCTCTGATGCGGACGAGTTCAACGTTTACAGCGACCCATCCTGGCGCCCCCTGCTGCAGCTTGCAGAGGAGCGAAGCGACCTGATTCGCATGCGAAGCGCGGTAAGGTCCCGTTCGTGGGATCCCTACCGGACGCTGTCCAGTCAGGCCCGAAGTGATAACTTCCGCGATCTCGTTCAGTATCACAGCGATCTGGAAGGCGAGTGGCATTGCACTCGTGTGACGATCCGCATCGGCGGTCGCAAACTCTCTTCGACCACACGCCGCAATACCCAGGTTGACACCGTCTGGACGACGGAGCATCTTCTCAAGAGCACGGACGACTTGGACGCCTATCTGCAGTTGCCCGAGGAGTTCTTCCAGGAGGAGATCAACGTGGCGCCCCTGATCGAAGAGGATGCCAGAACCGGCGACCGCGGCATCGTCATGGTGGATACCGAGGACCCCATCTGTGCAGCGGCGTCGCTCCTGAGCATGGAGGATTTCCTGACGATCGCTCTGACGGAGCCGGAACGGATGCACCGTCTTCTGGAGAAGCTCGCAGGGCCCATCCACGCCAGGACCGAGCAGGTGTCGCGAGGTTTCCCAGGGCATCTGTGGCGAGTCTACGGCGCCGAGTACGCGGCCGAACCGCTTCTTCCTCCGCGTCTGTTCCGAGACTATGTGGTGCGATACACCGAGCCGATGGTCAGAGCGATCCACAAGCACAGGGGATTCGCCCGTATCCACTGTCACGGCCGAATCCGAGCCATTCTGGACGACATCTGCGACATGGGCGCCGACGCCATCGATCCGATCGAGCCGCCGCCGCACGGCGATGTCGATCTCGAATATGTCCGGCGCAAGTATGGCGACCGGCTCGTCCTTTTTGGGAACATCGAGCTTTCCGACATCGAATCGATGGAAGCCACCGAATTCCGACGGCTCGTCGAACGCACCCTCCTCGACGGCACTCGCGGGCGGGGAAAGGGATTTGTCTTGATGCCCTCCGCCTCGCCGAACGGCCGCCAGATCACGGCGGGAACGATGAAGAACTATGAGACCATGGTGGAACTGGCCGAGAACTTCCGTCTCTGAATGACGCTCGCTGTCTACTGCGGCGTCGCATCGAGCACCAGGACCTCGAACGGTTTCAGCTCGAAGGTGTGTTCCTTGCCCGCCGAGAGGACGATCGCAGGCTCAGCCGCACCATCCTTCCACGGACTCTTCAATGAGTATGTCTCAGCGGCTCCCTGCGGCAACTCGAAGGCCTTGCCGATGTCCACCGCGATCTGTCCCGGCTCATCCTTGGGATTTCGCAGGGCCAGGATTCCTTTGCGTCTCGACCAGGACGCCCAGCCATAGACTCCGCCCTTGGCGGGGTCGCCGCCGAGCCAGTGGGTGTCCACGAGCACGTCGGCGTTGTTGCGCGACCACGTCGCCGCTTCGGCAAGGACGTCCCACGTCCTGGCGTCCAGCAGGGAAGGCGTGATGTAGAGTTCCTGGCAGTTCGTTCCGCTGGCGAAGAACGCACGGATATCCTCGACGATGCGGTCCGTATCGTTCGGAAGACCGTGGTTGGCGAACATGATGCCCTGGGTCATCAGTGAGTTGATCGGATACAGGGGGCCCCGACGGACGACGTTCTGATAGGTTTGGGCGTCGCGATAGGTGACCTGTTGCTGCCGCTTGGAGCCCCAGCCGCAAGTGCCCCAGTCATTGCCCGACCGCCAGGTCGAGTCCGCGTACCACAGCCAGTAGGGGCTCGACCACGTGCCCGTAGTAACGTTGATGAACACGTCGGGCTTTGCCTTGCGAAGGTCGCCGGTCAATTGGAGCAGGGCCTCCACATCGGGCGCGAAGGCTGCTGCCGCGCCGGTCGGGGCGCCGCCGTCGCTGATCCCGTCGAACTTGAAATAGTTGAGATCGTAGTCCCGGATCATCCCCAGGCAGGCGTCACGAAACCTCGCATAATACTTCGGACCGGCCATGGAGAAGCCTCGCTCATTCGTCTCGAACCCCTCCTGCTTGCCATACTTCATTCTCTCTTCTTTCGGCTTTCCGTAGCCGCCCCACGGAGAGAGCCACGCGCCGATGGCGGAGTTGTATTGGGCCGCGGCGCGCTCCAGTAGGGTGAATCCCTTGGGGAAACCCTCGTGGAACCGCCACAGCGAGGCGGGGTTGTCCCAACCGTCGTCCCAGACGAATGAATCCAGCTTCGCGCCGCGCCGTTGGGTCAGCTCGCGGCCAAACAGGTCGATCACCTTGAGGGCGTCCGGCTCGAGGATCTTCTCGTCTCCGTAGCCGATGTCGTACCAACTGTTGTAGTGAAGGAAGGGACGATAGGGCTGAGCCCGTTCCCGTTCGACGTAGTAGAGGAATGCCCGGCGAAGCTGCCCTTCCGGGACGACCCCCATCACCGAACTGTAAGTCTGCTCCTCGCGCACTTTCAGCGGCATATTTCGCGGCAGGCTGCACTGAATTCGCGAATCGACCGTCCGGGTCTTGGACAGCGGGTGCTCGAATGCAAAGAAGTGCCCATCTGCGACCGTGACGGGCGAGCCGTCCAGTGTGCCGACCGCCTTCGCGTCTCGTGCTGTCAGTTGTACGAGGACAATCTCCTGCAAGTCCACATCCGCGTGCTTCGGTGCGATGGATACGTACTGGCGCACGTAGTTCGAATTGTCTCGCAGCTCGGCGCGCCATCGGATCGCCAGACTGTCGTCGGGTGTGGTCAAGACCGCACGGGTCTGTTCGCCGGCGCGTTCTGCGCCAAGGTCGCCGATCTCCGCCTGTCCGACAATCGTGAGCTCGGATGCCTTCAGAGTCCGCCCATCTGCCAGGAGCAGTTGGAAGCACTCGCTGTCGCGCAATGAAACCGCGGGGAACCTCTCGTTCCTGACATGTACGGGCCTGAGGCGCCCCTCCGCAATCGCCCATCTGCACTCCAGGACGTTGTTGGACAGCAGGATCTCGCCATTCTGCACGGAGGCTTTCGCTTCGCCCGGCGCCGGGCCGGGGTACTCAACGGGAACAGCCGCCTTCGCGGCGTCCGCTCCGAACAGTCCAACCGAAACCATCCAACAGACGACCGTCTGTCTCCAGCGTCCTTCCGCCATGGGTTGTTCCTTTCAGTTCGAGTCTCCGGGACTGTTTGAATAAGCCCGTTCGACGAGCCTGTTCAGAATCTCTTCCTGCTCGATGATCGACTGCACCAGCTTCATCTGTGTCCGCGTGCGATCGAGGTTGTGGCCTTCACGATGGACTTTGTAGTAGACATCGCCTGCGAGGTGGTCCGTGAGAAACCGGATCATCTGCTCGAAGGTGATGAGCAAGCCGCCGAAGACCATGTGGCTCTTTTCGACCGGTGTGAGGAATCGCCCGGTCTCTTGGGCGAAGCCCTGCGTCAACGCATCGAACAGGGAGAGGTTCACCGTAACCTTCGACAGATCCTGCTCGTCTTCGGCCGCCGGGCAGGCCGCGGTGCGGACCAGATCGCCGAAATCGTGGGCGGACAGGCCCGGCATGACCGTGTCGAGATCGATCACGCAGACGCCTTGGCCGGTGTCCTTGTCCAGCAGGACGTTGTTGATCTTCGTGTCGTTGTGCGCGATGCGGACCGGCAACTCGCCCTTCGCCACCAGGTCCGGCAGAACATCGCAGAGGGCCGCGTGTTCCAGCACGAAGTCGATCTGCCCCGCGGCTCCTCTCGCACGATTGCACTTGTCCTCTGCGAGGACCTGTTGAAAGTGCCGCAGCCGGCGGGGTGTGTCGTGAAAGCCCGGGATCGTCTCGTGCAGAGGAGGCCCGGGAAGGTCGGTCAGCATGCTCTGGAACCAGCCGAACATCCGGGCCGCTTCACAGGCCAGTTCACGCGATTCGGGCGTGTCATAGGTGACAGCGTTCTCGACAAAGTTGTACATGCGCCAGAAGTTGCCGGCCGAATCCCGATACCAGCCCGGCGCGTCATCCGAGGGGATCACTGTCAATTGGCGAGACGCCAACTGAGGGTTGGTCTCCGCCACCTTGGACCGTATGTGCTCGGTGACCCGGAGGATGTTGGTCATCACCTGCGCGGGTTCTTTGAAGACGTAATGATTGATTCTCTGGAGCACGTAGCGAGTCGTCTTCCCGCGGGCGGCCGTCGTCACGAGGTAGGTGTCGTTGATGTGTCCTGCGGTAATCGGGACAATGGCGTCGGGCTTGCCCGCCAGGTCGAAATGCTTCGCGATGAATGCGACGTCATGAGCCATGGCTATTTCCAGAGCCTCTCCGGATAGACGCCCCGAGCGGTCAGTTCCTGGATACATCGCCTGACGGCCGGGGCGTCTTCGCGATAGGTCACGCCAAACCAGGTGTCATCCGTCCTTTCGACCTTCACTCGGGCTTGTCCGTTCGTCACAATCGCGTCCACGACGGAGGGGATGTATAGTTCCGAGTTCTTCTCACGTCCCCGTTCCTGGAGGAATCGTCTGAACTGAGTCTGGGCGTGGTCGAAGATCGACGGATGGAACCCCCAGAGATTCATCGAGACGATCTCATCCCCGGTAAAGACGTCGGCCGTTCCGTTGGCATTCGGACACTGTATGCCCGCAGGACCTCTTTCGATCCCCTTTCGTTCCGCGATTCTCCTGAGAAACCCCTGTTCGTCGCACTCGGTGATCCCTCTCGCGACAGCGCCGTGTTCGCTCATCGTGTTCCTCAGGACGAACCCCACCATCGCATAGAGGTCGGGCGCGGCATCCTTGGTGAGAAAGTCCGCGATGGTCTTGAGCGAGTTGACGCCGTAGTAGTCATCCGCGTTGACCACAGCGAACGGTTCACGAATGACGTCCCGGCTCACCAGGATCGCGTGGCCCGTGCCCCACGGCTTCTCGCGTCCCGGCGGCACGGCGAAGCCGTCCAGCGCCGCCTCCAATTCCTGGTATGCGTACTCCGTCTGCACGACGTGGTCGAATTTGCTGCTGACGGCCCTTCGGAACGCTTCCTCGAAATGGTGTCGAATGATGAAGACGACTCTGCCGAATCCGGCCCGGATGGCATCGTAGAGGGAGTAGTCGATGAGGGTCTGGTCATGCGAACCGACGGGATCGATCTGCTTGAGGCCGCCATAACGTGTGCCCAAGCCTGCCGCCAGAACCAACAATGTCGGCTTCATGCAAGTCGTCGCCCTCATAGATGATAGATCTGCGGAGCCGATGCTCCTGTGTCATGCGCGGGTACTGTAGCAGGGAGAGAGCCCCAAGTCAATCGGATGGTCGGATCGCACCCCAAGGCACGCTGTCTCCACAAGCATGGCGCGGCGAGGCAGGCGTCACACGGGCAACACTCGCGCCTATCAGCGGTGGCGGGACCTGCGAATCTGAGCGGCCTTGTCGAAAATCTCCTCCCTTGAGATGCCCGCCTCGTCGTACATGGCGAAGATGTTCTCGTCCGGCGTCTCCGGCGGCACCGTGTGGGACGCGGCCAAGATGTACCCTCCGCCATCGGCGGTCATTCCTTCGAGCAACTCCGCGGTCGCTCCGCGCACCTGGTCGGCGGTGCCATGGGGCAGGACTCCCTGTGTGTCCACGCCACCCATGAAAGCAAGGTCTCCGCCGAATTCCTTCTTCAATTCCAGCGGATTCATGCCAGGGCAGTTGCACTGGATTGGGTTCAGCACGTCGATGCCGATCTCGATCAGGTCGCTGATGATCGGCCGGATGGCGCCGCAGGAATGGAACGCTACGTAGATGCCGTGCCGCTTGCCCACGTCTGCGTTCTGCTTGAGCAGCGGCCTGACCATGTCCCGCCATGTCTCGGGACTCATCAGCATGGACCGCTGGCCGCCGGCGTCGTCCCCCAGCCAGAGCCAGTCCAGGTCGAACCGTCGGCACGCCGCTTCGGAGAGCGCAATCGAGAAGTCCGTACATCGTCTCATCATCTCCTGGGTCAAACGGGGATTGAGCACGATCTCCATCAAGGTCTTTTCCATTCCGCGCAATCGCCAGTACATCTCGAAGACGCACGGCGAGACATCGCAGCCGACGAAGTGGTCCGTCGCCCAGTTCATGGTCGGCTTCATCAGGTCCACGAGCGGTTCGACCCGGTCGAATGGAAGCCGGTATTGGAGAGTCTCCTCGTCGCTGGCGTTGGCGAGAGGGTATCTGGAGATCTGGTTGAAGCCATCGATGCGGGTCCATTCGACTCCCCAGTCGTCGACGTGCGACTGGCCGTCGCGCTCGTGTACGATGCCTTCCATGGCATGGTTGTTGCTCACCCACGCCTGTCGGATGTCGTCCCCCATCACGGAGGGGACATATTCCGGGGGAATCTCCAGCAGCCGGCCCAGCCTGCGCCTGGTCTGGGGATGGTACCACATGAAGATGGGAACACGATCCACAGGTTGCTTCTGCAAGGCCCGGCGTACGCGCTCTTTTGAAGTCATCATTGCGATTCCCGTGTCAAGGCTTCTTGTCCGGTTTGGCGGCTTCGGCTTCCTGCTTCTTCTGACGGGCGACCGCGATCATGTCGGCGATATCGAAGCCCAGCGGTTTGCCTGCATCGTACTTCTGCCGAGCCGAAAGAAGAGCCTCCTGCACTCCGGGCGGCAGGGCGCCGTTCGGACCCGCCTTCTCCGGCGGCAGCCACCAGTTCATTCGTTCACTGTAGCACCAGACGTACTCGTCCGACGTGGTCAATGCGTAATAGACATTGTGCTCGAAGAACCCGAGCTGTTGCTCCGGACTGAGGTGGTGGCTGGTCGTCGCGACCGTGCGCTTTCCCAAGGCCTGGTCGATGTACAGGGCCATCCCCGCCTGGACCTGGGCGTTGTACTTGGGCCGCAGGGTCTCGGACACCAGTGCCTGGACGCGCTGACGGATCAAGTGGTATGCACGATAGTAGTCGTTGGGACTCTCGTAGTAGTAGGCCGACTCATTGCCGTCGATGAAGACAACGTCCGGCGACGCGCCTTCGAGCATGCCCATGTAGAACGCCACAAGCAGCGGCATCCACGACTTGAGCAGTCTCTCCTCGCGAACCTTCGGGTCAGGTTCGTCGACGATGCCTCCGTACAGACCCAGCTCGAAGAAACTCAGGATCTTCAGTTCCGGCATGTGCTCCTGCAAGGCCACGATGAACTGTCGGCCACGACGATACACTTGTGCGCTGACCTCATCGAAGGCTCTCTCTTTGTACTGGCCTGGATAGACCCACGGATCGTCTCCGTACGGCTCGGGGTCGAAGCACACCCCCACGCACCGCCCGCTGTGGACAGCCAGGGAAAACAGCTTCATGTTCTCCGTGATGACCTTCCACTGATCGTCGTTGAACCAGTCCATCTTCCCCTTGTTCGCGGCGTAGAGGGTCAGGAAGTTGTCCGTGAACTTCCGCCATTGGATCTGGGCCAGGGTCTCCAACTGGGGCTGCAAGTCTTTCTGCTCCCACGACTGCACATCGAAGGCATGATCGAAGCCGCGGGTGCGGAAGATGAGCCCCTCGAACGGCCGCTTCTCCATCTCGCGTATGTTGTCTCGAACGAAATCCGGGTATGGCACGTCCCACCCGTACTCGACGATCTTCTTCGCGGGACGCGGCTGCGCAATCAGACCCTCGGGGAGCAGAAGCGACAACGCAACCAGCAGTAAAATCGAAGGCAGAGCACGTATCTTGAGCATAGGCACCTCCTGGCCTGAGATCATCCGTCGGCGGGGGCTCTCAGGTCAACTAGACATCGAGCAACAACTGTAGGGATGAACGTGAATACCGGACCTCCCTTGCGATTTGCGCTGACTGCGGCTCGACATAGCTTTCTCCTTCATGACGTACTATTGCCGTTGTTCCACGCGTTCTGCGCTCGATTGTGCATACGAGACGCGGGTCGCCAGGCAACTCACGAATAGGCACACCAACGTTGTGCATCTCATTCGGACAGTCCTCCTTTCAACGTTGCTTCCTGATGCGGGCGGCGACATCGACCCGGAAAACAGGCGCCGCCAGACGCAGGACACCGCCGGAGACAGTCACCTGGTCAGTCGCCAGGCTCTTGCCCGCGAGGGTGTCCCACCATTCGATGGACCAGACGCCGTCGCTGACGCCCGCGAGCGTCACCTTCGCGCCGTCCACAGGGGAAGGACTGGCCTCCATGGCGCCGTCCGGCCAATCGCAGGCGCGGTCGAGGAGCCAGACCAGCGCCTCGTCGGGAGCCGCGACGCCAAAGGGGGTTACAGAGCCCTCGATGTCCTCGAACCGTGCCGGTCGCAGGTCCCCCCGACCGATGCCTGTCCCCCTGAGGAAACGGCTCAAGGCCGACCAATGTAGATAAAGGTCGGCGCTGTGAATGCTCTCCCACCACCAGGTCATGCCCGTGCCCACCGCGCCGGTAAAGGCTCCGCTCCAAATCGCCTGGTGCAATGCCCGGAAGTGCGGGTCTGTGTCGGGCTTCCATCCCCTCCAGTCTGTTCCATACTCGCTGACGAAGAATGGCTTCCGGTACTTCTCAAAGAACCGTGCGGCCTTCTCGGCCGTCATCCTCGCCGGGTGTTCTTCGTTGTAGGAGTGGTACTGGGCGAAGTCCATCTCCGCCAGGGCGAACAGGTCGGGACGCTCGCTGCCGCCCGTGAAGCTCGACGAGATCAGGTGGCCGAACGGATCGAGCGACCGGAGGCAGCGCCCCATCTCGCGGTGCCAGGCGACGACATCCTCGTGCTTCAGATAGGCGTATTCGTTGTCGATCTCGTTGAAGAACTCCCAGGCCAGGAGATTGGGGTAGGCGGACCATCTCGCGACGATGTATCGCAGCCGCTTGGCGTAGAGCCTCTTCGCCTCTTCGCTCGTGAAGAAGTCGTTCTGACTCGGGCAGGGCCCGCCATTCACGGTGTTGTAGGGGTGGCGGGGCCAAAAGTTGTTGCCGCCCCAGTAGTCGGGCTTCACCTCGAAGATGCCGTGATAGTCGAGACAGAGCATGACGAAGACCCCTCGCCGCTCGGCTTCCGCGAGAACGCGGTCCAGCCTCCAGGCGTTATCGAGACGGTAGCGGACTTTGTCCCCCTTGTCCCATTCGATGCCGAACGCATGGTGCCACATCCAGATTCGGATGTAGTTGATTCCCGCCTTCTCGTATGCCGCGAGCCAGTCGTCGTAATCGTACGTCCCCCGGCTCCCATGCCAGCAGGCGCACAGGCCATTCAGGAACAGCGGCGTGCCGTCGTCCAGACGGAAGTAACGCTTCCCGTCCGGCTCGACGCGCACCAGGCCGTGACGATTTCCGGCGAGAACCTCCACCGTGCCTTCGCATCGATCCGTGAGCTTGCCTTCTGCCGTCGCGGTCACGATCACTGTGTGTCGGCCGGGTTCCAGGGGCAGCCAGCGGATGCGCCAGGTGCCTTCCCCCTGTGGGGTGAGCACTTCGCGATTGCCCTCGAGTGTTCGGTCGAATTCACGCTGGAAGTAGCCAGGTACGCGAAGTCGCCGCCCGGAGGGTTGCACCACCTCAAGATCGAGCGCAACGGATTCGGGGTCGAAGGGGTTGGCTGCGTCGGGCACGCCGGCGACGGAGACCTCGACCCGCTGGAAGACCTCGGGTTTGCCCGTGGGCAGATTGAAACCGAGTTTCCCCTCGGCATCGCTGATACAGACGGTGGTCAGGAGCAGGACAACGGCAATACGTGCGGGCGGATTGGCTTTCATGCTGACGATCCTCCATTCATTACGTCGATTCGGCCGTTGCCGAGAATATAGCCCGCCGACCGACGGCACGCAAGAGTCCCGAGGCGTGGCAACTCCTCCGTCAAGCAGTATCCCTGTTTGCGGCAAGGCGATGTGCGGGCGCTGTTATTCCTGCACTGCAGTAGCGCAACATCTTGTTTTCTTGGCAAGCACTTTGGCCGAATCCGGTCCTCGCGTCGTCGCCTGCCTGGTGTCGGGACCGCACCGTAAGACCGGGGGCGCTGCCCCCGGCCCCCCGACATTTTTCGCTTTCCGCCAGCAGCATGATGGGCAGGCGTGTCGAGGGGCGAGTCCGCCGCTCCTGTCTCCCATCCTATGAATTGGAGCCCCGCAAGGGGTATGTGTGATTTTTCAGTACATTTTTTGTCCTTCCCTGCAGTCCTTTCCACTTGGCCCCTTCGCCTGCGATTGAGGGGGCAAGGGAAAAAGATTGCTTCCATTTCTTGTATCGTCCCACGGCCGGCGGCCTACG
>JAGOLX010000114.1 GCA_017993835.1 Phycisphaerae bacterium
GGGACAACAGGGGCATGGAAGCCCTTGCTATCGCATCTGAAGATCCACATCGAGTGCGAGCCTCGTCGAAAGTCGGCGTAGATACGTGCCTCCGTCCACTCATGAGACTTCTTCACGTTGCAGATCTTCACCTCAACCAGCGCTGGTTCGACTGGGTGACTCAGCAGTCCTCCAAGTATGATGCCGTGATCGTTGCCGGCGACCTCCAGAATGCCTGGGTGAAAGAGGGCATGCATGCCCAGGCCAAAACGATTGCCAAGTTCCTCACTTCTTTGAGTGCTCCTTGTCTCGTCGCCACAGGGAATCATGACTACTGGACCGCTCGCGGATCGACCGACGTTTATGCCGAAGGAGGATGGCTTAGGATCCTCCGAGGGAAGGGTTCGGTGCGCGCCGCGGATGGAGACGTATCGGACATCGCAGGACTGCGAGTCTGCTGTAATGGATGGCTACAGGTTCCCGACCTCTTCGCGCAGGCAGATATTATCGTTACGCACGCGCCTCCCACCGGAGCACCGTGTGCCACTGGGTCCGAGGGAATGGATGCGGGAGACCCTGAGATTTGGTCTGCGGTGAGTGACTGCCCACCGACGCTCATGCTTTGTGGGCATGTGCACCAGCCGCGCAGTTTCGCGTGCCAATGGCCGCCGGTTAACCCGACTACGTGGATTCTGGTTTCCGGATACGACGAGGCTTCTCCGGTGCCGCAGCACTGGATAATCGACACCGACTCAAAGCAGGCGGTGCACAGCACGGGGATTGGTATTGCATGGGGCTGATTGGTCTCGGGTGGCAGGCTTTGCGGAAATAGGAGCACCCCGCCGCGTTGCGGCGTCTCGCTCCTCTCTAGCCGGGGTCGGGCGTGCAGCTGTCGCTGCCGTCAATCCCATGTATAGTTCCATATCCCACCCGCAGGTCGCCATCTCCACTGATGGCGACCTGCTCATCATTCAAGGGCCGGCTCAGCCGGCCCTTTTCATTCCCCGCCGGTTCGCTGAGTCCTTTCTCGCCGATCCTTCGGCCAGCCCAGCGGTGCTTATCGTCGACGTCGGCTTAGCCGCGATTCGCGTCGTTCTGTCCGCTGAGGCCAGGTTCGACGCCGACACGCGGATCTCAGAGACAGGCCAGATCCAGTCAGTGACCCTGCGATTCAGGATGCCGAACAATCTTGTCGTTGGCTTTACGACGGACGAGGTGCTCGCCTCTGATACTTCGAGAATTCAAGCCCTCGGCATCGATCTCATTGTCACTAACGAGGCCATCGACTGGCAACGCCAGCACACCGCCTTCATCGGCCAGGTGATTGGCTCCGTCGCCACGATCCCGCCGCAACTTGCGGGAGCCATCCCAGCCAACAGCAGAGAGCTAAAGACGCACATCAGCGCGGCTCTTCACAAGGCGGGCTTCCTAACCACAACGCACCTCCCCAATGAATAACCTCACCCAAACAGAGAACGAAAACTTGATCGCACTCTGGGAACTCGACGCCCCAGTGCGTTTTCCTGTTACTCCCGAGGATTGGGATCGGTATCCTCTCATCCCGCAACCTCCACGCGGCCTGGTCGTCGGCCAGCAGGCTTTCGACCTGCTCGTGAATCATCGTGCACGACGGTCTCCCTCGAATACCGTCAAGAGACTGATCACGGCATTCCCGGAATCGTTCGCCGCCGCTTCTGCGGCCTTCAGGGGACATGAGTGGCGAACGTTGCACTATCTCGACCAATACCCGATTGCGTCACTGGGCAGTCCATCCTTCGACGGTAGGCAGGCACTCCTCGATATCCTCGACCGGGATGAATCGCTCAACGACATCCCCCAAATCTGGACAGGCTCTCCGGACCCAACGGCCTGCATCTTGCTCGATCTTCGGACCATTGTTTCAGACCTTGATCCCGATCTCGCCAAGGCTGCTTGGACTATCTTGTCGTTCAGTCGCAGCTTGGGCATGGAGAAGCAGGAAGTTCTGCAACTGCCTTGGTGGTCGACTTGGTGGATATCCTGTTTCGTGAGATCCGAATGCCCTGGAGCGGGTTCCAGAAAGCCGAAGAGCTGAGCACGTCGTGCTCCACTCTCCGGCACTAGCGTTCCTGTTGCTGAGCCTCGGAAGAGGTTCGTTTGTTCATGGTTGGATGGCCGGATGAGAGACCGGACATCAGAGCCCCACCTGGCATAGTAGCTGGGTGGGGCTTTCAATTTTTGCTCCATAGTTGGAGGTTCCGCCCCTCCCTCACGCCCCTTCCCCCGCTCCTCGGGAGCGGGGAACCCCCCGCCGACGCAGACTCCTGATTGATTGGATGTCGTTGGTTCCGTATGGGAGACCAGCATAATTTCTACGTAGCCCTAATAGCCACTGGCTGCCGCTTGTATCGTTTCCTCGATTTCTACTTATGCCGCGAAAACTATCCAAACAACATGAACTCGATCTTAAGGACGCCGCCTACCACGAGGCTGCTCACGCAGTGATTGCCCATGCCGCCGGATTTAGGGGAATGGTGTGTCTTCGCTTGCACCCCCGAACAGATGCCGGCCCCGAAGACACCCTCGTTGCAGGCAATGCCGCCTTTGGCGGCCCGCTTTCCAAGACCGTTGCGGCCACCGTTGCTTGGGCCGGCGATATGGCCGCTTTTGCCCAGTCAGACATCGAGGTTCTCGACGATTCAGATACTCAGGACGATTTGGCCCTCGCGCCCAGTCCTGCAGACCAAGTGCTCATAGATGCGATCGCTCCGAGATTGCAGCGAAAAGTCCGCCGTGATGCATGGAAGGCCGTCTGCGAGAATTGGTCCGGGATCGCCAAACTAGCGGAGCTGCTCATCTCGGACTACCGGGAAACGCGAAACGTTCAGCATTGGGTTCAGCCGCCTGTAATGCAGCGAAAGATCGCAGCCTTGGTTGTCGCGCACAAGGCAAAGCAAATTCGTCTCACTTCCCCACGCCGACGTGGTCTCTGACCTCGTCAGGTTGCCTGCCCCGGTGACGGGGCAGGCTCACTTTCAGCGAGGTCTGCTTCGTGCGCGCTTC
>JAGOLX010000039.1 GCA_017993835.1 Phycisphaerae bacterium
CGTCGTCTGAGCAAGGACTACGAGACGCTGACGGAAAGCAGCGAGGCGATGATTCACTTGGCGATGATCCATTTGATGCTCCGGCGGCTCAGGCCGCGCGCTGCATAGAGGTTTTCATACAGATTCTAAGAACAATTGCAAACAGGATCTTGCGTTAATGTCAGGGCTATCGCATGAAACCCGACCCACCCTTGTTTTCTGGCTGGAAACGCGTTCGAGACGTCTTGCTCTCGCGTTTGCCAGTAGGAATAAGAGGCTTCAGAGGCCCAAGAAACGCGGTCAAGGATTTCATGCGATAGCCCTGGCGTTAATGTGGATGATGAAAGACAGGTGATGACAGACGAGCAAGGACGCAGGTGGAAACCACAGATGGCAAACGGGAAGACATCTATCGCATTTGCGGTGCCAGCGGAGAGACGGCACACGACCGCGAGGCGAGCATGAAATGCGTGGAACGGGTTACGCATTCTTCGTTGCGCCGAACTGTCTTGCGAGGGCGGCGTTTTCGGTGATCTGGTCGCGGTAGCGGGGGTACATGCCTACGATCACGGCGTCGATGGGTTTGAGTCGCTCGAAGGCGAACTGGAACGCCGACTGCACCGCCTGGGGTGTATCGCACTTGCGGCCGGCCGCGAGGATCTTGAAGCCCAAGCACGGCTGCCTGACCTGCCGGACTACCTCGGTCATCGCCATGGGATCGGAGGCGAAGAATCCGTGGCCGTTTGGCATCGTGTCGGCGGGCGGCATCTTGGCCTGTTCCTCCTGGGATCTGGTCAGATTGTGGAAGCAGGTCATGAAGAAATCGACCGGCCAGCCCTCATCGGCGATCCGCTTGACGCAGTCGGGATTGTGGGCGGAGACCCCGGCCAAAACGCCTGCATCGCGGATGCGTTTGACGAAATCGTGGACTTGCTCGCTCTTGCCCTGGCGAAAGAGCGAGTCCGTGACCCCGCCGTGATGGACGATGGCGATGGGTTGTGTGTCGCGGATCACCTGCTCAACCCCGCCGCCCGAGTGCAGGCAGATGAACTTCATCATCGAGCCCTGTTCCCGCAGGGTCCGAATGATGCCCGTCATCAACGCGACATCGTGGAACTGGTGCGTGTTGATCCCCGCGCGTTCGCACTGGGCGAGGAACTCGACGACCCGCTCGCGCGTGAAGTACTCGCGCATCTCCTGATCCATCGAGGAGCCCAGGTAGGAGTGCCCACTGAGGGGATTGGCGCCCACGATCAGGCGGGTGACTTCGTGATTCCCCAGTCGGATCGTCGGCAGCGGTCTGGCTGATTCGACGGCTGCCGGCGAGGCTTCCTTGGCTTCAGATGCCATGCCGCCGGCTATGGCCGATCCGGCGACGCCCAGTGAAAGCTGTCGGAGAAACTCCCTGCGTGAGGTGCCGTTCGCGCCGTGTCGATCCGAGTGCATACCAGCCTCCTGAGATCGGATGAAGATATTTGGTGCATTACGTGCGCAATCCTATAGCTGGGAAGACGCGGACGCAAATGGAAAGACGGTCGGATGAGATTCGACCCGCAAGGGCGATACCCGCTATTAGAAGACCTTCGGGATGAGACGGTATCTCGTTTTCTTCATGTATTGGCGATAGTCAGGGAATCGTCGGAGAAACTGTTCCTCAGCGAGGACCCTGAGGATGTAGACGGTCGTCCAGGCGGCGTAGCACAGGGCGCCCGTCACGGTGAAGGCGGCTCGGAAGCGGAAGAAGCTCAGGCCGAAGAAGGCCAGCTTGAAGGCTGTGGCGGGGTGACGGACGATGCCGTACAGGCCCTTCGTTTGGATCTTCTTGTAGGACAGGTTGGAGGTCGAGAAACTCAGCGCGCTGCCGCTGAGCATGTACAGGGTGAGGAATACGAGCGACACGATGTCGATGGCCCTGTTCCATCCCTGGTCGTTCAGCAGGGGGGCCGAGTTGTCGGGCAGGGAGGGGAAGGGAATGAACTGGACGGCGAAGACGATGAACGGCACGTAGCACATCAGCACCACAAGCCAGTGCAAGGGATACGGGTCCACCTCGCGCATCCGGGTCTTGGTGAACCAGGACTCCCAGAAATAGCCCACCGCCGCATTGTTGGAGTCGATCAGCCACGCCAGAGCGGTCAGGCAGACCAGGATGGAGGACAGGCTCCAGTGCATCTCGAAACCCGGGATGTTCCCCGACAGCCTGGCTATGCCCAGATAGACCTGTTCGACCATGATCGGGACGTAATGGATTCGGATGAGCGCCGTGAGATAGATGCGTTTATAGGGCCTTTGGAGCAGTCTGTGACGGACCAGGGCAAACCGTCGTTTCCACAAGGCCTTGAGCAATGAAAGCACCCGCAGGTACGGGTCCCCCATGGCGTTGTCGATGGAGTAGCGATACTTCTCCGCCAGAACGAAGTAGGGAAACCCCAGGACTATGAAGAGCCGGCAGAAGTCGGCGAAGAACCGACGGGTGTTGACGGTCGCCTCTCGGTACAGCGGATGGGCGCCGTAGAACTTCAGGATCCCCCACAGGACCAGACCCAGGAAGACGTATTTGCCCAGGGCTTTGGGAATCACCTGACGAAACCGTCGCTTCAGGTAGACCTGTTTGTCGGTCGCCATGGCGTGGATCGTGTAGAAGGCAATCAGCAACCCGATGGGGGCGTAGAAATAGGCGTGCGGGTCGAGGACCTTCGTTCGATAGAGGGCCCAGGCAGCCAGGAAGGACAGGGCTATCCCGGCGTAGCAGACGAGCGGATGAGGCATGGCGCCGCTGCTCTTCACGGGGGCCAGAGAGTCACAGCCTCGGCTGTGTTCTGCGTCCCTCAAAACAGAGGCCTTGCCCTGGGATCTATGAGATCTACGACCCATCGTACCTCAAAACACCGCCTCGTAAACGATCCGGCCGATCACGACGGAAGCAGGGGCGCGGACCTCGCCGACACAGCTCCGCTCGTCGCCGTCCGAGAATCGGCCGTGATTCGGTCCACCATCCGCGTATCGGTATTCCTGAAACCACGCGCGCTACATGGTATTTCGACACGAATCACGCCCAGGATTCGCGCAAATCCATATGAATTCGCAGCTTCGAACGGACTGTTGATCCAAGTTCCTGCGGGAGCGGCAGAATTCCCCTTGGAGAACCCGCGATCCGAAATCGGCGATCCGTAACCGCGGTCATTCCCACTCGATGGTGGCGGGGGGCTTGCTGGAGATGTCGTAGACGACACGGTTGACGCCTCGGACCTCGTTGATGATCCGGCTGGAGATCGTGCCCAGGACCTCGTGCGGGATACGCGAGAAGTCGGCGGTCATGAAGTCCGTCGTCTCCACCGCGCGGATCGCGACCACGTTCTCGTAGCTCCGCTCGTCGCCCATAACGCCGACGGTCGATACCGGGACCAGGACAGCCAGGGCCTGCGAGATCTTGCGATACAGGCCGGCGGCTTTGATCTCGTCGATCAGGATTTCATCGGCCCCTCGCAGGACTTCCAGCCGCTGCGGCGTGACTTCGCCGATGACGCGGACCGCCAGGCCGGGACCGGGGAAGGGGTGTCGCCAGACGATGTCCTCGGGCAGACCCAGGTACTCGCCCACCCGTCGGACCTCGTCCTTGAAGAGGTCCCTCAGGGGCTCGACCAGCTCGAAGCCCAGCTCGGCGGGCAGGCCGCCCACGTTGTGGTGCAGCTTGATATTGGCGGCGGGATTGCCGTCCTTGGAGCCCGATTCGATTACGTCGGGATACAGCGTGCCCTGGGCGAGGAACCGTGCGTTCTCGATTCGGTTCGCCTCGGATTGGAAGGCCGCGATGAACTCGGCGCCGATGATCTTCCGCTTCTTCTGGGGGTCCGTGACGCCCGCGAGGCCCGCGAGGAACTGGCGGGACCAGTCGACGACGCGGAGGTCCATATGGAAGTGGTCGCGGAAGGTCGCGACGATGCCCTCCCGCTCGTTGCGCCGGAGCAGGCCGTTGTCCACGAGGATGCACACGAGCTGATTTCCGACCGCCTGGTGGATCAGCGAGGCAGTGACGGAAGAATCGACGCCGCCGCTGAGGCCGCAAATGACTTTGGCGTCGCCGACCTGCGTGCGGATGGCCCGGACCGTCTCGGCGACGAAGTCGCTCATCTTCCAGTCGCCGGTGCAGCCGCAGATGTCGTAGAGGAAGTTCTTGAGGACGACCTCGCCCCTGGGCGTGTGGCTGACCTCGGGGTGGAACTGGACTCCGAAGAACTGTTTTCCCCGATGGCGGACGGCCGCGTGTGGACAGGTCTTCGTCGAGGCAAGCGTGACGAACCCGCCGCCCAGGTTGCCGACCTGGTCGCCGTGACTGGCCCAGATCGGGGTCTCGTCGGGCAGGGTGGCGAACAGGTCGTTCTTGTCGTAGATCGCAAGGGTCCCGCGGCCATACTCGCGGCTCCTGGCCGGGATGATTTCGGCGCCGAGGATCTGGCAGCCGAGCTGCATGCCGTAGCAGATGCCGAGGATGGGGACTCCGAGGTCGAAGATCCGCTCGTCGCATCGCGGAGCGTTCGGCTGATAGACGCTCGCGGGCCCGCCCGAGAGGATGATGCCCTTGAGCGGCATCCTGGCGAGTTCTTCGGCAGGCGTCCCGGCGGGGCAGATGCGCGAGTAGACGTTCTGTTCTCGCACCCGTCGGGCGATCAACTGGCCGTACTGGCTGCCGAAGTCCAGGATGGCGATCATTTCACGAATCATAATTCTCCGTCGTGTGACGTGCGACGTGCGTCGTGCGGAACGCATCCCGCAGTACGCACGACGAATCATCAATCCTCGAATGGGAGACTGGCCGAGTAGTTCGGGGCCTCCTTGGTAATCTGGATGTCGTGCGGATGGGATTCGCTCATCGAGGCGGAACTGACGCGGACGAATCGGCCATTGCTCATCAATTCGGGGATGCTCGGGGCGCCGCAATAGCCCATGCCGGCCCGCAGGCCGCCGACGAGCTGGTAGACGAAGTCGCTGAGCGTGCCGCGGTAGGGGACCCGGCCCTCGACCCCCTCCGGGACGAGCTTGCCGACCTCGGTCTTGCTGCTCTGGCCGTAGCGTTCCGCGGAGCCCTTGACCATCGCGCCGAGCGAGCCCATGCCGCGATACTCCTTGAACTGGCGGCCCTTGTAGATGACCAGTTGGCCGGGGCTTTCCTTGAGACCCGCGAACAGCGAACCGATCATGACGCAGGAGGCTCCTGCGGCGATGGCCTTCGTGATGTCGCCCGACTGGCGGATGCCGCCGTCGGCGATCACGGGAATTCCCTGCTTGGCGGCTGCTTCCGCACAGTCCATGACCGCGGTGACCTGGGGCACGCCCACGCCGGAGATGATTCGGGTCGTGCAGATGGCGCCAGGCCCGATGCCGACCTTGACCGCGTCCGCGCCGGCGTCGATCAGCTCCCTGGCCGCGTCGGCGGTCGCGATGTTGCCTGCGATGACCTCGATCTTGAAGTTCTTCTTGATCTTCTTGACCGTGTCGATGACGTTCTGAGTGTGGCCGTGGGCGGTATCGACGCAGATGATGTCCACATCCGCGTCGATCAGTGCCTCGACCCGCTCGTACTCGTGCACGCTAACGGCGGCGCCGACCCGGAGTCGGCCGCGGCTGTCTCTGGCGGCCCGTGGATACTGCTGGACGCGGTCGATGTCCCGCATTGTGATCAGGCCGGCCAGCTCGCCCTTCTTGTTGACCAGCAGGAGCTTCTCGACCTTGTGGTACCGAAGGATGCCCTTGGCCTGTTCGAGACTGGTGCCCGCTGGACCCGTGACCAGGTTGTCCTTGGTCATGACGGAGCTGACCTCGACGTCGAAATCCTCGAGGAACTTCAGATCGCGCCGGGTCAGGATGCCGACAAGCTTCTTGCCCTCGAGGATCGGGATGCCGGAGACGTTCTGCTCGCTCATCAGTTCCTGGGCCCGTCGGACCGGTTCTTTGGGCGAGAGGGTAACCGGGTCGAGGATGACGCCGTGCTCGGACCGCTTGACCTTGGAGACCTCGCGTCTCTGGGCTTCGATGGAGAGGTTCTTGTGGATGATGCCGATGCCGCCTTCCTGGGCCAGCGCGATGGCCAGGGCGGCCTCGGTGACCGTGTCCATGGCGGCCGAGACGATCGGGATGTTGATCGCGACGTTCTTCGTGAGCTTCGTGCTCGTGTCGGCCTGACTGGGCACGAAATCGCTCTTGGCGGGAATCAGGAGAACATCATCGAACGTGATGGCTTCGGCAACGATCTTGCTGCTATTCATCTGCGGCTCCAACAACGCTTCCGCTCCAGTGATCCTTAAACGGGGTACTATACTTTCGGGCCCTGCGAGCGTCAAACGATTTCGAGAGGGCTTCGCGCCGCGTGCCGGGGTGTGGCCACGTTTTTATGGCACCCACGGTGGGATTGTCATGCTGAACGGAGTGAAGCATCCGGGCAACGAATGCAAATGTGGCTTGTTCTCTTGCCCGGCCCAGATCCTTCGCTGCCGCTCAGGATGATAGAGTCGGGCATGCACGCTGCCGCCGATTGGCTACAGTCTGCCAGAAAATACAGTCACAGCCCCGCGCCGCGGGGGGCGGGGGCTGTTGTCCGTGGCGTGCGAACCTGGCGGCGGTCAGAGCAGTATAGAGTGCAGGCCTCGAGGCGTCTCGATGCCGTGGATGTTGGATGAGATCAACCTTTCGAGGATTTCAGGAGGATACGGATGAAGTCGATGCTTTCGAGAAACCCGGTTTTCGCGGTGGCAATTGTCGTAGCGTTGGCTGCAGGAACGATGTTGCTGGCCGGTTATGTGGACAAACCGAGCCAGGGGACCGCGGCTTCGCCGGATGCCAAGTGTACCGGCTGCCCGATGGAGAATGCGGCGCAGTGCTGCAAGGCGGATGCAAGCTGTCAGGGTCACGAGAGTGAGGCTGCCGCAAGTCTGGCTCCGGCAAGTACTTGCGGTGGGTCCGACTGTGCCCAGGAGAAGCCCCAGACCGGTTGCTCGGGCGGCGGTTGCTCCGATCAGACCCAGGCCGGCTGCGGCTCAGGCGGCTGTGGCTCGGGCGGTTGTGGCGGCTGTTGTGACAAGAAGTGACATAACGGAAAGAGAGCCCTAACCCAGTACTCAGTCAGGAATCTGCCTCGTCAGGGGGGAATCCGGGCGGATATACTGACTCGCCAGTTTCACCAAGCTCGCCCGTCGGGCGGGCTTGGGGGCTGGCTTTTTTTATGCGCGTCGCGAGGCGGAGCTATAATCAATCCGGAGAAGACGATCTCTGCGCCCATTTGGCCGGCCAGGGGGCGTCTTTGTAGCGACGATCATGTTCTTGACAGACATCTCTGGAATGACGAGCAGGGGTTCGGTGGAGAGTAGGTCTGATAACATACTGGTCAGACAGGCAGCCAGGGGCGACGGCGACAGTTTCACAGAGCTGTGCCGGCGCTATTACGCCCCGATGGTGGCGATCGGTCACGCGATCCTGGGCGACCGGCACTTGGCGGAGGACGCGGCTCAGGAGGCCTTTGCCAAGGCGGCGGTCCACTTGCCCAAGCTCCGCAAGGCGGATCATTTCGGGTACTGGCTGGCGGCGATTTGTCGAAACGAAGCCAAGAACCTGGGCCGGGCCCGGAAGGGGGCCCAGATTGGGAAGCCGGCTGAGGAAGCCCCGGCGGGCGCGGATGAGACCCGCGAAGCAGTGAGAATGGCCTTGAGCCAATTGCCGTCGGATGCGCGGGAGGTGGTCTTCCTGCGGTTCTACGACGGCCTGTCCTACGATCAGATTTCGGCGGTACTCGGGATCTCCGAGCAGGCGATCAACGGCCGGCTCCGCCGGGCCAAGAAGAAGCTGGCGGAGCATCTCCGCCGCTGCGGTTTCGACGAGGTGGACCTATGAGCGAGCGTAAAGACGAACGATGGCTCGATGCCCAACTGCACCGGGTGATCAATACGACCCGCCCGGGATTCGATGCCGAAGCGTGGAAGCGCAATCACGCCGGAGCCTACCGCACGTTGACTTCGCGTGCGCAAGAGTTGCAGCGCGATGATGAAGGAATGCGCCGGCGGATTCGTTGGATGTGGGGTGGGGTAGCCGCCGCAGCCGTGATTCTCGTCGGCGTGACCGTCCTGCTGACACGGGTGCCGCAGGATCGGCAGGAATCGGCTCCCGGTCCTACTCCAGAGGCCGCCTCGCCGCCGAGCATCGTCAGCATGATCTCGCTGAGAACGGCGTACCGACAGGGAGGGGAAGAGGCTCTGAATCAACAGCTTGATATGGCGCTGAGCCAGTTGGGACCGCGGCTCAACGGGCTCACAACGCTGCGTGTTGTTCGTGATCTGGATGGTTGAAAAATGAAAGGACCGAGATATGCGAATGAACTCCAACAGAGGGGCCGCGGGTTTGGCCCTGCTCATCCTCGTATCGTTGGCGGCGCCTCGGGCCCGGGCTATTCCGCCGGACCCCGATAATGCGGCACTGCTGTACTACCAGGCGTTCTTGTCGCTGGCCGAACTGAGTGATGGTGAGCGCAGGGTAATCCGTGCGGTGGCGAAAGGCGAGGCAGACCCGAACGACCGGGCACGAGAATACATCCAGAAGTGTCGGGGGGCGATTGAATTTGCCGAGGCCGCAGCCCAGGTGCCGACGTGCAATTGGGGTTTCAGGTTCTCACAGGGATTCGACGCCCTGATGCCGCAGTTGGCCCATGTGCGGTATTTGACCTTCGTTCTTGTGGCTGATGCCCGGACTCGGGCGGTGGATGGGAACTATCGGGGGGCCTTGGAGCGGTGCCTGCTGATCGATACGCTCGCCCGCCAAGTAGGGGATGACACACTGGTTTCCTACTTGGTCTCGATTGCGGTGCGACACTCGGGGCATCGGTGCATGATCGACGTGATCAGCAAGGCCAGCGGCGACGCGTCTGTGTTGCGATGGCTGAAAGACGAACTGGCAACGAGTCCGCAGTGGAAGCTGACGCCCGTCAGGCCGCTGAAGATCGAGATGGAGATTGCGCTGGATGCGATGCAGATGGGGAAACTCGACGCGTTTGCGCGAATCGCCGCCGAGGATGAGCACGAGCGTGCAAAGATCCGCGAGACGGCCAGCGAGGACGTTCTGGCCCAGGCGCGAGCACTGTACTCGCAGCGTATTACGTCGGTCCTGCAGATCCTCGGCTCCTCTATGCCCTATGAGCAGGCTCACGCGCAGTTGGAGCCGTTGTGCGGTGGTTTCGACCCGAACGATCCCGCTTCGGCTCTGGCCGGCCTGATGCTGCCGGCGATCAGCCGGGTGCATACCCTCGGAACTCGAAGCGAGGCCTACGTCAATGCCGCCCGAGCGGCCGTCAAGATCTGCTTGCAGAAGGCCGAGTCCGGAAAGCTACCGACCGCATTGCCTGCCAGCCTGCCCAAGGACCCGTTCAGTGGCTCCGACTTCCAGTATGAACGAACGGACGACGGCTTCGTCCTTCGTTGCCAGGGCAAGGATCTGGACAAGGATGTGGCGGAAGGGTTCAAGTTCGTTGTGAGATGAACGGATCGTTGTTTCCTAGGCGAAGGCCGGGTTCCTCAGGGCTCGGCCTTCCTGCTTTTACGGCCTCCCGCAGAGTGATGAGACGTTGCACCGACTCTGTCATTCCTGCCACACCTGCCCTCGACCTGATCGGGGGGTCAAGCAGGAATCCAGGAACCTTGGGATTTGGCACATCCCGGAGAGTGGATTCCCGCTTTCGCGGGAAGGACAACGCAGGGTCTGCATGAACCCCCATTGCACGCGTGCAAATACGATCTGCACCCTCCCGTGTGTTTCTCGACAGAACCCCTTGACGCACTGCGTCGTACTCGCTATGATTTCGTGGCTCTTGGAGACCCCGAAGTCTCGTGATAGGACGTCTGGCGTGCCGGCCGCACATTACCCGCAATGTGAGAAGCTCCAGCCGGTGCGCAGGGGAACAATCAGCCGAAGTGATAACCATGCGTGGTCGCCCTGCGTGCGCAGGGTGCGACGAACGCCTAACCAAGGAGAAACACGACGATGGCGACCCCTGTCGAAAAATGGGTAGAAGAACAGGCCAGGCTGGCGAAGCCGGATAAGATTCACTGGTGCGATGGCTCGGAAGAAGAAGCCCGCAAGCTCATGGAAATCGGCATGAAGCAGGAGAAGATCGGGGATACGCCGGTCTTCCAGGAACTCAATCACAAGATCTGGCCGAATGCCTACCTGCACAGGAGCCATCCGACGGACGTCGCCCGGACGGAGCAGTTGACCTTCGTCTGCCACCCGACGAAGGACCAGGCGGGTCCCAACAACAACTGGATGGCTCCCGCTGACGCCAAGGACAAGCTCACCAGGCTGACCGACGGCTGCATGAAGGGCAAGACCATGTACGTACTGCCCTATATGATGGGCCATCCGGACTCGCCCTACGCCAAGAGTTGTGTGCAGATCACCGATATCACCTACGTTGCGGTGAGCATGAGAATCATGACCCGCATGAGCAAGAGCGTCCTGGACAAGATCGGCAACAGCGAGAACTTCGTCAAGGGCATGCACTCGGTCGGTGATTTCGACCCGAATAAGCGGTTCATCATGCACTTCCCGCAGGACAGTCTCGTCTGGAGCATCGGCTCCGGCTACGGCGGCAACGCCCTGCTGGGCAAGAAGTGCTTCTCCCTGCGAATCGCCTCGTGCCTCGGTCAGAAGGAAGGCTGGCTGGCCGAGCACATGGTCGTCATGGGCATCCAGGACCCCCAAGGCAAGATCACGTACATCTGTGCGGCGTTCCCCTCCGCCTGCGGCAAGACGAACCTCGCGATGCTCGAATCGGCACTGCCCGGCTACAAAGTCTGGACCCTCGGCGACGACATCGCCTGGCTGAACGTCGGGCCCGACGGTCGGCTCTACGCGATCAATCCGGAGGCCGGCTTCTTCGGCGTGGCCCCCGGGACCTCGCTGAAGACCAATCCCAACATGGTCCACACGCTCAAGGCCGACAAGTTCTACCCCACGTTCTTCACGAACGTCGCGATGGACCTCGACAACAACGTGCCCTGGTGGGAAGGCGCCGACGGCGGCGTGCCCAAGCGAGTGGCCGACTGGCAGGGCAAACCCTGGACGCCCGAGAGCGGCACGAAGGCGGCGCACCCCAACTCCCGGTTCACCGTCTCGCTGTACCATGCTCCGACTCTCTCGAAGGAGTTCGACAATCCCAAGGGCGTCCCGATCTCTGCGATCCTGATGGGTGGCAAACGGACCAAGCTGATCCCGTTGGTCATGGAGTCCTTCGACTGGGCTCACGGCGTGTTCCTCGGGGCCCGGATCGGCTCGGAGATGACCGCCGCGGCTGCCGGCCAGGTCGGCCAGTTGCGACGCGACCCGTTCGCCATGCTGCCCTTCTGCGGGTACAACATGGGTGACTACTTCGGCCACTGGCTCAACGTCGGCAAGCGGCTCAAGCACCCGCCGAAGATCTACTCGGTCAACTGGTTCCGGACGGACGACGATGGGAAGTTCATCTGGCCGGGATTCGGAGACAACATCCGCGTCATCAAATGGGTGCTGGACCGCGCCAACGGCCGTGTCGGCGCCAAAGAAACACCCATTGGCCTGGTCCCGAACGTTGCCGATCTCGACCTGTCGGGTCTTAAGATCGCCAAGGAGAAGATGGCGAAGCTCTTCGAGGTGGACCGCGACGGCTGGCAGACCGAATTGCAGGATATCGACAAGTTCCTCGGCCAGTTCGGCGATCACCTGCCCGCGGAGATCCGAAGCCTTCGCGACGATCTGGCCAAGAAGCTCGGGTAGAGGATGCGCCGGCCCGTCGGTTCATTGACGATGGGCGAGCAAATTCGTTAGAATCACGGCGTGCCGCGGTCATAAAGACTACGGCACGCCGTCTTATTCTTGGAGAAATGCCGGGCAAGGGTAGGGAATAGCTATGGCGGACTCGATCTTCTTACGCCGTGTTCTATTGAACAACTACAAGAGTATCGCGAAGTGCTCGGTCCAACTCGGTCCGTTGAATTTCCTTGTGGGACCCAATGGTGCGGGCAAGAGCAACTTCTTGGATGCCCTGCGGTTCGTGACGGAATCGCTGAATACTTCCCTCGATCACGCGCTGCGAGAACGGGGCGGGATTGCGGAAGTAAGGCGGCGATCCTCCGGACATCCGACCCACTTTGGGATGCGGCTGGAGTTTGTATTGCCGACCGGACGTCTGGGACACTACGCTTTTCGTATCGGGGCGCTGCCCAAAGGGGGATTCGAGGTCCAGCACGAGGAGTGCTACGTCTACGGAGCTACGGCCTTTGACCGATGGTTCTACGAAGTTGAAGGCGGGAAGGTCACGGAGGCTCATGCTAAGGTCATGCCGGCGGCGGCCTCTGACCGGCTCTTTCTGGTAGCCGCTTCCGGACAGCCCGAATTCCGTCCACTGTATGATGTCCTGTCCCACATGGGATTCTACAATTTGAATCCGGAGGCGATTCGCGATCTCCAGACCCCTGATGCCGGTGAGGTGCTGCGTCGTGACGGCGGCAATCTTGCCAGCGTCCTCAACGTCATGAAGAAGGACCACCCCGACGCCAGAGACCGTGTCGTGGAGTTTCTGGCGAAGGTTGTTCCCGGCGTTCAGGACGTGTCCGTCAAGCATGTCCAGAAGAAAGAGACGCTGGAGTTCAGGCAGAAGGTGGGCAGAAGCGAGTCTCCGTGGACTTTCTTCGCGGAGAACATGTCCGATGGGACTCTGCGGGCTCTGGGCGTGTTGACGGCGCTGTTCCAGTCGGTCAATGGTGGAGCCAAGCACGTTCCTCTGGTGGGAATTGAAGAACCCGAGGTGGCTGTGCATCCCGGCGCCGCCGGTGTGCTGAGAGACGCCCTGCGTACGGCGGCGGAAAACACCCAGGTGATTGTGACCAGTCACAGCCCCGACCTTCTTGAGGACAAGGATGTGCCGGATGAATCCATCCTTGCCGTGGCAAGCATCAATGGAGAGACGAAGATCGGTCCGTTGGATGACGCGGGACGCACTGCGATACGGGATCGCCTCTACACGCCCGGTGAGTTGCTGAGACTCGGCCAATTGGCGCCAGACATTGAGAAGATTGACGCAACGCCTGCCAAACAACTGGAGCTTTTCGGAGAACTCGCATCGTGAACGAGGTCCACATTGCCGCCATTGTGGGAGGGCACGGTGAAGTCGAATCTGTCCCGATCCTGTTTCGTCGAATCGCCGTCGTCTTGGACCCGGGCTTGGTCGTTCAGATGAAACAGCCCCTGCGAGTCTCGGAGAGCAGCTTGGCGAAAGGGGGTGAACTGGAGAGGCATGTTGAATTCTCGGCCCGAAGCGCGGGTAGGCATGGGGGGATCTTCATCCTGATGGATTGTGATTGGCCTGGGGGCTGTCCGAAGAACGACGCGCCGGCGTGGCTTCAGCGTGCCCGCCGGGCTCGTCCGGACATGGAGATATCGCTGGTTCTGGCCAACAAGGACTATGAGGCGTGGTTTCTCGCCGCTGCTGAGTCTCTACGCGGACACTGTGGTCTTCCATCCGACTTGGCGGCTCCCCCAGACCCTGAGGACATCCGTGGAGCAAAGGAATGGCTGAGGAAGCACATGCCGCCCATTCGGAAGTACCGTGCTACCGTTGATCAGCCCGTGCTCACGTCAGTCTTCGATATGCAGGCAGCGCGACGGGCAGACTCCTTTGACAAGTGCTATCGCGAGATCGTTCGGCTTCTGACAGTGCTTAGATCCGTTGAGTAGGATCGCCTGCTCGCTGAGATCTGACGTGGACATCGCGGTCAGGTCGAGCGACGGCGGTGGCCACTGCTGTCAGCGGGCAGCGGAAAGGGACTTTGAAGCTTCGGCGGTTCCGCCGTAGACACCTTGATTGATGATCCCCGCGTTCGGTAATGGCTCCTGCCCAACCGGGCTACTCGGGTCGCCGGCGTCGATGCAGGGACTGGTTTGGCTGTCTTGCACCCAAGTTCCTGTGTCGGGGTCCCATCGTCCCGTCTCGGATTGGAGATGATAGTCTCCCATGACCCAGATTGCGTCGGGGTCTGCCCAGTAGCCCTCGCGAGCGAACAGCGGATCGGCATGGATGCAGCCGGTGTCTGTCCAGACGCCGGCGATGTTGCTGTAGCAGGCTGAGACCTCAGCGGTCCCGGCCACGATGATCCGGTCCGGGGTATTGCCCCAGAGGATGGAGTTGAGGACGCTCACGTTGCTGTCTACGGCCGAGAGGGCGGCCCCCTGGTCGCCCGCCTGGTTGTCGGCGATGGTGCAGTTGACGAGCACGGCGTTGCAGTCCTGGCAAGACACGATTGCCCCGGTCGGATCACTCGCTCGGTTTCCGACGATCAGGCAGTTGGCGAGTGTCAGACGACCGGCGGAGCAGTAGACCGCTGCCGCCAGGGAGTCCTTGCCACCGGTGAGGAGGAAGCCGGTGAGGGTGCACTTGGGCTCGTTGTCGACGAGACCCACCGAGACGACCGGGCCGGAGCCGTTGCCGTCGATGACGGGCCAGCCGAGTCGATTGGGGTCGTTGGAATCGATTCCCGTGAGGTGGAGGCTCTTGCCGAGGAGATCGATAGTCTCAAGATATGTCCCGGAGTACACGCGGATGGCGTCGCCGTCTCTGGCGGCGTCGACGGCCTCCTGGATGCGGTCGAACGGATGTTCGGCGGTTCCATCTTCCTGAGGGTCGCTCTCGTCGGCATCTCGTGGGGCCGGGTCGTCGGGCGCGTCGTCGTTCACATGGAGGATGATGGATGTGGCGACGAAATTGGCGACGATCTGATGCTCGCCTCGCACGACGAGATAGTAGGGGTTCTGTGTGCTGTAGATTGTGCCCGACCAGTGCGTAAACACAAAGCCTGGATCTGCCTGGGCACGGAGATAGACGGAATCGTTGTACTGCTGGATGAACTCTCCTTTACCGGGCTGCACGACGGTTCCGCCTTCGCCAGCCGAGATGGTCAGGCCGAAAGGACCGCAGTCGTGCTCGATGGCTATGCCGGGATTGTTGGCCATGATCTGTGGGATGCACACCTCACACGTCTGCTGCCTCCAAGGATTGCAGCGGAGGTCAAGACGGGTCAGCGAAGTCAATCCTACTAGAGGCGAGATGTCGGTGATCTGGTTCCTGCAGAGGGACAGATACTGCAGATGGGTCAACCCGGACAGCGGGGAGGCGTCGCTGATCTGATTCAGTCGAAGCTCGAGATACTGCAGATTGATGGCATGTTCCAGCCCTGTGAGGTTGGCGATCCCGGTGCCGGAAGGACCATGGTTGATGTGGCTCAGCTCGACTAGGGCAAGCATGTCTGTTGGGGTGGGGTCTGATACCCACAATGCTTCTTCGACGGCAGCCTTGAGCGTCCCATCTTGGAAATAGACCGGTTCTTCCGCATGGAGAACGTTCAAGACAAGGGCCGACAAGACGACCGAGAGGAACTCTCTCTTCATCTTCTCCTCCTCCGAAAATCCCGTGCCGACTCCGCGTCCCATGAACTCACACTCCGTCCTTGCCTCTCTATTATAGCAGCGCCTCCTGAATGGCAACAAAACTTGTGCTCGCGACGGGTGTCGGGTGTCCGCACGCGGAGAGTTGACAGGGTCCCGGCATTGGCCGAGAATAGGTCGCACGTCTGCGTTGTAACAGGCGTCCGTGGCAGTGACCCTTTGACTGGGAGGCAAACGATGGCAGATAAGCAACCCGCGGAGGCGACGACGCATTCGAATCCGCGAATCGAGAGAGACCGCCAGATGATCCGGGAAGCACGGGCTCGAGGTCGGGGCGCAATGCTCCGGACTTTCGTCCGGCTCTCCGGACCGGGCTGGCTCCAGAGCGGCATCACGGTCGGCGGCGTGTCGTTTGCGTCGAGTCTCTACTTGGGCGTGCTGTCCGGCTTCACCTTCCTGTGGCTTCAGCCGGTGGCGATGATGTGGGGCATCGTCATGCTGGCCGCCATCGCCTACGTCACGCTTTCCACCGGCGAGCGTCCTCTGCGAGCGATCAACAAGCACGTCAGTCCGGTCCTTGGCTGGAGCTGGCTGCTGGCCTCGATGGCGGCCAATCTCGTGTGGTCCATGCCGCAATTCAGCCTGGCCACGGCGGCGATTCAGCAGAATCTCCTGCCCGGCATTTTCGGCGGCGGCGAGGGCAGTCTGCTCCGGGGGGACACGGCCCGCATCGTGGCTGTGCTGCTGTTCCTCGCCGCGTGCATCGCCGTTTCGATGTTCTACAGCCTCGGCGGACGGGGCGTGCGGATCTTCGAGAACATCATCCGGGCCATTGTCAGCATGATCGTGCTGTGTTTTCTCTTCGTCGTGCTCAAGCTGACGTTCCGCGGCCAGATGGACTGGGCCGAGGCGGCCAAGGGCCTGGTGCCGCACCTGAAGATGCTGTTCCAGCCTGTCGAGCGTCTGGCTCCGTATCTGCAGGCCGTCGCGGAGAACGGCCGTGCGTACTGGGTCGATATGATCACCGATCAGCAGCGGGGCGTCATCATCAGCGCTATCGCCGCCACGGTGGGCATCAACATGACATTCATGTTCCCCTACTCGATGATGCGGCGGGGGTGGGACAAGGATTTCCGCGGCTTGGCGATTTTCGACCTCTCGACCGGCCTGTTCATCCCGTTCGTCCTGGCGACAGGTTTCGTCGTAATGGCGGCGTCTTCTCAGTTCCACGCCAAGCCGGCGCCGGGGTTCGTGCCCGCGGTGGAAGGAGGCGTGGTGGCCGAGACCCCGGCGCCGAACCTCGTCGGCCCATACAACGCGCTTCTGAAGAACCGGGTGGCCTTCGAGATGGGTAAGGGCGCGTTCAGCTCGCTCTCGGCCGACGAGCAGCAGCAGCGAGTCGATGCTCTGCCGTATGCCGACAAGCTGATGGCCGCCATGCTCGTCAAGAGGGACAACTTCAACCTGGCGAACACCCTGACGCCTCTGACCGGCAAGACTGTCGCGCAGTACCTCTTCGGGCTCGGCGTCATGGGGCTCGGACTCAGCGCCGCGACGATCCTGATGTCGATCAATGGCCTGTGCTTCTGTGAGATGCTGAACAAGGCGCCCGGCGGATGGACCCAGCGGATCGGGTCGCTCATGGTCTCCGTGGGGGCCATTGGAGCCATCTTCTGGAAGCAGCCCGCTCCCTGGCTGGCCATCGCGACCTCGGCGTTCTGCTCCGTGCTTCTGCCGATTGCCTACTTCACGTTCCTGCTCATGATGAATAGCAAAGGCACGCTCTGCGACAGCATGCCAACTGGTGGCCGTCGCATTCTCTGGAACGTCCTGATGGTGTTTGCCACGGCCGCAGCGACGTTTGTCAGTATCTGGAGCCTGTGGCCGAAGATCGGCTGGTGGACCGTCGTCCTGATCGGGGCCTTCGTCGGACTGAGTCTGATCGTCCACTTCCTGCGGCACAACGGGACAAAGGCCGTCACGACCTGATCGCAGGGAACCGCTGTGGAGTGACCAGTCGAGCCCGGGGAAGTCCGTCTCCGGGCTCGTTCTATTGAGGCTCTTTCGCAGGCACGAAACGCAGGAACAGTTCCCCTTGACGAACGTCCACGCGCTCCAGACGGATCCACTTGTCCTCGAGAAGCAGGACGGGATCGAAGGGTTCCTTCGCAAACAGGGACGCCGCGATCTTCGTGCGCCAATCCTCGGGATCGACCTCCCCTGCATCGACGCGCTGCCGGTACATCTTGCTGCCCATGATCTGGGCCGGCCAGGTGACGTTCATCGCGCCGACTTTGACCTTCTCGACGACGAGGTTGAGACGACCATCTTCCATGATTTGCGGACCGAGCTCGATGGTGACGACGAATCCCGCGCCCTGGACATCGGCCGTGCCCATGAGGACCACCCGTCCCGGTTTGAACGCGATCGCGGGGGCCGAGAGCTGGATTCCCGCGGATTCCTGCAACCACCCTGCCTGGGCGAGGGCCTCGTTGAGACGGTCTTCGAGCACGGTCAATTCGAACGGCTGCTGTTTCTGGGCGCCGTTGTAGAGCTTGTTGCCCAGATCGTGCGTGAGGTAGCGATGAACTCGCTGCTCGTTCGGGTCGGCGCCGGCCGGCGGCAGTACCGGATGATACCCGGCCGGCCGATGGTGCAGCAGAGAGACGACGATGACGGCCGCCGCCACGTCGATGGCCAGCCAGATGAGTAGTCGTTTGCGCCTGGATTTCTTCGGTTTCTTCACAGGGACCCCAACGGGAATTCGCTCCGCGAGGCCGCAAAATGCGGGCTCCGCTCCATATCCGGCAGGACTCCAATTCGTTCACGGAAAAGCCTGAGTGCTCGAATTCTGTCTTGCCCGATACTACCGCGGCGATTATAGTGGTTCCCGCGTTTCGTCGAAAGAGTTTTGTTGCCGGGCTCGGGGCAAGTGAGACGTGTCGGCAGTGCATGTGGTGCTCTGGTGCAGCGATGCCCTCCGGTTGTGATAGAAGGGATAAGTTGAAAGAAAGGTTCGTCCGATTATGTCAAGCCACTTTTCAGATCGGCTGCTGGCCGCCGTCCAGTCGAAGAAGACGCCGTTGGTGATAGGGTTGGATCCGATTTACAGCCGGTTGCCCGCGGCCATACGTGGGCATCGCCAGATGAACGACGAATTCGATGCCGCAGCGGCTGTCGATGCCATCTTCGACTTCTGCACGCAGGCGATGCGGATCGTCGCGGGGATCGTCCCGGCGGTGAAGATCAACGTCGCGTTCTTCGAGCGGTATCTCTGGGAGGGCCTGGAATCCTATTACGCTCTGATCAGCGAGGCGGACAACCTGGGTTTGGAGATCATCGGCGACGTGAAGCGCGGCGATATCGGCCACACGGCGGAGATGTACGCTGCGGCCCACCTGCAGAATTCCGAGCTGACCGGTCTGGAGGACGTGCTGGCGCCCGACGCCATCACGATCCATGGCTACACGGGTGTCGATGGGATCGAGCCCTTCGCCAAGATGGCGGCGTCGCAGGGCAAAGGCGTGTTCGTACTCGTGCGGACGAGCAATCCGTCGGCTGCTGCCCTCCAGGATTTCCGAGACGCCGAAGGGCAGGCCGTGTACGAGAAAATGGCCCAAATCGTTGGGGAAATCGGGACACAACCCGAGTACGTGGGGGAGAAGGGTTATAGTGACATCGGCATGGTCGTCGGCGGAACTGCGCCGGAAGCCACCGCGTCGCTGCGGACGAAATACGACAAGACTTGGTTCCTCGTCCCGGGCTATGGCGCCCAGGGGGCCCAGGCGGTGGATTGTATTCGATTCTGCAAGCCCGACGGGACCGGCGCGTTGATCAACGCGTCTCGCTCGATCATCTACGCCTATGAAAGGCCCCAGTACAGGGACCAGTTTGGTGACGACTGGAAGAAGTGCATCGAGCAGGCGGTGGTCGACGCCAAGATCGACCTGTCCAACGCGATGCAGTCGAAGCTCTGATCGTTTGTCGCGTGGCGCATGGGCAAGGACCCTCCGACCGCGGGCAGCGCCGAATATCGTGGGCCGTCTCATGCGGGAGAGATGTTCGATCGCATCGCGCTGACCTACGACCTTCTGAATCACCTGTTGTCGCTGGGCCGGGATTGGGCCTGGCGCCGCAGGGTGGCGGAGTTGCTCGGGGAGGGTGGAGGAGGGCGAATCGCGGATCTGGCCACCGGTACGGGAGATATGCTGATCGCCTTGTTGCGCCGGTCTCCTCCTCCTGCGGGCGCAGCGGGCCTCGATAGCTCCGAGCGGATGCTGAGTCTGTGCCGCGAGAAACTCGGGAGGGCAGAACTGGCAGATCGCGTCGAACTGGTCCGCGCCGATGCTTCTGCGACGCCGTTCGCAGGGAATTCGTTTGATGCGGTCACGATGGCGTTCGGCATCCGCAATACCCCCGATGTGGGAGCGACCCTTCGGGAAATCCTCCGCATCCTCAAGCCCGGCGGTGTGGCGCTGATCCTGGAGTTCTCCTTGCCGAGGAATCGGATCGTCCGATGGTGCCATCTGAAGTACCTGCGTCTCGGCGTCCCCCTGCTCGGCGCGGTCGTTTCCGGAGATCGGTCCGCGTACCGATACCTCAACGAATCGATTGAGGCGTTCTATCGTCCGAACGAGTTCTGTGCACTGATGGAAAAGGCCGGTTTTACCCAGGTCTCGGCGACCCCGCTGACCTGGGGCGTTGCCTCGATCTATCGGGGCGTGAGACGACCCGGCTGAGCGACGATCCCTGTTCGTAGTGCGCCCGTGAGGGCGCATCTTCGAGGGCACTGAAGATAACGCCTCACGGCGTCACTACAAGCCGACTTCACCGCCGACGACCAGTTGATTCTCTCGTATGTCACGACAACGGCGTCCGGCTGTTTGTTGCTCTCGACTCGCAGCCCCCGTTCCATGAGTTCCCGGCCGGGGAGTGTCCACGTCCGGTCCGTGTCGATATCAGCCAGGCGGTACCGAGCCTGCGATTCGAGGCCTCGCAACCTGACGACCACGGTCTTCTCCTCGCTCTTGGCCCGTCGGAACGCCTGCACCATGCCTTGTCCGCGTTCGGGCCGGTCGAATTGCCAGACAACCCATATGTTGTCGTCCATGCTGTAGGGTGTCAACGGATAGTAGTCGCCCCAGTAGTTGGGCGCGATCTCCTGACGCCACTGTCGCAGCAGATGCCGGACCGTGCTGTAGTCCTGGTCCTGGCGGCGCATATCGTAGCATGCGGTGACGTGGGGACAGATGCAGCTCCGCAGGCCGTAGGCGTCGAACTGGTTGATCCCCGTCCCGTAGAAGGGAATCCAAAAGGCGATGCCATAGGTGTGGTTCTGCTGGCTGACCGGCTCCAGGAGAGAATCGCTGCGGAGCAACGGGACCGCCCGGCGCAGGGTCTCCAGGTCGTTGCGCCGCCCGCCGCTGGCGCAGGAGTCGATCAGCATGTTCGGATGGCGGCGGCGCAGCTCGTCCCAGTAGGCGAGGTAGTTCGTGACATGGCGGATCTCCGCGATGCCCTGTCGGTCGGGGAGATCGGCGGCGCGCCAGAAGTTGAGCGGGTCCATGTTGAAATCCTGGCGGTACAGGTCGACGCCCTGGTCGACCAGGAGCTTGTCCACGTGGTTGGTGAGCCATTCGAGCACCTCCGGCTCGCCCAGCTTGAGCAGTCCGCCCGCAGCGCCGCCGTGAATCCAGTCGGGGTGCGTGTTGCTCAGCCACGTGTCGGCAGCCACCCGTTCCGGCTCGAACCAGACGATGGTCCTGACGCCTCGGGCGTGGGCGTAGTCGCTGATGGCCCGCAGGCCGTTGGGGAAGCGGTTCGTATCGACTTCCCAGGTGCCGACGTGCGGCCAGCCGTGCTTGTTCCAATACCAACCGGCGTCCATCCACCAGTAGTCCAGCGTCAGGCCTTCGCCGAGATAACGCTCGACGAACATCTTCTGGCTGGCTTCGTCCGCGTTGATCATCTCCCCGTACTGATGTGAGCTGCACGCGGCCATCTGTGGCACGAGCATCTTCCCCCCGGGACGCGGGACGTTGTGTGCCCACATCCAGCGGCGCCAGGTGTTCTGCGCGCTGATCCAGTCGCCGCGGTAGAATTGCAGCACGACCAGCGGGGTGCGGATTTCTTCGCCGGGGTGGAGCGTCAGGTGCGTCAGCTCCTGGCCCGCTGCGATGCGCAGGTGCGTCTGTGCGTCGCGGACGAATCGGGCGGCCCATTGTCCCGGCCAGCCCACCGCGACGATCACGCCGCCGTTGCCCGTTTCCAGGTTGAAGTAGGGCAGGTCGCTGTTTGTCGGGCGGCCTCCCGCGGCGGTGATTCGCTGCGTCGTCTGGGGCTTGAGCGAGGTCTCCAGCGGGCGGTAGTCCCACGCAGTGCAGGGGCTGCCGACGAAATGATGGAGCAGGAACTCGTCGTCGGCCCGCCGTTCGAACTGCGCGTCCAGCGATTGGATGTCTTCCAGGATGGGGGTATCCGCGGAGCCGGCGTTCTTGAAGTAGAGCGTCCATTCCACCGTGGGGAAATCGCGATATTCCACGATCTCGCAGCGAACGACCAGCGATGTCTTCGGATCGGTGTAGACCTGCGTTCGCTTGCTGCGATTTGCGTCGAGCTTCTCCGTCGTCTCGTTGAATCGCCACGAGCCGAGCAGTGCGTCGGAACCTCGGCCGCCATAGACGAAAGAGAACGGCGGCTCGAAGACCTCGCGCGGGCGGAGCGGCCTGGCTTCGCCATCGACCATCGGAAGATCGGCCAACCAGATCGTCCGGCCGTCGGCCAGGACCACCCTGGCGTCCGCCCAGTCCGCCTGATCGCAGGCGATCCCGTCGCCGGCGTCGTCGACGCACAGCAGGAATTCCGTCGCGCCGTTGAGGTCCGCGCGGACCGGGATCCCCGCGGCGCCGCCTCCTCGGATGAGGTCGGAGCGGAAGACCCCGGCGCCGCCCATGGTGACGAAGAAGTGCACGCTGCCGCCGCCGGCTTGGGTGTTCTCGTTGTGATCGACGCCGATGACCGCTTCGAAGGTCCGCCCAGGACTGGGGAGCCGCACAAGGAGCCGGCTCGTGGCGTGGCAGTACAGGCCGCGAGTGTATTCGGTCGTACCGAGCTTCATGGGTTTGCCGCCGCGAGAGTTCTTCTGCACCGGGTCGTTGTTGGCGAGGACGACCAGGCCCGCTTCAGGCTTCTGCTGGGGTACCGGGACTTCGGCCCGCACCTCGCGGACCGCCGCGAGGTGCTTGCCCACCCATTGGTCCCTCTGCTGGAGTTCCTGGGCTGTCTGACCCTCGGTCGGCGCCGCCTGGCACAACAACAGGCAGCAGACGAATCCCGCGACGATACGCTTGTGAAACATAGGACCAACCCTCGCCAAGAAAGAACCGAGATCGAAACCCATACGACAACACACACTCCGAGACTCAAGTGACACAGCATATCCTCCTTCCCAGGGAAATCCAGTCGTCTCCTCGTCTGGTGAGGGAGTTTCCGCTTTCCTTTCGCGTC
This sequence comes from Phycisphaerae bacterium, assembly GCA_017993835.1. GTDB lineage: Bacteria > Planctomycetota > Phycisphaerae > Sedimentisphaerales > Anaerobacaceae > PLanc-01. The sequence continues at coordinate 22,936 of JAGOLX010000039.1, forward strand.
CTGCCGGCGGTAGGATACGGCCCATGGGAATGATGCAGACAATCGATCCAGCGATAGGTGGGCTATGAACGGATTGGCATCCAGTCAGGCAATGTGCGAGACCTGCGACCGGCCTTCTTCTCTGTCCGGGCGCAAGGTCCTGGTCATGGGATTGGGACGTTTCGGCGGGGGCGTCGATGCTGCCCGCTATGCGGTCCAGGTCGGCGCGAAGGTCGTCGTCACGGACAAGGCTCGGGAAGACCAGTTGCAGGACTCCATCAAGCAGTTGGCCGACCTGTCCGGCATCGAGTACCGCCTCGGCGGGCACGATCCCCAGGATTTCGCAACCGCCGACGTGGTGATCGCCAACCCCGCGATCCCGCTCGACAACGAGTTCCTGCAGCTCGCGCGTCGCAGCGGCAGGACCGTCACTTCACAGATCGGGTTGTTCTTCCAGGCCTGCCCCGCTCGGATCATCGGAATCACCGGCGCCAACGGCAAGAGCACGACCACGACCCTGACCGCGCATCTCCTGGAGCACGCGCGCCCGAAGCGACCTGCGGGGCGCGGGTCACGTGCTGTCGAACGGTCCCATCCTCCGGAAGAGGGTGCGTCGTACGCACCCTACAAGAAAGTCTGGCTCAGCGGAAATATCGGCGACAAACCTCTGCTGACCATCCTCGACAAGGTCCAGGCCGACGACCTCGTGGTCTTGGAGATCTCCAGTTTTCAGGTCGAGCAATTGGGGGAAGTTTGCAGGGCGCCGCACGTGTCGTTGCTGACGAACCTGACGCCCAACCACCTGGATCGCTACGGCACGTTCGAAGCCTACTGTGCTGCCAAAGAGGGTCTCTTCAACCTTCAGACGCTCGACGAGAAAGCCCCGGCGGTCTCCATCTTCAACGCCGAGGACCCGATTGCGTGTTCCTGGCACGAGAAGTACCGTTCGCAGGCGGGTCGGGTGTGTCTGACGTTCTCCGCGGACGATGTCAGCGACAAGATGCGCAGCGAGTACGCGTTGCCCGGCCGGGCCAACCTGTCGAATCTCGCGGCTGCCATGGCGATCGCCAAGTGCTTCGGTGTCTCCGAGCGGTCCATCCGGTCCTGCCTGCCGAGCTTCAAGGCCCTTCCGCACCGGCTCGAGCTGGTTGCCGAGGGGCACGGCGTTCGCTGGTACGACGATTCGAAGGCCACGACGCCCGAGGGCGCCATGGTGGCCCTCTCAGCCTTCGACTGCCCGAAGGTCCTCATCGCGGGCGGATACGACAAGCATACCCCATTCACAGTACTGGGAGAGGCGATTGCCTCCTCTGCGAAGGCGGTGGTGCTCATCGGGCAAACCGCTCGCATGATCGCGGACGCGGTGCATGCGGCGCCGCAGGGAGGACGGGAAATCGACGTTCAGTTTGCCGGTTCCCTGGCCGAGGCGGTCGAGATCGCCGGCCGGCTGGCGGCCCCGGGCAACGTGGTGCTGCTCAGTCCCGCCTGCGCCAGCTACGACATGTTCGAGAACTACCAGCAGCGAGGCCGTCTGTTCGGGGAACTCGCCCGGCAGGCTGCGGTACGCTCGTAGCGCGAAGTCACGGGTGACTTCGCACCTGCAGCTTCCAGTGTCACACGTTGTTTCGTGCGACCAGTTATCGGAGTTTCGTGTTCCATGCAGGAAAAACCTTACAGATGGCCCCTCGGCAAAGCCTGCGCCTGTCCCCTGGGAATCGGGCGAATGCGGTCTTTCAGGCGGGCGGGCCGCGGTTTTCTCGGTGACGACCCTTAAGTCGTGATCCCGCGTCGTCGATCTGTCTCTCGACGCCAACACAACAGCAGATGGTTTGTCGAGGAATGGTATCCATGAGTACGACGAGCGAACGCAGAATGGAACAGCGGTTGTACTACCATTGGCCGGTCTGGTTTGCCCCGGATGTCAATGGAGAGCTTTCCCAGGGGCAGATGGCCGACCTGTCGAGTCGGGGAGCGGCCTTCACCTGTTACGCGGACGACCGATGCCCCTATCTCGGCCAGCATCTGACCGCGCGGTTCAGCATCCCCCAGTATGGCCAGGACGACTCGTTCGACATGGTTGACTTCGTCCGTTCCGGCCACGTTTGCCGCGTGGAGGGCGTGAACAACGCCCTTCGTCGGATCGCGATCCAGTTCTTCGAGCCGTTGCCGATGTGTCCAGGCGAACAGGCTGCTCGCCTCGGGCAGTCCGATGATGAGGTCGCGGAGCCCGAACTGGCCCTCGTTTGACCGTCCGATCACACAGACACAAAAAGACAGGGCCGAAGATCGCATTTGTCTCCGGCCCTGGATTCCTGCAACGAATCTCTACAATCCCGCAATTCTCCGCCCGTCATTTCTTGGCGGGCGTCTCCGGTATCCTGGACGGGAAGCCCTTGACCACCTTCTTCACCACTTTCATCACTTGCTTTTCCTCGCTGGGCGTCAGGGCATAGCCGGTCATGCCGCCCGCGGCGGCGCCGACGGCTGCGCCGAGCCATCGATCACTGGAATCTCCACCCGCCACGACGGCTCCGATTGCGGCGCCCGCAGCGGCTCCCGCGATGGTGCCAAGCGTCTTGTTCGTGCTACCCGAGCCGCTTCCCATCCAGAGAATGGTCCCATTTTCCACGTCGACCAGCTTGGCCGTCATGTCGATCTTCCCGCTCTTGAACTTGGGGATATCGATCAGCATGACCGCCGGGACGTTGAGGAACTGGCCTGCCTTGGCGGCGCCGGATTCAGTCGTCATGTCGGACGCCTGGAACTGCTGCTCCTTCAACAGGGCCTGCACCTCCCGGCGTTCAATGAACGCATAGCCTTTCTTCATCAGCGCCATGGTGACGAGGTTGCTGATCTTGTTCTTGGCTGCGTCGCCGTAGACCCGGCCGGTCACTTCGACGATCGCGATCTTGTCGATCTTGCCGAAATCGTAACCGACCACTGCTTGGCTCTCCGCCTCGCTGCTGGCGCAGCCGGCAGCCGCCACTACTGTCAGTAATACGCTAATCCATACTGCCTTCATTCGTGAACCTCCCAATAGTAATCAGGGTTATGGAAACAGCGCATATACGTACCCAGGCGGCACCCGGCTGTCAAGAGCATGGACTGGCGGGGAGCGAGGAGGGCCCTGGGAGAAAAAGGCTTGGAGGCCGCCGGGAATGCCCGTATAATGGCCGCCTGTTGATTCGTGGAGATCATTTATGACTGACAAGGTGAATTTGAACGAAACCGGTGATGGAAAAACCTTCGAAGAGAAGGTTACCGAGGTGATAGAATCCGTCCGACCAGCTCTGCAGGGTCACGGCGGCGACGTGGAGCTGATCGGCGTGGACGAAGACAAGACCGTCCGCCTTCGTCTGCAGGGCGCCTGCCGGGGCTGTCCCGGTGCGACCATGACCATGAAGATGGGCATCGAACGCATTCTGCGGGAGAAGGTGCCCGAGGTCAAGCAGGTCGTCGCCGTCGCATGACGGGCCTATCCGAGCAGATCGCGAATGCGATCCTCGTTCGGGTTCTGAATCACACCCTTTTCCGTGATGATCGCGGCGATGTTCTGGGCCGGGGTCACGTCGAAGGCGGGATTGTAGACGCCGACGTTTTCCGGCGCGACGCGCCTGTCGCCGATCCAGGTTACCTCTGAGGCGTTCCGTTCCTCGATGGGGATCTGGTCGCCGCTGGCGAGGGTCAAGTCGAACGTGCTCGATGGAGCGGCGATGTAGAACGGAATCCCGTGGTGCTTTGCCAGGACGCTGACGCTGTACGTGCCGATTTTATTGGCCGTATCGCCATTGGCCGCGATGCGGTCGGCGCCGGTGATGACCGCTTGGATCTTGCCCTGCTTCATCAGGAAGCCCGCCATGTTGTCGCAGATCACGGTTACCTTGATGCCTGCCCGCTGGAGTTCCCAGGCGGTCAGTCGAGCCCCTTGCAGGAGGGGCCGTGTCTCGTCGGCGTAGACCTCGAATCGCCTGCCCTTCTTCTGAGCTTCGAACATGACCGATAGCGCCGTTCCCTGTCCAGCGGTGGCGAGGGCTCCGGCGTTGCAGTGGGTCAAGACGCTGAAACCGTCGCGGATGAACTGCTCGCCGTTGGCCCCGATCCGCCGGCACATCTCGATATCCTCGGCGGAGATCGTGTTGGCCTGGGCCAGGATCGACTCCGCAAGTTGCGACGCGGTGGCCTGGGGATTGGAGGCGACTTCCTTGGCCCTGGCTCGGATGCGGTCGAGAGCCCAGAACAGGTTGACCGCGGTCGGACGCGAGGTGGCGAGGTAATCGCATGTCTTGAGCACGTGGTCCAAAGCTTCGGCGAAGCTCTTGCGGTCGGTGTGCCACTGCAATGCCAGCGTCGGGCCATAGGCCGCCGCGACGCCAATGGCGGGGGCGCCGCGGACCGCCAGCGTTCGGATTGCCTCATGGAGCTGCTCGACGCTGCGGACCTTCAGGATGACAAACTCTGTCGGGAGCCGGCGCTGGTCGATGATATCGAGCACGCCGTCGGTCCCACCAACCCATTTCACCGTCTCTGCGATCATTGTTGCTTCCCTGTTGTCAAGATCACCACAGAGACACAGAGATCACAGAGAAGAGGCCAGAGAGTGTGAGTGGAGAAGCGACACTCTTACTGAATTCACTCTTCTCTCTGTGTCCTCTGTGTCTCTGCGGTGAAATCTATCTGTCCACCCTGGCGCCGGCGCCCTTCATTGCTTTCTCGACTTCGCTGAGTGTCGCCATCGTCGTATCGCCCGGCGTGGTCATCGCCAGCGCGCCGTGGGCGGCGCCATAATTGACCGCCTGCTCGGGACTCTTGCCCTCCATCAGGGCATAGATCAGGCCGGAGGCGAAGCTGTCGCCGCCGCCGACGCGGTCGTAGATCTCCAGGTCCGGCCGCGGCGTGGCCTCGTAGAACTGCCCGCCGGCGTGCATCACCGCGCCCCAGTCGTTTCGGGTCGCGGTCTTGGCGTGCCGCAGCGTCGTCGCGACCACCCTGAAGTTCGGGAACTCCTTCACCGCGGCCTCGATCATCTTCTTGAAGTTCGTCGGGTCGAGCTGCGAGAAGCCTTTGTCCAGGCCCTTGACTTCGAAGCCCAGCGCCGCGGTGAAATCCTCCTCGTTTCCGAGCATCACGTCGATATAGGGCGCGATGGCCCGATTGACCTGGCGTGCCTTCTCCTGGCCGCCAACGTCGCGCCAGAGGGAGTTGCGGTAGTTCAGATCGTAGGAGACGATCGTGCCGTGCTTCTTGGCGGTTGTGACCGCTTCGATAATGACCTGGGGCGTGGTCGTCGAGAGCGCCGCGAAGATCCCGCCCGTGTGAAACCAGCGGACGCCGTCCCGCCCGAAGATTCGGTCCCAGTCGATGTCGCCTTTCTTGAGCTGCGACGCGGTGCTGTTGGCTCGGTCGGAGCAGCCGACGGCCCCGCGGATGCCGAAGCCGCGTTCGGTGAAATTCAGGCCGACGCGGGTCTTGCGCCCGATGCCGTCGAAGGGGACCCACTTGACGTATTCCAGGCTGACCCCGCCCTGGAGCATGAGGTCTTCGAGCAGTCGGCCGACGGGATTGTCCACGATCGCGGTCGCCACCGTGGCCCGTTTGCCGAACGTCCGCTTCAGGCCGCGGGCGACGTTGTACTCGCCGCCGCCTTCCCAGACGCGGAAGGTCCGCGTCGTGTGAATTCGCTCGTCGCCAGGGTCGAGTCGGAGCATGACCTCGCCTAGCGACAGGACGTCGTATTTGCATTCCGATTGATCTCTCAGTTCGAGAATCGCCATGGAAACCCCATGAGGAATTTACGATTTACTATTTACGATTCAGTCTTGCCCGCGGCACAGAATGGGCCAACGCGAGCGCCACTCCAATAGTAAATAGTAAATCGTAAATTGTAAATTCAGCGGTCGTAGATTCTCCCCTCCCGGTAGTCCTGCCAGGCCGGCTCGAAGGCCTTTCGTTCGGTTGGAGTCTGCCTGGGCGCAATCACTGTGCTCGTGAACAGGTCGGGAGACGTTTCGTCGTATTCGAGTCGCAGAATCCCGTTTCGCAGTTCCTCATTCTCTGGTTGGAACGCGAGGGGTTCGCCTGTCGCCCGGTCGAGGATGTCCGGATGGATCGGCACACCGCTCGGGTCCAGGACCAGATACGAGCCTCGTGAGCCGCCATGCAGGGCGAGCAAATCCACGATGGCCTTCAAATAGGCGGCGCTGCACAAGGCCAGATGCTCCGCCTGGATCGCGGCGGGGAACTCGCGAGGACTCTTCACGGCCAGACCCTTCTCGTGGACTGCCCTGCATAGGAGCAGGGCCTTCTGGAGACTCTCGCCAGCGTTGTTTGCCTCTCGGATATGCGCGGCCGACGCGGTCATGCGGTCCTGGATCTGGGCGATGACGTCCTGCGGAGCCGGGCCGGAGGAGTTGCTCCACGAGTCCAGCTTGGCGATTAGATCGGCGACTTGGCGTTCGACACCCGTCGAGTGGTCGGCGACCTCGCAACCATAGGCGTTCACGATGTACTCCGCGGTCCGCAGGCCGCCGACCTGCCCGGCGTTGAGCGCCGAGCCGCCAGGACGCTTCACGCCGTGCGTGCCCGCCATCTCGCCGATGACGAACGTGTGCGGGATGCTCGACTCCCACCAGTGGTTCACCGCGAAGCCGCCGTTGTTGTGCTGGGCACAGACCGCGATTTCGAGCGGCTCATTGTGTAGGTCGATGCCGTTCTCTCTGTAGATCTCGATGGCCAGAGGGTTCATGTGGGCCAGTCGTTCGATGGGCGTCGGCTGAGTCGCCCCGGCGTTTCGCAGGTATTCCGCGGCCTCCGATTCAAGCTGCTTGAGGTCGAATGCCTGTTGTGTCCTGCTGCCCACGGGATTGCGCCGGAAGTCCAGAAAGACCCGCCGGCCCTGCTGGTTCTCGTGAAAGACAATCACGTCGATCAGCGAGGACTTCAGGCCTTCGATCCTCTGTGGATCGAAGGGCCATTGATAGCCCTTGAGGAAGATGTTGCTCGCCATGCTCTTCATCGTCGGGAAGAAGTCGGCGAGGAATTCCCGCTCATCCCGACCGTCGGCGTCCGTGCTGAAGATCCGCGGGATGGCCTGCATGTACGTACCTGAGACGTTCCAGCGGAACTTCGTGCTCGCCAGTCCGAACTGGGACTCGGTGAGATTCTCGACGGCCAGACCTGCGCGGAATGCCAGACCGTGAAGGCCGACCTGGCCCTTCGGATAGACGCTGGTCCTGTACAACTCTCCCGGCCCGCCCGCCGCGAGCACAACGTTCGCTGCGAGGAACACGTTGATCGCGTACTGCGATTCCGTTGCCGACGGCCTGTCGAGGGCCGCGATGCCGACGATTCGCTTCTCGGGGCCGGAGCCGGTTGTGAGCAAGTGGGCGGCCTCCTGATTGTCGAAGAGCCGGATGCCGCAGTTGTCCGCCTGGCGTTGCAGGCATTCGCTCATGAACCGACTGGTCTTGGGCCCGGCGCTGGTGGCCCGCTCGGCGGGGTCGTGGTCGGTCTTGTAGCCGATGAAGGCGCCTGTCGAGTCGGTTGGGAAGGCGACGCCCGCCTGGACCAGGTGGTAGAACTCCCGAAGCGAGTTGATCCCTTCGATCAGGGCCAGATCGCCATGACAGCAGCCCGCGGCGGTGAGGGTCTTCGCGAACGCCTCCGCGCAGTCCGGCACGTTCGGACTGGTCCCCAGCTTGTAGTAGGTCTGCTTGTCCGATCCGCTCATCCGCGAGGCACCGAGCCTGGCGCCCCGCGTGACGATGGCAATGCGATCCTGGGCGTCCTCGATTCCCTTGCGTTTCATGAACTCACAGAGATGCACGGCGCAGTTCATGCCCGCCGCTCCGGCGCCGACGACTATCGTGTTGTAGCGGTGGAATGTCACCTGCCGGCCGGCGATCTGTCTGGTTTCCACGGGTGGCCTCAATTCACTCTCTCCGGCAGTGCGAAGTCCTCCGCCATGCGAGGAGGCAGGCGGAACACGTCGCCCGCCTTCGTGCAGAAATAGAACGAGGACGCTGACGGCTCGCGCCCATGCCCGTCCGCCCAGAAGGCATAGAAGCCGTCATGGGCGTTCACCGGATGGCGGACGTACGTGTGATTGAACGGGCTGTTGCTCGTAATCTGCCTGACCCTCTGCCACGAGGCGCCGCGGTTGCTGCTGGTCCAGATCGCGACCTCGCCGCCGGGATTGTACGGCTGTGGGCCTGTCTCGGTCGGCGCGACGATCCGCCACGTGCCGTCGCCCTCGATGTACAGCGAGCCCATGTCGTAGTTGTTGTCGGAGGTCGTCACGGGACGGATCTCCCAGGTGGTCCCCGTCCAGCAGGCCGTGGTCCACGTTCGCGGTCCATCTTCCGGTCCGGATCGGTAGCCCCTGCTGGTGATGTACAGGATCACCGGTCTGCCTGCTTCGTCGAAACGGATGTCCTTGACGTAGACGAGCAGACCTTCCTTCTCATAGTCGTGAACGAGGGCGTCGTTCTGCGGCGCGGTCAAGGGCAGCGTCAGTGCGCCTCCGCCCGCCGTGCGCCAGGTCTGGCCGAAGTCTGTGGTCTCGATGTAGTAGAGGTTCGTCCGCCAATTGAGCCCTTTGCCTTTCGGGTGGTAATTGAGCGCCGTGGCGGCCTTGCTCTCGCTTACGGCGCTGATCTGATAGTGGCCCTCGTCGATGGCGGCGAGCCTTTGCCACTGGGACCAGCGGACCCCGTCGGCGCTGGTCGCGAAGCAGGCTGTGCGTGCGGCCGGGTAATGGTATCGCGTGAAGAAGGCCACGAAACCCCGCCTGAGGACATGCCAAGCCTGCATGTATGAGAAGTTTGTCATGGGCACTTCATTCCCATCCTCGATCTTCGTTGGATGCACTTGCTCGAACGCATCGATGCTGTACGGTTCCTTGCTGCGATGGATATAGGAGGGTCGCGAGGTCCCGTGCGAGGTCGAGAAGATCCAGATGTACCCTTGGTCGTCGACGGAGATGACCGGGTTGTCATGGGCGTCCTTCGTGTGCTTGTCGAGCAGTATGGTCGGGCGCGGGACCTTGCCGGTCGCGTGATCGTAGTAGGAGACCATATGCAGCAGAATGCCGGACGAGTTCTTGCGGTCGTCTCCGGTTGTCAGGTCACGCTTCAAATAGGAATCCTCTGAGGTCCCGCCGTAGCAGAAGAACGTCTTGTTGACCTGGGGGCAATAGACGGCAAACGGCTTGTGCTTGGCACAGTACGTGCCCAGTCCGCCGCTGTATTTGAACCGGTATTCGTTCTGGAGCGGCTGGTTCATGTACCAGATGCCGCGGTAGCCGGTGTCCTTGGTGTTCAAAGTCACCGCAGGCTGCGGTTCACCTATTGCGGCTGACGACGTTGCCACGACCACCGCGGCGCACAGCAACTCGATCACACATGATTTGTCGAACATATCTCTATCCAAGGTTGAAGTTACGGCCGGTCTTGGCGATGATCTCATCGAGCGACGCGGTCGCCAAATTGATGCCTGGATACTTCTTCGCCCGAGTTTCTTCGATCAGGTGTTTCACGACCGCCAGTTCCTTCGCGAGCAGCTTGTAGTCCTGTTCCTCGACGATCTTCTTGAGCGTGGCCTTCTCGATCATGCTGAATGATCCGCCCAGCACGAGCACGCCGGCGTTGACGTAGTCGGGGATGTTGGCGGCGGTCGTGCCGCCTGTGGGGACCAGGCTGATCATCTTGTGCAGGGCCGGGTCGATGGCCTCGATGAACGCCGGGCCCCCGAGTTCCTTGGCCGGGAAGACCTTGCAGAGGTTTGCGCCCTTGGCGAACTGGGTGACGACTTCGGTGGCGCTGCCGCAACCGGGGATCATCGGGATATGGCCACCGAATCGCTTGTAGCCTGTGTCGCTGAAGTTCACCGCGGAGACCAGGTAGCACGCGCCGGCATCGACCACCTGCTGGAGCGTCGGCAGCGGGTCGTCCTGGTGTGCGTGGTTGTAGACCGCGGTCATGCCGGGCCAGTCGATCAGGCTGGCGGAGCCCGCGACGAAGTCGGGCATCTCCTTGCGGAGCCGCGAGAGCTTCTCCAGGGGCTTCTTGATTCGGCACGTGACCTCCATGTTGTTGACCCCCGCTTCGACGAGGGCCTGGGCGGTCCGGACGATGTCGAGCTTGTCCTGGTTGAAGACGAGAATGAAACCGTCATGGATTAGTGTGACGATTGCCGTTTTGATGTCCATGGGTCCCTCTTCGAATTGGGCGATTTACTATTTGCGATTTACGATTTGGCTTCGCCGGCCTGGTGTTTCGGAGCGAGCCGATGCACACGGCCGTCAAATCGTAAATAGCAAATCGTACATCCTAAAGTCTCCTCAAGTGGAAGCCGCCATCGACGTTGATGACGGTCCCCGTCGAGAAATCGAGTCGGCCTTCCGCGATGGCGCCGACGGCCTTCGCCACGTCCTCAGGCCTGCCCCATCGGCGGATCGGCGTGATCCCCTCCGCGATCAGCTTGTCATACTTGTCCTTCACGACGCGGGTCATGTCCGTCTCGATGATGCCAGGACTGACCTCGAAGACGCCGATATTGTGCTCGGCCAGGCGGTCTGCGTAGAGCTTGGTCATCATCGCAATGCCCGCTTTGCTGACGCAGTACTCGCCCCGCGAGGGGGAGCTGGTGTAGGCGGAGATCGAGCCGATATTGACGATTCGCAGGGGCCGGTCCGGATGCTCCTTTCGCTGCTGGACCATCCAGTTGGCGACGAGTTGCGTCAGGAAGTAGGGGCCCTTGAGATTGATGCCCAGGACCCGGTCGAAGCTCTCTTCCGTGGCTTCGAGAATGTCGAGCCGCCTGGCCGGTCCGGTGCCTGCGTTGTTGACGAGCATGTCGCATCGGCCGAACCGAGCCTTTGCCATGTCCACAATTCGCTGTCTCGTCGGCGCCTCGGCGACACTGCCCGCAACAAACTCGCAATGGGCGCCGAGCGACGATGCTTCATTCAGTACCTCCGGCTCCTGGTCCTGGGCCCGGTTGACGACCAGGTCGTAGCCCAGGGACGCCAACTCCAGTGCGATGCCTCGGCCGATGCCCCGGCTGGCGCCGGTGACGATGGCGACGGGTCGGTCTGCCATAAGGGTCCTTTCTTTCGTAGCACGGGCATCGTGCCCGTGATCCCCAATTCATGGGCGGGACGCCCATGCTACTTGAAGAACTGGTCGATTTCCCGGGCGGCTCTCATGCCGTCTGCGACAGCGGCCACGACGGTGGAAGCCCCTCGAACGATGTCCCCACCGGCAAAGACGCCCGGCCGGGATGTGGCCAGCGTCCCGGATTGCGTCCGGATCAGTCCCCGGTCGAATTCAACGCCCGGCAGGACCTTCTCGATGCCCTCCATCGCTGCCTGTCCGATGGCTTCGACCACAGCGTCCATATTCAGCTCGTACGCGCTGGATTCGAGCGACTCGGGCTTGCGTCGGCCGCTGTTGTCGGGTTCGCCAAGCCGGGTCGGGCACAACTTGATGCCGGTGAGCTTTCCGTCGCGCGACGTGTACTCAAGCGGCTGCGTCAGGATGAGAAAGTGGACCCCCGCGTCCATCGCACGATCCCGCTCGGCGCCCCAGGCGGGCATCTCCTTGAAGGATCGACGATAGATCACGTAGACGTCCCTGGCTCCGACGCGGGCGGCGGTGACTGCCACGTCCATCGCGGTGTTGCCGCCACCGATGACCGCGACGGACTTGCCGGCCAAGTCCAACCTGTGGTCCTGCTTGGCCAAGGACAGGAAGTCCATCGCGTTCCAGAGCCCATCGAGCTGCTTCTTCGTGACGCTCACGGACTGGGGCAGGCCCAGCCCGATGAAGGCAGCGTCGAAACCCTGGGCCAGAATCGTGTCCAGGTTGTGCCCCGAGTCGAGTTCCTTGCCGAGCGACAGGCTCATCCGGTCCTTCGGCACATCGGCGAAGATCGCGGCCATCTCGGTCTTGAGGGCGGTGTTCTGGCGGTCGGGCGGGATGACGGATTCGACCATGCCGCCGAAGGCGGTGCTCTTGTCGAAGATCGTCACGGCGTGACCTGCTTCCAGCAGCCGGGCGGCGCACGCCAGGCCCGCGGGACCCGCGCCGATGATCGCGACCTTCTTGCCGGTGGCCTTCTCGGGGATTCGCAGCTTGGACCAGCCGTTCTTGTTCGCCTGCGATGCGAGGTACCGCTGGATGTCCGCGATGGGCAGGGGACCGTCGCCTATGAATTGTTGCAGGCAGTTGCCCTGGCACTGCTGCTCGACCGGGCACAGCCAGGCACAGACCTCGGGGAAGACATTGGCCTTGCGGATGGTCTCGTAGGCCTCGCGTTCCTTGCCTTCGAGGAACAGGCTGATGAACTGCGGGATCTCGATCCCGGCGGGGCAACCCAACTGGCACGTCGCCTCCTGGCACTTGCGGCAAGCTGCCGCCAGTCGCAGCAGGTTGTCCTTGTCGCTCATGCGTCCGCGACGGAAGATCGGGCCGTAGACCTCGTTGTCCCGCACAACGCATCCGGTTCGCCCGCCGTCCCGCATAATCTGCGTGCACGCGCTGCACCCGACGCACGCCTTCTCCGCGTACATCCGACGGTCGCGGACGATGTCCCGTGCGAAGTCGGGATAGGCGAACCCCATCCGGCCTGCTCCGATCAAGGTTACCAGGCCGTTGGCCTTGTTCGCGGCGCCGACGTTGGCGAAGAGCGTCCGCAGCCAGCTATAGCCGGTGCCGACGAAGGCCATGTCGGGGAACTCCTTTTGAACCTCGGCTGTTATGTTGATCAGCCGAGCTACGCCGGCCAGGGGGTGTTCCGGCTCGGGGTATCCGCCCACGATGGGCTCATTGAACGGCCGGCCCACGTGCGGATTGTAGTACGGATTGGCGATGGTAATGTCGATGAGTCGGACGCCTCGCTGACGCAGCAAGGCGATCAGCTTCTTGGGCTCGGTCAGGTCGGGCTTGGTGTAGTCGTCTTTGTCCACGCCCCAGCCGTAGGGGTAGGGGATTGCGTCGTAGATGCCCATCCGCGTGACGATGCGAGCCTTTTCTCCGAGCGCCTCGCGGATGCGGTCAACCACGCTGAGCATGAACCGCGTGCGGTTCTCGAAGGAGCCGCCGTACTTGCCCGGCCGGTTGTGACAGGCGAGAAGCTCGTTGATGAGATAGCCGTGACACGACTTGATGTCCACCGCGTCGAAGCCGACCTCGAACGCAATGCGCGCCGCCTCGACGTAGGCGTCCTGGAGTCGGTCGAGATACTCATCCGTGACAATCGGCCAGTCGTCGGGGATTCGGCTCTTGCGATTCGTGTCGGGCCTGGGCTGCGGGGCCATCGGGTCGCGATAAGGGTCCCGCTGCGGGATGATCGGCTTGGGGACCGGGTCGGGCTTGCTGTATCGGCCGGAATGGGTCAACTGCGCGACGATCACCGGCCTGTGAGCGGACCCGTTGGCGAGAGCGGCTTTGTCCCGTGCCCGACGGACCATGGCGCGGAAAGCCTCCTTGCTGCCCTTGTGGAGCCAGAGCTGACGCGGATTGGCGCGGGCCTCCTCGAGTACTGCGATGGCCTCCGCCCAGATCAGTCCCGCGCCGCCGGCGGCGAACCGTTCGTATCGTCGGACGGTGAGGTCGTCGGGCCGGCCCTGGGCGTCGCCGTCGCAGCCTTCCATTGGCTGCACCGCCAGCGAGTTCGGGATGGTCAGGCCGGCGAACTCGACGGGCCGTGTGAGGATGGAGACGTCCTCGATGGCATCGACAGAGGTCCCCAACTGCGCATTCAATCGCCGGAGGTCTTCGATGCTGCTCAACTCGAACTCCCACTGTCGCGGCGGAATGGTCGGTTGTGCGTCCTGAATGATACACCTCCCGGAATCTGCGAAGTTACTATTTGCGATTTACTATTTGCGCGCCGATGCCCAATGTGCATATGCACGTACGACAGAGGCCCATGGAACTCCTGGATGTCATTCCCGCGAAAGCGGGAATCCACTCCCTGGGACCTGTCGCATGCCGTGGTTCCTGGATTCCTGCTTTCGCAGGAATGACAGGCGTCGAGCAGTACTTCGCCACTTCACGACGGGCCGCACGAACGGTCCTGCATCCGACATGCACCCTGTTTGCTTCGGGGAAGCGAAGCCAAATCGCGAATCGTCCATCGTAAATCATCAATCCCTACAGTTTCGCTTTCAGGAATCTGCCGGTATAGCTGCCCGGCACTTTCACAATCTCCTCAGGCGGTCCGGCGGCCACGACGGTTCCGCCGGCGTTGCCGCCCTCGGGGCCGAGGTCTATTATATAGTCCGCAGTCTTGATGACATCAAGGTTGTGTTCGATTACGACGACCGTATTGCCCAGGTCCACCAGCTTCTGCAGGACTGCCAGTAGGTTGTGGATGTCCGCGAAGTGCAGGCCGGTCGTTGGCTCGTCGAGCAGATAGAGGGTGCGCCCGGTCGAGGCCTTGCCCAGCTCCGCGGAGAGCTTCACTCGCTGAGCCTCGCCGCCAGAGAGCGTGGTGGAGGACTGGCCGAGCTGGACATAGCCCAGTCCGACGTCGGTCAGCGTCTTGAGCACGCGGACGATGGTCGGGAAGTTGGCGAAATACTCCACGGAGTCCTCGATTCGCATGTCGAGCACGTCCGCGATGTTCTTGCCTTTGTACGTGATCTGGAGCGTCTCGGGGTTGAACCGCGTGCCCTTGCAGTCCTGGCAGGTGACATAGACATCGGGCAGAAAGTGCATTTCGATCTTCTTGGTGCCCTGGCCCCGGCAGGACTCGCAGCGTCCGCCCTTGACGTTGAAGCTGAATCTTCCGGCGGTGTACCCGCGGATCTTGGCTTCGCGGGTCATCGCGAAGAGCTTGCGAATGAGGTCGAACACGCCGGTGTACGTCGCGGGATTGCTTCGCGGCGTTTTGCCGATGGGCGACTGGTCGATCTCGATCACCTTGTCGATCTGCGAGATGCCGAGAATGTTCTTGTGCGCGCCGGGCTTCTCGCGGGACTGGTACAGGTGGCGTTTGAGACCGCGCAGGAGGATGTGGTTGATGAGCGTGCTCTTGCCCGAGCCCGAGACGCCGGTGACGCAGATGAAGACGCCCAGCGGGAATTTCACATCTATGCTCTTGAGGTTGTGCTCCGCGGCGCCCTTGACCTCGATGCACTTCCTGAGCGAATACGGGCGTCGTTTGGGGGGGACGACGATGCTCTTTCGACCGCTGAGGTACTCGCCGGTGAGGGAGGTGGGCGAGTGGATGATGTCGTCGTAGGTGCCTTGGGCGATGATCTCGCCGCCGTGGGCGCCTGCTGCGGGACCGATGTCGATGATGTAGTCGGCCGCACGCATGATGTCCTCGTCGTGCTCGACGACGATCACCGTGTTGCCAATCTTGGCCAGCGTCTGGAGGATGCCGAGGAGCCGGTCGTTGTCGCGCCTGTGCAGGCCGATGGTGGGTTCGTCGAGGACGTAACAGACGCCGACCAGGCCGCTGCCGACCTGGGTGGCCAGGCGGATTCGCTGGGCCTCGCCGCCGGCCAGGGTGCTGCTCATACGGTCGAGCGTCAGGTAGCCCAACCCAACGTCGAGCAGGAATTGCAGGCGGGCCTTGATTTCCTTGAGGATCTGGGCGGCGATGATCGTCTGTTCGGGATTGAGCTTCAGCTCGTCGAAGAACTGACGGGCCTGTTCCACACTCAGTTTGCTGACGTCGCTGATGCTCTTGCCGCCGACGGTGACTGCGACGACCTCCGGACGGAGCCTGGCGCCGTGACAGGCCTGGCAGGGCTGCTCGGAGAGGTACCCGTGCAGGCGGGTCTTGACGTACTCGCTGGTGGTGTTCTTCCAGCGCCGGTCCAGGTTCGGGATGACGCCCTCGAACCAGACGCCGTACTTCTGCTCGTCTCCCTCGGCTGTGCCGTACATGAGCAGACGCTGGATGTCCTTTGGGATCTCCTGGTAGGGGACGGCCTTGCTGATCCCTGTGTCCCGGCAGAACCGCTTGATGAGCCGGTTATAATAGATGTTCATCCGCTTGCCGCTGCCTCGCCAGGCGGTGACGGCGCCGTTCTCCAGTGAGACGCTCTTGTCCGGAACGATCAGGTCCGGATCGAACTCCAGGATGGTGCCCAGTCCATCGCAGCTCTTGCACGCGCCGAACGGACTGTTGAAGCTGAACAGCCTGGGCGAAAGCTCCTCCAGGCAGGCCTCCGGGTGCTCGGGGCATGCAAACCGCTCGCTGTAGACGACTTCCTCCCACTTGCCATCGCCCTCGGTGCCTTTGTCGGCTCCGGCGGGTTCCTGGATGAGGGCGAGCAGAATCCCCTCGGCGAGCTTCAACGCGGTCTCGACGGAGTCCGCCAGGCGGGTGCGGATGCCTTCTCGGAGGATGAGCCGGTCCACGACCGCCGCGATGTCGTGCTTCTGGTTCTTGTTGAGGTCGGGCACGTTGCGGAGGTCGTACACGGTGCCGTCCACACGGACGCGGACGAAGCCTTCCCGCTGGATGTTGGCGAAGATGTCCTTGTGCTCGCCCTTCTTGCCGCGAACGAGCGGGGCGCAGACCTGGATCTTGGTCCCCTCGGGACGAGCGAGAATCGATTCGACGATCTGGGAGGAATGCTGGCTGGTGATCTCGCGTCCGCAGACCCAGCAGTGCGGCTGGCCCACCCTGGCAAACAGCAGGCGGAAGTAGTCGTAGATCTCCGTCGTCGTCGCCACCGTCGAACGGGGATTGCTGCTGGCGCTTCGCTGCTCGATGGCGATGGTGGGCGGCAGGCCGGAAATCTCGTTCACCGCGGGCTTTTGCATCTGCTCCAGGAACTGCCTGGCGTACGCGCTGAGCGACTCGACGTACTTACGTCGGCCCTCCGCATAGATCGTGTCGAACGCCAGCGAGCTTTTGCCCGACCCGCTGATGCCCGTAATCACGACGAGCTTGTCGCGCGGGATGTCCAGACTGATGTTCTTGAGGTTGTGCTCTGAAGCCCCCTCGATCCGAATGACCTTCTCTGTGTGCTCGATCATATATCCAGCGAACCTGCTTCTTCGATCTTGTCTTTTGCAACGCGAACCCCACCTGCGGTAGCGTCCCCGTCTCCGGCGGGTCGGCACAAACGTAGCATTGTAGCACACCGGCCGCAAAAGGCAAAAACCCCCTCGCCAGATTCGTGCAGAGCGGGCATGACCGGCATTTTGTCGCCGATCTGGGTGATTGCATGCACCTGCAGAACCGCTGTATAATACTCCCCTGTTCTTTCAGTGAAAGGACGGCTGGCGACGATATGGTCTTTGTTGTGATGGAATAGGCAGAGGGAACGATGGCGTCCTCCAATGATCGTGATGACCGATTGGTTCGCGACGAGTTGGTACATGCATTCCGATTGATTGAGAAGTGGTCTCGCGTTGACGAGTTCAATTCCGTGGTACGTGGCAACCTCTGGACAGCCAAGTGTGCAATTCAGACGGCCGTTGAGAATCTCAGCCTTACCGAAAGAGAAATCGAGGAGGTTGAGAAGGAAGAGGAGAGGAAGGCGGAAGAACAAGAGGAACAGAAGTGGCAGGAGGAACGCGAGGAATTGTGTGAGACCATAGACCAGATTCTCGATAATCTCCCCTCACCGGGAGATGAGCCCGGCTATCAAAAGGTTGGATTGACCGCTGGAGAGGCAAGGATTGTGGCTGATGCTGTCCAACATTGTGTCCACAATCGACCCCTGTCTGGGGAGGCGGCGGCGTTTGTCTCCACCCTGCTTCATGAGCATCGACGGTCACTGTGATGAACTGAAGTTCTGCTCGCGCGAGGTTCGAATGCCGGAGATTTGTCGATTCTATGGGATTGTGATTGCCATGTTCTATGATGAACATAATCCGCCTCGCTTTCATGCGAGGTATGGCGGTCACAAGGTCGTTATCGACATTCGTACCCTCAGCCTGCTTGAAGGCAGGTTTCCTGCGCGTGCCCTTGGGATGGTGATCGAATGGGCCAGTCAACATCAAAGCGAACTGATGGAGAACTGGGAGCGTGCACGGAACGAGCAGGCTCCCAACAAGATTGCCCCTCTCAACTGAGGAATCGGTTATGTACCACGATGTTGTCAAAGTCAAATGCTTGGATGGATTCAGGCTGGAGCTCATGTTTGAAGACGGCAAATCAGGCATCCTTGATTGCAGGCCGATCATCGCAAAGGGGGGAGTTTTCTCGCGACTCCGCGATCCAGAAGTATTCAGGAGGGCGAAGGTCAATGAGGAGCTTGGCGTCGTTACCTGGGACGACGAGGTGGATATTGCACCTGAGACGGCCTACAGTCTGGCCACAGGTTTTCCCCTGCCTGAGTGGATGGAAGCCGACGAGGAAGCCGCATAGGATCTGGACATCTACCTTCGCTGCGACTGTTGCTGAAGTCGTGGACCAAGGGACTATTCGAGCCTTCTGGCGGGGCAGGATGAGTGACAATGTTGCGATCTCGGAGAAACAGACAAGTCGCGGTGGTCAGAGGACATAATCTGCGTGACCCGCGATGAAATAGTCTTCCGCCAACGACGACTGTCCTATTCAGAAGACAGCGTCATAGTGGATCGTTATCAAGCTGTCACGAGCGTGGATTCGTTGCAGGAGTGAAAGGGATGAGGACGAGTTTGGCTTGCCTATGCGTATTGCTGGCTTCCCTTTGCGGGTGCCACCATCATCCCTCCAAGACATATGACTCCTATCAGGACGGTTCCGTGGTCGTGACCGACTCCCGCTGGGAGAAAGAGGTAGACACCGCTGTGGTGGAGGTTCATCGGAAGATGGCCAACTGGGTCGCCGGCGAGGGCGGCTCGAAGAGCGATCCGACCTATACGGCCGGGTCCAAGAGATCGAAAGACGCGCGTGGGAAGGAATGCACGACGTCTCATCTCGAATTCACCGACGCGGACGGCAATCGGAACGTCCTCAAGACGATATGCATCGCGGACAAGGGCATCCTTTTGATCTTTTGCGAGTCCGGCGATGAGGACAGCACGATTCGACTGCACAACCAACTGGTCGAAGTGCTCAACGAACGCGGATTTCGGGCCGCGGGGTGAACGGAATGTCGGCAGCGGCAGTGATTGGCATACGGATCAAACGAATCTTCTCGTTCCTGCGCGAGCGACAGGCGGTATCTCCGGAGTCCGCCATTCCGGAAGCGGAGGTTCCCTACTCGGACCGGTGGTATTATGGCAGGCTGGTTGAGTACGGGGCCGTCAAGAGGGTCGGTGACAGATGCTACCTTGATGAGATCCTTGCGCAATCGTATCTTGCGGACAGGCGAAGACGTGGTCTGGTCTTCACGGCATTGGCGATTGCGGGGGCCTGTCTACTCTGGTTGATCTGGGGATTGACGTGAGTTCACATGGAAATCAACTACGACAAAGTTGACGACTTCACTCTGGCGCTGCTGTATCTGGTCACATCCGAGGGCAAGTATGGGGCCCGGGCCTGGAAATCGTTCGACTGGGACACGATGGACCGCCTTCATCAGAAGGGCTACATCTCCGACCCCAAGGGCAAGGCCAAGTCCGTCGCACTCAGCGAAGAGGGATTGTCACGGGCCAAGGAGTTGTTCGAGGCGTTGTTTGGCGAGCAGTGAGGGTGTGGAGTGGCCGGAATGCGTAGCCTGCACGAATGGAGTCTGTCCTATGCCGAGGCCAGGGAGCTGCAGACCCGCTTGGCGGGGGAAGTGCAGTTCACGCCACTGAAAGAGCTGCCCCGACGGATTGCAGGCCTGGATTGTGCCTTCAGCAGGGACGGCAAGCGGATCTTCGCGGCGGCAGTGGTGCTGAAGGTATGTAGCCCAGCCGCCCTCGGCTGGGAGACTGACACCCCCGAGGGTGGGGGTGCCACATTGGCTGCGACCTTCAAGTTCGAGCATGTCGAGACGGTCACGGCCGAGCGGAAAACAGAGTTCCCGTATGTCCCAGGCTTGTTGTCGTTTCGGGAAGCTCCGGTGTGTCTGGAAGTGGTCGGCAAGCTCAGCCGCGAGCCCGACCTGTATATGATCGATGGACAGGGAGTCGCACATCCGCGACGCCTCGGACTGGCGGCGCATCTGGGCCTGTTCTTCGACAGGCCGACCGTCGGCTGTGCCAAAAGCCGACTGATCGGCACATTCGACGAGCCCGCCGATGAGAAGGGGGCCTGGAGCCCTCTGCGAGACGGTGAAGAAGTGATCGGCGCGGTGGTTCGGACGCGAAGCCACGTGAAGCCGGTCTTCGTCTCGGTTGGCCAGCGGTGCCTGCTGGAAGACGCCGTGCGCGTGACTCTTGCGTGTACCACGAGGTACCGCATCCCGGAACCGACGCGGCTCGCTCATCAGGCGGTGAGTTGGATCAAGCTGCAGGATTGCACGGGCAGCGGGCGTCAGGGGTAGATTCGATGACTCCGGCGGCAAACAAGATCATTGGCGCCGGGCGGCTCACTTGCCCTGAACGCAGACCTCGTGAACGGCAGCGTCCGTTGCTTCAGTATCCTCGTTGGGGACCGTAAGGTACATCGCGGTGCCGACGTCCTTGCGGCTCCGGACCTTCAGGCGGCCGCCCAGCATCTCGCTCCGCTCGCGGATATTCATCAGCCCGAATCCAACGCCATCTCCCAGTTCCTTGGGATTGAATCCTGTGCCCCGGTCGCGCACGGAGATGCACACGTACCGCCCGTGATAGGTTGTTCGAATCGTCGCCTCGCGGGCCTTGGAGTGCCTAGCCACGTTCCGGAGCATCTCCTGGACCGCCCGAAACAGGAAGACCGTCAGCGCATCCGAGGGCGAAGTCACTTCGTCCTGGGCGTTCACGTGGACCCTCAGGCCCAGTTCCGTGTTCATTTGGGTGGCCAGCCATCGAAGGACCTCCGTCAGGTCGTTCTGAGACAGTGCGGCGGGACTCAGCTCGTGCGCCAGGCTCCGCGATTGCTCGATGGCGTCTCGGAGAATCCCATCCACCCGGGCGATGATGTCCTGTTGCTGCGGATTGTCTTCCACGCGTCTGCTCAACAGGCTCAGATGAAGCTTGGCGCCCGCGATCTGCTGCTGGAAATCCTCATGCAGGATCGCTCCGATCCGCGTGCGCTCCCGGTCCTCCGCCTGGGACAACTGGAGCGTCAGTTGCTGGAGCTGCCGAGTCCGTTTCTCCAACTCCGCCGTACGCTGCACGACTTTGCTCTCCAGCGTTGCGTTCAAGTCCCGCAGGGCCTGCTCCATCCGATTGCGCTCGGTGATGTCCATTGATACGTTGGCGTGGTAGAGCGGGGCTCCCGTCTTGGGGTCGGTGACCAGGAATATGATGGCGTGCACAGCGGTCAGCGTCCCGTTTTGGAGGTTCTTGTATTCCAGGTCCCCCTCCCATCCCCCAGCTCCCATGGCCGGCAGGACCTCGTTCCGGACTTTCTCCATCAGGTGCTCGGGAATGACCTCCAGGATGTGTGTCCGTGCAACCTCGTCGGCAGAGATGCCGAGCATCTTGCTCCCTGCGTCGTTCAGGTAGATCATCTTCCCGTCCGGCGTCGCCAGATTCACCAGTTCGCTGCTGTGTGTGACCACGGAGGCCAACTTGCGCAACTCGTTCTCCATCTGTTTGCGCTCGGTGACGTCGGCCAGGGTCTCCACCGCGCCGAGGATCTCGCCATCCTTGCCGTGGATCGGCGCGGCCGTGAAAAACAGCCACGTGCCGCCGTGCATGTCGGGGAAGAAGTCGACGCCCTCGAAGGCGCCCTCGATCAGTCGGGAGTGGCTACACTTGCCGGCGTACAACTGCTCGATCCTGTCTATCTCGCCCTCGATCAGCAGGTCGGCCAGGCACGGGCGCTCGCTTCCGTAGAAGGCACGCCACACCTCGCGGGTGCCGACCATCTCCTCCGCCGGCAGCCCGCTGTACTCCTCCAACGCCCGGTTCCAGTAGAGGATGCGATGGTCCCTGCCGATCACGAATTGCGGGATGGGCGAGCCGTTCACGACCGCCTTGAGGTGTTGTTCGCTGGCGCGCAGCAAGTCGCTGGACTCCCGCGCTTTGCGTTCCGCCTCCTTGCGCTCGGTGATGTCGGTGAACATCGCAAAAGAGCCCTGGAAGCGTTGGTTGTCGTCCAGCAGCGGCGTCGCGGATACAAGCGTCCATACCGTTTGTCCGTCCTTGCGGCGGAACCGGCGCTCGTAGTTCTCCGATATCCCCCGGCGGCGGTTCGCGATCCTTCGCGCGTGATCAGGCACGTCTTCCTCGAACATGAAGTCGCTGATCTGCCGACCGACCAATTCTTCGTCGGCATAGCCCAACATCTTCGCCATGCGGGCATTGGCGAAAGTCGTCAGAGCGTCCGGCCCGACGACCAGGATTCCCTCGGTTGCCGTGTCCACGATGGTGCGGTACTTCGCCTCGCTCTGTCGCAGGGCTTCCTCCGCCAATCTGCGCTCGGTGATGTCGATGGTGAGCGAGGCGAATCTGCCTTTTCCCAGCGGGAATGCAATGATGTCCAGGTACTTGCCCATGGCCTGACTGAAGATCTCGAAGTGGGAGGAGCGTCCGAGGTGCCCCGCCTCGCAGAACTTCTGTGTTGCCATCGGATTGGGGGCAGGGAAGAACAGTTCCCGCGAGGTCCTGCCGGTCACTCGTTCCCGTTTGAAGCCGGTCTGTCGCTCGTGGCCCGGGTTCACATGGACATGCCGATAATCACAGGGCTTGCCCTCTTCGTCGTAAACCACCTCGCCGATGAAGAACCCCTCCGTCATGTTCTCGAACAGGAGATGATAGAGCTCGTCGCTCTTGCGGAGGCCCACCTCCACCGCGATTTCCTTGGCGCGGGACTCCCGCTGAGACGCGACGACAGCCACCAGCAGCATATAGAGGCCGCTGAGGAATTGCGAGAGATAGGCAGTGCGGTCGTAGACGCCGGATTCCGACTGGAACTTCGCCCCGAAGATCCCCGCTGCGATCAACCCGGGGATCACAGCGGACCAGTACGTGAAGGGGGATGTGGGTCTGCGTTCCACCGCCCCTGCGCCGAGCAACAAGGCAGCGAGGACGAACAGGGCGATATTCAGGACCGGTCCGGGTTGCCGCATGGGAGGGGTGTCCCAGTCGGGGAGAAAGAAGGACGGGATCGCACCGGCGGATGCCAGGAGCGAGATCCCCACGACGGCCACCCCGGCGAGGGTGTAGGTCGCTGTCAGCCACAAAGCCCTTCGCGAGAGGGGTTGGCTCGTTCGCAACAACAGGGATGCGCCCGTCACAAGCCACAAGGCGGACAGCGACGTACAACTGAAATAGACGGTCTCACTGAGGCGGGCGCCCTGAGGCGAAGTGTTGCTGGAGGCCATGGCGGCCAGGCCCCACATGACGATGCCGCAGCCCAGCGGCAGCAATCCCGGTGTGCCGTGAATCAGGAAGCTCTTGGCTGTCAGACAGGCGCCGAATCCAGCGAACAACGTCGAGATGGCGAAATGCCCGGCGATTGCCCGGAGAGACGACCCACGGGCGCCAACCAGGGTCACAACACACAGGCAGGCAAGTACCGTCAGGAGGACGGCGATCGGGACCCACGCCCGCCGCCCGGCGCCAGGGGAGGGTTTCGTGGCAGAGTCGGGCCTGTCTGCGTCGTTGGCAGACACGTCGTCTTCTTGGCTCTGATTCACCATTTCTTCAACCTGGCGAACGCAATGAATTCTTCCACCTGACCGACCAGAGTCACCGTGTGGGTTTCCTCGGCGATCATAGCAGGCGACTCCTCAATCCGTTCTAAGGATTTTGCTCAGGACGTGACATATCGACCGGGCGGGTCGCGGGGACCGACGCCGCAACGAGGTGGCGTGCAAACGCGGATAAGGCCTTGAACAATGGCGTTCCTTGGTGTAGTAAGGTGGGAACAAATTTGCGGTTTGCGACGTAATAACGGCATTGTTTTTCTGACCGTGCAGGAGAACCGGTCCATCCGGCCGGGCAGGGTTCGAGGGATCTAACGATACTTGTAACTTTCGTTGGGGTAAGTCTTTATGGCGATGGATGTGAAGCAGATCGGCGGCCTGGTCCAGCAGAAGAGCGAATTCGTCAGGGCGCTGCTCTCCGAGCTCGACAAGGTGATCGTGGGCCAGCGGTACATGCTCGAACGAATGCTTATCGGCCTGTTGGCCAACGGGCATATTCTTCTGGAGGGCGTCCCGGGTCTGGCCAAGACGCTGGCTGTGACGGTCTTGTCGCGGGCCATCGACGCGGACTTCCGAAGGATCCAGTTCACGCCGGACCTGCTGCCCGCCGACCTGATCGGAACCCAGATCTATCGCCAGTCCGACGGCGAATTCGTCACTCGAAAAGGGCCGATCTTCGCCAACATCATCCTGGCCGACGAGATCAACCGGGCGCCCGCGAAAGTGCAGAGCGCCCTGCTCGAAGCCATGCAGGAGCGACAGGTCTCCATCGGCGAGCAGACATTCGCTCTGCCGAATCCGTTCCTGGTCCTGGCGACGCAGAATCCTATCGAGCAGGAAGGCACCTATCCGCTGCCCGAGGCCCAGCTCGACCGCTTCATGCTCAAGCTCAAGATCGACTACCCGAGCAAGGAGCAGGAGCGTCAGATCCTCGACCGCATGGCTGCGACCGATAAGAAGTTCGACATCAGGCCCGTCATCCGACCGAGTGACATTGCCGAGGTCCGGGCCGTCGTCGACGAGATCTACATCGATGAGAAGGTGAAAGACTACATCGTGGACATCGTCTGTGCGACGCGGGACCCGCAGAAGTACGGCCTGAAGCTGGGCAACTTCATCAGCTATGGCGCCTCGCCGCGAGCGACAATCTACCTGGCGGTTGCGGCCAAGGCCCACGCCTTCCTCCAGCAGCGGGGGTACGTCACACCGCAGGACGTCAAGAGCGTCGGACCCGACGTGCTGAGGCATCGCGTGATCGTCAGTTACGAAGCGGAAGCCGAGGACAAGACCAGCGAAGACGTCATCAAATCGATCTTCGACACGATCGAGGTCCCGTGATCGCGAAGGCCTCCTGTTCATGGACTGCTGCATGATACCGCAAGACCTTATCAAGCGAATACGGCAGATTCAGATCTACACCTCCCGGGCGGTGAACGCGAGCTTCGCAGGCCAGTACGAGAGCGTGTTCAAGGGCCGGGGCATGCAGTTCGACGAGGTCCGCGAGTACATGCCCGGCGACGACATCCGCTCCATCGATTGGAACGTCACCGCGCGGACGGGAAAGCCGTTCATCAAGCGGTTCGTCGAGGAGCGCGAGATGACGGTGCTCTTCGCGGTGGACCTGAGCGCGTCCGGCGAATTCGGGACCGTCAGCAAGATGAAGAACGAGCTGGCGGCGGAGTTCTGTGCGGTCCTGGCCTTCGCGGCCGCCAAGAACAACGACAAGGTGGGCCTCTTGATCTTCACGGACCGGATCGAGCTGTTCATCCCGCCCAAGAAGGGCAGTCGGCACATCCTTCGCCTGATCCGCGAGCTGCTGGCCTTCGAGATGCCCAAGCGAAAGACGAACATCCCGCTGGCGCTGGACTATATCGCCAAGGTGGTCCGCAAGCGGGCGACCCTCTTCCTGGTCTCGGACTTCATCGAGACGGGATTCAAGAAGCCGCTGAGCCTGTTGAACAAGCGCCACGACGTCGTCTGCG
This sequence comes from Phycisphaerae bacterium, assembly GCA_017993835.1. Lineage (GTDB taxonomy): Bacteria > Planctomycetota > Phycisphaerae > Sedimentisphaerales > Anaerobacaceae > PLanc-01. The sequence goes on from JAGOLX010000039.1 coordinate 48,517, forward strand.
TTCCGGTCCGCGACCGTGTGGAAGTGGCGATGCCCTCGGTGGGCCTGATCGAGGTCCAGGACGCCGAGACGGGCGAGATCATGCTCGTCGACACGTCGAGCCGGCGGTTCCGCGATCAGTACGGCGGGCACAGTTCCGAACGATTCAACGAGCTCCAGGGCATGTTCCGTTCGAGCAACGTGGACTTCATCCCGATTGCGACGGACAAGCCGTATGTCAACGACGTGATTCAGTTCTTCCACATGCGTCACCGACGACGGTGAGGTCGGTGAATACTGAATGGGTGAGGCGATAGAAAGCAATGGCAGATAAACTGGATTTCTCACTTCCACAGAAGAAGTCGCCCGGTTCGAAGATCGGCGTGGTCACGCTGGTGATGCTCCTTGTTCTCCTGGCCCTCGTGTCGGTGCACGCGAGACTCACGGTCGAGATGGCCAAGAGGATGCCTCGGAGTGTGCCCAGCGCCGGGCTGTCCGAGGAGCAAGTCAAAGACCTGGCGTCGAAGCTGGCCCAGCGGAACCTCTATCAGCAGGCCGCGGCGGCGTGGCAGGAGTATCTGACCAGCGCACAGCTTACGGGTCCCCAGCGGGCGCAGATCCACTTTCAGATCGGTGGTTTGCTGGAGAAAGCCGGCCTCTACGGCGACGCCATCGAGCACTACTATCGCAGTGAAGCGGCGGCCAAGGTGGACGAGCTTGGCCCGCAGATCAACGCCCACGTCAAGGAGTGCTTCGAGCGATTGGGTAAGTTCTCGGCCCTGCGATACGAGCTGATGGACCGCACGAGCATCGATCCGGCCCAGCCCGCCGGCGGCAAGGTGGTCGCCGAGATCGGCGCCGAGAAGATCACGGAATCGCAGTTGGAGGCCCTGATCGAGGAGAGCATCGACGACCAGTTGACCCCGATGCGTGCGTTCATGACGCCGGAGCAGATCAACGAGCAGAAGAAGCGCGCCCTGGAGCAGCTCCGCGCCCCGCAGGCGAAACAGGAATTCCTCCAGAGCTGGCTGGCCCAGGAGATCCTGTACCGCCAGGCGCTCGATCAGCAGTTGGGCGACAAGCCCGAGGTGAAGCGGTTCCTTCACAGCCTGACGCGCCAGGCTCTCAGTCGGCAGATGCTCGACGAGCAGCTCGCATCGAAGATCAACATCACGGACAGCGACGTGCAGACGTACTACACGGCCAACAAGGACAAGTACGTCGAGCCTGCCAAGGCAAAGATCAGTCATATCCTCGTCGCCGACGAACAGAAGGCCAACGATCTGCTCAAACTCGCCCAGGAGGGCAACGACTTCGCGGAACTGGCGCGGGGTTCGTCGCTGGATGCAAGCACGAAAGACAGCGGCGGCAAGATGACGACCGACGTGCAGCCGGGCTCCTACGTCCCCGGCATCGGCGACTCGAACGACCTCAACGCGAGCATCTTCGCGGCTGACGCAGCCAAGGTGCTGGACAAGCCGTTCAAGACGGACAAGGGCTGGGAGATCGTCCGAGTCGATGAAAAGCACCCCTCGCGGCAGAAGACGTTCGACGAAGTCCGTCAGCAGGTGATGAGAGAGCTGCTCAGCCGCAAGAGCGAGGAGGTCCAGCGCGACTACATCAAGGAGATGATGGACAAGCACCAGGTGGTCATCCACACCTCCGCGCTGCCCGCTGCTGGGCAGGAACCGTCCAAGGAGGCGTCGCCGAAGCCATGAGGAAGCCCAAGCAACCAATCCGTTGGATGCGATCGGGTCTGTTGGGGGCCTTGTTCGTGCTGGCGGTCTGCGCGGGCTGCCGAAAGGAATCGCCAAGCGAGGCGGCCAAGGGGCAGTTCGAGGTGGACAAGGTCTACGAGCGGGGGCCCGCTGCGGTCCACGTCCGCCTGGACAAGACGAAGCTAAGCATCGCCGACACCGTCCTGCTCCAGTTCGAGGCGACGCTCCAAAGCGGGTACAAGATCGAAATGCCCAGAGTGGACAAGGTGCTCGATAGCTTCGGGATCGTAGATTGGGACAACCTGGGCGAGAAACTCGACGCGAAGAACAACGTCGTGACGACCTATCAATACCGTCTGGAGCCCTTCCTGTCGGGCAACTACGAAATCCCCGCCTTCACCTTCGGATTCCGCGACGCGAACGACCCCAACGCCACGCACGAGCTGAGCAGCGAGCCGATTGCCGTCGAGGTCACCTCGCTGCTGGGCGACCAGCGGGCCAAGCTGGTGATCGAGGATATCGAGGGCGTCGTCGAAATGCCCAAACCGGCCCGCCGGTGGTGGCTCTGGATTCTCGCGGTGCTCGGCGTGGCTGCGCTTCCGGTCGGAGTGCTGCTCCTTCGCGGCAAACGAGCGAGGCAACTGGTCCGGATCTTCAAACCCGCCCACGAGGTGGCCTATGCCCGCCTGCGGGCCCTGGTGGCCTTGAATCTCGTCGAGCAGGGCCGGCTCAAGGAGTTCTACGAGCGAATCAGCGGAATCCTGCGGCACTACATTGAGGACCGGTTTGACCTGCACGCGCCGGAACAGACGACGGAGGAGTTCCTTGGGGAATTGCGATCTGCCCAGGTGTTTGCTCTCTCGGACAAGCAGGTGCTCGAGGAGTTCCTGACCCACTGCGACCTTGTCAAGTTCGCCAAGCACGAGCCGACGACCGAGCAGGTCCAACGGATGTTCGACCTGGTGAAGGACTTCATCGAGCGGACGAAGTCCGACGAGCACAAGGTGGACGTGACGGATCGCGTACAGACAGGGCAGATGGCCGAGTCGGAGGTGGCGTAGATGGAACTGTACTCGCCCTGGGCATTGCTGCTGTTGCTGATCCTGCCGTTGGCGGGCTATCTGATGCTCCGCAAGAAGCGCGGTGCAACGGTGCGATTCCCGAGCCTGGTGGACATGCGGAACTGCCCGGTCTCCTGGCGGCTCTGCCTGCGGCCTCTGCTGGTCGTCGCGCGGCTGTTGTGCCTGGCGTTGTTGATCCTGGCGCTGGCGCGGCCTCGCAAGGGAACGGTGATGGCCGAGGTCTCGACGGAAGGCATTGCCATCGAGGCCGTTGTGGACCGCTCGGGCAGTATGCAGGCCGAGATGGATTACTACGGCGAGAATCTCAACCGGCTGGAGGTCGTCAAACGTGTGCTGACGGACTTCATCGAGGGGGACAAGAAGGATCTTCGCGGCCGGCCGGACGACATGATCGGACTGGTGACCTTCGCCCGGTATGCGGACACCGTGTGTCCGCTGGTCCTCAGTCACGGCGTGCTCACCGAGTTCCTCAAGCAGACGCAGATTGTCAGCCAGCAGAGCGAGGACGGGACCGCCATCGGCGATGCGATTGCCCTGGGCGCCGCCCGGCTCAAGAAAGCGGAGGAGGAGATTCAACGGCGCAATGCGGACCTGGGCTTCGCCGGGGTCGGCGAAAAGAAGGATACCCCGAGCTTCACGATCAAGAACAAGATCATGGTCCTGCTGACCGACGGTCGGAACAACTTCGGCCAGCGTGGTCCCCTGGAGGCCGCTCAGCTCGCCAAGCAGTGGGGCATCAAGATTTACTGTATCGGGATCGGATCGTCGCAGGCCTACCGGACGGTCCAGACCCCGCTCGGGACGTTCCGGATGCCCGCGGCCGAGGAGCTGGACGAGGGCCTGCTCAAGTCGATCGCCCAGACGACCGGCGGCTTCTACAGCCGAGCCGACGACGCCGAGTCGCTCCGCAAGATCGTCGAGACCATCGACAAGATGGAAAAGACGGAAGTGAAATCCGTGCAGTACACTCAGTATGCAGAGCACTTCGGCTGGTGGACCCTGCCGGCCTTGATGCTGCTGGGTGCGGAAATGTTGCTCGGCTGCACGGTCTTTCGAAAGATACCGTAGGTTGGTAACAGAGATGGGAAATCGAGTCCTTTGGGAAAAAGGCAGATCGGTCTGGAGTTCCGGTGGCCCAGCCACCCCCGGCTGGGGAGGCCCGGAGATCACCCCCGAGGGCGGGGGTGCCACATGTAGCCCAGCCACCCCCGGCTGGGGAGGCCCGGAAATCACCCCCGAGGGCGGGGGTGCCACAGGCGAGTGTGCGGCGTAGGTTTATGAATCTCGGCAATGACAATGCGTTGTGGCTTCTGTTCCTGGTGCCGCTGGTGCTGGTGCCGGCGTATGTCTGGTGCTTCTGGCGCAAGGCGCGGACGCTGCGAATTCTCGCCAGCAACGAGATGCTCGCGCGGATCAACAACACGGTCAGTCTCAAGAAGCAGATGCTCAAAGCGGGACTGCTGATCCTGGCGTTCGCGAGCATCGTGGTTGCCCTGACGGAGCCGAAGTGGAATCCGCAGCCGCAACAGATCCGGCGCAAGGGGCGCGACGTGGTGATCCTTCTCGACACCTCCCGGTCGATGTTGGCCGAGGACATCACGCCGAACCGGCTCGAACGCTCGAAGATCGCCATCTCCGACCTGCTGGAAGTCCTCCAGGGCGACCGCATCGCGATCATCACGTTCGCAGGCAACGCGACGGTGAAGTGCCCGCTGACGCAGGACTACGCGTTCGTCCGGATGGCCCTGGCGGACATCTCGACGGAGAGCACCAGCCGGGGCGGCACGATGATCGGCGACGCGATCCGCAAGGCTACCGACGAGGTCTTCGACAAGCAGAGTCGCCTGTACAAGGACGTCATCCTCATCACCGACGGCGAAGACCACGACAGTTTCCCCGTCCAGGCGGCGCAGAAGGCGGCGGAGGACGGGGTCCGCATTATCGCCATCGGTCTGGGCGACGACCAGACCGGGTCGCGCATCCCGATCACCGGGTCGGACGGTCAGAAGACGTTCTTGAAGTACGAGGGGCAGGAGGTCTGGTCCAAGCTCGACAGCGACACGCTTCGCGAGGTGGCCTACGCGACGGAAGGGGGCAAGTACCTGTCCGTCTCGCCCGGCACAACGCTGGACCTCGGGCGGATCTACGGAGATCTGGTCGCCTCGGCCGAGGGGCGAGAGCTGGAGTCGATGACCATGATGAAGTATGATGAGAAATTCCAGATCTTCGTGGCTCTGGCCATGGGATTGCTGGTCGGTGAGGTGTTGATCAGTGAACGCAAGAAGACAGCATGATTGGAAGACCCGACGTGCAAAACCGTCGGGCGGAAACTCGAATATCGAAATTCGAAATCCGAAACAAATTCGAAGGACCCAAACTCAAATGGCCGAAACGCTATTGCACGTTGGATCTCCTGTTTCGAGCTTTGGACTTCGGTCATTCGTGCTTGTTTCGAGTTTCGAGATTCGTGCTTCGAGATTCATTTTGTTGTGGTCCTGTGTGGTGGCGGTTCTGGCCTCGGGGGCCAGGGGCGCGGCGCCGCGGGAGATCCTCCAGGAAGGCAATGGGCTCTACGGCGCCGGTCAGTTCGCTGACGCGGTCAACAAGTACAACGACGTCCTCGTGGAGCAGCCGCAGGCGGTCGAGCCCAGATTCAACAAGGCCAACAGCTACTACCGACTGGACGACCTCGGGGAGGCGATGGATCTCTATCAGGAAGTGGCCGCCCAGAGCAAGGACATGAATCTCGTTGCGAAAGCCAAGTACAACCTGGGCAACTGCTTCTTCCAGCGGGGAACCAAGCAGCGGGACTCCGACCTGCAAAAGGCCGTCGAGGACATGAAGACGAGCATCACCTACTGGCGTCAGGTCCTGGACCTCGATCCGAAGAACGAGAAAGCCGCCCGCAATATCGAGGTGGCCCGCCTGACGATCAAGGACATCCTCGACCAGATCAAGCAGCAGCAGAAGGACCAGCAGAACCAGCAGGACCCGAACCAGACGCAGCAGGGACAACAGCAACAGCAGCAGCAAGGTCAGCAACAGCAACAGAATCAATCGCAGCAGGACCCGAATCAGCCGCAGGATCCGAACCAGGCCAAGGACGCGAATCAGCAGAAGAAGAATTCGCAGGCCCAGGAGCCCAATCAGCCACAGGATCAGCAGCAGTCCCAGCAACAACAAGCCCAGGACCAGCAGCAGGAGCAGAAGGTCGCGCCCGACGCGACCGCTCAGGAGCTGATCGACAACGAGCAACGCCAAAAGAAAGAACGTGAGATTCGCCGAAGAGGGCAGTACCAGCGAGTCGAAAAAGACTGGTGATGAAAGACGTTCTGAAATATGTCGTTCTGGCGATGTGTCTCACCCATCCAGCCATGGCGGGCAGTGGGGACAATGTCCGCGTCCGCGCCGTGGTCAACTCGGAGACCGCCATCTACCCCGGCGACACCTTCCAGTATTCCATCGTCGTCGAGGGGGGCAGCAAGCCGAGCAAGATCGACCTGTCGCCGTTGAACCCCTTCAATCCTCGTTCCGCCGGCGATGGCTCGTCGTACCACCAATTCCACGACCAGGTCGTGATCAGTCACTCCTTGAATTACGCGATCACGGCCAAGGAGGCCGGCACGATGCACCTTCCCGGCGTGACGGTGGTCGTGGGCGGCAAGACCTACACCACCAACGCGGTCGATGTCGCGGTCTCGAAGCCGGGAACGACGGACCGTATGGCCGTGGAGTTTTCCGTCTCGGAGCGGACGTGCTACGTGGGCCAGCCGATCGTCATGACCGTGCAATGGACCGTCTCGGCCCGCTGGCAGAACGTCGCGTTCGACGTGCCGGTCTTCAAGTCGGACGCTTTCCTCGTCGAGGAGGTCTCTTCTTCGGGCGGTCCGGCCGGCGGCGAACAAACGCTCATCGACGGGGTCCCGACGACCGTCCGTGGCACTCGCCAGCAGGTCAAGGGCGTGGAGGCAGAGGTCTTCGTCTTCAGCAAGGTCCTCATTCCCCAGCGTGCCGGCCGCCTCGTCCTCGATCCGGTCAGCGTCTCCGCCAATCTCGCGGTCGGTCGGGTCCGGACGAGCGATTTGTTCAATCCGTACACCCTGAAGTATGAGCGGGCCGCGGTGCAGTCCGCGTCCATCGAGCTGGAGGTGCGGGCGCTGCCGGAGACGGGCAAGCCCGCGGAATTCTATGGGCTGGTCGGGCGGTATACGATCAGCGCCTCGGCCACGCCGACGAAGGTCAGCGTGGGCGACCCGATCACCGTGACCATCCGGATCGGGGGCAATCCGTATCTCAAGGCCCTGCAGTGGCCGCAGCTCGAGCAGGTGCCGGAGCTGGCGGCGAACTTCAAGATCCCGTCCGAGAAGGCCTCGCCGACCATCGAGGCTACGGCGGAGGGCCCCTGCAAGGTCTTCACTCAGACGCTCCGCGCCAACAGCGAAACCGTCACGCAGGTCCCGCCGATCCCGCTGGCCTATTTTGATTCCCAGCGGGGCGAATACGCCGTGGTCCGGACCGATCCGATCCCGCTGGAGGTCGCGCCGACGAAGATGCTCACGAACGCAGACCTGGAAGGCGCGGGGTCCGCTCCGGTGAACCGGGAGGTGGAGGCGATCCGCAAGGGCCTGTCGGCCAACTACTATGGCCCGGAGGTTCTGGTGGATCAGACCTTCTCACTGCCGTCGGCCATGGTCAGTCCCGGATACGCCGCGATCTGGGCGATTCCGTTTGCGGGCCTCGTCGCCAGTGCCGCGATCCGTCTGTCCGGCCGGTCCAATCCCGCGTCGCTCACCCGCAGGCGTCATCGTCGAGCCGCCGGCGTGGCGGTGCAGCAACTGAAGGCCATCGTCTCCGCCGATCCGAAGCAGAGATCCGAACTGCTGCTGACCGCCCTGAAAGGCTATGTCGGCGACCGCTTCGACCGGGTCGCGGCGTCGCTGACGCCGGAGGATTGCCGACAGGTGATCGCGCAAGCTCTCGACGCGGTGGCACCCCCGTGGCACCCCCGCCCTCGAGGGTGTCTTTCCCCAGCCGGGGGCGGCTTGGCTACCTGTGGCACCCCCGCCCTCGGGGGTGTCCTTCCCCAGCCGGGGGCGGCTGAGCCACCGGAACTCCAGACCGATTCGCCTTCTTCCCTTGCGAACCGGTACGCGGACTTGATCGCCGCCTGCGAGGGCTCGCGGTATTCCCCCCTGGCCTCCGACATCGGCGCCGCCCAGGTCCAGGAGGCGACGGAGTTGATCGACGCCATCGAGAGGCGGGTGAAGCAATGACGATTCGCAAAACAGCTCTGCTCGTGGCGGCCCTGGTGCTTGTGGGATTCTGTGACCCGTGGGCGGTGGCCCGTGGTGGATCGGAGAAAGCCAGATCGGGCCTCTATTCTTCAACGAAATCTCTGGGTTCGATTTCGTTGACGAATAGACAGGACGAAACCCGCGATGCGCGAGGTTCGGAGTTCCGCCTTCAGGCGGATCAAGACCGCGTAAACGCGGAACTCCGAACGGATCTGCCCTTTTCCGATCCTGCCCAGGCGACGCCCATATCCCGCGAGGACTTCCATGCCGTTCTGAACGAAGCCAACGCCGCCTTCCAGCAAGCGAACGCGGCTCAGGACCCTGACGCTGGACGACAACTTTTCGACAAGGCCATCCTCCTCTATGAGAAGATCATCGACCAGGGCGGCATCCGGAACGCGGGACTCTACTACAACCTGGCCAACGCCTATCTCCTCAAGGACGACCTCGGCCGGGCCATTCTGAACTACCGCCGGGCCGAGAGGCTGGATCGCTCCGACCTGAACATCAAGAAGAACCTGGCGTTCGCGCGGAGCCGTCGGATCGACCGGGTCGAGACGGCCGCCCCCAAACGCGTGCTGGAGACCCTGTTCTTCTGGCACTACGACCTGTCGCTGCGGACGAGATTCCTGCTGGTCTGCCTGGCCTTTGCGGCGCTGTGCCTGGCGGGCATCGCCATGATCCGGCGGGGTCGAGGGACAGCGAGCACCGCCGGTGCGGTTCTTTCCGGCGTACTCGTCCTTTCCCTGCTGGCCTCGATCCTCATCGAAACGCACCGCCAGTCGCGTGAGCGGTTCGGCGTCGTCACGACCGCTGAGGTCGTCGCCCGCCAGGGCGACGGGCCCAACTATCCGCCCAGCTTCAAAGACCCCCTGCACGAGGGCACCGAGTTCGATCTCATCGAGCAGCGTCCCGGCTGGCTCCACATCCGCCTCGCCGACGGCGCCGACGCCTGGGTCCCCGAAGACGCCGCGGAACTGGGCGGCTCGGAAAGCTGACCAACTACACGCCGAAGAAGCGGCACACGCGACGGAACATCCGCCAGTCGTCGCCGCCGAAGCCCCAGCGAGCAGCAAGGGCCTCCTTCTCCATCGGCGCGAGCGTGCACCATCGCAGGTAGAACGCCCCTTCCGTCCGCACGGTGCGCGCGAAGCCCTCCAGGATCAGGGCGCACTGGCGAGCCAGAGGATCCGTCGAGCGCTTCATCCGTTCGATCCGTCGGGACGCGGAGCGCCCATCCACAGGTTTACGCAGGGTCGTCATGAACGAGCACCTCCATAGCCATCCTGGCGTGCAGAGCCTTGCTTCGGCGATTGGCCGCTCGTGCCGTGGCGGTCGCGACCCGGAACGACGTCGAGCACAGGCAGCACCGCGCCGATCCGGAGCGCACATAGCACCCGCGCGGGGTCAAGAGCTGGGCCCCACAGGCGGGACAGACGATGTCACCGAACGCGTTGACGCGCCCGCGCGGTGTCATAGAACCTCCCGGGAGACGGAAAAAGGCGAAACGGGCCTACTTTGAGGGAGAAAAACCTCTTGGCTCGGTTTTTCCCCCTCAAACCGTTGTCGCGCGTCGCGAGCCTCGTGGTGTCCGTTCCTCAACGAAATCGAACCACAAGATTTCGTTGAGGAATATAGAGACTGTAGCAACGTTGCAGAGCATTTCTATCCTGTCTCACGGCGTTGTTGATGGAGAGTGGCGGTGGTTTGATAGCGGGCGGGAGCTTGCAGGTCACGCTGCATGTCCAAAGCGATACGGCAACG
>JAGOLX010000091.1 GCA_017993835.1 Phycisphaerae bacterium
CTACCAGATCGCGACGGCCGCCGATCTGATCGCCCTCGGCGAGACTCCCGCAGACTACGACAAGCATTTCGTCCTGACAGCCGACATCGACCTTGACCCCAACCTTCCGGGAGGCAAGATCTTCGACAAGGCGGTCATCGCGCCGGATTTCAATGATGTCGATTGGCAGTTTGACGGAACCCGTTTCAGCGGTGCCTTTGACGGTTGTGGCCACGTGATCTCCCACCTGACGATCAGGGGTGGCAGCTTTCTGGGCCTTTTCGGGTGCGTATGTTCCGCCACAGCGAGTGTCTGCAATGTGGGTCTAGAGGCAGTGGGGATCAGTGGAACCAGCCACTATGTCGGCGGTCTCGTAGGCTACAACGTTGTTGGATGCATCGCTGCAAGCTATAGCACCGGCTCGGTCACAGGAGATACCGGAGTAGGTGGTCTCGTGGGGGGCAACCACGTGGGCAGCATCACTACGAGCTACAGCACTGTCGCTGTGGATGGCAACGATAGTGTTGGTGGCCTGGTGGGTCGAAACGGCGGGAAGATCGTTGCGAGCTACAGCGGCGGGTCGGTCAGCGGTGCTGGTTACGATGTTGGCGGTATGGTGGGGATTGGTGTCTGTGAATACGCGTCGTCCGTGAAGTATGGTGTGTCAACTGGAGATGCCATCAACTGTTTCTGGGACATGCAGACCTCAGGCCAGGGCGCAAGTGCGGGCGGGACAGGCAAGACGACCGCCGAGATGCAGGCGAGCAAGACATATCTCGACGGCGGATGGGATTTCCTGGGTGAACTAACCAATGGAGTCGAGGACATGTGGTGGATTCTGGAGGGGAGGGACTATCCGCATCTGTGGTGGGAGAAGGTGCTGGGGGATGACTTCGAGGATGGTGAAGCGGGACCACAGTGGATGGTGTTCGAGGTCGATCCGGATCTTGTGCAGATCAGGGAAGTGAACGGCAGGCTCGAGACCACCGCTTCGGCTGAGGCGCAGAACGTCGACGCGTTCTATGTTTCCCAGGACTGGCGGTTGGACGTGACGCAGGACTTTGCGATCCGCGTCGACTACCACTTCACCGAAACGGGCGGGGGCGACGGGCGCGTCACCATTGGCCTGCTCCCGAGCATCGAGATGCCTGTGACACGGTGGGCGGAGTTCGAGGTGGGCTGCTTCGATTCCGGCCCGTTCTACCTCTACGAGTTGCGGGATGAGTACTGGGTGCAGGAGCAGACCAGCAAGCGGTCCGCGGACGAGGGGACGCTCTACGTGTCGTATAATCCCGCTGCGGACGAGCTGTACTTCAGCCATACCGGATACGGAAAGCCGAACGCCTGGCGGACGGTTACGGGACTCTTGAAGGGCCGGTGGGCAGGCGAGCCGGTCTACGTCATCCTGGGCGGCGGGTCCGAAGGCCTGGGCTTCGACGGCGCGGACGCCTGGCTGGACAACTTCGCGGTCCAGGCGGGCGCGATCCTGGAATAGCGTTATCGTCCGCTAAAGTGTATAATCCAACATACCGATGGAGAATCAGCGGAAATGTCCGTTGCGCCCTGGCAGGGAGGCGGCACTATAGGGCAATGATTCACCTTTAGCCCCGGTCTTGGCCGGGGGGGACGGAGGTTGTGATATGAGTAGTCCAGCAGTTGGCGGCGGAAAGAGCGGTTACAAGCTGAATCTCATCGTGGTTCTGGCCCTTGTGCTGGTCGCAGGGGTCGCCCGCAGCGAGGGGGGATACCAGTATCAAACGCACCCGACGCAGTACTCTCCGAACGCGGCGCGCTACGACCACGTTTCGGTGAAACTCGGCAACGGCCAGGTCGGGATCTTCGCCGGCGCCGGGCGGACGGATGCGGAGCTGTTCGATCCGAACACCGAGCAGTTCACCGCCAGCCGGGCGACGCGGACGTTCACGGATCTCGCGGGCGTCACGCTCCCCGACGGCACAGCCCTGCTGGTCGATGGCCTCCACGATTGCATCTACGACCACACGAGCGACGTGTACGTCGCTACGCAAGACACCTTCACCGGCAGTCTGGCCCGGCTCCCCGTCCTGGTTCCCCTGGCCGACGGCAAGGTCTTCGCCTGTGGCGGGTATGGACCGGGTTACGCGATCAACGGCGAGTGCGAGGTCTATGACCCGCGAGCCATGCGGTTCACCGCGTTGGCCGATCTGGCGGTGCCTCGCGTCTACCACGCCGCGGTGCTGATGAACGACTACCAGGTGCTGGTGGTCGGCGGCTACGGCGCCGGCGGATCGCTGGGTTCCCTCGAAGTGTACGACACCAATCGAGGCGGGTCCGCTCTCATTCGGACCGCCCTCTTCCAGGCAAGACATTCGCATTGTGTTGTGAGACTTTCGGATGGGCGGGTCCTGATCGCCGGTGGTGCCTCCTCCACTTCGGGTTCCTTGTTGGCGGGCACGGAGATCTTCGATCCGAACACCTCTGTGCTGGTCGAGGGCCCGACTCTGGGTCTGCCCCGAAGCAGCGCCCAGGCGGTGGCGCTGCCCAGCGGGCGGATCGCCTTCTTCGGCGGCAACAGCGACGCCAGGACGGTCGAGATCTACTGTCCCGAGACGGACACGTTCGAGCTGGCCTCGTGCCTGACGGTCGATCCTCACTGGTCTGGCTTCACCGCGACGGCTCTCGATTCGGGCGGCGTGCTCCTGGTTGGCGGGCGTGCCGATGCGGCGGGCGCCGTCGTTCAGAACGCGGAGATCTTCGAGGAGGTCGAGACCGGCGGATCGCTGACGACTCCCATGACCGTCGATGCGATCCGCACCCTCCTGGCGGACAGCGATGCCGCGGTGGTGAACGAGGCCAGCGAGTGGCTCGTGTCCCTGGGCGAGCAGGTCGTGCCGATTCTCAACACGCTTGTCGCGGATGAATCGTCGAGCGTGAGTCGGGAGGCATCGAGTATTCTGGACCTGATTGCAGCGGAGGATTACCCCGAGATCTGGTGTGTCGAGATCTGCAATGAGTCCGGCGTGCTGGACACCGTCTGGCTGAGCAGTTTCGATTGCCCCGACTTGTTCGAGGCCGGCAAGCCGCCCGCGAGCTACACCGCGATCGTGCGGGCGACCACCGATGTGGACTTCACAAACCTGGTCGTGCGGTTCCCGCCGCACGCTTCCTATGAGAACCGCGTGGAGCTGTTCAACCTCGTCGGCTGGACCGGCATCGCCGATGTGACCCTCGGCGCAGACCTCACCGAAAACGAGTGGACACGCGCCACCGGCTCGAAGTAACTGCAAGACAGCTCCTCCGGTCCTTGCTCCCGCCTTCGCAGGGCAAGGACCGGAGGAGCGTCGTCTCCCCGAGACCTCATCTGTCCTGCCACCCTCCTGCAACTCCCCCGAAAAAAATCTCCGCCGTGCGCACTTTTCCTACGGAAACGGGTATAATAGGGGCAAGAGGATAGTCTTTGTCATTCGGATGTGTACTGACGGCGCACTGTCGAAGCCATCAAGATCCTGGTATTGGAGGATGCAACTATGGCTCTCGCAGGGGTGGTGGTGTCAGTTTGGGTCTTGTCGGGTGTACTGGCCTACTTCGCCACAGAGGCAGCGGTTCGTCACAGCGAGCGGCAGGTTTGGGACCGGACGACGCGCGAGTGCGCATTGGCGTGCAGCGTTGTGCTGGGTCCGTTCTTCCTGGTGATCTCGGTGGAACTGCTGCTGTTCGCCCTGATCGGCGAAGGGCTCGCTCACGACCGAATGCGGCACTACAAGGACTCGTAGCGGACGAGTTCTGAACAGGGCCGCAGGATTTGTGTCAAACCCGCATGGGCTATGACGGCGGGGGAGTTGTGTGTCTGCGAGAGTCCATTGCGGATCGTCTCCCGTCTGGCTGGGTCCGTGCCAGCCCGTCCGCCTTTGCTTGGTGGGTCTCTGCCTTGAGCCGGTTTATCGGTCCAACTGGTGCCTTTCGGCGGTTCTCGTGGACACTCCCGACGACACCGCCGGCTTCGTCTGTGCAATTGGGGACGCCGGATCATCAGGTATGGGCTTGCATTGGGTTTCATGCGTCGGTAGTGAACAAAATGGGGGCTCTGGGTAAGGGGGTTTTTTGTTGACAGGGTCTGTATTTAACTTTAGTATAAATGCGTTGGAGCCGAATACTTACGACGGCTTGTTGTTTGTAACCGTCTACGAAAGGGATGGATAGCCCGACTGCAACCGCCGCGAGGTAGGGGTCTTCTTTGCCGTTTCTCACGCTGGTCGCAGTCGGGCAGGGTCCTATCATTGGACTACGGGAATTTGGAGACGTCTTGATGTTGAGCGGACGAACCGTCGCATGGATTCTGGTTATCGGATGCAGCCTCGTCGGAACCGGCCTGGCACAGAATCAACCCCAAACACTCGCTGACAACTGGAACGACTTCCTGCACTACACCAAGATCGGCCGCTTCGACTTGGCCAAGGGCTATGCCCAGGCGGTCCTCCAGGCCAATCCCGACCCCGCGGAGATCTTCAAGCTCGTCGAGGACAACCAGCAGGGCTATGCGCTGGCCTTGAAGGTCGCTGAGACGGCTCACGACGACGAACTGGCCCAACTGACGCAGCAGCTCCTGAGCATCGTGGACAAGGGGCGATTCCTGAGACGGACCGAGCCCACTCTGATTGTCGAGGAGATCAAGCGCCTCAGCACCACGCTTCGTGGGAAAATGACCGCGACGCGTCGTCTGCAGGATGCAGGGGAGTACGCGGTGCCGTTCATGCTCGACGCGATGGGCGAGGCGATCCGCAATCCGGACTACGAGGTCAAGCTGGCGGATTTGATCGAGACTCTGCCGAAGATCGGTCGGCCGGCGATCCGGCCTCTGGCCGCGGCCCTTCAGACCGACAACGACCAACTCAAGGCCGAGATTATCCGGGCCCTGGGTAGGATCGGCTATCCCCAGGGGTTGCCCTATCTCAAGTACGTCGTCGAGAAGGCCCAGTCCGCAGAGCTGCGGTCGTTGGCCTCGGAGAGCATTCGCCAGATCGATCCTCGCGCGGCGGGCACTCGTGCCGCCGGACTGTTCCACCAGCTTGCGGAACGATACTACTACCACGACGAGTCTCTGGCTCCGCCAAAGGACGTGGATTTCGCGAACGTGTGGTTCTGGGATGCCGACGCGGATCGCGTGGTCCCCGTCGAGGTGGATCAGCAGTTCTTCCACGAGCTGATGGCGATGCGGTGCTGCGAGTGGTCCCTGAAATCCGACGATCAGTTCGGGTTGGCGATTGGTTTGTGGCTGGCGTCGTTCTTCAAGGCCGAGGCCACCGGTTTGCCGATGCCCGAGTATTTTGGTGAGAACCACGCAACGGCGCTGGTCTATGCGACGACGTCGGGTCCTGAGTATCTCCATCAGGCATTGGCTCGCGGAGTGATGGATCGCAACGCTGCGGTGGCGCTGGGCGCCGTCGAGGCGCTCGCGACGACCGCGGGCGAGAAGTCGCTGATGTATACGCTGGGACCGACGCAGCCGCTGTTGCAGGCGCTGACGTTCCCCGATCTGGCGGTGCGCTACAGCGCGGCGATTGCCGTCGGGAACGCGGGACCGAGACAGCCGTTCACCGAGAGCCGGGTGGTGGCGCAGAATCTCTCGGAAGCCCTGGCCCGCAGCGGCCAGCAGAGCGTATCCGGCGAGGAGTGGGCGCCCGAACTGGCGGAGAGCTACGCACTGCGGTCGGCCCAGACCCTGCACAAGCTGGCTGTCAGCCGCAATCCGGTGATCGATCTGTCGCTGGCACAGACGGCGCTGATGGCCGCCACCAACGACAAGCAGCAGGAGATTCAGGTCTTGGCTGCCCAGGTCCTGGCCTATCTGAACAGCCCGAACGCTCAGAGGGCCATCGCGGAGATGGCGATGGACGGCGGGCACGAGATGTCCGTGCGGGTCTCGGCATTCGATGCTCTGGTCGATTCGGCCAAACTCAATGGGTGCATGGTGCCCGACGCAGTCGTTGGCGCCATGTATGCTCTGATCCAGTCCACAGAGACTGATCCAGTCCTGCGAGCGGCGGCCGCCGCGGCCTTCGGGGCGCTGAATCTGCCCAGCCAGAAGGTTAAGGACCTGATCCTGGACCAAGCGAAGAGTTGAGTGGTGCGAGGCCGCGGCAACGTGCTCTGCGGAGGGCACGAGCGGTCGCATGACGCCGGGGAACCGGACGAAGAGAACGGCCAAGACGATTTGCGGTTGACCTCTGCTGCTGGTCGGGAATACAATCCTGTCGGCACACAGCGAGAGGGGCCGTTGGGTGTCTGGCTGGTTGTGGGGGCTTTTTGGGGTGGCACACGCCATGATAGGAAAATGGGGTTGGGCATCACATCGTCTTGCGGAGGACTCACCGATGAGATCGAACCGTGGGGGCATCGTTCTGGCGTTGTCGTTCGTTCTGCTTCTGGGGCAGACGCCGTGCGCTTTCAGCAAAGAGAGGTCACCGGGGCGCAGAGTCCTCGTCGGCTTCCGGGCGACCAACGGCCCCAGAAGTCGCCACGCACGTGCGGAGGCGGTTCGCCAAGGGGGCGGAGCCGTCCACAGGTCTCTCGATATCGTGCCGGTGGTTTCCGCCACGCTGTCGGAACAGGCGATTCGCACGTTCAAGACACGATCCGATGTCGAGTACGTCGAGGACGACGTTGTCCTGAAGGCCTTGGGACAGAGCACCCCCTGGGGTGTGGACCGGATCGACGCCGACCTCGCGTGGCCCGCGGGCAATATGGGCGCCGGGGTCAGAGTGGCGATCGTTGACACGGGCATCGATGCCGACCATCCTGACCTCGTAGTCGCGGGAGGCGTCAACTACGCGGGTTCCAGGTCCGACGGCAGCACCAATCCAAGTGCCTGGAACGACAATCACGGACACGGGACGCACTGCGCCGGCATCGTCGGAGCCCGCAACAACGGCATCGGCGTCGTCGGGGTTGCACCGGGCGTGCAACTCTGGGCCGTCAAGGTGCTCGGCGACGACGGCAGCGGCTATACGAGCGATGTGATCCAGGGTCTCGACTGGTGCGCCGCCAACGAGGTCCAGGTGGCCAGCATGAGTTTAGGCGGCAGAGGCACCACGAGCCTGAAGAACGCCTGCTCCCGTGCGTACACCGCCGGGGTGCTCCTGGTTGCCGCCGCGGGAAATGAGAGCGGCGCGGTTTCCTATCCCGCCGCGTACACGTCAGTGCTTGCCGTTTCGGCCACCGACTCGGCGGATCGGTTCGCGTCGTTCTCCAACTACGGGCGCCAAATCGATCTGGCCGCGCCGGGGGTGAGCATCTACTCCACGTACAAGGACGCAGGATATGCGACGATGAGCGGGACCTCGATGGCCTGTCCGCACGTCGCAGGGGCGGCCGCTCTGGCCTGGGCCTCGGGACTCGCCTCGAACACGGCGGTTCTGGAGTGGTTGCTCAGCACGGCGGAAGATCTGGGAGCCAGGGGCTTCGATGTCCGGTACGGATATGGTCTGGTCGACGCACAGCAGGCCGCCGGAACGTCCACTACGCCGACCGACGAGGTGCCGAGCGTGGAGATTACGTCGCCTTTGCAGGGGGGGACGGTTTCCGGCATGGTGACCGTGGCGGCCACCGCCAGCGACGACGACGGCGTTGTCCAGGTGGAGTTCCTCGTGGATGGCGTCTCGATCGGTGTTGACACGCAAATTGCCGACGGATGGTCTGCGCCCTGGAACTCGACCGGCGCCGGTGATGGCCAGCACACCATCGTGGCCGAGGCAACAGACACCGCCGGGCAGAGGGCCAGCGACACGATTACGGTGATCGTGGACAACACCGATGAGGCTCCGACCGTGGAGATCACAAGTCCGCTGGATGCTGCGACGGTGTCGGGCGAGATCCCGCTCGTTGCCATGGCCGACGACGATGAAGGCGTCGCCAACGTGACGTTCCTCGTCGACGGCGAGACCCTGGCGGTGGATACGTCCATCGCAGGCGGCTGGTCCGCGGAATGGGATACGACCTCCTTCGCAAACGGCAGTCACACGCTCGCGGCGGTCGTGACAGACACGGATGGGCAGACCGCCAGCGACTCCGTGGTCGTCACGGTGAACAACACGACCCCGACCACAGGGAGCACCGTGTCCGTGACGTCCATCACGTATGATCTGGGCGGCAGTTTCTGGTCGGCGAATGACCTGGTCATTATGCTGGAGGTGCAGGATGACCTCGGCAATCTCGTGTCGGATGCCTTCGTCGCAGTCCGTGTCTATCGGAACGGACGGGCCTACAAGACCCTGTCCGGTACGACAGATTCCGAGGGCTCCCTCACATTCCAAATCGCCAATGCTCCCTCCGGCTCCTACAGGACCAGGGTCACACAGGTGGATGCGGAAGGTTTGGACTGGGACGGCCAGACCCCGTGGAATATCTTCAGGAAGTAGCTGAGCGCATCCAGTGGCTGACCTCGGCCCCGGCGGATCTCCCGGTTTCTGGGAAAGCTGCCGGGGCCGAGTTGTTTGTGGATGCCCGAAGACCCTGGCTCCAGGAAGCTTCGCCCGCCATGGCGACGCATGTTCTCATGCCTGATCGTTATGCCCATGGTCTGCTCCGGTGTTTCTCCGTCGGTGTGGTCTTGCACGTTCCGTCGCGCGCGTTATGATGACGGGCTTAAGGCGGGTGTCCGCCCCAAGGTCGTGCCCAGGAGAATAGGAGGACTACGGAATGGCCGTGGATAAGAAACAGATATCGACGTGTCTGGACGAATGTAAACACCACCTCACGACGGAGCTGCTGCCGTTCTGGCTGAATCGAGCCAAGGACGACAAGTACGGCGGCTTCATCACGCACTTCGACCAGGAAGGCAAAGACTCCGGCACGGACGAGAAGTCGATGCTGGGCCAGATGCGGTTCATCTACTCGATGTCCGCGGCGCACCGGGCCGGCTATGGCGATGGCAAGTGCGCCGAGTTCGCCCGGCACGGCGTGGACTTCGTCCTCGACAAGCTCTGGGACAAGCAGTACGGCGGTTTCTACTGGATGGTCAATCGCAAGGGCGAGGTGACCATCGACAAGAAGATCCTCTACGGCCTGAGCTTCGCCATGTACGGCCTGGCCGAGTACACCATGGCTACCGGCGATCCTCGCGGGCGGGAGTATGCGGAGAAGGTCTTCGACCTCGTCAAGAAGTACTGTGCCGAGACGAGCTACGGCGGGTACTGGGAGATGTTCGAACGCGACTGGACGCTGTGCGGCCCCGGTCCCAAGGGCGGCGACCGAAAGACCCTGGACGTCCACATGCACTTGATGGAAGCCTTTACGAGCCTGTACGAGTGTACGCGTCTGGAAATCCATCGGCGGACCCTGCTTGAAGATATCGACATCCTCTTCAAGAAGATCCTGCACAAGCGGTACGCCACCGGCATTCCGCAGTTCTGGGTGGATTGGAAGGTCGCCCCTCAGATCAAATTCGACGTCATCTGGGGTTGGGACCGGTTCGCCGAGGGCGGCCAGAAGGCCCACGCCGATGACAATACCTCCGCCGGGCACAACGTCGAGTTCGCCTGGCTGCTGGCTCATGCCGCCGATGTGCTTGGCGGCAGCAGTTGGGACGACTACAAGAAGGTCATCAAGAAGGCGATGGACCACGGCATGAAGAACGGCATCGACCCCGAGTTCGGCGGCGTCTACACCGAGGGTCCCCACGCCGGCGGCGTCTACGACACGGAAAAGGAATTCTGGCAACAGGCAGAGGTCATGATCGGCATGCTGGAGGGCTGCCTGCGGTTTGGAACCCGGGTCTACTGGCCGGCGTACGTGAACGTGCACCGGTTCGTCTTCGACAAGATGATCAACCACGCGGTCGGCGAGTGGTGGCCCCTGTTAAACCGCGAGGGGCAACCCGTCCGATGGACACACATGAGCCATTCGTGGAAGGTGAACTACCACACGATCCGCTGCCTGGTCGAGTGCATCAAACGACTGGAGAGGCTGCTCGGCTGAGTCCCCTATGGAATACCAGGGCAGATATACCGCGTTCGACCCGAGCGGGATCGGGACGTATCCGCTCGCGGCGCGGAGCAACAAGGTCAAGCTGGGCGATCTGGTCCGTCCGAAGGACGTGGAAGGGTTGTCGCTCGACGTGCCGCAGGAGGTTCGCCGGGATACTCGAGCGGTCGCCGAGGCGATAGTGGCCGCCCGGCGCCGGAACCAGCCGGTCATCCTGTTCACCGGCGCGCACCTGATCAAGAACGGGCTCGGGCCTCTGCTGCTCGACCTGGTCGAGCGGGGCTGTGTCACGTTGGTCGCAGGGAACGGCGCCACGACCATCCACGACTTCGAACTCGCTCTGGTCGGGGAGACGAGCGAAAACGTGCCGGCGGCTCTGGACAAGGGCCTGTTCGGCATGGCGTACGAGTTCGCCTATATCAACACCGCTTTGTCCGTGGGCAACGAGCAGAAGCTGGGCTACGGCGAGTCGCTCGGCCGGACGATCTGCGACGAGCAGTTCCGTCGGCAGGTGCTCTCGCGTGCGGCGGAAAAAGGCAGATCGGGCGACAGCGTGGATGCGCGGATGCGTAGAAGCGTGGAGGCGGACAAGATCGTCCGACCTTCTGACCTTCTCAACTTCTCACCTTCTTGCCCCGACCTGGCTTCTTCCGCCGCCGAGGGCGTCTCGCCCACGGAGTTCTCGCATCCCGAGGTCAGCGTGCTGGCCGCCTGTTACCGTCAGGGTGTCCCGTTCACGGTCCATGTGGGGATTGGGACCGACGTGATCGACCAGCACCCGAGTTTCGACGGCCAGGCCAAAGGCGGCTGCTCCGGCCGGGACTTCCTGCTCTATACGAACGAGGTCGCCAAGCTCACCGAGGGCGGCGTCGTCCTGAACATCGGCAGCGCCGTCACCGGCCCGGAGGTGCTCCTCAAGGCGGTCTCCATGGCCGCCAACGTCGGCCGCGTGCCGCACGGCATCCTCACCGCCGATTTCGACCTGCGGATGCACGAGCCCCGCCAGATGAGGGATGAAGCGGCGCCCTGCTACTACTTCCGCGACCAGAAGAGCGTGGTCACCCGCATCCCCGAGGCCTTCGGCGGCAGGGGACTCTACATTCAGGGCGACCAGAAACAGACGTTTCCCTTGCTGTACAAAAAGGTTACTGAGAGTCTCTAAATTCGAAATCCGAATCTCGAAATCCGAAACAAGCACGAATGCCCAAAATCTAAAATTCAAAACAGGACGTTCGGGGAGCGTCAGCGTTTCGGGCATTTGGGTTTCGGTTTTTTTTTTTGAATTTGTTTCGGATTTCGAGTTTCGTGCTTCGATTTTCGCTACGCTGAAGTGTTTCAAGTTTTGACGAGAGGAACATGGATCAACAACGGATCAAAGAGATTCTGGGCAAGATCGAGAATACCCGCGTGGCCGTCTATGGCGATTTTTGCCTGGACGCCTATTGGATCCTGGACCCGAAGGGCTCCGAGGTCTCCGAGGAAACGGGACTCCAGGCCCGCTCGGTCCGCAAACACTACTACTCGCTGGGCGGGGCCTCAAACGTTGTCGCGAACCTCGCGGCCCTCAAGCCCAAAGCCATCCAGGTGGTCGGGGTCATCGGCGACGACATCTTCGGCCGGGAGTTGCGGCGCCAGTTCGACGATCTGGGCGTGGATACCGCGCACTTGGTCATCCAGCGAGAGGACTACGACACCGTTGCCTTCGGCAAACCCTATCTCGACGAGGCGGAGGAGCCTCGGATCGACTTCGGTTTCTTCAACCGCCGGAGCGAGGCCACCGATGCTTCTCTCCTGAAGGGTATTCGCCACGCGTTGCAGACCGCGGACGCCCTGATCGTGAACCAGCAGGTCCCCGGCAGCATTACGAACCTCGGGTTCATCGACCAGGCCAATCGCCTGTTCGCCGAGTTCCCGAACAAGGTGGTCCTGCTCGATTCCCGCCATTTCGGAGACCGGTTCAAACACATCATCCGCAAGACGAACGACCGCGAGGCGGCCCGTCTGAACGGCGTCGAACTCGCCCACGGCGAGAACCCGGTCCTCGACGAGGTCAAGGGCTATGCCCAAACGCTCTACGGCCAGTTCCACAAGCCGGTGTTCCTCACTCGCGGCTCGCGCGGGATGCTCGCGGTCGATGGGCAGGGCGTCCACGAGATCCCCGGCATCCAACTGCTCAAAAAGCTCGACCCGGTCGGCGCGGGGGACACCGTGACGAGCGCGCTGACGCTATGCTTGGGCGCAGGTGTGCCGCCTGCGGAAGCGGCCGAGTTCGCGAACTTCGCCGCCGCGGTGACGGTGCAGAAGCTCTTCCAGACGGGCACGGCTTCCGGCGAGGAGATCCTGGCGGTCGCCAAGGACCCCGACTTCATCCACCAGCCCGAGCTGGCGGAAAGCCCGCGCAAGGCACGGTATGTGCCGGGGACGGAGATTGAGATCTGCGAAAGACAGAAGGTAAGAAGGTCAGAAGGTGAGAAGGTCGGAGAGTCGGCGGCACGCGACCGACGCCTGGATGACGACCCGTCTGTCCGACCTTCTGACCTTCTCAACTTCTCACCTTCTTCTTCGGCCATCCGCCACGCGGTCTTCGACAACGACGGCACGATCAGCACGCTCCGCCAGGGCTGGGAAGAGATCATGGCGCCCGTCATGGCGAAGGCCATCCTTGGGGACGTGTCGGAAAAAGGCAGATCGGGCCTATATTCCTCAACGAAATCTCTTGATTCGATTTCGTTGAGGAATGGAAGTGACGAAGCTCTCGACGCGCGACCGGGGTTTGAGGGGGAAAAATCGAGCCAAGAGATTTTTCCCCCTCAAAGTAGGCCCGATCTGCCTTTTTCCGTCGATGATCGACTCTACCAGAAGGTCTGTCACCGCGTCTCGGAGTACATCGACAAGTCCACCGGCATCCAGACCATCGTCCAGATGCAGGGTCTGGTCGAGATGGTCCGCGAGTTCGGCATCGTGCCGCCCGACAAGATCCTCGACCGCTTCGGCTACAAACGGATCTACAACGAAGCCCTCATGCAGATGGTGAACGAACGGATCGCCCGCCTGGAACGTGGCCAGCTCGACGTGACCGACTTCACCGTCAAGGGCGCCGTCGAGTTCGCCCGGGCTCTGCGCGAGCGAGGCGTCACGCTCTACCTCGCCAGCGGCACCGACCATGCGGACGTCGTCCGCGAGGCCCAGGTCCTCGGGCATGCGGAACTGTTCAACGGCGGCATCTACGGCGCCGTCGGCGATATCGACAGTTGCTCGAAGAAGATGGTCCTCGACCGGATCATGGACAAGATCGCCCAAGAAGAGAAGGGGAGAAGATCAGAAGGTAAGAAGGCAAACGTGGAAGAAGAGAAGACTGTCCGACCTTCTGACCCTCTCACCTTCTCACGTTCTTCTTCCTGCACACTGGCCGTCTTTGGCGACGGCCCCGTCGAGCTGCGAGAGAGCCGCAAACGCGGCGGTCTGGCCGTCGGCATTGCCTCCGACGAGGTCCGTCGATTCGGCCTGAACCTCGACAAGCGAGCCCGTCTCATCAAGGCCGGCGCCCACCTCGTCGTCCCCGACTTCTCGCAGCGAGAGGAATTGCTCAAGCTGCTCTTGGGAGGCTGAGCGGTCAGACGCCAAAGAACCTGCAGATCCTGCGGAAGAGGCGCCAACTGGCGCCCGAGATCCCCCACAGCCTCTCCAATGCCTCGATTTCCATGGGCGCCAGGCGGAGGAATCGCAGGTAGAACGCGCCTTCGGTTCGGCGCTCGGACGCGAACGCTTCCAGGATCAGGGCGACCTGACGTGTCGTCGCGTCCGGGGATCGTCGCATCGCGCGGATCCGCGCCGGCGCGGTCCGCCCATCGCGTTGCTTATGCGTCGCTT
>JAGOLX010000007.1:0-20812 GCA_017993835.1 Phycisphaerae bacterium
TAGCCCCAAGGGGATTTGAACCCCTGTCGCCGGGTTGAAAACCCGGTGTCCTAGACCTACCTAGACGATGGGGCCACGCTCGGAATCCACTATCTACTATTTGCTATTTACTACTTGGACAGAGGCTGCGGCCAAATAGTAAATCGTCAATCGTAAATCGCAGATTCTTAAAGGCTTATGGCTCCTACGGGGCAGGTATCGACGCAGACGCCGCAATCCACGCAGTTGTCCGCATTTACCTGTGCCTTGCCGCTGACCATGCTGATCGCACTGCTCGGGCACTCGCTGACACATGACTCGCACCCGGTGCATTTGTCCTTGTTGACTTCTGCCGGCATCCAACAACCCTTTCACAATGGATCACTACAGATCGTTATACCGAGAAAAAGGGAATCATAGCGAAACTGCACAAGAATACAACCGAAAATTCGCCTTCTCACGGCAAAAAAAGCTCCTGGCCCGCCCGGAATGCCCCTTCGAGAGGAGGCCTGACGGCCCATCTGCTGCGGTTACTACGTCTGTTGCACGGCTTGGGATCGGTGGGGGCAGAGAGATCTGTCGTGGTTCACGGCTGGATGGTGGTCAGTTGCTCGCCGGGCAGATTCATGGGAGTCGTCAAGGCCGACGTCTGGAGCGACAAGGCCATGTTCCGCACGAGTTCGTTCGGATCCTGCTTCGCGGCCCAATCCAGGACCGGCTGGAAATCGTTGCCGGAACTGGTGGCCAGGAGGTAGACCGCCATCAATCGCACCGGCCAGTAGGCGTGATTGAGGTTCTTGGCGACCGCGGTGGCGAGTTCCTGGTCGAGCGACAGCGAGAGCATGTCGGCCATCGCGTTGACTTTCACCACCCAGTCGTCCGCGCCAGGACTCAGGAGCAGGCCCGACGGACTGACCAGGGAGGACCGAAGCAGCTCCGGCAGCCATTTGGCGTACCGATAGGGATAGAGCGTGCCGTGTTGGGTCATGGCCTGCTGCTCCTTCAGCAGCCCGGTGAACAGACGTGCGGTCTGTATTCGCTGGTTCTGTTGGCCCGACGAGAGCGTGTTGTAGCGACCTCGGACGTAGCTGGCCGTGATTTCGGTGGCCGGACGCTTGATGGAAATCGTGACGGGTTTCACATCAACCAGGCGGTTGCTGATCGTCCCGCTCGATGTGTTGACCGGATCGAGGTACAGCGTGAACTCGATGTCGAGCGATGCCTGGGGGTAGGTCGTGAGCACGTCGCGAAGCTCGCCTGTGGAGAGCTTGGCCGGGTAAGTGAAGGTCCTGCCCGGAGGAACGATCAGGTCTGTCCGGACCGTCTGGGAGAACACGTTGGGGAACTCCTTCTTGATGTCGCCGGTCACGCGGGCGGTGACGCGGAAACTGCCGCGGAACAGGCTGTCGGCCGTGATGACCAGGGGTTCGGCCCCTCGATTGGCGATCCCGATAGTGCCTTCGAGGTCATTGCCGTAGGAGAAATCCGTGCCTCGGATGCTGAGCTGCGCCTCGATGATCCTGTTCGGAGGCAGGAACTGCGGGACGACCGACTTGCCGAGATTCTGCGACAGGTAGGTGAGCAGGGCCTCGCCGTCTATAGGCGAGACGTACTCACTGCCCAACTCCTTGAGCATCTGCCTGGCCTTCTCGGCTACGAACGATCCCGGATCCCTCGGGATTGCCATTCTGAGCGTCTGGATAGCGCCGGCCTTGTTCCCGTCGGCCAAGTGGATTTTCGCCTGGACGAGGTCGGCGATCTGCGTGTGTTCGAAAGACGCCAGCAGCGGCTTGGCCCACTCCAACTGATTGCTCATGCTCAAGGCGTAGGCCAGCAGCGCCCCGGCCGCGGGCGAGTTCGGCTCTGCGGAGTAGGCCTGATTGGCCCAAACCACTGCCTTCGTGGCATTCTCGCTGCCGAAGCAGTAGAACCAGGCGATCTGCTTGCTGTTGATCTGTCGGACGGCCGCATCCTGCTGGGTTTGCGACGGTTGAGCGCCGATGGTCTGGAGCAACTGATCGGCCTTCTGCTCGGCCTGCTTCAGAATCCGTGCTGCTTCTTCGGACTTGCCTGCTTTCACGGCCGCTTTGGCGGCGACCGCCTCCAGGAGGATGTCGAACTGACCGCCTGTGCGAACGCTCTCGGCGATCTGGAGGCAGGTCAGTTGCTTCTGGCGGCTGTTATAGCAACTGACCGCCCACGGCAGATAGAGGTACGGCGGCAGCGGTTCCGACGGGTACAGGTACCGGAACAGGTCCGCACAGTACTGGTAGGAACTGGCCGAGAGGTCATACAGTTGGAGACGCTCGGCGTATTGGGCGAAGTCCACCGCGGACTTGATGTTCAGGGGGTTCTCTTGCAGGACCAGGCGAAGGTGTTCCAGGTAGACCCCCGGGCCGATCTCGTTGGGGGCCATCTCCATCAGCTTGGCAAAAGCTGTCTTGTTGTACCGGTTGTTTCCGTAGGCTTGGAGGAGGTAGAACTTGCCGGCGTCCTTCTCGCCTTTTTCGACCATGACCTGGCCCAGGAGCGTGGCGATCTCGGAGTCGACGGCGGGGTTCCTGTTGCCGATCCTGCTCACGAGGTTCTCCAGCACGGCCTTCCGCTGTTCGATCGTGTGCGTGCGGTCGAGGAGGTACTGGACCGCCTCCATGACGATGGCCCGGTCGGCCGATCCGCTGACGTAGCTCTGCAGCCAGGCCATCATGTGATCGGAGTAGTCTCGCTCGCTGTGCTTGACGGCCAGCTTCATCAGCAAGGGGGCGACGTCCGTGGCTGTGCGGTCGAGCGCCCCGGCGGCGGTCAGAAAGAGGATTGCCTGCTCGGCCTGCGGTCCGGTAATCGTCTCGGTTCGAGCCAATTCGCGACCGATCTCGCGGAACCGTTCCGCGACAGCAGACGACGACAGGGATTCAGAGGTCCGAGCGGAGAGGGCCGAGCTGGCGGCGGAGCCAGGGTTGACGACCGGCGTCTGCGCCCACACGGGCGCAGCAAACAGGACTATCGCCAGGAACACTGCGACCGACCTGTTCTCAACCATCTGTTTCTCCTTAAACGCGCAGAACAAACCACGCCATGAATATGTCGGGTGGAGTTCACGTGTGCTTTAGGTATTGTCGCGACAAAAGGACCCGGCTACACAAGGATTTAGACGCCAATTCGTCCGATAAGGTTCGCCCGCCGGACGAACGAAGAACGGGTCTTTGCCGGGCAGGCCGGACTATCTTCTGGGCGCCACGCTGAATGGTCGGCAGCGACCGATGTTGTTGAGCAGCCCGACGGCCATCATGTTGACCACCAGGCTTGACCCGCCGTAACTGACGAACGGCAGCGTCAACCCGGTCACGGGCACCAAGCCCAGCGTCATCCCGATGTTTACGAGGACCTGGACCGCGAACATGGCGACAATCCCCAGCGTAGCCAAGCGGGCGAACGGGTCGATGTTGTTGCCCGCGATCTCCAGGCCGCACAGAAACACGATGACGTATAGCCCGAGAAACGCGAGACTGCCCAGGAAACCCCACTGATGGGCGACGACGGAGAAAACGAAATCGTTGTGTCGTTCCGCAAGGAAATCGTACTTGATGAACGGCCCGCGTCCAAACCCCCGCCCGGTCAATCCGCCGGAGGCGACAGCGAACTTGGAGCGGATGACGTGATATCCCCAGCGGTTCTGCCATCGCGCCTCGTCGAACTTGCCGCCTACGAGGATCTTGCTGAACGCGGGGTGTTCCTGTGCCTTCTGGCGTATCCACTGGCTCTGGAGCAGCAGACTGCTGATCCGCTGACGCTGGTATGCCTGCATCTTCATCCACATCAGCGGACTGACCGCGACCGCCAGCACCAGGATGAGCACGAGGTGTTTGACCCTGGCCCCCGCGATGAACAGCATGGTCAGAAAGACCGGCATCATCAGCAGGACCGTCCCGAGGTTGGGTTCGACCAGGATCAGGACCATGGGCAGCAGCGTCAGGGCAAACGGTCCGATAAGGGCCCGGAAGCTGCGGTAGTTGCTGCGATAGCGGAGGTACCATGCCAAGGCCAGGACATAGGCCAGCTTGCAGAATTCCGACGGCTGGATCTGCGGCAGCCTGGGGTCGAAGACGAGCCAGCGATGGACGTCGTCGCGATTGGGTCCCGCGAAGGGGAGCTGAATCACGTACCGGCTGACCACGAGGTACGCCAGAAGTACCAGGACGACCGCGTAGATCGCATAGCTCACGGCCCCGAGCTGGCGGTAGTTGACCAGGTTGGCTGCGACGAAGCCGAACAGGGCGACG
Source organism: Phycisphaerae bacterium (assembly GCA_017993835.1). GTDB lineage: Bacteria > Planctomycetota > Phycisphaerae > Sedimentisphaerales > Anaerobacaceae > PLanc-01. Next base: position 4,260 of record JAGOLX010000007.1, read on the forward strand.
GCAATGAACACGAGTTGCTTCTTCCAGAGCCCGGCGAGTTCGAGGATGTCCTTGTCCACGGCCGCGCTCGGCTCCCGCGGATTGCCCACCGCGTAGATCGTCAGGACCCCGACCAGCAGGAGAATCGCCACACTCAGCAGCAGGCAGACCCGTACGAACAACAGGCGTCCTGAGAAGAAGTTGTACATGGCAGGAACATACCATATGCAGGCGCCCGCGTACATGGGCGGAACGGGAAATCGGCGGGCAAACCGGTCTCCTGGCTCCCGCACTGGCCTGTAGCCGGATTGCCTCGTTTTACACTTGATTTCTTCGCCCGTTTCTGGTAATCTGGGAAAGTATGTTGTCGGAGTCCTCCAACCGTGCTCCCGGGAGGGTGGCGCGCAGACTAGCCTATTGGCGGTAGGAGCAGGATGCCGCGGAGCGCCCTGCTCTGGAGAACAATAGTATGAAGACAGAAAGGAAGGTATCAGGATGAGGAAGCTGAGCTTGGTTCTGGCAGTGCTTCTCTCGACCACGGTGTCGATGGCGAACGTGCGGATCATCGTCGAGTCGGAGGGAACGACCGCCGCGGTCAGGTACGAAACCGACGGGGAGAAGGTCAGGGCTTTCGCTCTGGACATCACCGTGGACAAAGGGACGATCCTGGGCATCTCCGACTTCGTTCGCGGGGAGAGCACTGCGGCCAATCCCGGCTATGGCATCTTCCCCGGCAATTTCGCCCGCTACATCACTGTGAACGCCGACACCGGCGAGGTGACCAGTTGGGACCCGAACGGCTACACCCCGGTGGCCGATCCGTGCGATCCTGAAGCTCTGGGCGGCCTGGGCACCAGCGGCATCACTGTGGAGATGGGCGCCCTGTACTATCCCACGGGCGACGATTCGGAGAATGCTCCCCCGAACAGCGGATTGCTCTTCAAGCTGATGCTCAGCGAAGCGGCCAACGTCAGCGTTGCCCTGAACGAGGCCCGCGGCGGGATCGTGCTCACGAATCCGGAGACGGAGGCCGTCCCCGATCTGAATCAGGCCAAGGGCATCGCCATCGCCGGCGTGGTCGAGGAGGATGAAGAGTTGCTCGCATCGACCCATCCGGACTACGCGGAATGGGTGGCGGTCGGCAAGCCCGCCTGCTGGGCCTATCCCCGCCAGTGCCACGGCGACGCGGACGGTCGCAAAGAGACGTCCGACTCGGGTTCCTACTACGTGGGCGTCCAGGACCTGAATCTGCTCGTCGCGGCGTGGGAAGTCAAGGAAGCGCCGTTTGGCCCGGGCATCGCATCCGTCACGAACGGCATCTGCGCTGATTTCGCCCACGATCAAGACGGGTCCGCCGCGACCGGGTATTTCCGGGTCGGCGTCACCGACCTGAACATTCTCGTCGCCAACTGGCTGGTCAAAGAGGCCCCCGACGGTCCCGGAGTCGCCGGCGATTGCGGCGGGACTCTGACGCCCTGATCCATCGGTGTCACTCGGATGCTCCGGCGCGGGGCGACTCGCTCCGAACCGGGGTTGAACATACGCATCATCAGAGGCAGGTCTTCGGGCCTGCCTCTGTTCTTTTCAGCGGCTGCGGCGCGTGGTACAATGTCGCCCGGTCGGTCGTGATCCCGAAGGGTCGGAAAGGACCTGTTGTATGAAGATGGTTTGGGTCTGTGCGGCGATATGCGTGATGATGCTGCCCGTCGGCGGGTGCGGCCGATCCCATCACAAGAGCGTCCCGCCCATCGCAGCGATGACCGAGGACGGGTCTCCGTTCCCCGCTTGGCTGGCCGGCCGGTGGAAAGCGGATCGGCACGGCTGGGAACTGGTCTTCGAGCCGGACGGGCACATCGCCTGGGCGGTTCTCAGTCTAGGCCGCATCGCTGTCCGTCCGGGCCAGACTACCACAAGACAGACAAAGGAGAGCGAACAAGCCGTTTTTACGCCGGGACCCTGGGTGGTTCACTACGACCCTGCGACGAGCCTGCTGACCGTCAAGATCGATATGGAACACATTCGTGTGCCCATGGGGGACAATACGCTGGAAGGGTCGAGCACGGACACCTTCTGCGGCCCTCTCTCGCCCACGATGGATGCCTGGCAGGTCCAGTGGACCACGTTCCCTCGCTACACAGCCCGCACGAGCGAGGGCAAATCGGTCGCTCTGGCGACCGACGAGGCCTGCGGGCAAGCCCAGCCCCTGGTCTTCGTGAAGACGCCCGACCCGTCGCGATGACTCAGTGTCTCTCACCCTGATTCCGCCCGTGCGTCCGAGAACCTTTTGCCAGGCGGGTGCGCGACTGCTGTGGCGCCTTCCTGTGGGGCGACGAGGCATGGGCGCGACGCTGTCATTCCTGCGCACGCAGGAATCCAGGAATCGCGGGACTGGTCACGACCGAGAGAGTGGATTCCCGCGTTCGCGGGAATGACAAGACGGGGGATCGGGCGCCATCCGGCACGGGGGTCACGCATGATCCCGCCGGGAGGCGGACGTGATCGAGGGATGACAACGGGCCACACGTCGCGACGCTGTCATTCCTGCACACGCAGGAATCCAGGAATCGCAGGACTGGGCGCGACCGAGAGAGTGGATTCCCGCGTTCGCGGGAATGACAACTGAGGTCTGAGCATACTCCTACGGCACACGCGCTAGCGCGGTCATGCCCCCTGGCGAGGCTTCAGACGCAGTTCAGCCTTGATTGGAGGGTGTCAAATCGGGTAGAATAGGGGGGCGGTGGGTTTGATTTGCTGCTCGTTGGGGGTTGGGCCTGCGATGTGCGGCCCGCCGTACGGGATGGCGGCAGATCTGGCGCCTCTCGGTTTCGTTTGTCGCGGCAGGACCATCGGGTAGTCGGAGTTGGTGCTTATGGGTGAAATGAAGCGTCTGGCATTCCTGCTGGTGACCCTGATCGCGTGCTTGGCGGGCCCGGGGTATGGCCAGACGAGTCGCCAAACGCCCGTCCGCGTGATGATCAACGAGGTGCTGGCCTCGAATGCCGGCGGCGCCCGCGACCCCCAGAATCAACGCGAGGACTGGATCGAGCTGTACAACGCGGGCCGAACCGCCGTAGACGTGGGCGGGTACTTTCTCACGGACGATCTGAGCCGTCCGACGAAATGGCAGATCCCCGCGGACGATCCCTCGGCCACCACGATCGCGGTGGGCGGCTACCTGTTGATCTGGGCCGACGGCGACGTGGACGCTTCGGGTCTGCACGCCGGCTTCGCACTCAGCTCGCAGGGCGAAACCGTCGCGCTGTTCGCCTCCGACGGCCTGCAGATGCTCGATCTTCTCACCTTTGGCGTCCAGCAAACGGACGTCTCCTGGGGCCGATATCCCGACGGGAGTTCGCACCTCCAGGCGATGGCCCCCCCGACGCCGGGTGCGGCGAATGCCCTGGGGTACGAGGGGGTCTGCGAGCCGGTGCAGTTCAGTGTCACGAGCTGCGTGTGCACCGACCCGATCTCGCTCCGCCTGACCACCGCGACCGAGGGCGCGACCATCTACTACACGCTCGACGGCGGCGAGCCGTTCAGTGCGCCGAGGGACCGGCCCACCGGCTCGACCTACCAGCGCGGGCTGACCATCGGCACGACTCTCACGGTGAAGGCGGTCGCCTGGCGGGCCGGCTGGCGCCAGAGCGAGGTCGTCACGCAACGGTACATGTTCCTCGGCGAGAGCCTCCGGGGCTTCAGCTCGCCGGTGGCGATCGGCGTTGTCGACACGTTCGGAAAGAGCGTCTCTCGCACGCCGGCTGACGCGTACGTCTACTTCACCGACTTGGGTGAAGAGGGCAGAGCCTCCGTGAGCGGCCAGACCGACTCCGCGGGCCTGGCGACGATCAACATCCGCGGCCAAAGCTCGTACGGATTCAGCAAACACCAATACCACCTGGAGATGTACGACGAGCAGGGCAACGAGACGGACGTAGCCATTCTCGGTCTGCCCGCCGAATCCGACTGGGTGCTCCAGGGACCGTACTCGGACAAGTCGCTCATCCGCAACGAGCTGAGCTACCGGTGGTCCAATGAGATGGGACGCTATGCCCCGCGGACTCGCCTGATCGAGCTGTTCCTCAACACCAATGGCTCGACCGTGACGATGGACGACTACGTGGGCGTCTACGTCCTGATGGAGAAGATCAAGATCGGACCCAACCGCGTCGACATCGGCAAGCTGGATGCGAGCGACGACGCCGAGCCCGAGATCACCGGCGGCTACATCATCAAGAAGGACAAGTTCGACTCGGATGACGTCTGGTTCACCACGAATCGGGGACAGACCCTGATCTACCAGGACCCGAACGGACACGACCTGACCCAGGCGCAAAGGGACTGGATTCGCAACTACATGAACTCGTTCGAGGCGGCCCTGTACGGATCGGGTTTCGCTGATCCAGACATTGGCTATGCGAAATACATCGATATCGGCTCGTTCATCGACTCGCACATCCTCGTCGAACTGACCAAGAACGTTGATGGTTTCCGCCTGAGCACGTACATGCACAAGGACCGCAACGGCAAGCTCGTCATGGGTCCCGCCTGGGACTACAACCTCTCGATGGGCAATGCGGCCGAGTACTGGAACGATGGCTGGCTTCCGACCGGCTGGTATTTCGCCCATCTTGGCGACGGCGACTATCCCTACTGGCGCAGGCTCTTCGCGGACCCCGAGTTCGTCATGGCGTACGCGGACCGCTGGTTCGCTCTCCGGCGCGATCTGTTCGCCGCGGATCGGCTGGTCGGTATGATCGAGGACTACGCGACGGTGCTCGACGAGCCCGCCGCGAGGAATTTCAATCGTTGGAGGATCCTCGGAACCTACATCTGGCCCAACTGGTACATCGCCAGCACGTACCGCCAGGAGATCGCCTGGATGCAGGACTGGCTCGCCGATCGCCTGGCCTGGATGGACAGCCGGATCGCTGCGGACTACGCGCCGGCCCCGCCTGCGTTCAATCAGCAGGGGGGATATGTCGAGTCTGGCTTCGCACTCAGAATGACCGGGCCCGGGACGATCTACTACACGATGGATGGGACGGACCCGAGGACGCTCGTCGATGGGGGCCTCCTGACCAACGAACGAATCCTCGTCGCGGAGAGTGCATCGAAACGCGTGGTCGTGCCGGCCCGGGAACTCGACGACGGCTGGCGCGGCGGCGAGGTGTTCTCCGATTTCACCTGGACGCTCGCGACCGGCAGTCCCGGCGGCGTCGGCTTCGAAGCGGCAACCGGCTACGAGGACTACATCTCTCTGGACGTGCGGTCGCAGATGTACGGCCGCCAGGCGAGCTGCTATATCCGGATTCCGTTCATCTTCTCGGGCCGTGTCGCCAACCTGGAGAACCTGACGCTGAACATCCGCTATGACGACGGGTTCATCGCCTATCTCAACGGGGTCGAGATCGCCCGCCGGAACTTCACCGGCAGCCCGACCTTCAACGCGGCGGCCACCAGCCTGCACGACGACAGCGAGGCGGAGGTGCTCGAAGAGATCGACGTCACCGGTTCTCTCGGCTATCTCCGGGTCTCGAACACCCTGGCGATCCACGGGATGAACCAGTCCACGACCAGCTCGGACTTCCTCATCAGCGCGGAACTGCGTGCCAAAGAGGCCCGCGATGCTCCAACGGACCTGCCGGTGACGGCGTACGCCGGGCCGGTGGCCCTCACGCAGAGCACGCGAATCATGGCGCGTTCGTTGATTGGGGGCCGGTGGAGCGCCCTGAACGACGCGACGTTCGCGGTCGGCCCGGTTGCCGAAGACCTGCGGGTCAGCGAGATCATGTACCATCCCGCCGATACCGGCGATCCGAACGACCCGAACACCGAGTACGTCGAGCTGACGAATGTCGGCGACGAGGTCGTGAATCTCAACCTGGTTCGATTCGTCGATGGGATCGAGTTCACCTTCGGGATTTTCAACCTCGCGCCGGGCGGCTATTGCCTGGTGGTCAAGGACCTCGCGGCCTTCGAGGCCCGATACGGTCCCGGCCTGCCTGTCGCAGGGCAATACACCGGCAGTCTGAGCAACGCAGGCGAATCCCTCGCGATCCAGGACGCCGCGGGCGGAATGGTCCAGAGTCTGAGCTACAGCGACGATTGGTACGACTCGACCGACGGCGGCGGATTCTCGCTCACCGTGATCGATCCGTCCATCGCCGATCCGGACGCCCTCGAATCACGGGACGCCTGGTGCCCCAGCGCGATTTGGGGGGGCTCCCCCGGCGCCGGCGATTGACCCTCGGGCGTCTGACCGCCGTTGTGACCTCCAATGGGGCCACGAGGCCTGGGCCGAACGCTGTCATTCCTGCGTCAAGCAGGAATCCAGAAACCGCGGGACTGGGCGCGACCTGATGAATGGATTCCCGCTTGCGCGGGAATGACATTCCAGGGTTTCCTTGGATCCCCATTGCACACCTGCAACTACGGTTCTGCACCCTTGACCCTCTCCTTGTCCTTTGACAATCGGGCCTGGCGATTCTATGATTGTCTGCGTTCGGCTCGCACGGCGATGTGGCCGCGAGTCGGTAAAGGGAAGTGTACCGGAGTTCATTCTCATGGAACGAGAATACCATGATCGACGCCGTGCCGGCGTGGCTCAGCCCAAGGCCTGGCTGACCTTCCTGCTGCTGGTTCTGGCGGGTCTCGTGCTGTTTCGCGAGGCGAGGTTCTGGCTCGGCAGCGTCTACTCGCCCGGCGCCGAGCCCCGCGCGGTGGTGGCGCGAGGCGACCTGGCCGCCGACGAGAAGAGCACGATCGATCTGTTCAAGACCGTTTCCCCTTCCGTCGTGTACATCACGACGCTGACCATGCGGCAGGATTTCTTCAGTTTCCGCGCGCTGGAGGTCCCCCAGGGTTCCGGCTCCGGCTTCATCTGGAATGACCAGGGCTACATCGTGACGAACTACCACGTCATCGCGGAGGCGCGAGGGGCCCGCGTGACGCTGGCCGACCGATCCACCTGGGAGGCCCAGTACGTCGGGTCCGAGCCGGACAAGGACATCGCGGTGATCAAGATCGACGCGCCGAAGAACCTGCTGCCCCCAATCCCCGTCGGCACGTCGTCCGATTTGCTGGTCGGCCAGAAGGTCTTCGCCATCGGCAATCCGTTCGGCTTCGACCAGACGCTCACGACCGGCGTCATCAGCAGTCTGGGTCGGGAGATCGTCTCGGCCACGCAGCGCCCGATCCAGGGCGTCATCCAGACCGACGCCGCGATCAACCCTGGCAATTCCGGCGGCCCGCTCCTCGACAGTGCCGGCCGACTGATCGGCATCAACACCGCCATCGTCAGTCCCTCCGGCGCCTATGCCGGCATCGGGTTCGCGGTCCCGGTGGACGTGGTCAACCGGATCGTCCCCCAGATCATCAGTGGCGAGAAGATCAAGAAGCCCGCCCTGGGGATCAAGCCTGTGGAGGACCACTGGGTCCGTCGGTTCGGGCTCGAGGGCGTTCTGTTCTCCACGGTCTTCGCGGGCAGCGCCGCGGAGAAGGCCGGTCTCCGCCCGACGGTTCAGGATACCCGCGGACGCATCCTCATCGGGGATCTGATCGTCGCCGCCGACGGCAAGCCCATTCGCACCCTGAACGACCTCTACCGCGTCCTCGACAATCACGAGATAGGCGACACGATCAAGCTGACGATCCGGCGGGACGACCGCCAAGGCGACGTCGAGATCACGCTCCAGGCGGGGGAATGAGCGCGCACGTCGCTTGTGAGCCGTGACCCGTGGCTCGTGACCCGCGACTCGCACGCCGTTGCCCCACGCTGATACTGTGCCCGCTGTCGTCGTTCCCCCGTTCGCGGGAATCCGGCCTTTCGTCTGGAGGAAGGCCCATAATCCGACGTTTCGCTCCATGAGGACAGGGTGTCGCGGGACGAGGCGCAGCGGGCATCCTGCCTGCTCGCGGGACCCTCGGACTCCGATAAACGTGCGTTTCTTACGCCTGGGACAAATTCCTTTGGCGTCGTTTGGCAGGGGGGCGTTTCGGGGTATACTTTAGCTGGGTAAGTGCTTAGAAGTAAGGTTGGATCCCGCCATAGAAGTGCCATGTTCGGTTCATGTCGTGTCGTGCTCCGCTTGGAGTTGGGGGCATTCGCTATCCCTTCGGAGCGATAATCCGGGCCGCCATGCGTCATCATGGTTTGCCTTCGTGTGTGTTGTATCGATGTGGGCATCATTCATCTGCGGGAGGGTGAAAAATGTTTTCTGTGGGCACTATGACTGGCACGGTGAGCGGGCGGCATCTGGCGAGGATCGGATGCGTGATGGCTCTCGTCGCGTTGCTGTGTTCCGGCGCGTATGCGCAGGGGATCGCGAATCCCAGCTTTGAATTCATCTATGAGGGCGTTCCGGAAGGCCGGTATGTGCCTGACGACTGGACATGCGTCGATAGCCCGGCGTTCAGCTCCTGTTGCTCGGATTTCTGGGCCACCGACGGCAGCCTGGCGGCATGCTTGTACAGTCTCGCGGGCGCGGACATCTCCGAGGGCTGCTACCAGAGCTTCTGGCAGTGGGTCGACCTGACCGGCGTGGGTGGCATCGTCTTCGATGCCATGCTGCGGGCCAGTGACGGCGGGGCCTTCGGTCCGTTCACAGCGGCTCTCATCGTGACTCCGCTCGATACTCTGATCGAGTACTCCGTGTGGGACGCCAACGAGGCGGGAGTGTACCTGGACCAGGTGGCACCCTTGGACCCGAAATACATCACCGGTGTCTGCTTCGTCGAGCTGCGGTTAACCGCGACCGCCGACTGCTGCATCAAAGGCGTGAAGTTTGAGGCGTTCTGGGACAACCTGGGGTTCTGTGACCTGCCCGACGAGCCGCCGGTCATCGACGCCGCCGTCTGCCTGTGGCCGTCCGTACTGTACAAGGGCGATCCTTGCAGGCGCTTCTGGTGGGACGACTTCGCGCCGTGGGTCACCTGCTTCATCGAGCTGGGGGACGGCTACAGCGCCACCCAAATCGTTGGCTCGACGGTGTACCTGGAGAACATCCCGGCCCACATGGGCTGGCAGTGGTGGGCCCGCCCGTTCGCCAACTGGACGAACACCACGGACATCGACTGGGACGGCAACCTGGAGCGCATGGTCAAGTTCGATCGCGCGGACGTGGAGGCGATTCTAACGGCGCCCGAGACGACCGTGACGGTCCGCGGCCTGCTGCTCGACGGGACGGTCTTCGAGGGGACCGCCGTGATCCGTGTGATGACCAAGAACCCGTGGGGGTGGCCGTGCCAGCCCGCGAAGCCGCTTGTGTGGAAGCGGTAGTCGAGCCGCCTCGTCCGGCGGAAGCGGGGGAGTGAAATAACGCCGCCGCCAAGGGCGGCGCCCGCAGAGAGTCCGACGGGACTCAAGAGGGCACCCGGGGGTTGCAGGGTTCGGTCCGTGCCGGCTGGATACGGGACGACCCGCGACGCCCGGGTGCATCGTTTCATGTGGAGAGTGCTGCCCGGCGTGACCGGGCGAATCGGCCTGGCGCTCACTTGCCGGTCGGCAGTTCTGAGAGGGGAGCCGCTGGCCCGGCTGTGTTCGCGGTGATCTGCCCTGTGGCTTCCGTGTAGAGCCAACCGACGTCCTGGGCATCGGTCGGAGCGATCCGGCTGCCGCCCCTTCGGGCGCCCGCCGGCAGAGCGGGAATGCGATCCAGGTACGGCCCGTAGAGGTGAGCGGGGGTTTTCGTCGCACTGACGTTGCCTGCGAGGTCCGTGTACTGGGTCAGTTGGGCTTCGATCCGGGCGGTAGTGGGCAGGGCGCCGCCGTGCTCGATGCTGTACAGATCGATGGCGTTGCGGAGCGCCGCCAGGCCGCTGTCCACCGTCAAGTCGCCGGTGTTCCGAGCGCCCTGGCTCATTTGGGGAATACTCACGGAGGCCAGGATCATCAGGGTCGCAACCACGACGCCGACCTCCAGGAGACTGGAATCCCTCTTCTGCGCAGGATGGAGCGTGCTCATACTCTATGCCTTCTCAATGGTCCATGTTTTCGGGGACATGCGATGTGGGCCATATCGTCAGAAGACAGACGGCACTTGAGTCCTCGTCTGGTCCCGCGCAAGCAGGGTGGACGCACAGGAAGCGTTCTGGACAGAGGGAGTGATAACGTCGCGTCCGATTCGGCTGAGATCGCGATGGCTGCGATTAGGGGTAGACGCCCGCCCGCTGGAGCTTGAGGGTGAGCTCGCGGATGCGTTCGGCGGCGTCCTTGGCCCGACTGACGGCTTCGTCCCGCTCTTTCTGGAGTTGCTCTCGCATCGCGGCATACTCCTTGAGCTTGCTCGCCTGGACCTGGGAGCTCTGGATGCTGGCTTCGAGTTCCCGCACCTTGTTCGTCGCCGTGGCAACCTGTGTGATGAGCGTGTCGTGAACCTGCCGGAAGCTGGCGAGGTCCGACCGCGTGTTCTCCAGGGCCTTCGAAAGTCTCTTGATCTCGCCTTCCAACAGGTCGTCGCGCGTCTGGAGCTGCTCGATGCGGGCCGCATGCACTCTGGCCCGCTGGAGGCTGAACGATTCCCTGCTTGCTGTGCGACTGGACGCCGACACGCCGGCGAAGGCGCAGACTACCAGAAGGACGAGCACCACGATCCCCAGGATCATCTCCTCGAAGCTCTTCTTGTTGGTCCCTGACTCTCGGATCTGATAGGTATGCATGGCACTCCCAACCCCTGACTTCTCCTCAGCCTGTTCCGGCGACGCTGTTCCGGCCGAGAACAGTCGCCCCCTGAACAAGGCACCGCCATTATTGACGCTCTCCTCCATGGGGTATCCGCGGCCACGGGTCTTCGGGAATCCGAGGACACGTGCCACGGATCGAGAACGGGAATCTGGCCTCTGCACGCCCCCGCGCGACGAGCCTGGATTCCCTCGTCCGTGACGAAGTCTATTGTACCCGAGCGGGGTGGGATGGTCAAACGCCAGCACGGCGTGCCTCCGTTCTCCGCCCCGGACGATTGCCTGCTGGCTCATGAGCGGGAGTTTTATGGGACTGGCTTGTGCCTATAGGCGAACTTTTTTGCCGCCGGGATGGCCCTCGCGAGTCCGTCCGACCGAGGCGATTGTCGGCGTCGAAATGCTCATGGACCGCCCGCGACGCCCGGTGCGGAGGACGAGCGGATGAACTCGAGAAGTCGGAACTGCAGGTCGTACACCGCACGCAACTCCTGATCGGGGACCACGTCCCCTGTCACGCCCATCCGTGTGTCCGAGAATCGTGAGCCAAAGCCGATGGCTGTGACCAAGCCTTGGCCGCGCTGGGCGGTGGCCGCGACTGGAACGCCGCCGAGCTGGATGAAGGGCGTGCCTCCGCGGACCTCGAGGGCGGAATCGACGGTCGTGGTCGGCCAGCCGCTGGGGACGGACAGGGTCCCCTGGGCCTGTGTCGTCTGGCCCAGGCTCAGGCCGAAGGAGTAGAGGAGAGAGCTGGCGGTGGAATTCGCGTTCTCGGGCGAATCGAGAACGAGGACCTTGCCGCCCGATTCGACATAGTGTTCCAGGGCGATCCGGAAGTCCTGACTCACGAGACCGTCGGGGTACAGGAAGATGAGGATGTCGGCGTCGAAGACCGCGAGGTCCTTCCGGCGGGAAGTGAACCACCCGAGACGGAGAATCCACCGTTCGAAGATCCCGAAGCCGTTGGCCTTCGTGGCGATGAACCCGCTCGTGGACAGAGGCGTGCTGCACACCGTGCGGTCAACAACCGCGTGGACAAAGGGACGAACGGGGCGAGGCAGCGGATTGGCGTGCTTGTGGAGGGTCTGGACCCCGACGACGGCAACACACCAGCCCAGGATCGCTGCGCTCAGCACGACCAGGCAACAACCACCGCGGCGGCGAGTGAATACCCATCCTCCCGCCACACACAGGATGCCGAGCGTGATCAATGGCGGGCGGACCACGCCGGTTGCGTCGCGATGGTTCAGCCATTCGAGCATGCCGAGCATCAGTTCCGCTTTGCCCTGCTCGAAGGTGGAGAAGTTCGAGAATATCGTGGAGTCCGTGAATGCTGCGATGCGCCCGGGGCCGCGACGCGTGGTCCAGAGCTGTACGAACGCGCCGTATCGAGCCTCCGCGAGGTCCTCGACCTGGGGATAGAAGTTGCTCGCGTGGTAATCGGCGGGCAGGCTCCTGAGGCCCGTGCCGAGAATGGCGGCCCGACCGGCGCTGGCACCCGGCGAGATCGAGCAGGAGACCGCGAAATCCAATGGGGGCATGTTCTGCACGATCGGGTGCGGCGCCAACGGGACGCGATAGAGCTGACTGAAGGGTGTGTCGATGTCGAACAGGCAGTCGTAGCGGAAGCGGAAGCCGAAACGGCCGGCGATCTGGTTGAGGTGCAGTCCCGTATTGAAGACGCTGGTGTGCTCGCCGATCAGCAGCAGGCCGCCGCCGTTCTTGACGAACCGCTCGATGGCGTCGATTTCGCCCTCCGCGTAGGGCGACGTGGGGACCTTGACGACGAGGACATCGCAGCGGTCGAGCGTGCCTTCCGCGATGGTCGAAGCCAGTCGATCCATCTCATAGAAACGGGAGCAGTAGTCGTAAATACAGGCGTAGTTGTATCCGGATTCCTGCCCGTACCAGTCGGTGGTGTACGGCTTGTCGGTGCGTTCCCAGGTCGAGTGGTGCTCGTCCACGAGGATGCGGCCCTGCTTGCGAGGGCCCGAGGGGATCCACAGGATTCCCAGGGCGACGAGCGCTGCGCCGGTGGCCGTCAAGACGACGGCCCCTGCCCCGCCCACGAGTTTCGGCGGTTCGACGGCTGCGTCGTGCGTTTGCGTCGCGCTCGGAATCCGGACGAAACGCATGGCGAGCAGGACCGGGCCGAACAGCAGGAGCAGATGCACCCAGGGGCTCCAGAACTGATCCATCAGCAGCAACTCCGTGTCGTACCCGGTCCGCAGCGCGCGGTGTATGAAGACCGCGATGAGCAATCCGCAGCGGAAGGGTAGCCACAGGGCGGTCCACATTGCGAGTGTCGCTGCCGGACGCAGAGAATCGAGGACCTTCGCACGCGATCGGCCCTGCGTCCGCAAGCACAACAGAACGAAGCCGCCGATCAGGAAGCACCACGTCGCCGGGTCGAGCAGCAGTTCCCACGTGGCGCCGAGAGGATGGGCCCGGCGCATGGAGTGCAGAGTGATGGTCGTGCCGTCAATCGCGGCGTCAATCCCGATCAGTCTCACGACGGCATAGGGCAGCCAGGCGAGAACTCGCGGCAGCTCGTGGGACCTCGCGGTGACGCTCGCGTAGACGAACATGGCGAGAGACTGCGCCGCGAGGATCGCACCGGCCGTGACGCCCGCCTGTCCGAGTCTTGCGGGCCAGCGACGAGGGATGGGAGCCGCCCAGAGCAGCGCCCCGACGACGATCAAGATCGCGCCGGCCCGACCGGGCCACGGCGCGACGGCTATCGCCGGGGAAGCCAGAACCGCCGTCGCCAGGAGGACCCTCTTCGAAGGCATAGGCAGGTCGATCCCGGTCAGCAAAGCGACGGCGCAGGCGACCGTCGCTGCCCACGCGACCCACTGGGCGTCGTGATAGTAGCTGAGCCCGAGGAGCCAGGAGACGCTCAACAGCGACAGCGCAAGCCATGCTCGTCTCATGGCTTCACCTCCTCGCCCGCCGCGGCGCCGGGGCTCGGGCTCTGCAGCGCGGGAGGGACCCACATGGTCTCGTCGCGCAACATGCTCAACAGCCACCGCCAGAAGTCGGCGTTTTCCCGCAGACCCTCGAAGGCCGCGCCGTTCTCGTACTCGAGATTCTTGTTCATCGCGAAGCACGTGTCGCCCACGAGCACGACAGCCCCCTTGCCCGAACGCTGCATGAGAATCACGGGCAGGTTGGCGGGCCCGTAGGCGATCACGCGGGTGTTCGGATCGGTCGAGGCGAGCGGCCAAGCCGCGTGGAACCGCACGTAGACCCGCTTGCCCTGCGATTCGAGGTAGGGCGATTTGAAGTACCCCAGCGGCGTCGGCTCGCGAAGCGTGTCTTCGGGCGAGCCGATGTGCAATCCGAAGGCGTTGAGCAACGGTCGGCTCGGTCCGGCCTGGTCGTAGCCCGTGGTTACGATCAGAATGCCTCCGTTGCGGACGAAGGTCTTGACCGTCTCCACCTGCTCTCGCGAGAAGCGTCGCGACGGCGCGATCACGACCAGCAATCCCGCCCGTTCCAGTCGCTCTCGCGTCAGGTCAGGGAGGGACAGGGTCAGGAACCCGTTTCGCATGAGCGTCAAGGCCAGTCCGCCGAGCCCGTCGGTCCTCCAGGATTCGCTGCTGAAGGCCCCGAGGTGAGACGCGTCGATATAGGCGAGATCGTTGGGGCTCGCGCGACGACCATCGGGCAGCGGACTCGTGCCTTTCTGTGTCATGCCGGCGCAGATCACAAGCGACCCGGCGGCGACTGCCGCGACGAGCGACGTCTTCAGCAGACTCGGTCTGCGACAGAGCAGGACGATCAGGAGTGCCGCGAGCAGGATTGCGGCCAGTTGCCGCCACGCAGGATGGGCGCCGGGACCGGCCAGATAGGCAAACAGGCGAGATGTGAAGACGTACGACGATACGTTGATCGCGTTGGTCAGGCCGGAGGTGTCGCCGAAGGTGACGATTCGTCCCTTCCCGAACGGCTGCTCGGCCGCCAGCACGAGGTCGCCCAGTCTCTCTCCGCTATCGTAGAGGTCGTTGCCCATCATGGCTCGGGAACTGGCCGGATCGCCGTGGTCCGCCCATCCCCATCGCCCGATGAGAACGGGCCGGGCGGGCCATCGCGTCCGGACGGACGCGCCGATCACGACGCCGAACTCGTTCTGGCTGTCCTCGATACCCGCGGTCATGGGGTGACTGATGGCTTCGTAGGATTGGAGCCAGCCACCGACGGCAAACGTGGCCGAGTCGAATGCGACCTGCATCGCGGTGCCGGTCAGCAACTCGTTGAAGCGGTTGCTTCCTGCGGCGTCCTGCGTCGTGTGCTCTCCCAGCAGCAGCAGCGAGCCGCCGCGACGGACGAAATCGCGGATTCGCTGCAACTGGCCCTCCTGCCAGGGCTCGTCGGGGAAGATGACCACCAGGACGTCGGCGGTCGCAAGATCCGCGTCGGCCAGCTCCGGCGATATGAAGGATCGAGCGCCGAGGCTCTCGACGAAGGTTGGGAGCATGCCGTACATGCCGCTCGATAGCCGGCCGTAGGAGCCGTGCGTCGGCTTGAGCCAGTTGAGGAAGCCCTTCTCGAAGAAGACAATCCTCTTGCCTTCCAGGCTCGACGGGCCGGGATAGAACGCAGCAATCAAAGGAAAGAGCACGGCGGCGATAATTGTCATCGCAGATGCGATCCAGCCGTGAGATCGTCGCCTCGCGGAATCCGGGTCGTTGTCCGACACCCAGGGGGACCAGCACAAGACCGCGGCGAGGATCGTCAGGTGAATCCCGCACGCCACGAGCGGGAGGTTCCATGGGATTGCCTGATGGAGCAGGCGGACGATCCATTTGCCCTCGCCGTCCCCGTCGGCAGGCGGCGTCAGCGACGCCGACAGATCAGGGGCATACGACAACAGGATCAGATAGAGCAGGTGGCCCAGGACGATTCCTGCGCAGATGTAGACCGCTCGCCCCTTTCGAGGCCGGGGGGTATGCGGCAGGTAGAACGCACAGAAGGCAGCGGTCAGGACCAGGAAATCCAGGCCGGCGAAGGTGGCGCCGATTGCGAGGGCGCGCCCGGTCAGCCATCCTGCGACATAGCCCAGGGTGCGCCCGACGAGGTCCGCGCCGAGCCAGAGCCAGGGAATCGACGTTACTGCGAAGCGGTACAGGCCCAGGACCGTCACGGCCGTGGACGAAGCCGACAGGATGTCCCTCCTGTGACCATCCGATCCGGACGCGAGCAGGGCAAGGACGAGGGCACAGGCCATCGCGCCGGCCGGCTGCATCGGCAAGTGAACCAGGTAGAACGATGAGCCTGCGACGAGCAGCAGGAGGAGCAGTGTCCAAACCGACCTGATGTGCCGCCGGGGGTGCAAGGACAAGACAGCGACCCCCAGCAGCAGGAGTGTCATCGCCCGCCGCAGGGGGTGCCCGAGCAGACCTGTCGAGCCGGCGGAGAGCCACGCGGCCACCAGGCCGGCGGCTGCGGCAATGACCGTCGCGAGAGCCCGCTCATCCGAATATCGAGGATCTGGACCTTCGCACCCGGATTGTCCGACTTCGTAGCGCTGCACGTTCAAGCTATCTCATTGCCCTCGCTATGGCCATATAATCCCCGATTGTCATGCACGGTGTGTTCACGGCAACGCACGCGTCTCCGAGAAGGGTCTTCAATTCGCCACCTGAGTTCGTTCCGGCGTCGCATATGGGGCATTGGGTCTTTATCACCAGACACTTGGTCACTGTAAGCGGGCACGTGGTGGGATTCGTGGGGCAGCGGGTGAGCACGACCGGGCATTCCGTCTGCACGACCGGGCACTCCGTATCCGTGGGCGGACACCTGGTCTCGATGGCCGGGCACACCGTGTCCACAGTCTTGCACTTCGTCGGCGTCGGCGGGCAACGAGTCTCGTAGACCGGGCACTCCGTCTGGACGAC
>JAGOLX010000007.1:20912-175831 GCA_017993835.1 Phycisphaerae bacterium
CCGGGCACTCCGTATCCGTGGGCGGACACCTGGTCTCGATGGCCGGGCACACCGTGTCCACAGTCTTGCACTTCGTCGGCGTCGGCGGGCAACGAGTCTCGTAGACCGGGCACTCCGTCTGGACGACAGGACACTCGGTCTCCACGGGCGGGCACGAGGTCGTGATGGCGGGGCATTTCGTCGTAGTCGCCGGGCAGTGGGTCTCGACCGGCGGGCAGCGCGTCTGGTAGACCGGGCACTCCGTCAGGACGACGGGACACTTGGTTTCCGCAGGCGGACATTTCGTGTCGGCCGTCGGGCACTTGGTCTCTGTGACCGGACACTTCGTATCGATGGGCGGGCACTTGGTTTCAACGGGCGGACACTTGGTCTCAATCGGCGGGCACCGCGTCTGGTAGACCGGGCACTCCGTCAGGACGACGGGGCACTTGGTTTCCGCAGGTGGACATTTCGTGTCGGCCGTCGGGCACTTGGTCTCTGTGACCGGACACTCGGTCTCGACGACGGGGCACTTCGTGTCGGCGGTTGGACACCTGGTCTCGACTGCCGGGCACCGCGTTTTGAAGGGCGGACACTCCGTCAGGACGGCGGGGCACTTGGTCTCCGCAGGCGGGCACTTCGTGTCGACCGGCGGGCACTTGGTCTCTGTGACCGGGCACTTCGTCTCGATGGGTGGGCACTTGGTTTCAACGGGCGGACACTTGGTCTCAATCGGCGGGCACCGCGTTTGATAGACCGGGCACTCCGTCAGGACGACGGGGCACTTGGTTTCCGCAGGCGGACACTTCGTGTCGGCCGTGGGGCACTTGGTCTCTGCGGGTGGGCACTTGGTTTCGACCGCGGGGCACTTGGTCTCTGCGGGCGGACACTTGGTCTCGACCGCGGGGCACTGGGTCTCGCCGGTCTGGCACTCCGTCGCTACGGGCGGGCATTTCGTCTGCACCGGCGGACAGCGGGTTTCTACCAGTGGGCACTTGGTCTTCGTGGGCGGGCACTTGGTCTCTGCCGTCGGGCAGCATGTCTCGACCACTGGGCATGTGGTCAGTGCCGTGGGGCACTTCGTCTCGACTACCGGGCACTGCGTGTGGGCCGTAGGTTGCGACGTGGGAACGGGCGGGTCCTCCACGGTGAATCTGAGACAGAACGCCAGATCGATCGAATTGGTTCTGATATCTGCAAAGGGGTGGCCGGACGGATATCGCAGTTCCGCCCAATTTGCGGCCGAGCCATCACCCCATACGGCGTCATCCATGAAGTGCTCGGGCCATTGTCGAGTCTTCCATCCGAACTGGCCGTCGGTGGTCTTGACCTGGACGGACAGCCAGTAGATCACCGGTTTGTCGTACGTACCCTCCTGCAGGAAGGCCTCCTCCGGCTTGACGGTCATGCCGATCAGCCAGACCTGCTTGTCGCCCTCCGGCGTCAGGTCTCCCGTCCAGGGGTCCCACCACCACTCATATCCGATGTCCATGGTGTGGTAGAGTTTCTCGGCGAATTCGCCCGAGGTGAACGTCCTGCCCCACAGGACCTCGGGTCCGGGCTTGGAGTACTGGTTCTCCTTGTCGTATCCCTCGGTTCCCACGGGATCGTCGGGGTGGATCTGCACGCTGACGCTCCGAATTTCGCCCTTGACGTCGCCTTTCCAGGAGCCCCACAGGCGGATGTCGGTCAACCGGCCCCGACTGGTACACTGGAAATCGTCCGCGAGCGTGCGCGAGGCGTCATTGCTGGTGTCCACGCAGATGTCGATCCCTCGCGGCGTCAGGTCGGGCGTCTGGCACCATCCCTTTTCGCCCGTACCCGTCGACGGCGGGCCGATCTTCACGATGTGGTCCTCGACCTCGCCGTCCGGCGCCGCGCCGTCCGGGGCGAGTCCGCCGTTCGTGCTGATGCGGAACCGCGCGAAGGTCACGCCGACAGCCGCACTGTTGGGGACCACGAATGGAACGACATGGACCCCATCGGGAAGGAAGGCGTCGTGGATCTTCTCTGCGACCTGCCAGGTGAAGTCTCCATTGAAGTCGATCCACGCCTGGACTACGCCGCCGCCCCCGTTGACTTCGACCGTTGCAGAGGCGAGTTGGCCGACGATGAGCGGCGAGAAGATCACGCCTCGCTCATCCGAGTTTCCAGAGTTGTCGTCGCCGAGGGCGCTGGGGTCTGGCTGGCCGTCGGGTTCAGAGTCGGGCATATTCTGTGCATCGCCCAGCCACGGGCCGACCGGGCGGTGCCTGGCGCCGTTTTCCGCGGCCAATGTGGGGTAGCCTAGCGCAGCCGCGGTGGTGGGGGCGTCGCCCCAATCGAACTTCAGCGGGAATGCCTCAATCATAGGCTGGACCAGGTAGTCCTCCGTCTCGCCATACAAATAGCCTCCCGCCGGTCCGGCGCCCTCGAATCCAGGCGCCGCGCCCACCAAGATGATGGACGGAAGATGTTGCTGCTCGCTGATTGTGATCCGGACCCACAGTGGGTCGAGCCCTTGTCCCTCGGGGTGCCAGCATTGGAATGCCGGCGAATCGATCACATATGTGCCCGGCGCGACCAGAGGGAAGACGTGATTCTGCACGGCCCACTCGGGCGCTATCGTGCCGTCGGCGCACGTGTGCACGTCGTCCCAATCGCCGTCGCGGTTCCAATCGAACCACATATTCACATAGGCCTGCCAGGCCGCTACACCTGTCACGGTCACTGTGTACTGGACAGTGGTCGCTTGGCAGGACGGCAGGATCAGGGGAAGCGTCAGACCATCATCGGCGCCGTCCTGGTTTGGCGCGTCATTGAGTGGATCGATGTTGTTGACGGTGTCCTCATCCGCGCCGATGTCCGCTTCCGTCTCCAGACTGACCGCATTGCCCAGGAAGAACATGCGCCGCGGCTTGAGGTGGATCGGGCCATACGGCGGCGAGCCGGCCTGGTAGACCGTCGGATAGTGCGCGATCACGCCGGACGGATACGCAAGCATCGTCGCGCCTGCGACGCTGTTCGAGCTGTCCGGGGCGTCCCCGAGGTCCTTCTCGGGCTTCCCTTCATCGTCCCCTGTGATGACGAAGGCCATATCGAGCGACAGGCCTGCGTAGCGGTGCTCGTCGGGATAGACCATCTCGACCCAGCCGGCAGTGCCCGGGATGGTATAGACAGCATCGTCATTCCAGCGGCACTGCAGCGACGCTGTCTTCCACCCGAAGGAAGCGCCCGCAGTCGCGGCGGAACTCGTGACCGCGGGATAGCACGCTACGGCCAGCCAGTAGATGGTCCCCTCCTGTTGCTCGAAGGCGTTGTCGTCGATGCAGAAGTTGTACTGGAAGGCATATCTGTGATTGTCCGGCAGATAGCGGCCCGTCATGGGATCGTACCATCCCTCGGGACCGTTGTGGACCCTGCGGACGGTGTACTGGCCGGAATGGAACGTCCGGGTCCACAGGAGGCTGCCCGGCCGGCTCCAACCGTTGGCGGTCGCCGGGATGTCCGAGTAGATGCTCAGGACGAAGGACAGATTGCCCGGGCCTTGCTGGGGCAGGACGTCTGCGCGGAACGATCCCCAGAGGTGGATGTCGTGAATGGGACCGGTTTCGGTGCATTTGAAGTCGTCGGCCAGGGTGACCTGGGACAGATCGACATCCATTCCTGTGGAGGCCAGGTCGGGCAACTGCGGCCAGTGCATCTTGTGGGGTTTGCCTGCCGCCCAGTCGCAGGCGCCGCCCTCGCCGGCCGCGATCGACAGGCCCGGCTGCGTCTCGTAGGCCCAGCCACTGATGACGACGCTGTGCGTTTCCGTCCCGATGTCCGACTGGCTCCCTATGAGCAGCCAGCCATACTGGCCCATCGCCGTGCGAAGACCAACGTACCCGCCGTCTTCGCCGAACTCGCAGGGTCCCAGCAGATAGGCTGAGTCCAGAAACGTCGCGTCGGGACCAATGGCAGACCCCATGGACAGGTTGGGTGCGAGGAGCGCAAGACCCAGGATGCCTCCCGCGCCCATCCCCATGCCCAAGTCCATCCCCATACCCAGGTCCATGTTCATGCTGCTGGCCATGCTGCCCGGCCCGAAGATGCCCAGGTGGGTCCCCATGCCCATGTCCATCGCGGACATGTCCCCCGGCATGCCCATGTCCAGCCACAGCTCGACGCGGAAGTCGTCCCAATCGCCGTCCATGGCGCCGAGTTGGATGATCCGGGACTCCATCGGATGGAGGATGACATTCTGGGAGCCTGAGTAGACAATTGCCGCGAACGTAGGCGAGGTGGCTGCTGCGATTACGGCACAGAGAATCGTGACACGTCTCATGATCTGTTCCTCCTTCTGCGACAACCGATCCCGACTTCGGTGTGCGCACTCCCACCGAGAACCGCCACGGCCTTGTTTGACTTGTAAGATATGCTCTGTTGCCGTCTCGGATGGTGCGTATGGCCTTTGGCGCACGCACGGAGTAACAATCTGAGTATACGCTATCTTCTTCCGTCCGGCGTGTCAAGATGAAAAACGATTTTTCCGGAAGCCCAGGTCGCCTTCGCAATTCCGAGTGCAAGTGCGGAGAAGAAGGCGTCGATCATCTGGCTCCGGGCTCCCGACAAGGTTTGCCGGCCAGGTATAACTCCAGGCGGGCATCGAGCGTCTGCGTCGATCCCTGAGAACTGTTTCGGACGATCTCGATAGCCTGCCGGACGGTCCGGATTGCCTGCTCGAATTGGCCCGTCTCCGCGTAGGCGGCCGCCAGGCTGTCCAGCAGGGGAGGCGACTTGTGGTCCGTCGCCTTGCAGGCCCATTCGGCCAAGCGCAGCGCCTGCTCCCCGTTCCGGCACGTCGCGTCCGGACAGGTCGCGAGCAGCCAGGCCAGGTTGTTCGCGATGCCCACGTCGCCGGGATTTGCCAGATGAGCGGCGCGAAGGTGAGCCAAGGCCTCCCGGTACTGCCCGGCGCTGCACAGGAGACCGCCCAGCAGGCCGTGCGTCATCGGACTGCTCGGCGCCAGCAAAACCGCCTTCCGGGCATGGGGGATCGCCTCCTGCTCCTGATGGAGTCGGGCCAGGCAGGACGCCAGGAGGTAGAGCGATTCCACGTGGTTGGGCTCTTCGCTCAGGACCGTGTGGAACTCCGCGATGGCCTTGGCGTACTCGTGCCGGCGTTCGCAACCGAGCCCGATGCGGTAGTGGGTGTAGTAATCCGCGAACTCCTGTCGGATCTCCGCGAACCGGCGGAAATCGACGTTCACGAATTCAGGGATGTTGGCGGCGCGATTGGACGCGGTGAAGTGCTCCAGCAGGACCGCGGGACTGTCGTTGCCTTCGGCGTCGATGTGTGTCAGCCAGAGTTGTGTGAACGGCCCGTCGGCCTTCGATGCAAACACCAGCCACCTGCCGTTGGGGGACCAGCTATGCCAGGAGTTCATCTTGTCGGGAAAGTTGCATCGCATCCGTCGCGGCGTGCCTCCGTCGGCGGGCAGGATGTACAGCGTGCTGTCCGGCTGGAGGAGCATGAACGAATCGCTCTGGCAGAACACGATCCACCGCCCGTCCGGCGAGAAACGCGGAAAGAAGTTGCTCTTGCCGTTTCCCGAGGCGCCGGGCAACGGAATCGCCTGTCCGCCCAGGCCGTTGTTGAAGGGGATTCGGTAGAGGTCGTAGCGGAATTTCTTATCGCCCTCGAAGAACTCGGCGACTTCCTCTCGCTCGACCACCACGGAGGCGGCGTCCTTCAGGCCGGTGAGCTTGTACGCTGGGGCATAGGCGAACAGGATCGTCTTACCATCGGGACTCCACACGGGATTGCTGTGTACGTATTGACGGTCGTCGGCGCCCGGAAGCGGGAAGAATCGCTGGGTTTGCCGGTCGTAGACCACCAGAATGCCCGTCACCGGGAAGAACCGCTGCGAATAGTACAGGTCGTCCACCGGCGCGAACACGGACCGGTCCTTGACCGTGCTGACGACGTACCGCCCGTCGGGCGAGATCTGCGAGAGCAGGCCGAACGTCGGCTCCTTGTCGTCCCGCAGGTAGTCGCTCCAGGAGATCACCTTGTCCTTGCTCAGCACGGTCTGCGGCTGGACCTCGGCGATGACGTAGGACCCCTTGTCGCTGCCGTAATCGACGTCCATCGCGAGGGTCTTGCCGTCGGGGGTGAAGGAGTGACAATTGCCGCAGACCTTCATGCCGGTCAGCAGGGTGCGGGACTCGTACCTGGAGACCTCGCCCAGTCGCCAGCGAATGGAGTCCAGATTGGCCAGGACGTGACGAAACGGCAGCGGCACATCGCGAAAGAAGATCGGCGCCCCGACCGGGTCCTCGTAGAGATTCAGTCTCACTCGCCCCTGCGACAAGGCCCTGTCCGGCCGGTCGCTGGAAAAGCCGGTGATTGTGACCACGGCAGCCCCGCGACCCCACAGCCCTTTGATTTGGTCCCACTCCTGCGGATCGGGTCGCCATCGCCTGGTGGGGACCTCCGGCGCGGGCGGCTGATAGGCGGCGCCGGCCTGTGAGATGGACTGCGGATCGTCGTCCGGCGCCCGCGGCGGCGTGGTCCCCTGGGTGAGCACGTACACATGATTGGCGTCGAACGCCAAGTCGATCAGCCAGACGTCGGCTTGCTGCGTCGGGTCGCTCCACACGAACGTCGGCGCTGCGATGTCCTGCGGAAGAACCGCTTCATCCAGAGGATAATTGACCGCCAGGGTCGCCAGATTGTCACTGGTTGAGGCTGCCCTCACAGCCTCGCCAATTCGCCCTTCGGCAATCGACGGAACCGTCTGCGACGGGAAGCACACGACCGCATTGGCTTGTCCGAGAAGTGGATGGTCCGCCGACCGGGCCGGACCGGCCATCGCCACCGCAATTGCGACCCAGATGATCGTGTCTCTCATACGCCACCGGTCAGATGCGACACTAATCATCCTATTCTTCCACGGGCCGGTTGTCAATTGACCGTGGCGGTCGGAGCGGACGATTCCGGAGTGTTTCCTCACGATGCGAAAATACGTAGTCATACGTATGGAATTGTCCCATCGAGAACGGCTATAATGGAATCATCGCCGGCGGTGGGGAGTGGGGTCTTCCTGCTCCCGTACTGCTGTTGGCTGTTTTCATGCCGAGCCGCTGTTCACGCCAGGCTCGCAGATCGGGAGGTGAGTAGATGCACGCCACGCGCAGATTCCGGGGGATGCTTGGAGTAGCGCCGCGCCCACCACGGAACGACTCGAAACCGCAGATGAACACTGATGAACGCGGTCGGGCATTCGGCCGCAGCCAGGATCGACTCACGCAGAGGTGCAGGGACGCAGGGGTAGGGTGGGCTATGCCCACCGTTCATCAACCGAACAGGAGGCAGAACATGGACAGCTCAAGCAGATTCCAAACGTATGCAGCAGCAATCATCCTGGCTCTCGCCATCGTTCCCACTGCCGCAGCCCAATACAGCGGCGGGACGGGAGAGCCGAACGACCCGTACCAGATCGCCACGGCAGAGGATCTGATTGCCTTGGGGAACGAGCCCAACGATTATGACAAGTGCTTTATCCTGACGGCCGACCTCGATCTGGACCCGAACCTGCCCGGTGGCAAGGTTTTCGACACCGCCGTTGTTGCGCCGGATGTCAATGATGCCGACGACTGGTTTGACGGGCCTTCCTTCACCGGGTTCTTCGACGGCGCCGGCCATACAATCGCCCATCTGACGATTGCGGGCGGGGACTTCCTGGGCCTGTTTGGCCAGGTCGCCGGGAGATGGAGGCCGGCTTCTCCCGGCACAGGCGTGGAGAATCTCGCCGTTGTAGACGTCCGTATTACCGGGACAGGCGACTACGTCGGCGGAGTCGTGGGGCACAACTACGGCGGCACTGTGACGCAGTGCTACAGCAGCGGCGTCGTCAGCGGCAACTTGTACGTGGGTGGCCTGGTGGGTATGGAGACTATTCCTCGTTGGGGCGGCAGGACCATCATGGACTGCTATTCGACAGCCGCCGTTTCGGCCACGACCGCCTATGCCGGCGGCCTAGTGGGATACAATGACGGGAGGATCATCAGATGCTACTCCACCGGTCCGGTCTCGGCGCCCGTTGGTGCCGGTGGATTGGCGGGAGGCGAAGAGTACTACGGATCCGTGACGGACTGTTTCTGGGACATCGAGACCTCGGGGCAGACCACGAGCTTCGGAGGCACGGGCCAGGCAACTGTGGAAATGCAGGCCGCGAGCACGTTCGTCCCGTGGGGCGCGTGCGCGTCAGTCTGGACCATCGAGGACGGCCGCGACTATCCGCGCCTCGCGTGGGAGAACACGCCCGGCCAGATCATCGCCGGGCCAACTTACGCCGGGGGCGCTGGTACAGACGAAGATCCGTATTTGCTTGCCACAGTTGAGCACTTGGAGACCCTCGGATTGTGCTCCTGCCACTGGGACAAACACTTCAAGCTCCTGGCCGACATCGATCTGTCTGGCCGGACGTGGACCGGCTCTGTCATAACGAGTTTCTCCGGCGTCTTCGACGGGAACGGCCACATTGTCTCCGGCCTGACGATTGCGGGGCCAGGCTCTCTGGGACTGTTCGGACAACTGGCCTCGGGCGCCCGTGTCAGGGACCTGGGCATCGTCGACGTCAACATCGTCGGTGCCGACAGCTACGTGGGCGCCCTGGCGGGACGCAACGATGGCGGTATGGTGACCCACTGCTTCAGCACCGGTCTGGTCAGCGGCACCGGGTATGTCGGCGGACTCATGGGATCGAACGGCGGCGATGTGCATTGGTGTTACAGCGACTGTACGGTCAGTGGCGATCAGCGCGTCGGCGGACTGGCGGGACGCAACTCGGGCGATGTGGCTCGCTGCTATGCTACCGGTTCCGTCAGTGGCAATACGCTCGTGGGCGGGCTGATCGGCGACGGCTCGCCTGCGGGCGCCCTGCACTGTGTCTGGGACGTGGAGACCTCCGCGCAGTCGGGCAGTGCTGGTGGCGTGGGCTTGACCACCGGGCAGATGATGGATCCCAACATGCTCGGGCTCAACGGTTTCGCCGACGATCCCGACTGGGTGCTCGATGCAGAGCCGGACTATCCGCGACTCGCTTGGCAAGGCACGGCGGGCGCGACCATTCCTGAGCCGACGGTCGACTGGCTGGAAGGTCAGGGAACGGCCGAGGAGCCGTACCGGATCGACGTAGCCGACCAGCTCATCCTCCTGGGCAAGGCGAGTGTCCTGTGGGACAAGCACTTCGTGCTCGGCGCGGATATCGACCTGGACCCCAACCTGCCGGAGGGAGCTGTCTTCGGGCAGGCGGTCGTGCCGGCCTTCTGGGGCGTCTTCGATGGCGATGGCCACACGATGTCGAATCTGACGATCCAGGGAGGCAGCTACCTGGGACTGTTCGGATGGGTAAGCGATCCCAACTCCGAGATCAGGAACGTCAGACTCATTGACCCCAACGTGCATGGCCGGGATCATGTGGGTGCCGTGGCGGGCCAGATTGGCGAGGGGTCTGTCGCCAATTGCACCATCGCCAACGGTCTTGTCCGGGGCGTAAACAACGTCGGCGGACTGGCAGGGACGCACCAGAGCGGAACGATCACCGACTGCTCCGTCCTTGATGGCCGTGTATCGGGCAACAGCACCGTGGGAGGCTTGGTCGGCAGCGGCGACAGGATCATCCGGTGTTCCATTCGACAAGTCGAAGTCGTCTCACCAGGAGAGATCTTCGGGGGGAGCGTGGGCGGGCTGGCCGCCAGCGCCAAGGAGATCGTTGACTGTCGGGTGACAGGCGGACTGGTTCGCGGCCTCTCGGAGGTTGGCGGGCTGGTGGCCCGGGTGACGGGAGGCACCATCTCGGGCTGCTGCACGTCGACATGTGTCGAGGCAGCGGCTGACGGCCTTGCCCTGTGGCTCGCCATGGGTGGATTGGTGGGCGACAACGGCGGGACCATCGAGAACTCCTATTCGACCAGTAGTGTAACGCAGGCCAATGTGGGCAATGTCCTTCTCCTTGGCCTAATGCCCTCAGGCGCCGGCGGACTGGTGGGATCTAATCGTGGCACCATCCGCCTGTCCTACGCGACAGGCGCTGTTGTCACCGCGCCGAGCGTTGACGCTTTCGGCGCGGCGCTGGACGCGGGAGGATTGGTCGGCTACAGCTATGGCGATGCCATCGAGCACTCGTTCTGGGACACGGAAACGAGCGGCCAGGCGACCAGCGCGGGCGGCACAGGCCTGACCACGGCCGAGATGCAGGCGGCCAGCATATTTCTTGAAGCCGGGTGGGACTTCGTGGGCGAGACGGCCAACGGGACGGAGGACATCTGGAAGATTGCCGAAGGGTTGGATTATCCTCGCCTGTGGTGGGAAACCACAGAGGAATCAAACTGAACCAGGGACGTAGCAACAACAAATGACACGAATCACCCAGCGCGGCCGAGCGCAGCGAGGCCGCGCTGGGTGATTCGTGCCATTCGTGGTTCAAGAACATCGTGGTGCGAATCCCAGTACGGGGTATCGATGGGAATGGGTGGATCACCAGGACTCTATCACAGGCCGTGGGAAGAAGGTGTGGAGCCGCTGAAGACCTTCTCGCTCCAAGTCACAGTGCCTTAGGCCGACTTGACTCGAATAAGTTTTGACGAGCAAGATCGGCAATCGAACCGTGTGGCCATGTGGCCATGTGGCACCCCCGCCCTCGGGGGTGATCCCAGCGATCCCAGCCGGGGGCGGCTGGGCTGCATTACGATCCCAGCCGAGGGCGGCTGGGCTACACTACGTTGCGGACGCCGGGGATGACGCCTGCGGATTCGAGGGGGCAGCCTGAGCAGTGCGGACGGGGCTTGCAGTAGTTCTTACCCGCCATGACGAGCAAGGCGTGGAACTCGTTGAACAGGGCCACATCGGGCTCCAGGTTCGATGTGAACAGGTCCTGCAACTGCGGATAGTCGAGTTCCTCGCCGATCAGGCCGTGACGGACCATCACCCTCGCGGTGTACGTGTCCACGACGAAGACCGGGCGGTTCAACGCGTACAGCAGGATCGAGTCGGCGGTCTCGGGACCGATACCGGAGACGGCCAGCAGTTCCTCCCGCAGGCGGCCGGTGGGGACGTCCTCGAAGCTCTGCATGTCGCCGTCGTATCGGTCGCACAGCCACGTGAGGAAGTTGCCCAGACGCTTGGCCTTCACGCGGAAGTAGCCGGCCGGGCGGATCAGCGTCGCGAGTTCCTCCGGATCGAGCGCGTGCAGCTTGCTCGCGTCGAGCAGGCCCGCGGCCTTGAGATTGGCGATGGCCCTCTCGACGTTGCTCCAACTGGTGTTCTGCGTCAGGATGGCGCCAACCGCGATCTCGAACGGGGTCTCGCCCGGCCACCAATGCTGCGGGCCAAAGGAGTCCAGGAGCAGGCGGTAGATCTCCAGCAGGCGTTCTCGTGTCGTCTTCATCCGATCCGGTATCCTCGTTCGTCTATCACACTCCACATGCGTCGGAGCAGGGCGGACGCAACGTCGCCGGACGAGTCTCACGGATGTCATTGCGAGGAGCACCGCGACGAAGCAATCTCAATTCCCGGCATGGGAGATTGCTTCGCGTCGCTCGCAATGACATTCTCAGCAGCTCTCTGAAACGACTTCGCGTTCGCCCTGTCGCCTGGAGCGGAGGCTATTGTAATGTCTTTGGGTTTGAAGTACACTCCGAGAGATCTCACCGGTGTGGAATCCGGATGGGGGTATCGAAGACTCGCGGAATCGCAGGACCACGAAAGGCGACGGTTGGCCATGGTCGGCCGGAAGAACCCGAAGAACAGCTACGCAACCGCTCAACTGCTCAACTACGCTCGCGACTCGTACCTGGAGCGGACGAGCCGGCCCGTCTACGCCATCGCCTTCCTGCTGCCCTTCATCATCTTCTATGAGATCGGCACGATCCTTATCAACACGGACGTCCTGAGCCAGTACCAGGTCCGCGTAGTGGCGTTCGTCTGGCTTCAGGACCTTCTGCGCTACTTGGGGACGGGGGACCGGTTCGCCTGGGCAGCGCCGCCTGTCGTGGTCGTCATCATCCTGGTCGGTTTGCAGGTCGCGTCGAGGAAGCCGTGGTACTTCTGCCTGAGCGATTACGCGCCGATGGTCTGCGAGAGCGTCTTCCTTGCGGTGCCGCTGATCCTCCTGAGCCTGCTGTTCAACAGCCCACCCGCACAGTCCGACGGCGTTGCGCAGGCCGGCCGGAGTCGTCCTGCCCTCATGGTGTGTGCCGCCCAGCAGTCGGACCAAATGCCGAGCGAGGAGGCCTCTCCCCCGGCGGGGACGCCGACCAACGACCGGCGAGCGGGCTCCCTCATGACCGATATTGTCACCGGCGTGGGGGCTGGAATCTACGAGGAACTGGTCTTCCGACTGATCCTGATCTGCGCCCTGATGGTCCTGTTCCAGGACCTGATCGGAATGGGCCACCAGAACGCGATCGTGCTGTCGGTGATGATCTCGGCGGCCCTGTTCAGCGCCCATCACCACATCATCTGGGTGGATGGCCGGCTTGGACGCAGCGCCCCGTTCCTGTGGACGGAGTTCGGCTTCCGCACCATCGCGGGCGTGTACTTCGCGATCCTGTTCGCCCTTCGCGGGTTCGGCATCACCGCCGGCACCCATGCCTTCTACGACATTATCGCCACCGTCGTGAATGCGATTTTCTTCGATGCGCAGGCGTAGGGGAACTCGCCATTTCTCTCCCTTGCGGCGTGTGAAAAATTCTGATTCTCCGTTACTCGTTTCACCTGCACAGTTTGCGGCACAATCGTCCCATAAGGGCCGCCACCGCCCTTATCAGTGCTGATATTGCACTTGAATTGGGCCCCCGGATCGGGTATAATAAGCCCAACGATCGAGCTGAATGTTTCGGGGTTTACCGTTATGGAATCGCCGCAAATCAACGTTGCCATCGACCAACTGACCTTCAGCCTGTTCCAGAGGCCGCTGCATCCGGAACTCTTCCAGATCTACGCCAGTCGCCAGATCAAGACCGAGAAGTACGAGGCGCTGATTTGGGTCACCGGCTGCACCCACGTGGCGAGCGTTTTTGCAGGCGATGTGTGTCTGAGCGAGGTCGTGAGCACGCCCGGGCAGTTGCTTCCACACCGGGGATTGGTCGAGCGATTCCAGTTTCGCGGGCCGCGGACGCACAAGTGCACGCTCAGCCGGGGCGTCAGCTACATGACCGACTTCCAGATCGAGAAGATGAGCCAGAACCTCTATCGCCAGAGCCACACGGACCTGGAGCGTTTCGCCCGCAATCGCGGGGTGTTCGTGAAGTTCCCCGATCTGGAGGTGGACAGCCTTCAGCCGTTCTGCTACGTGGATTTCGAGGCGCGGCGCAGCGAACTGCACATCCACACGTTCGCGGCGTATCCCGACCAGGTCACGATGGTCAAGACGCAGTCGCTGTTTGACTTCCAGTGAGTCAGCTCGTCTGCAACTGGACGTTTTGCCTGAGCACCTGAAGCTTCTCTCGAATCTCGCCGCACATCCGGCTGTTCGGGAAGTCCCGCATGATCTGCTGCCCGATGTCCAGGGCATTGGCCCACTGCTTGTCTGAGACCGCCATCGCGAATTGCACGCCCAGGTTGTGCAGCTTCGTGCGGAAGACGTCCTTGGCCGCCTCCTGCAGGGCCAGGGCCTCGTTCGGCGTCAGGTACATGTCCAGCTCGCGAAGGATCGCCAGGCTGCGGTCGGTTTCCTGGCGCGTGACCGCGTCGTCCCACGCCGCCAGCAGGATTCTCTTGCGTTCCTCCTTCCGCTCGACCAGCCGCAAACGCAGCGACTTCATCTTCTCCGATTGCGGATGGGCGCGAATCAAGGACTCGACTTGCAGACTGGCCTTGACCCACTGGCAGGAGTCGAAGAGCCGCTCGACCTCCACGATTCCCTGGTCGACACGCTCGTCTTCCGTCGCATTGCGGTAGTCATCGACCTGTCGACGGAGCTGCTCGGCCAGGAGGCGGTATTCCGAATGATTCTCGATCTCATCGACGATCTCGTAGGCGCCATTGAAGTCGTTCTGCTTGAGACGCTCGAAGACCGCCTCGCGGAGCGACCGCCGATCCTCCTCGCGGAACGCGATGGCCTTGGCAGTGTCGCTGATCCGCGTGCTGTGGTTGATCTGCATCAGCCCGTCGCGGATGTGGGAGAGCGCCTTGCTGGCCTCCTCGAGCTTGGAGCTGTTCTCGTTGAGCGTATCGACGATCCTGGAAACCCGCGACAGGGTGGCGAGCAGCGCCCCCAGGAAGATCAGGGCGCCCATGAGCAGAACGGGCTGCCGGATGCTCTCGGCCTTCTCGAAGAGGTTCGTGAAGATCGCCAGAAGAAGGACGACCCCCACCGCGGCGACAACGGTCGCGATGTGCCACTTGTATCGCCATACCTGGCTGTCTTTCCCGGAGTCCATAGGCCATCTCCTAAAGAGCAGGAAACTCTCTTGCAGCCACCCCTATTGTAAGGATCGAGCGTCGCCGAGTCAACCTTGGTGCCGGGCCAGCCCAGGGCGAACGCGAAGGCGCTCGACAAGTCTTACGGATGTCTTTGCGAGGAGCATCGCGACGAAGCAATCTCAACTCCCGGCATGGGAGATTGCTTCGCTCCGCTCGCAAGGACATGCCCGGCAGGGCTCTGAAACGACTTCGCATTTGCCCTGCGGACGACCTGCGACACGACCCCGAGTTGCAGAGTCGCGTTGCATGCGTCATTATTATCGGGAAAGACGTTTGAGAGGGTGGATTTATTCCGCCGCGGGGGCGACGCAGTAGATGTAGGCCAATGGCCCGGACCCGGTGTTCTTGACGTCGTGGAGCGTCTCGGGTGGGATGTAGGCCACTTTCCCTGCGCCAACCGTTAGGCGGTCGTGGTCGCCGATCAGCAATTCGCCCTGGCCGGCCAGGAAGACGAGCAGTTCCTCGTGGTTCTTGGTGCTGTGCTGGCCGCAAGCCTTTCCGGGCTCCAGGTAGACCCGGCCGGAACGCATGCCGTGCGTCTGCGGCTTGCCCTCCAGAATCCGCTGATACTCGGGTTGCTGATTCAGTTCGAGTGTGAATGCTCCGTGTGCCGATGCCATCGATACTCCTCAAATGCCCGTTGACGTTGCGTACTGTCGTCGTTCATAGGGGTTCAGAGTTCCCCTGTCAACTTCCTGTCAATTCGAAAAAAACTTTCGCATCGCCCCTTATTCCCTTGGCGCGACCGGGATGATCCACTATCCTAACGGTGGTAACACGAATTGAGAAAGCGTATGCGCAACTCTTTTCAGGCTTCAGAGCCAGGAGGTAGGAGAATGAGAAGGGGTATCATGCTGGGAACGATCCTTACGTTGGCGTTTGTCGGGGTGCTGCAGGCCGCCGATCCGACCGTGGCGCAGGTCACGCATCGAGAGTTCCAGGCGGTCAACAGCCTGGGCGAGCAGACGTATACAGCCACGCAGAACGTCGTCCTGGAGGGCATTGTGCTCCACAACCCCGCCGATATGCTGGACCCGACGCCGGACGACAGCGTCACGACATTATACAACCTGGTTGCCCAGTGGCAGTTCTTCTTCCAGGGCGAAGGGGAGGACCACGCCGGCACCGCGGTCTTCATGGGCCAGCTCTATGACAATCTGCCTTGGGTTACGACGGGCGGCTACTCGAACGAAGAGTGGATCGCGGAGATGGCGCGCCTGAATGCCGCTCAGTTTGCGCCCGGTGACCGCATCCGCGTCACAGGGTACTTCCTGTCGTACAAGGGCAAGTGCAATGTGAACGAACAGCACAACAAGAACGCCGACCACGACTTCACCATCGAGCTGCTCGAGCGCGGCGTCGGTCTTCCGAAGCCGCAAGTCGTTTCTCTCAGCGAGCTGAAGGATGAGCAGGACCGGTTTGTGTTCGATCCCAATCGACTCGTCGGTTGCGAGTACTACCAGGGTTGTCTGGTCAAGATCGAGGACGTCAACATCGTGGATGCCGGCGCCTGGGGTCCCGGCGGCACGCTGACCATTACCGACGGGGTCAGGACTCTCCCGGTCAAGCTGGGACGCGGCAATGGGATCTACGCCGGCTCGTTCAACCTGAGCCAGCCGTGTGACGTCATCGGGATCGTGAATCAGGAGAGCACCGCTTTGACCGCCGGTTACGAGTTGTACGTGGTGAATTACGACGGCAATGGGCAAGTCCTGGCCGCCTACGAGCATCGGATGGCCGACCAGACGGTTGCTGTCGATCCGAACGAATAGACGCTGTACGCAGAAAAGATTCGGGCAGGACGCCGACCGATCCCTCAAGAAGCGGAGGTCGCTGTTTCGTTGCCCGCCAGGTTGTTTCGGGAGTCGCCAAAATGGCACGGGCCTTTTCGCTGATCGAGTTGCTGGTGGTCACGGCGGTCATCTCGCTGGTCCTCGGCATTCTGCTGCCCGTAACCGGGCGGGCCAGGCTCCAGGCGAAAGTGCTCGCAGTCAGCGCGGAGTTGAAGGACATCGGCTTGGCGCTGGAGGCCTATTCGTTTGATCACGAGGGCGCATATCCCCCGACTCGCGTCGACTGCATGTTGGGCGACCATTTCTACCAGCTTCCCCTGGAACTGGCGGATGGCGGGTATCTGCCTGCTCCCCCGGCGGGCTCCGACATGGCGGTCGGAATCGAAGACCGATTCAATCGCGGGTACACCTACAAGTACCGCTCGGTCGGCACCCTGATCTACAACCGGACTACCGTGGTCGAGGAAGGGGCATATCTATGGGTGCCCGACGGATTCCCCGACAACGAGCAGAGCGAAGGACGGACCTACTGCAACCTCAAGGAGTCGCCTGTGAGCTGGGTCCTGTACAGCCAGGGACCCCGGTTTGACCTGGCGGATATGAGGAGCCGGCAGTATCCCGTTCCTCGTGAGACATGGTACGGCACGCAGACCAATCAGGGCGTTGTCGTGCGGATGAGGCTCAAGAGCGGCCGGCAGCTCGGCTCGTTCGGGGAGTGAACGCACGATGAAGGCGGTGACGGGCACTCTGACAGTTGCGATAGCGTTCTTGTGCCTTCTCTCGTCGGGCTGCGGTGAGGGCGACGCGCCGGCAGGCGGCTATTCGATTGCCGTCACGAACTCGTATCTGGAGTCCGTGGTGCGGGACCTGTGGGGACAGGATGGCGGCATCCTGTGCCTGGCGCCGCCCGGCATGTGCCCGGGGCATTTCGACATCTCGCCCGCCCAGGTCCGACAGTTGAAGGATTGCTCGCTCTTGTTCCGGTTTGATTTCCAGCAGGGGGTCGAGGACCGACTGGCCAGGCTCCGCGAAGGGGGCCTGGACATACAGCAGATTCAGCCGCAGGGCGGGCTGTGCGTGCCCGATACGTACATCGCGAGCTGCCGGCAGGTCTGTCAAATCCTGTCGCGAGCGTACCCGGATCGGACAGGGGAGTTCGAGACTCGCCTGGCGGCTGTCGAATCGCGTCTGGCCGCCCTCGCGGCCCAACTGCGTGCCTCGGTCGCCCAATCCGGCGTCGCGGGCGCTGCGGTGCTGTGCTCGAACCATCAGGCCCGGTTTGCCCGGTGGCTGGGTCTCGATCCGATTGCCACCTTCGTCGGCAGCGACAGCGAGACCGTCGCGAACCTCGACCACTGTCTCAGGCAGACCGCCGGCAGGGAGGTGCGATTCGTCATCGCCAATCGGCAGGAAGGCACGGCCCTGGCGCAGGCCCTGGCGGACCGGTGTCGAGCCAAGGCCGTCGTGTTCGGTAACTTCCCCGAGGACTGTCGACAGGGCGCCGGTTTTGACCGGCTCCTGCAGGACAACGTCAGGCTCTTGTGCGAGGCCGTGTCACGATGATCGATGGCTTGCTGACCCTCTCGGATATCTGCGTCCGCAGTCCCGGACGGACCCTCTTGCAGATCGACCATCTGCACGTTCCCGCCGGCGATTTCGTCGGCATCGTCGGGACCAACGGCGCGGGCAAGACGACCTTGCTGAAGGTCGCGGCCGGCCTGATCCGGCCCGACGGCGGCCAGGTGACGCTCGACGGCAGCGACCTGACGCGCCTGAGCGGCTGGCGCAAGTGCAGGCTCCGCAAGCACATCGGATATATCCCCCAGTCGGCGGAGTACAACGCGGAACTGCCCTTCACCGTGCGGGAGGTCGTCGCGATGGGCCGAACCAGCGTCCGACCCCTGTTGACACGTCTGAACGCGGATGACTACGGCGTCATCGACCGCTGGATCGATGCCCTGGGTCTGTCGGATCGTCGGCACCAGACGTTCAGGAGCCTCTCCGGCGGCGAACAGCAGAAAGTCCTCATCGCCCGCGCCATGGCGCAGGACCCGCGAATCCTCATGCTGGATGAGCCCTGTGCGAGCCTGGATTTCCACTGGAAGTATGAGATCTCCGAGATCGTCGAGCGTCTTCACCGCCAGACGCGAATGACGGTGCTCATGGTCTCGCATGATACGGGCGTACTGCCCTCGACGTGCAGGCGGGTCGTGCTGTTGGCGGAAGGCCGCCTGCTCGGCGATGGCGACGTTGATGCGATACTGACGCCCGAGAAGCTCCGCCAGGCCTATCACGGCGACCTCGTGGCCGCCACAGTGGGCGGGCGGCGGCATATCCTCGCTGCCCCGTCGGGCGGCGGTTCTCCAACGAATCGGGAGACGTGATGGACCCGTTCTTCTATCTGATTATCGCGGCCGGTGTGATCGCAGGGGCCAGTTGCGGCCTGCTCGGCGCCTACATCGTGGGTTTGCGTCTGCCCTTCGTCGGCATCTTCATCTCGCACACCGCCATGGCGGGCACCGTCTTCTCCTATCTCCTGGGCCTGAATCCCGTCGTCGGCGCCGTCGCGATTTCGGCCCTGGCCGCGATGAGCCTGGCCGCGATCCGACCGGGCAGAACCCGTATCGATCCTAACGTCGCGATGGCGATTCTGTTCTCCCTTGTGCTCGGCCTGACGTTTCTCGGCGTCGGTCTGATCCAGGGGACCCGCACCGAAATCCTCGGCCTGCTCTGGGGCAGCATCCTGTTCGTTCGAGGAAGCCACGTTGTGGTCATTGCGGTCGCCGCCGCGACGTTCGTCCTGTTCGCGGCGTTGTTCAACAAGGAGCTGAAAGCACTGCTGTTCAGCCGGGGGATTGCTTCCGCCACCGGGGTCCACGAGACCTTCATCTACGCGCTGTTCCTGGCCCTGTGTGGCGTCATCCTGGCGGTCAATCTGCCGCTGATCGGAGGCCTGATGATCTTCAGTCTGATCACGAATCCGCCCGCCGCGGCCTACCAGATCTGTCGCGGCCACCGCGCCGTTCTCGTGGTCTCCACCGCCTTCGG
The DNA here is from genome assembly GCA_017993835.1 of Phycisphaerae bacterium. Lineage (GTDB taxonomy): Bacteria > Planctomycetota > Phycisphaerae > Sedimentisphaerales > Anaerobacaceae > PLanc-01. Next base: position 40,185 of record JAGOLX010000007.1, read on the forward strand.
CGTCCTCAGCACGGTCGGCGGCTTCCTCGTCTCCTATCACCTCAATCTGCCCACCGGCGCCTGCATCGTCCTGGCCAGCACGCTGCTGTTCGCGCTGTCCGCAGGCTACAGGGCCCTCAGCGGCCGACGAGACTGATTCCCGAATTCTGACTCATCCGGTTTTAGCGTACTTGCCGATTCAGGCACGCCCGAAGTACGCTGAAACCGGATGAGCCCAAATTCTCTTGTGATCCGGACGGGGAAAGCGTAGAATCTCCGAGTGACGGTGTTCTGGATTCGGAGATGAGCCTATGCTGGCGAGATTGCACAGCGTGACCCTTGAGGGGATCGAGGGCGTGATCTGCGAAGTGGAAGTGGACGTCTCGCGAGGCGGCCTGGAGAAGTCCATCATCGTGGGCCTGCCCGACGCGGCGGTCAAGGAGAGCATCGAGCGCGTCCACAGCGCGATCGTCAACTGCGGATTCCGCTACCCGAAGACGCAGTCGCTCATTAACCTCGCGCCCGCGGACATCAAGAAGGCGGGTCCGGCGTTTGATCTGCCCATCGCCCTCGGAATGCTCGCGGGCGAGGGCGTCGTCGCGGGCACCTCGCTCAAGGAGTACGTGATCGTCGGGGAGCTGGCTCTCGACGGTCGGGTCCGCCCGGTCAACGGCGTGCTCAGCATGGCCATGACCGCGGCGGCCAACGGTTTCTCCCGGATGATCGTACCTCTGGAGAACGCCCGGGAGGCGGCGGTCGTCCAGGACATCGAGGTCTACGGCGTCGGCTCGCTGTCCCAGGCGGTGGGGTTTCTCTCGGGCCAGCTTCTGCTCGAAACGACGGTGACCAGCGTGGACGACTTGTTCGCGGTGGCCTCGCACTACGACGTCGATTTCGGCGACGTGAAAGGCCAGGAGAGCGTCAAGCGGGCACTGACCATCGCGGCGGCGGGGGCCCACAACATCATGATGATCGGGCCGCCGGGGGCGGGCAAGACCATGCTGGCCCAGCGACTCGCGACGATCCTGCCGACGCTGAGTCTCGAAGAGTCGCTCGAAACCACGCGGATCTACTCCGCGGTCGGGCTGCTCAAGAAGGACCAGGCGCTGCTGGCGACGCGACCGGTGCGAGCGCCGCACCATTCCGCCAGCGCGCCGGCCCTCATCGGCGGCGGGTCCGCTCCACGTCCCGGAGAACTGTCCCTCGCCCACTACGGCATCCTGTTTCTGGACGAGTTCGTCGAGTTCCCGCGTCACGTGCTCGAAATGATCCGCCAGCCGCTCGAGGACGGCTTCGTGATTGTCTCGCGGGCCAAAAAGACGATCCAGTTCCCGGCCCAGTTCATGCTGGTGGCCGCGATGAATCCCTGTCCGTGCGGGTACTTCGGGAGCAATCTGAGGACGTGCAAGTGCTCGCCGGGGCAGATCGCGCGGTACCTGGCCAAGGTTTCCGGCCCGTTGGTGGACCGGATCGACATCCACATCGACGTGCCGGCGGTGGCGTTCGGCAAGCTGCGGTCCCAGGCCAGGCAGATCGACTCGCAGACCCTGCGAGCGTCCGTCCTGGCGGCCCGGGAGCGGCAGACCCGCCGGTTCGGCGACGGCAAGGTCATGACCAACGCCCACATGAGCCATCGGCAGTTGGAACGGTTCTGCAAGATCGACGCCGCGGGCGAGATGGTGCTCAAAGAGGCGATGATGGAGCTGGGACTGAGCGCCCGGGCCCACGACAAGATCTGCAAGGTGGCTCGCACCATTGCGGACCTTGAAGACAGCGAGAATCTCCACGCCGAGCACGTGGCCGAGGCGATCGGCTACCGCAAGCTCGACAGAAAGCTGTGACAGGCTGGGCCAGCGGATCGTCCCGGCCCGGACGCCCTCGGGGCGGACCTGGCCAAACCCTTGGAAGTCCCGGCTTTGTCGGGGGACCCAGTACGGGGACCGGGGTCGTTATCGACCCCTCCGCGCCGCGGAAGAAAGTTGCCCCTTTTTCCTTAATGCCCCGCATGGACCTGCCGATATTACGCCTGACACGTGAGCACAACACGAAACCAGAGGAGATTGAAATGGGCATTCAGAACTGGTCCGAAGACATCATTCTCGTGGACTTGCCGGCCGAGCCGGAGATGGGCGAAGAGCTCAAGACGGTTACCCAGATGGCTCGCGACCGGGGCGACTGCGAGGTCGTGGTGGATTTCTCGAAGGTCGATATCGTCACGTCTTCGAGTCTCTCGAAGCTCCTGCGACTCAAGAAGCTGATGAGCGACTGCGGCCATCGCCTGGTCTTCTGCAACGTCGCTCCCGCGACCAAGGGAATTTTCACGGTGACGGGTCTTGACGGGATCTTCGAAATCGTGGACGATAAGTTCATCGCCCTGGCCAGTCTGCAGATGGTCGGGTGAGGACGGGCCGGAAGATAGAGCCGGAACGGACTGATGGCGCCTGCGGGTGGAAGATGGTCAACGCCGCCCGCAGTCGGAAAGACAGGTATCAAGTGAGTCGCCTGATGGCGGAGCGAATCACGAAGATCGCTTAGCGGAGCGGCGTTCGTGATCTGCTCGCAGGGCATGGGCAGATTTCTGGGACGACCCGCGCTGCGGTTTCGCGCAGGTCCGAAGCACGCACAGAGCCTATGGACAACGACGTTCTGCATCAAGTCGAGCAGATTCTCGGACATCCCTTCACCGACACCGCCCTCCTGGCCAAGGCCTTTACCCATTCCTCCGCGGTGGACAACCGTCTGGACAGCAACGAGCGACTGGAGTTCCTCGGCGACGCCATTCTCTCGATCGTGATCTGCCAGAAGCTGTTCGAGATGTTCCGCGAGTACCCGGAAGGGGAGCTGACGAAGATGAAGAGCATGCTGGTCTCGCGGGGCACCTGCGCCCACGTGGCTCGTCGGCTCGGCCTGCCCAAGTTCCTGGTCGTCGGCAAGGGAATGGCCTCGCACAAGGCGTTTCCCACATCCCTGGCGGCCGGGCTGCTGGAGGCGGTGATCGCGGCGGTCTACATCGACCTGGGTTTCGACGCGGCCCGGGACTTCATCCTGCAGAACTTCGCCTCGCTCCTCGATGAGATCGATTCCGAGGAGGCCCACGGCAACTACAAGTCTCTCCTGCAGCAGCACGCGCAGGAACGCTTCAGCGCGGCGCCGTCCTACGTTCTTCTGGACGAGAAGGGCCCCGATCACAACAAGTGCTTCGAGTCGGAGGTGGTCATCGACCAGCAGCATTTCCCCAGCGCCTGGGGCGCGAACAAGAAGGAAGCGGAGCAGAAAGCGGCGTACAACGCCCTGGTGGAACTGGGGGTCGTTCAGAGACCCGTCGTCCACGATGCAACTTAGAAGGCCGAGCGGTCCAGGAGGCCCGGAAGCTGTCCGGTGACGATCCAGGCGACGCCGTACAGGATGACCGCGGCCACCAGAATGAACACGAGGATCGACCCGAACAATCCCGCGGTTTCCTTGGCGAACGGCCGCAGGCGGATGCTGCCGACCTTCGTGGCCTTATAGACGATGGAAATCGTGGCCACCAGCGGCAACAGCCAGAGCACGGATGCCGGCGTGGTGCCGATTCTCATCGGCGTCGTGAAGCTGGCCAACAAGGCGATCGCGAAGACGGTCATCTCAGGCGTGCCCTCCCCCAACCACTCGCAGGTGAGCCACGTAGATGGCGTTGACGATGCACAACAGATTGAGCAGACCGGCCACGCTGGTGTAGATCTGCCCGATCTCGCCGGCCCGTCCGAAGACCAGGTAGGCCTGGGTCGTTCCGCCGGCTTCCTCCCGTCCGGCCGTCACTTCTCCCTGGGCGGCATCCCGCGCCCGATGGTAGGCGTCCGCGACGTGACTGCCCAGCAGGAACACCACGGGCGAGTTCATCACCTGGGCGGCATACCAGGGTTTGGCGTTGACCGCATCGATCACGCCGATCGAGCCGACATAGAGACCGACCAGGAAGGTCAGCGTGACGGCCACGAGGATGACCGCGGCCCGCCTGTTCTCCTTGAGCAGGTAGTGCCCGCCGCCGGGCACGAGCCATGCGACCGCCCCGACGACGATCAGGTACAGAGCGTGATTCTCCTTCCACGACTGCCCCATTACGACGTACCCTTCGACTCCTTCTTGGTCTCTTTCCCGTCCGGCTGATCCTTCTGATCGACGAAGCGGAAGCCCGTGCGTTTGAGGATGTTCTGGGGGTTCAGGTGGACTACGGCCAGACTCTGCGTCTGCCCGTACTCCTCCCGATTGATCGCCATCCCCTTCATCTTCTGGAACTGCTCCTGGTAGAGCGGGCGAGGCGTCAGGCTCTTGACTGCGTAGTAGCAGCGTCCCGGCTTGAACTCCAGGATCTGGGGCGCCTGTGCGACGGACGCGACCAGCGAGAACAGACGATTCGCGAGTTCGCTCTCCTTGCCCGCCTCCCTCAGGTAGCTGCTTGCCCCGGCGCTGTTGGACAACTGGGCGGTGAGCGTCTGGATGTCCGCCTGCGAGATCCGCTGGATGCTCATCCGCCGATCCATTCGGAACACGTTCGGGTCGTTCGGATCGGCCTTGGCCTGCTCGCCGTACAGCTTGTTGAACTCGGTGATTGCCTTGTCCCATCCGTCTTTGGTGGCCAGAGCCAGGAACTCCTCCGCCTTTGCGCGGGTCGTATCCCACGCCGCAAGGGCTTGCAGATCCTTGACCACCTGGTCCGTGACGACCACCGTCTTGTCCTCAGCGTCGGTGACCTCGCCCAGATTGAGGGCCCGCGTGCTGTAGCTGTCCTCGAGGCTCGCAGGGGCCGCGGACGGCTCGGCCGCGACGACGCGCACGATGACCATGATGTGCTTGGAGATATCCTTGGCGGAATCGACCAGCGGGTCGCGGGCCGGACCGAGGCTCAGGAACATCTTGGCCGGCGAGACCGAGAACAGGATCGTCGCGTCATCCCCCAACTCTTCCACCGAGAACATGGCCTGGCTCAAGGGGATGGGGTTGCGACCGTAGCTCACCAGGGACATCCGTCGCAGGTACGAGTCGCTGCGGACATCCGCGGCGCTGAGCATGCCGGTCCGCCCGCTGTGGAGCGGGACGTTGTGCCTGGCGCTGAGGTCCTGGGCGATCCGGGCGTAGTTGTGCTCGGGCTTCGTGGCCCGGACCCTGCGTTCGCTGGTCGTCGGCTCATTGCCATCGGCTCCGGCCGCGCTGATGCCGGAGTCCGCGAGATTCCGGGCGTCCATGAGGATTTGCTCAGCCTTCATCAGGATCCGCTGCCGCGTCAGTTGCCTGGCGATGTCGTCGACCACCTCGACGTAGCTCTTGACCTTGTCCACCTGCGGGGAGTTCGGGTCGTTCGGGTCGGTCGGCACCTTCTCCGTGAACTCGCGTTCGCGGTTCTGCTGATAGTAGGTCTCGGTGTCCTCCACCGTCGGCGTCCTGACGATGCCGGCGACATCGGAGAGCTTCAGTGCGATGTAGTCCAGGCGGACGCGAGCCGGCAGCCGATACCCGAAGCCGAAGGGATTCGCCTCGTTCGCGTCGCCGGCGAAGCTCGCCTTGTACTTGTCGAAATGCTCGAGCAGTGCTTCGTTGGAAGGCGTCTGTTGCTTGTCCGCGAAGGCCGACGCGTCGAACTGCACGTACTCGGCGCTGAGCGTCTCGGCCTCGTTGTTGGCTATATGTCGGATCTGGGAACTCGTGAGGCTCTCCATGGAGGAGATGACCTGGGCGTATTGCAGCACCGCCAGCAGCTTACCGTACGTCGCCAGGATTCTGTCCTCCGGCATCGCGCTGCGGTTGACCCAGACCTTCATCATCTGCGTGTAAGTGGCGCCGAACAACTGCGGAACGATTCTTCCCAGCAGCTCGCCCACCTGCTCATTCGATACCTGGATGCCGGCCGACTGGGCCTCCTCGCGAAGCAGAATCCAGTACAGATCGCTCGGCACCGTGCGGTCCTTGTACATGGCGACGAGCTGGGCGTCGCTGATGTGGTACTGGTTTCTCTGGATGGCTTCCCTCGCCGCCTCCAGCATGCCGGCGGAATCCCGGCTCTGCGGGAACAGCAGTTCGGCCAACAGCAAGCCACGAAGATCCTGACGTTGCAGCAGCGCCACGACGCCCAGATCCTCCAGGAGCTTGAGTTCCGCATCCGCTTCCATGCGGTCTGCGTGCGAGATCGTCTGCTTGCCGCCGTAGTACGCGACCGCCTTGTTGACGCCTCCGCTGCCGCGCATCAGGTAACTGAACGAGGACCCGCCGATAAAGGCGACCATCAGGACGATGACCACGACGGCCATCAGCTTCTTGTTGTTCTTCCGCATCCACTTCATCAAGCTCATACGGATCCCACTACCTATTCTCGATTTGCGATTTGTGATTTACTATTTACCACCAGTTCCGCGCCGTCTACAATCCATCCATAGGGCTTCCGACGTCCGGATGCGCCGAACGACGGAAAACATACATTCTAAACGGAAAACAGCGAATTGCAAATGGTAAATCACAAATCCACCGCGGCCTTCGAGCAGGCCTGTCGGTACCTGCCCGGCGGGGTGAACTCCCCGGTCCGCGCGTTTGGCGGGGTGGACCTCCAGCCTCTCTTCATTGACCGGGCGGCCGGATCTCGAGTCTTCGATCTCGACGGCAGCGAGTACATCGATTATGTCGGGTCCTGGGGGCCCATGATTCTCGGACATTCGCACCCGGCGGTCGTCGCCGCCATCGAGAAGGCGGCCCGGAAGGGGACTTCCTTCGGCGCCCCCACGCTGGCGGAGACGGAACTGGCCACCCGGATCGTTCGGGCCTTCGGCTCCATCGAGAAGCTCCGCCTCCTGAGCAGTGGGACCGAAGCGGTGATGACTGCCATCCGCCTGGCGCGGGCCCACACGGGTCGCGATGTGATCGTCAAGATGGCCGGCTGCTACCACGGGCACAGCGATTCGCTGCTGGTGGTCGCGGGTTCCGGCCTGGCGGAGCGGGGCACCGCGGCCAGTCCCGGCGTGCCGGAGGCGCTGGCCGCACTGACCGTCGTCGTCCCGTACAACGACCTCGACACGCTCGGGCAGGTCTTCCGCAGGCAACCCGGGGATATCGCGGCCGTGCTCGTCGAGCCCGTCGCGGCCAACATGGGGGTCGTTCCCCCCGAGCCGGGCTACCTCGAAGGACTGCGCCGCCTCTGCGACGAGAACGGAACGCTGCTGATCTTCGACGAGGTCATCAGCGGATTCCGCGTGGCCTTCGGCGGCGTCCAGGAGCGATACGGCGTCCGGGCCGACCTCACCTGCCTGGGCAAGATCGTCGGCGGGGGGGTGCCCCTGGCTGTCTGCGGCGGGCGGGCCGAGATCATGGACCTGCTGGCCCCTGTCGGGCACGTCTACCAGGCGGGGACCCTCAGCGGCAATCCGCTGGCGACCGCCGCGGCCAACGCGACGCTGGAGGTTCTGGAGGCCGACGACGGGCCCCGGAAGAAATATGCCCAGCTCGAATCCACCGCTGCCGATCTGGAAACCGGCCTGGCCCGGGCGGCTGCCGATGCCGGCGTGCCGGTCACGATCAACCGCGTGGGCTCGATCCTGAGCTGCTTCTTCACCGCCAAGTCGGTGCGGAACTTCGACGACGTTCGTGCGACCGACGTGCCCGCTTTCAAGCGGTTCTTCGCGAGGATGCTCGAACGCGGCATCTACCTGGCGCCGAGCGCCTACGAGGCCATGTTCGTCTCCCTCGCGCATACGGAACGGGATATCGAGCGGACCGTCGAGGCCGCCCGCGAGAGCTTCCGCAGTTTGTGGTGACGCCGCAAGGCGTCTAGTAGCATGGGCGTCCCGCCCATGATTCCGAGTCACGGGCAAGATGCCCGTGCTTCGATGCATGACGCGGTCCTCCCACTTGCTTTGGGGTGCCCCAATGATGACAAGAGTCCCGGTGTCAATTGCGATTGTGAGCATCGGTTTCCTCGGTCTTGTGTCGGGCCAGACGGCCAGGGAGGTTCGTGACGTCGTCGGCGTCGTGCACGTCGCCGGGCGATACCATCTGACGGACAAGGACTTCCTCAACGAGGGCGCCGACCAGATCCTGGCACTCGGCTCGCGGGTGATCAAGGTCTGGTTCTACGGAAAGCGTCACGAGCACCCGGACGGTGTCTATCCGTACAACTCGCATTGGCCCAAGGCCGGTTCGCTCGTCGAAGGGGCCCAGACGCCGTACTACAGGGACCTGTTCAGCAAGCCCTTCACGACGTACATCCTGGTGGTCACGTCGTTGGGCCGCGACGACGGCTACTGGCGCAACGGTATCCGCGACGAGCAGAAGGCCGACGAACAACGCCAGTTCTACGAGCTGACCAGGCATCTGCTGACGACCTACGAAGGCACGGGCAAAACCTTTGTCCTCCAGCACTGGGAGGGCGACTGGATGGTCCGAGGCAACTTCGACGCCAACGCCAAGCCGAGCGAACTGGCTCTCAAGAGCATGATCGAGTGGCTTAATGCCCGCCAGGCGGGCGTCAACCAGGCCCGCGAGGAGGCGGGCCAGCAGGGGGTTCGCGTCTACCACGCCACCGAGGTCAATCGCGTCGTCCAATCGATGCGGCAGGACTTCCCCAACATGGTCACGAGGGTCCTTCCCCACACGCATCTGGACCTGGTCTCGTATTCCGCCTGGGATTCCGCGACTGAGCACTACAGCGATCCGAACGTCCTTCGCCAGGCGCTGGACTTCATCGCGGCCCACACGCCGGACAGTGCCGACTTTGGCGATCGCAACGTCTATATCGGCGAGTTCGGCATGCCCGAGAGCGGCTACACCCTCGAGCAGATCCGCACCGCCATCCCGAACGCGGTCCGCACCGGCCTGGACTGGGGTTGTCCCTACGTCGTCTACTGGCAGCTCTACTGCAACGAGCAGAAGGACCCCAACGCCAAGCCCCCGGTCCAGAGCAACGACGCGGTCCGCGGCTTCTGGCTCATCCGTCCCGACGGCACGAAGTCCTGGCTCTGGGACTACTTCCACGACTTGTTCGCGCGGAATCGCCCGCCAGTTTTGTAGGGTGATCTGTGCCGCGACGCTGGATGGAATCGATTGTCTCATAATAGATTGTGGTGATTCACCAGGATGCCTGGGAACGTCTTTCCCTGGCTGTGAGTTGGCGATGCGAGTTGTCTTGTGCGTCAGGATCATCTACATTTTACTTGACTTGTCTGCTGGAAAACGGTATAGTGGGAAAACTGGGGTGGTTGAAGTGTTTGCGAAGCATGGTGTGTGCTGATTTCGGAAATATGGGCTATGGCGATGGTCCGACGACGAGTTGTCTTGTATCGCCAAAGGCCCAGAGATGTATCGGACCTTGGCTGATGTCGGGGTCTTCTGTAAGCGCTTCCGTAGAGGTTCAGAAGTAGAAACGAGGGGGTGGAGCGGTTCTCCCGGTCAACGAAGGGGGGCGGCCGCACCGAGGAACAGTCTCGACTGGAGGTTGGATGATGAAAACGATCCGAATGTCCGTATTGACGACCTGTGTCCTGCTGTTGGCTGGCGTGGCGAGTGCCGACACCGTCACGATCAAGCACACGATGAACTACCTGGACAACGACTGGGCGGCCGGCGTCTGGTTCGTCGAAGAAGGCACCATTCTCGACCACTCTCCCTATTGTCGAAACACCACCGAGGACTGGGGCTGGACCCATGTCGTCACGGACAACATCCCGAAGGGCGCCACCGGCATCGAATCGGCTACCGTGACCATCATTGCGTGGAATATCGACGTGGCGGCCGGCGAGGACGACATGATCTACGCGCTGGCCGAGCCGGCAGCTTCGACCACCGAGGCCAAGACGAACGGAACCGAGCTGGGCATTCTGAACAGTTACCTGACGTCGCCGATCACTGTGGAATGGGCGAGCATGGACGGGGACTCCCACCAGATAAACGGCTACGAGGACCTGTGGTCCACCACGACGTTCGAGCTGACGGCCGACATGCTCGAGGATCTCTGGACGAACGGCGAGATCAGCTTCTACATGAACATCGACGCGACCGGCGGCAACGGCATGCGGGCCACGCTGGAGAGCGCCGTGCTCGAGATCGATTACATCGCCCCGAAGCCGGAGGTGACGTATGTCAACATCCACCGGTTCTGGTCGGAATCGCTGCGCGGACACTTCTACACCGCCAGCGAGGACGAAGCGAACTTCGTCATCGACAATTACGCCGCTACGTATGAGTACGAAGGCGTTGTCTACATCGCCATGGCCGATGACAGTGATCCGATGTCCGTCCCGGTGTATCGGTTCTATTCGCCCACGGGGAACGTTCACTTCTACACCGCCGATGCGGGCGAAGCGAACTTCGTCATCGACAACTACTCGGGCACCTGGACGTATGAAGGCATCGTGTTCTACGTCTATCCGTCGGACTATCAGCCGGACGGCGCCTCCCCGGTGTATCGGTTCTACTCGAGTTTGCTGAGTCGGCACTTCTACACCATCAACGAGGACGAAATGAACTTCGTCTGCGACAACTACTCGGCTGTGTGGACCTACGAGGGAATCGTCTGGTACGCCTTTGCGCCCTGATGTCCGCCGGGTCCTGAAGAACGCCAACCTGTGCTGCCGGGGGATGAACAAGTCATCTCCCGGCAGCTTCATTCTTGCGCTCGCCCCCCGTCGCAGGGTCAATCGTCGATCTGCCACCAGTCGTCGTCGAAGAAGTGCCACTGCGGCGTAGTGATGACCACGGAGTTCTCGCTCTTGTACCGAATGCAGTTGGCCTGGGCGTGTTTGCCGTCCTTGCTGAGTTCCACAACTCGCACGTACAGCTTGCGGGAGCCCTTGAATCCGCCGCTATCGATGAATCGCTGCACGAGCTCCTGTGGGCTGGCCACGTCGCCGAATCCCTGTCGCAGCCGCTCCAGGTCGGCCTCGTTGCCGCCGAATCGCTGGGGATCGTAGCTCTCCTGGCCCTTCACGAGCTTGAACATGTATTGGACGTTGCCGTTGGCGATATATGCGGTCGCGTTATTGGCCTCCAGGGCTTCGAGCATCGCGACGATGCGTTCTCTGAGCCGGGCCGGCAGCGTTTCATCCTGGCGGAAGTCGTACGGGGCGCTGTCCATCCCGACGACGACGTTTTGTCGCTCGCCCAGCGTCTTGGCGCCTTTGGCGTTGCGGACTTCGACGGACCCCTCCGTGACCTCTACGGACAGTAGCTTCACCTGCTGCCTGGTCTGAGCGTCCATGGCGTCGACCATGTCCACGGTGAACTGCGTCCCGAGGGCCTTCACCTCGCCGTAAGGAGTCGTGACGATGAACTCGCCGTGCCCCTTGGCGACGGTGACCTCGACCCGGCCCGCAACGTGCGCGAAGCCTCTCTTCTCGGCTGTCGCCAGTGTGCGGATGCTCGCGCCCTCGCACAACCTGGCGCTGGAGCCGTCGGCAAACATGCACGTCGTCGGACCCACGACGGTCTCCTGGGTGACCGGTTCGCCCGGGGACGGATTGTCCGCAGGATGGTGCGTGAGCCAGGTGACTCCGACGATTCCTGCAACCGCGATGACGGCTGCCGCCGCGATCTTGACGTAATGGGTGTTCATAGAGGTTCTCCATATCCTGTGCGGACGCTGTCCTGGGGACCGGGTCCGCGAAGTGAGCATTTCCACGGCCTCGGGGTGATCCGCCTTCCACTTCTGGAAGTCCGGCCGCGTGTCGTCCGAGTGGATGGCCTTGTTCAGAGCCTCGTCCAGCCATTGGTCGTCGTTTACGCGTCCCATGATGCACTCCCGAAACCGTCTCGTTCCAACAATTCCACAATTCTGCGTTTGGCCCGCGTGAGCCGGCCGTTGACCGCCGCCGGCGTCAAATCGAGCACCTGGGAGATCTTCGCCTGAGAGAACCCGTTGAAGTACCGCATCACGATCAGTTCCCGTTCTCCGTCCGGCAGTCGCCAGACGGCCCGTCGAACCGCCTCCGACTCTTCCTGCCGCTGGGATTGCCCATTGGCGTCAGGTTCGATCGGTTCCTCCGGCAGGGGGGCGGTCCGGGTCCTGACTCGCCGCATCTGCCGGCATACGTTCCGGCAGATCCCGCCGAGCCAGGGGCCGAACTTGTCCCGATCCCGAAGCGACCGCAGGTCCCGGCACGCGACCGCGAAGACCTCCTGTGCCGCGTCTTCCGCCAGGTGCCGGTCGCCCAGTTGAGCATAGGCCAACGCCACGATCGGGTTGTGATAGCGTTCGTAGAGAGCGCCGAAGCCGTCCAGCCGGCCTTGCCGGGCCGCTTCGACCAACGCCGCGTCGGACTGTTCCACAGACTCGATTCTCATCGGAAACCCTGCTGCTTTCACCGGTGCGTTTGCTCCATTCCGGGTTCTCACCAATAGGTGTGCCCATCCGCCCGGAATGAGCGCGAAAAACGCGAGATTCCTCCGAGGAATTATACGCGGGCAGTCGGGGCTGGAAAAGACCCGCCGCCCGCGTCTTCAGGACAGTCGCAGGGGAGTGTCGCATGCACCTGTGGCATCGGCGTGGGCGTCCCCATTTGTCGCTCTGGTTCCCTCGCACTCCCAACCTGAGACTCCTGGTCCCGAGATTGGCTTCGTTTCGCACAATCGACTGGGAAGCGTGAAGGCTGAAGTGTCTCGGCCGAGGACCGCGCCGCGGGACTCACGTCGTTCGTAGTGACGCCGTAAGGCGTTGTCTTCTCTTGGAGTTCGAAGTGTGAGGTTTGAAGTGTGAAGTCAGAGTCGTTACCCGCAACCCCACGCGTCGCGTCGGACGTTCCCTCCGGCGATGGTTGTGCGCCAAACGAACCCAATTCCACCCCTGCTACGGCCTCCTGACCCGCCGGAAGGCCGCTTTCCAAACGGGGAGCTTCCCCCGGCCCGGCCGTCGTACGCGCCTGCCGCTCCCTCCGCAGTTCCGCCATCGTGCGGTACAGGCTGCTCTCGATCCGCCGTTCGTACATGAGCAGCCGGTCCAGTACCCGCGCCTCCGCGAAGTCCTCGACGACCAGCCTGCCTAAAGTCGCGTTCTTGTCCACCACGCCGGCGATGCCCCGATCCCACTCGTTGCCCTTGAGCTGCTTCCACTCTTCGAGCCGGGCTTCCAGGAGCGGTTCCGGCTCCCCCTCGTCGAGTGCCGCGAAGGCCGCGTGCTGGAGCCGCTCGGCCCTTTGCAGCCGCCACGAGAGTCCGACGACCCGCTCCGCGAGCATCGTCTCCACCGCTCCGGCCGGGTGCAGCTCCTGGAGCATCCCCTCCCGGTAGGTCTCGAAGTCTGCGGGGTCCTCCCCCTGAATGACCGCGTCCCGCGCCAGCAGCCCATGCTTGATCGCATTCCGCGAAGCCGTTTCCTTGCCTTCCGCCGTACGCGGACCCGTGGACTTCTGGGCATTCAAACGATTCGCCTGGATCTGTACCATCGTCGCCATGACAATCCCTCCAAATCTGCGATCTGCGCTTCACGATTCACGCTTCGTCGCCATCCCAACGGGGTGGCTGTTATGGGTATTATACCATAGAATTAAGGCGATTTCAACAAAAATACAACACAACACGCAAGTATTCCTGTCTCACAACCCCTTGTCCCGCCGGGACTAACAAGACACCGTGAAAGAATCTTCACCACAGAGGCACAGAGGTCACGGAGAAGGCTGTTTGTGGTGTGCCCGTAAGAGCATATCTTCAGGTCACGGGGCACGAGCCACGGATCACGGCCCAGGAACCGCGGCTGAACGCTGATGAACGCCGACGCCGACCGTGTCCTTCCCGCGGAGCCGTTCATGGTCCTTTGGCCCACCCTACGTGTCGATGCCGCATTTTTCAGAGGAGCGGGAATCCAGATTCTGTTCGGCACAGAGGATGCCGAGGGCCACAGAGCCAGAAGGGTACGTGGAACTCGGCATCAGCGGTAGGGTGGGCTGTGCCCACAAATCCCCCTGGGGAAAGTGGGAAGTGTCCCCACTCACCAAAAACCGAGTATGCCTATCGGCGTACCGCCCAAGAGAGCAATGTATTCACAACATGCCGCAGAACTTGTTGTGAAACACATCTCCTATAGGTTAGGATAATCTGGTGTTGTGGCAAGTTGCAGACCGTAGTCTGAGAGTCCTTCTACTAAGGAGACCGTCGATGAAAAAGACCCATATTGGAATCATCGTGCTTTGCGCAGTTCTCTGTGTCTGCCTTGCCGGCATCGCCATCGCCAACAGCGCGGTGGACAGCGATGAGCCAGCCATGATGATCTCCCCCAGCGTCATCGTCCTTGCCAAGGTGTCAACTATCACGGTCCATACAAACATCGCACTGTCCGAAGTCGATCGCAGTACGATTGCCCTCGATGACGTTGCGGCAAGCGGCGTCTTCGCCGATAGTCTCGGCCACCTTGTTGCCAAGTTCGCAATAGCGGGCCTTCACCTGACGCCCGGCCCAGTGACTCTAACGCTGACCGGGGACTTCAAGACTGGCGGGGGCTTCTCCGCCACGGATGACGTCATCGTCAAGTAGTCGCTGCGGCAGGCCACAGCACTCGCCAAGGAAGGCGAGTCCAGTCGACAAAATGCATAGTTCCGGGATCTAACAGACCAGGAACACCCAGGCGAGTACTGGAACAGTGACGGCGATAGGGCCTGCGAAGACTACCGTACCCATGGCTTCTGGCATATCGAGGCCAAAGGCCACACGGGCGGCGCAAACCCATGCCCCCGCGACAACCGCGGCCAGGGCGTGCTTCCATCGCCGAGCCCTCGCTCTTGACGCGGTCCCCTGATTGACGGGCACACTGTTCGAGCATTCAGAACATCTTGTGCACCACCACCACGCAAGCGGATTCCGTGTGGCCGTCCCTCTCGGGGGAGGTCGATCTTCTTCAGGAGATTGCAGGCGGTCCGCCCGAAGAGAACAGAATCGTGAGAGTTTCACGCACTCGTGGAATCGTGTTGCGTACTATGCTCTCATCGAATCATAGTATGGTGGTGTGCCATTGCTGAAACTGGGTGTCTAAGTGACATCGATATCCAAAGCCTGCCCCCTTATCCTCCGCGGAGCGGAATCGGTCAAGCTGTCCTTGGAACATGTACGACGGCGGGATCATATGAGATTGAAGTCTTCGACGACGATCCGATGACTGTCAACGCCCATGGCCCGGAATTGAGCAATCAAGGCATTGGTCATGGGAGAGGGGCCGCACAGAAAGATCACCTTGTCTTGGACGCCTCTGCGGACCTTGTGATCCACGTATTCGGCGGTGAGTCTGCCCTTCTGGTCGCTCAGATAGAGCTCATAGTGATGCCCGCGCTGCTCGAATTCCTGGAAGCCGTGAAACTGGCTGCTCATTACCTCAGTTCGGATGTCCTTGTCGAAGCTCGCTTCCTCGAGGGTGCGACAGACGTAGAACAGGCTCACCAGAGGGCTCTTCCATGTCCGGATGATTTCCGGATGCAATTGGGTGAGTGACTGGGGCAACTCGTCCGGGTCGTAGCGGTCCTCTGAGTGGAGCGCGACGTGCCACATTCCGATGAACGGGGTGATGCCGATGCCCCCGCCGATGAACACACAGTCTCGCTCGGCCGCCAGGAACTGGTCACTGAAGTGTCCGTAGGGCCCGGATACCGTCACGGCGTCGCCCACCTCCAGGCGGTTGAGCGTGCGGGTATGATCGCCGGCCTGTTTGATCCCCAGCTTGAATCGGGCCCCGAGGCGATAGCCGCAGGCGATCGAATAGGGATGCGGCTCAGGAGTGATTCCCTCCTTGTGGATGACCAAGTAGACGAACTGGCTGGGCTTGAAGTCCATCGGTCTGCCCCTGGGTGCGAACGTCACGTCGAGGATTTCTCCCGCTCTCACGATGTCCGAGACGACATACTCGAAGCGCGGGCCCAGGAACCGGTAGAGGAAGCGGATGTACACGAATCCCGCCATCGCCGCCAGCAGGATCGCATACATCCAGAACCGCAGCAGCGGATACCTGGCGACATCTGCGTCGACCAGGAAGATGTGCACGATCACCAGCGGCAGTACCAGGCCGAACCATTCATGGGTCCTCTTCCAGCGGTGGTAAGGGATCTTGATCCAGAGCGTCACGGCAATCAGAGCCCCGAAGCCCATCAGGGCCGCGACGCCGACGTTCTGTCCCCACAGGTACCGCCCGCCGCTGGGATACTGGAACCACATCGCTCCCAGGAACCCGAGGACATCGGGTAAGCGGTCCATGGCCAGAAACAGCGGATGAAGGAGGATGATGAAGAACGACAGGCGTCCCAGGCGTTTGTGGAGCTGATAGACCTTGTCCAGTCCGCCGAAGTGGCCCTCGATTACGCGAATTCGTGTCGAGAGGAGGATGCTCAGGCACATTAGAATCGTGGCCGTCAGCGAGGCGGCCTTGGCCGGATACTTATAGGGATTGGCAAACCAATCCTGGTAGTACCACTTGCTGCCAAGCCATAGCAGCAGTGTGGCGCCGACGACTCCGATTGCCGGAGCGATCTTCACATGGGTTCTGGAGGTGGTCAGCATATGTGGTAGTTCACCGGCAGTCGTCTCCGTTGAGACCTCGGATGGATTGGAGGACAACGAGGACCATCACTTGTTCTCGTTCTCTTCTATCCTGGTTCACCTGACATTCGGACCTGCACGACCGTTCGACTCATCTCGACCTCGCGAGGTTCGTCCGACACTCCGGAACCGCCGCTCACTTCGTCGCAGCCTGATCCAATGCTTTTCTGCGGACAATTGTCGCGAAATGGGTGGAGGGAAGCAAGAACAAAGCCGGAAGATCGGCTCGGAAATCCGGAATTTGAATGTCGAAATGCGAAACAAGCACGAATGGTCAGAAACTCAAAGTCCCAAACGGACCCTTGGGCGGGCGAAAGCGTTTCGGTCATTTGGATTTTGGTGCTTTGGAATTGTCTCGGATTTCGTGCTTCTGTGGCCGTGTTTCGCGGCAATCTCCGCGTGGACACGAGGGGCCGACGGTGCTATGATAGAGCCATGGTAACGACACGGGAACAGGCGTTGGAGATTGCGGCGAAGGTGCAGGCGGGGCTGGAGACGATCTACGGCCCGCGGCTTCGCGGCGTGTACCTATACGGCTCGGCCGCCTGCGACCAACTGGCGCCGGACAGCGACATCGACGCTGCCGTGGTCCTTGACAGGGTCGAGGACTCCGAGCATGAGCAAGCTGGTGATCTCGGCTGCGACCTCAGTCTCGAGTATGCGGCACTTGTCAGTTTTCTGTTTGTCAGCGAAGCGGATTTCCAGAGGGGGCGTTTTGCGATTCACAGGATCATCCGAAAGGAGGGAATCGCGGCGTGAACGAGGAAACGATGTGAGGTTCCACAAGTATCTCAAGGAGTCCTTCGATCTTCGCCAGGAGGGTGATTATCAGCCGGTGGTCCGCCTCACGGAAACGCGGGGGCGCGAGGTGCTGAATTGGGCGAAGGAATTCGTCGCGACCTGCCGGAAGTCATGCGAGTGACGAGTAACTCGGGCCTCTCTCCCTGAAGACGTCCGTGTAGATTCTCAGGGATTCGGCGGCAAGGGGCAGTAGACGCTGAAGGTCGTGCCGGCCTTGGGGGTGCTGGTGAACGAGACGCTGCCCTTGAGGTACCGCTCGGTGAGCAGCTTGATGCTGTAGGTGCCCAGGCCCCGCCCTCGACCCTTCGTGGAGAAAGACCGCTGGAAGATCTGGAGCTGGACCTCTCGCGACATGTGGCCTGGATTGTGAACCCAGAACTTCGCCATGCTGTTCGCCGCGGTGCAGCCGACGGTGACGGTCTCGCGGGCGTGGCAGGCCTCCAGTGCGTTCTTGACCATGTTGCCCAGAATCCTCGCCAGCAGGGTCTTGTCGCAGACGAGGGCGACGTCGGCGGCCTGTTCGTCGAGATGGAGTTCCCGGTCGTGGCTGGCGGGGTGCCTGCGGTAGATCGCGATCATCTCGTGGAGCACCTGGAGCGAACTGACGCGTTCGGGTTTGAGGGTCAGCTCGCCGCTCTCGGCCCGCAGCAGGATTCGCTGGGCGTCGATCTCGTCGATCAGCTCGCCGCAGAGGCGATGGATCGTGTCGGCGTACTCCTCGACCTTGTCGGGCGTCCCCTTTCTCAGGAAGTCGGCGTACCAGGACAGGCCGTAGGCGACGTTGTAGATGTCGTGCAGGAAGATGTGCTCCAGGGCCTGCCGGCGCTTCTCGTGACTGATGTCCAGCGCCGCGCAGATCGTGAATCGCTCCTCCCCGACCACCACGGGCGTTGTCCAGATCCTCAGGTCGACCGCTTCGCTGTTGTGTTTGCGGATGATCCGGCATTCCTGGATGTCGCCGTGGCCGCTCTGGCCCGCCAGGATGGCGTGGACGGCCCCGCACAGGCTGCAGAACTCCGTGGTGCCGCAGCCGCCCTCGGACTCGAAGCCATGGGTGCAGTCCAGCGCCTCGCCCGGACGCAGGCCGAGGAGGCTCTTGCCCCGGCGCTCCGGCGACACCAGGTCCGCGAGCCGCTGGTTCGAGAAGATGATCTGGCGATGCTCGTTGAGCACCATGAGAACGCAAGGCATCATGTCGGGGAGCATGCCCAGGAACCGTTTGCCGGTGAAGAGCTGGCTCTGCCGCACGACCTCTTCCGGCGAGGCCCGTTCGGCCGGAGCGAACTTCGTTGCCATCTTCTTTGCGGTCATTCCTTGCGATCCAACAACCACGGCGTCTCTGTGCCTCCCCTGATCCTTGGAGTCATTCACCGGAGTCTGTCTGCGACACTCGCATCATTGTGGCAGGATCGGCCCGGGGAATCAAGAGGAAATATGCGTGCCTCGCGGCGTTCGGCGTCGCTGCGAACAGGGCCTGTCAGCCGGGCCTTCGGTCCACGACGCGTTCGGCGCCGCCGGGCAGTCGGCGAAGCGAGCCGGGCTCCAGGAGGATGACCTTGGCTTCGACGTCGAGCGTCGCCTGGATGCGCCGAGCGGCTTCCAGACGCAAGGTTTCGATGGCCTTGATCTTGTCGAGCGACCGGATGTCGTCGGCGATCTCCACGCGGATCTGCACGGTGTCGATCCCGCCTTCCTGGTCGAGGACGATCTGGAAATAGGGACTGATGCCGTCGCACTCCGCGAGGATCTCCTCGATCTGCGAGGGGAAGAAGCCGATGCCGCGAACGAGCACGAGATCGTCCGTCCGCCCGCAGATCGGGGCCATGCGGACGAACGTCCGTCCGCACGGGCAGGGCTCCGGATTCAGGCGGGTGATGTCCCCGGTCCGGTAGCGGATGAGCGGGAAGCCCTCCTTCACGATGGTTGTGACAACCAGCTCTCCCTCCTGCCCCTCCGGGACCGGCGCGAGCGTCTTGGGATCGATGACTTCCACGATGAACTGATCCTCGTTGATGTGCAGGCCCTGACGGAGGCGGCACTCGCCTGCGACGCCGGGACCGAGGATCTCCGTGGGGCCGTAGGTGTCGATCGACTCGATGTGGAGTCGCTGCTCCAACTGCCGTCGGAGCGGGTCGCTCCACCGCTCGCCGCTGAACAGGCCCAGGCGGAGGGACAACTGCTCAACGCGGACCTGGGCCTCGTCGAGACTGGCCGCGAGGTTCAGCGCGTGGCTCGGCGTGGTCGCCAGCACGGTCGTCTTGAAATCCCGCATGACGACGATCTGCTTGGCGACTCCCGCGGCCAGGGAGGCGGGGATCACCGACGCGCCGATCCGTTCGGCCCCCTGGTGGAAGCCGAATCCTTCCGCGAACAGGCTGTAATGGAGGGCGATCTGGACGACGTCGTGCTGCGTGACGCCGGCGGCCGCGAGCAGTCGGGCGGCGCACTCGCGCCAGTTCCGCAGGTCGTTGGGTGTGTATCCGACGACGATGGGCTTGGGACCTCCCGATGCGGCCTTATGCGTCGTGGCCCCTCTGCCCGGGGCGCCCGAGGTCGTGTGTATCCGCACGATGTCCCGCAGCGGGACCGCGAACATGTCGTACGGATAGCTCCGCTGGAGGTCTTCCTTCGTGGTGAAGGGCAGATCCCGCAGGGCCCGCAGATCCTTGAGACGCCCCAGATCGACCTCGTGAGTGTCGAACGCCGCCTTGTAGAACGCGACGTTGCGATATACGCGGTTCAGCGTCGATTGCAGGCGCTCGAGCTGGACCTGGGCCAGCTCGTCGCGCGGGATCGTTTCGCACTTGGGGTTGTACATGTTTGCCTGGTCCATGAGGGGATCCTAACACAAATCCGAAATTCGAATTTCGAAATCCGAAACAAATCCAAATCGCACAAACCCAAATGACAGAAACGCTGTCGCCCACCCGGACAATCCACTTTGAGTTTCGGTCATTGGTGCTTGTTTCGGATTTCGAGCTTTGAATTTCGAGTTTCTCTCCTATTCATCGATCGTTCGATACTCTTTCCCGAGGTAGGCCCGCTGGACCTCGGGGTTGTCGCTGAGCTGTCGCGAGGGGCCCTGCAGGACGATCTGGCCGGTCTCGATCACGTAGCCGCGGTCGGCCACTGCCAGGGCGGCCCGCGCGTTCTGCTCGACGAGCAGGATCGTCAGGCCGTTACGCTTGAGCGTGACGATGGTCTCGTAGATGTCCCGCACGACCAGCGGTGCGACGCCCAGCGAGGGCTCGTCCATCATGAGCAGGCGGGGTCGGGACATCAGCGCCCGTCCGATGGCCAGCATCTGCTGCTGACCGCCGGAGAGCGTGCCCGCGAGCTGGCTCGACCGCTCCTTCAGGATGCCGAAGAGGTCGTACACCTGCTCCAGGCTCTCGTCCAGGTCCCTGTTCTTGCTCGTCCGCCGACGGCAGAAGGCGCCGAGCCGGAGATTCTCGCGGACGGTCATGGTGGCGAACACATGCCGGCCCTCGGGGACGAGGCAGCAGCCCGTCGCGACGATCTTCTCCGCCCGCCGACCGACGATGCTGTGCTTGTCGAACACGATCTCGCCCGAGCGGGCCTTCAGAATGCCCGCGATGGTCTTGAGCAGCGTGGTCTTGCCCGCGCCGTTGGCGCCGATCACGGCGACTGCCTCGCCCGGCGCGACGTGCAGACTGATGCCCTTGAGGACCCGCAGGGGTCCGTATCCAGCTTCGAGATTGCGGATCTCAAGCATGGTCGTCCCCCAGGTAGATGCGGATCACGTCGGGATTTCGCTGGACGGCCGCGGGCGGGCCCTCCGCGATCTTGCGACCCTGGTCGAGGACGAGCACCTCGTCGGAGATGTTCATCACGAGCGACATGTCGTGCTCGACGATCAGGCACGTGATGCCCCGGTCGCGGATCCGGAGGATCAGGCGGGCGAGTTCCTGGGTCTCATGGATGTTCAGTCCCGCCGCGGGTTCGTCCAGCAGCAATAGCGCGGGCTCGGTGGCGAGGGCCCTTGCGAACTCTACGAGTCTCTGACGCCCGAAAGACAGGTTCGACGCGGTCTCCTTGGCGCAGGACATCAGGCCGAGGTCCATGAGAGTGTCCGCCGCGCGGCACTGGATCTCCCGTTCCTCCCGCCAGGTCCTGGGCAGTCTCAACATCCCGGCGAGGAAGCCCGCCCGGGTCCGCGGGTGCCGGCCCACCATGACGTTCTCCAGGACCGTCATGTGGGGAAAGAGCCTCGTCGTCTGGAAGGTCCTCGCGATTCCGAGCGACGCGACGGCGTGCGGCCTCCAGGCGGTGATTCGTTTGCCGCGGAAGAAGACGTCGCCCTGGTGGGGTGTCGTCGTGCCGGCGATGAGGTTGAAGAGGGTGGTCTTGCCCGCGCCGTTGGGACCGATGACCGCCTTGATCGCGCCGACGGGGACCGTCATGCTCACGTCCCGGACGGCGTGGACTCCGCCGAAGGAACGATGCAGATTCTTTGTCTCCAGGAGGACGCCGCTCATAAGGCCGCCTCCAAGACCAAAGACCTGACGCTACGCTGGGAGGAAATTCGAAATCCGAAATTCGAATTCCGAAACAAATCCCAGATCCAAAGCCCAAATGACCGAAGCGCTGTCGCCGGTCGGCGGGTGCGTTTTGGATTTTGGGTATCCGACATTCGAATTTGTTTCGAATTTCGAATTTCGGATTTCGAGTTTTCTTTATCCATGCTGCCTCCTCAACAAGAGGGAGGCCACCGCCTGGAGCTTCGGAACACGCAGGAGGCCCTGGGGAGCCAGGATCATGACGCCGATGAGGATGGCGCCGAAGACCGCGTCGTCGTAGGAGCCGAAGACGCCGCGCAGGGACAGGAAATTCAACAGGACGCCCATGACCATCGCGCCCCAGAGACTGTCCATGCCGCCGACCGCGACGATGGCGACGTACCGTACGGACTTCATCACCGCGACCTCGGACGGCCCGATGCTGGCGTTGTAATGGGTCAGCATGGCGCCGCCGACCGCGGCGAACAGAGCGCTCAGGACGAACGTGGCCAGCTTGTAGCGATACGTGTTGATTCCGAGCGAGTGAGCGGCCTCCTCGCTCTGGTGGATGGATCGCAGGGCCCGCCCGACCCGCGAGTGGACCAGATTCAGGGCCAGGACCATGGCGACGAGGACGACGACCCAGGCGATGTAGTAGTTCTGGACGCGGAAGGGGGCCCGCCCGTTGATCTGGAGGGCGCCGATGAGAGGGAAGGGCGGAACATTGGAGATGCCGTCGGCCTGGCCGAAGAGCTTGGCGCCGAGGACGATGCGATAGATGATCAGGCCGAAGCCGAGGGTGGCCATCGCCAGGTAGTGGCCGGTCAGACGGATCACGGGCAGGCCGATGGCCAGGGCGATCAGGGCGGTCAGGAGCATCGCGGTCGCGAAGGCCGGCCAAGGCGAGAAGGAGAGGATCTGGTTGCCGTAGAGGTCCTGCCACTGGACGAGCAGTCCGAGCGACCGCAGCGATGCGACCAGCGGCGCGTCGCGCCAGGCGATGAGATTGTGCGTGGTCATGACCGCGACGGTGTAACCGCCGATGGCGAAGAAGCCCGCGTGGCCGAGGGAGATCTGTCCGGCGTAGCCCATGAGCAGACACAGTCCGATCACGACCATCGCGTAGCAGGCGGACATGGTGATCTGCGTCATGTAGAAGGTCTTGCCTGCGGCGGCGAGCACCAGGTGCAGCGCGATGATCAGGACGACCGCGGCGAGGACGGGGTAATAGATTCGCAATCGCATCAGGCGGTCCTCAACGCGGTCGTCTCCCGTCGGGCGAACAGGCCGGTCGGGCGGAAGACCAGAATCAACAGCAGCACCACGATGGCGACGACTTCCTTGTAGGCGGATGCGAACTGGCTGATCACGAAGGCCTCCAGCAGACCGAGGAACAGACCGGCTGCCACGGCGGCCATGCTGTTGCCCAGTCCGCCGACGATGGCGACGGTGAAGCCCTTGATGGCCAGCGGGGCGCCCATGTCGTACTGGGTCTGCGTGATGGGTGAGACGACGCAGCCGGCCAGGGCGCCGATCCCGGCGCTGAGCATGAACGAGAGCGTGACCATCCATCGGTCGTTGACGCCGCACAGACGGGCGGCCATCCGGTCGTCGGCGCAGGCCCGCATTGCCTGTCCGGTGGTCGTGTAGCGGAAGAACAGCGTCAGCGCCGCGACGATCACGGCGCTGACGCCGAGGACCCACAGGACCTGGGGCGGGATGTACGCCCCGAGGATCTTGATGGTCGAACTGGCGGTGCCGGTGAAGTAGGGCAGGGACCACGGCTTCTCGTCCCAGATGTGGAGCATGGCTTCGCGAATCAGGATCGACAGGCCGATCGTGATGATGACCAGCCGGACGACGGACGGATTGCGGACCTGGCGGATGAAGACCAGTTCGAGCAGCCCGCCCAGGAGGGCCGTGATCAGGACCGCGACGAGGATCGCCGCCGGCAGCGGAAGGACCTGCGCCAGACTGATGGCCGTCATCGCGCCGACGATGAGGAACTCGCCCTGGGCGAAGTTGATGATCCCCGTCGTGCAGTAGATGATGTTGAAGCCGATCGCCACGATGGCGTATATGCTGCCGGCCGTGATACCCGAAAGGGCGTATTGGACGAACAGGGCCAGAGTCATCGTGATTCCATCTCGTCCCGTCTACTTCTGGTAGATTGCGAACTTCTGATCTTTGACCGTGAGCATCTCGAAGGCGTCCATGCCCAGGCCGTTGTGATCCTGCGCGGAGAAGTTGAAGACGCCGGCGGTGCCGACGACGCCGGTAAGGCTCTCCAGGGCGTCCCGGACCGCCTTCTTGTCGGTCGAGCCGGCCTTCTTGATCGCCTCGGTCAGGACGAGCAGGGCGTCGTAGGCATGGCCTCCGAACGTGCTGGCGTCCTCGTGGAACCTGGATTCATAGTCCTTCTTGTACTGGGTGAGGATCGCCTTCTGGGGATGGTCCGCCGGCAGGACGTCGGCCACGAGGAGCCGGCCGCAGGGGAAGATCGTGCCGTTGGCCGCCTCGCCGCTGCCCTGGATGTAGCGGGTGTTGCCGTACCCGTGGCTCTGGAACAGAGGCACGTCGAGCTGGATCTGCTTCATGTTCTTGGCCACGATGCCCTGGGCGGGCTCGATGGACCAGTTGACGACGGCCTGCACGCCGGCCCCCTTGACCTTGGTCAGGACGCCTTGCAGATCGGTGGACTCCTTCTCATAGACCTCGCTGATCACGATCTCGATGCCGTTCTCCGGAGCGAGCTTCTCCAACTGGGCCTTGCCGCCTGCGCCGAAACCGGTGTTGCTCGTGATGACGCCGATCTTGGCGATCCCCATGGTCTTCATCGTGTTGAAGATCGATTGGACGGCCTGGCTGTCCTTCTGGGGGGTCTTGAAGACGTAGCTGGCGAGCGGATTGACGATGGTCTCCGCCGCGGCACAGGACACCAGAATCGTCTGGCCTTCCTGGCAGATCTCCTTGATGGCCATGGTCTCCCCGCTGGTCGAGGGTCCGAGGATGGCCATGACCTTCTCTTCCTCGATCAGTTGCTTGGCCAGGGAGATGGCGTTGGCCGGCATGGTCGCGGAGTCCTTGATGATCAACTGGATCTTGCGTCCGTTGATTCCGCCCGCCTGGTTGATTTTCTCCGCGAACATCTTGACGGTCTTGGCTTCCGGGGCGCCCAGATTCGAGGCCCCTCCGGTCTCCGCGAAGATGGCGCCGACCTTGATGGGCTCTGCCGGAGCAGGTCCCGCGGATGGTTTCTTGCACCCTGACACGATCGCAACACCGCTCACAACCAGTATGCCCAGAATCCTCGTCAATCGCACTCGCATGGCTTCTTTCCTTTCCGACCTTGCCGGTCAATGGTTCTCACGCTCGATCTCCTCATCCCGGAGAGAGGATGGTCTTGCTCAAGACTTCGCGCACCCCCGGTCCGTTCTTTCCGGCCGGCGGGCATCGAGATCAAATGCTCTTGATACGACCCTGGTTTCGCTCTCACGCCTGACGACGGGCGAGCATCCATCCGCACGAGGGGATTCGGCCGGTTCTCGACCGAGATCTTCGGACGCATCTATTCCCACAGGCTCCATGCCTGGGTCATACAGTATCGTGTGGAGTTTACCGAGTCAACCCCCTTCTTGACGTGGTGATTTTCCTTGCACACCTGGGGCGAATGTGGTAGACAGGAGGAGTGTGGAGTGTTCTCTGACACGACAGAGAGTAGGCCGGCGCGCCGGCAGAGCAATCCGGAGGTGGGGATTTCACTTCATCGCATGAAAATGTTCCCCCGCGGGTCGGCGGGCCGGATGCCGCGGCGAGCGGTGTGTTCGGTCATGGTTTCTGCGTATTGACTGAGATGATGTATTGGGCCTCGGAAGGAAGGAGGTGGAGTGAGCAGTTCAGAACACACGAGCCCGAAATCTGCATTTTCGATCTAGGGAGTGGTCTGTCTTTGGCGTGTAGCCAGGGCATGGGGGGCTGTGTAGGTCTTTTTTGAACGGAGGACTATCATGTGTAGAAAGTTGGTTTGCCTGGTTCCTTTGGTTCTTCTGCTGGGACTTGCGGGCAATGTTTCTGCCGAGATTCCCAGGGATCCGAATCTGGTCATCTACTACTCGTATGAAGACATCGGCGTGATGGTCCCCGACGAATCGGGCAAGGGCCACCACGGCACCGTATGCGGGGACGTCTCGTCGGTTCCCAGCGGGATCAAGTGGTATCTGGCCGGCAAGTTCCTGGGCGAGTGGGGGCCGACCGGCTACAGTTATCTCGATCTGGACAGCCCGCACTATGACGTCGCGGACATTCCCAAGACGGCGGTTACGCTCTCCGCCTGGGTGCAGTGCACCAAGACCGGCAAGGACCACGCCATTCTCAGTTGCAGGGGGTCCGACAACACCTGGGTCGTTCACCCTCAGATCAACGACAACGGCACCTTCCGATGGCTGCTCCGCGCTCCCGGCTCCGTCACCATTTTCAACCTGAACGGCGTGGGGACACACGGTTGGGATGAATGGCTACACTATGCCGGCACCTACGACAGCACGACCGGAAAGGGCATTCTCTACATCAACGGCGAGGTGTGCTCCCAGATCGACGTCACCAAGGGGCAGGTCATCGCCGACTGGGGGACGGGGGCTCGCGTCGGGTACAACATCGACAACGCCAGACCGTTCACCGGCATGATGGACGACATGTATCTGTTCACGAGGGCGCTGTCGCAGGATGAAGTGAAGGTCCTGCTCGCCTCGGAGGGCCTGCTGACGGAAAAGGCCTCCCATCCCAACCCGAGAAACGGCGCGGAACTGGCCGTGACCGAAACCACCCTCCAGTGGTTGCCGGGCGCCTACGCGGTCTCCAACGACGTGTACTTCGCCGACAACTTCGAGGATGTGAACAGCGGCGCCGCCAGCGCGTTCAAGGGCAACCAGACCGACGCGGAATTCGCGCTCAGCGATCTGACCTGGGGCAAGACCTACTACTGGCGAATCGACAGCGTGAACGCCGACGAACCCAACAGCCCGTGGAAGGGCGACATCTGGAGCTTCCTGCTTGTCCCCTCGACCGCCTGGCAGCCCACGCCCGCCAACGGCGCGGTGTGGATCGACGTCAACGACGACCTCAGTTGGCGTGCCGGACGCGGCGCGGTCATGCACCATGTCTACTTCGGCGACAGCTTCGACGACGTGAACAGCGCCACAGGGGCCGATCCGCAACTGGAGACGACCTTCGACCCCGGCACCCTCGAGTGCGAGAAGACCTACTTCTGGAGAGTCGACGAGTTCGACAGCGCTCAAGTCCTGCACAAGGGCGCCGTCTGGAGCTTCACCACCCGCCGGGCAGACAGCGGCCTGCGGGGAGAGTACTACAAGGATAAGGAACTGGGCGCGCTGGTTGTGTCTCGCGTGGACCCGCAGATCAACTTCAACTGGGATGCCAATTCGCCCGATCCGCTGGTTCCGGCCGACAACTTCTCCGTCCGATGGTCCGGTGAGTTCGAGGTCCCGTTCACCTCGTCCTGGACCTTCACCGCCAACTGCGACGACTGCGTCCGTCTGTGGGTGAACGACGTGTTGCTGTTCGACAAGTGGGGACAGCAGTCCGGCGTCGAGTGGGTCGGGACCCTGGACCTCGTCCAAGGGCAGAGATACAACCTGGTTTTGGAGTACTACGAAAACACCGGCAGTGCGCGTGCGATCCTGTATTGGAGCACTTCCCCCTCGCAGACTCCGTATCAGCCCAAGCAGCCCATTCCGCAGGGGGCGTTCTCCCTGCCGGTGAAGGCCAGGAGTCCGAAGCCGGCCAACGGCGCCACAGGGGTGTCGTTGACCTCGACTCTCAGTTGGTCCGCCGGCGAGGCGGCCGTCACGCACGACGTCTACTTCGGCACCGACGCGGACGCTGTGAAGGACGCCAACGCCAACTCGCCGGAGTTTCAGGGCAACGTCGCTCTCGGAGCCGAGAGCTTCGACCCCGGTGGGATCGAGTGGGGCGCCACCTACTACTGGCGCGTCGATGAGATCGAAGCCGACGGTACGATTCGCACGGGCACCCTCTGGAGCTTCACCGGAGCCGACTTCCTCATCGTGGATGACTTCGAAGCGTATGACGACGATGAAGCCGGCGGCACGGCCATCTTCCTGACTTGGGCGGATGGTCTGACGAATAGCAGCACGTCATATGTCGGCTACGCGAGCTCCATCAACGGCACGTTCGGGGAGACCACCATCGTCCACGGCGGCGGCCAATCGATGCCGCTGAACTACGACAACAGTCGTACGCCGTACTACGCCCAGGCCGACCGGACTTGGAGCAAGTCACAGGACTGGACGATTCACGGCATCGACACGCTGTCCCTCTACGTCCGCGGCGCCGCGGCCAATGGGGCTGCGCCGCTGTATGTCGCGCTGGAGGACAGCAACAGCAAGCTCGGCACCGTCGTGTACTCCGGTCCCGCGTTCATCCAGACGGAGACCTGGACTCAGTGGAAGATCCCGCTCAGCCAGTTCACCGCCGCCGGCGTGGATGCCGCTCGCATCACGAAGATGCACATTGGCCTGGGCAGCGCGAGCAGCCCGGCCAAGGGCGGCGCCGGCGTGCTCTACGTCGATGACATCTGGGTGATCAAGGGTCAGTAACCGATTCGCATCGAGCCCGGTCCTCGCTGGACTCCATACGAAGCAAAGGCAAAAGGGCTGTGGACATCGCGTCCACAGCCCTTTCATTTATGGCTCATCCTGCGTTTCGCCGTCGGTATGTCAGTATCCCTCCGCGACCTTGATTGATGCAACAATAATCGCGCAGTCCGCAAGGACCTCCCAAGGCCGACTGTCGCCTCGTTCTGCGGCCTACCGCCTGGAGATTCCCGTGGCGCTCATTTCCGCCGTGTCCGCACGTCGGCAGTGGGGGCACCGGTAGTGACCCTTGGCGACGAGGACCTCGTGCTCTCGCCAGCCTACCATCTCGTACCCGTATGGACGCACGTGATCCAAAGGGAACATCTGATGGGCGTGTTCGCTGGGCGTCTTGTTGTGCATTTGCCGCTCATCCATGATCGGTCCTCCATATGCACACGTGCAATGGTGATCAGAACGGCGGCATTGTAGATCTCGTACTCCGGCGTGTCAACCTTTTTTTTGCCTGGATGCGGGAAAATCGGTCCGGGACATCGGTTGCCCGCTTTGGATTCCGCCGCCTTGCAGAGTTCATTGAAGAAACGATCCCAGTCCCTTGGAGTCTCTTTCGCCCGCGTCCGGAGTCCGACAGGGTTGGATACCCTCTTCCCGAGGGCAAGTCACAAGATATGTCCGGTTCGTTCCGCGACGGACCCCCGATTGAACCGGGCGTGGTACTGACGTTGTTCTGATCCCGACGGAGTCGGGATGGGGCCCGGCCCTTGTGCGATGCCCGAGGGCACGAGGCCCAGATCCAGATGGATGCCTGCACGGGCACACTACGAACTGGAGAAATGAAAGGGCCAGCCCAATTCGGGGTTGGCCCTTCAGCTTCATCGCGATTTCGCAAGGCCCATTCTCTGGCCGGTCTGCTCAACCTGCCGAACCTGGTGTCGGGGAGGGGGCATCCGGTTCCAGAAGGATGATCATCGCGCCCATGGTCCGCACTTTGTCCACCTCGCGATTGTATCCGATAATGATCGGTTTGCCGACCTTGCCTTGGATGGAGTTCCTCAGGATCTCGAATGCGTTATCACCCTCCCATTCATCCACTCCGACCTCAATGGAAAGGGCGGTCGTCTGAGTCGGTTTCACTTCCAACTGTATCGACCAGGGCCCGATGGGGGCCTTGATCTGACCGGGCGAGGACATGCTGCCGAACCAGTACCCGACGGTCTGCACGTCCGCGCCGAGGAACTTGTGGACGTGCTGGCGCAATTGCTCGGGCAACTGACTGATTTGTGCAGCGGGGACTACGAGCTCGGATGCCTGCTCATCAAACTCCATGCTCGCGATTCCGTCGGGCGGGACCACGTCGAGCACCTGCATGAGGATCTCGACGGAGGCCGCCCGACCTTGAATCTCGATTCTATGCGAAACGTCCAAACCGGGTACATCGTCGCTGAAGGCGTCGATCACGACCTTCTTTCCTTCGCTGGCCTTCAGCAGATCCGGCAGAGTCACGACCGAAGAGGGAAGCTGCAGCGCAACCTGGAATGTCTTGAGATCCGACTGCTTGGACGCCAGCTCCACCATGTAGACACGGCACAGCAGCGGCTCGCTCTGAGGTGCAGACTCAGTTGGTCTGTCCAACTGTGCGACCAGTTGCTGGATCTCCTCCATACGCTCCGGCGCCGCGCGCACGATGAGACAGTTTGTGTTCTCATCGACGACGATCTGGGTCCCATCGCCTCCGCAGATTGTCTCGAGGATACGGCTCATCTCCTGAACAGGGTAGTATTTGAGGTTCATGATCTGAACCGTCATTTCCTGGCGCACAGTCGCTTCCTGGGACCATAGTGCGCCCTGCATCAGAAGGAGCCCCAGGCCGGCAATCATCAGTGCTTGCTTTCTCATCGTTCGATCTCCTTTTGTTAAAGGTTCCATACCACGTAGATTTCACCATCATCCAGTGTGCCGTAGAGGACCCGTTGCGGCTTGGCGGACTCTCCGCTCTTCTCGACCACGATCTGGGGGTTCTCGATCCCCGGGTACATCCGCTCGATCGCTTTGCCCTTGTAGACCTGTGTTCGCTGGATGTGCTCGATGGTCAACGGGGACTCCGACTTCGCCAGCGGGCCATCGACTTGGACCTCAGCGGGACTTGGGCGGCTGCTCAGGGCGAGGAACATCCCGGCACACCCCAGAGCAATTCCCGCCGCAAACGTCACCGCCGGCCGTCGCAAGACGCCCAGCCAAGCCCAGGTCCAGGACCAGTTGTGTCGGTGCCCCTCCCAGGTCCGCCGGAAGATCTCCGCCTTCTGACGGTCGGACAGCTCGGGAACAGGCGCCTGGTCCAGTTGCTCGAACACCGCCAGAAAGGACTGGTACTCTCGCAGCAACTGCTCCTGCGACTCGAACCGGCCGGCGAACAGCGCCGCGAATTCCTCCAGCGAGAAACGCTTGTTGTCCATAGTCCTACACCTCACGATTGAGCTTGGCCGCGAGTCTGGCCCGCAGCGACAGCAGGCACCGACGAATGTGCGTCCGGACCGTGCCTTCGCGACACCGCAGCGTCCTGGCGATCTCCTCGATTGGCATCTGCTCGAAGTACCGCAGGACGAACGCGGTCCGCTGGTTGACACTGATTTGTTCCAGGGCAGCTTGGATCTCTCGTCGAGCGGTCTCGTCGTCGAACTGCCGGTCCGGCTCATCAGGCTCCGCCACGAGGGATTCCATGCGGACCTCGTCGAGATCGACGGGATGGCCCTGCCTTTTCGACCGACGGTAGAAATCGATAGCGGTATTGGCCGCCACTGTGTTCAACCACGCGGCGAAGGACTGCTCGCAGCGGAACCGGCCGAGACTGCGGAACACCTTCATCCACACTTCCTGGACGCAATCGGGCGCCTGGGACGAGTCCAACACGATCCGATAGCAGATGCGATGAACGCGGTCGATGTGGCGGTGGTACAGGCACGCCGCAGCGTCCCGGTCGCCCCGCTCAATCGCCTCGATCAAGGCCTCGTCTGAATTCGAATCGTATCGGGTCATTCCAATAGTATGTACGAAGGGACCGCGGAAAGTGAATACAAAGAACCAGTTCGCGGGCACGAACGGCGCATAGAAAAAGGCCGCAAATCGCACATCACGCGGTTGTGGCCCTTTTTCGGATTCAACGACTCAGCGGACAGGCCGCTCACTTCGTGGGGCTCGACGGTTTGCCGGCGATGGCCGGGTAGGCCAGTCCCGCGAGGAGCCCGCCGAGCAGGGGGGCCAGCCAGAAGAGCCATAATTGCGAGAGCGCCCAGCCCCCGACGAAGAGCGCCGGTCCCGTGCTGCGGGCGGGATTCACCGATGTGTTCGTCACCGGGATGCTGATCAGGTGGATCAGCGTCAGGGCCAGGCCGATGGCGATCGGCGCGAAGCCCGCGGGCGCCCGGGAATCCGTCGCACCGAGGATGACCATCAGGAACATGAACGTCAGGACGACCTCCGCGACGAAGGCGGCGGTCAGGGAGTAGCCGCCGGGGGAGTGTTCGGCGTACCCGTTGGAGGCGAACCCGCCACTGAGACTGAATCCCTCCTTGCCGCTGGCGATCACGTACAGGATGAAGGCCGCCGCGACCGCGCCGATGACCTGGGCGATCACATAAGGGACTACCTCGCTCCAGGGGAACCGCCGGCCCGTGGCCAGGCCGACCGTCACTGCGGGATTGAGGTGACACCCGGAGATGTGCCCGATGGCGAAGGCCATGGTCAGAACGGTCAGTCCGAACGCCAGGGATACGCCGAGCAGGCCGATGCCCACATTGGGAAACGCGGCCGCCAGCACGGCGCTGCCGCACCCGCCGAACACGAGCCAGAACGTGCCGAGAACCTCGGCTGTCAACCGCTTGCTCAGTGCCATACCCGATTCCTTTCAATTGAGCCTGTTGTTGTGTCGTCCTTCCCGACGCCTGCGAAATCATACCTCCTAATCGCAGGCGAATCCAGCACAAGACGATGACGGACTCCACGCCGGTCCGGCGGGTGGAGGATCTCCTGATGCAGAAGGTGGTGGCCCGACTGATCGAGTGCGTATACACCGCCCAGAGCGACGGGGTGCCCCCGCCCAGGCCAGCTTTCGGGAGCGACTGATGGACGAGGCGAGCCAAGCCGTAATTGCGGAGTAGATGACTGACCTCCGGGAGGCGGAACGAGCCAGACTCCTGACAGATCGGGGGAAGCGAGGCAAATAGCGACACTGGTCCCCCTATTTTGAGTAATAGCCCTGCCCCCCCCCACAAGCCGATACAAACTATTGGGCACACAGAAGCGCTGTTGTGCGGAGAGATCCCTCTTCGATGGGTCGATTCCATTCTGTCTCTTATTGTGGAGGCAAGAGACGATGAGGACAATGATTGCCCTGTGGATGGGCCTGTTGATGGCAGGGTGTGCGGAAGCGGTTCCTGCGGGACGATGTCTTTCGCATGGCGATTCTGAATTCTGGGAATGCTGTACCTGTCGACCGGCCCAATTGCCTCGGTCAACTATTCTCACATGGGTATCTGCGTTGGCGGATTGTGTCTTCGTCGATGACTGTGAGGGCATTGGAAAAGGCGGCTTCGGTGCTCTTTAATAGGCCCACGAGGTACCTGCCGGGGTCCTCCGGCCTGAACTGCCTCCACCTGAGGTAGATCACGCCGGCTGGAGGGCGGTACCCATCTCGGAAGATCAATGCCCCATAATGGTGGTAGAACGTCAAGATGATTCGGCCCTCGCGGATGGCCATCTCCATGACCTCCCGGTCGGTGATTCCCGCGAATTCCACCGCCACAGCCTTCACGTCGAATCCTTCTGCTTGAAGGAGGTTGACGCTTCTCAACGGGAAATTCTCGTTTGCGAGGAACCTCATGGGGTAGTCTTCGACGAAGGGCTGATCAGCAGACCATCCTCAATACACTCCTGGACATAGGCGAACACCGCCTGCAGGTGCTTGGGTGTCAGCCGCGGATAGTTCTCCAGCAGCTCGGTCTCGGTCCAGCCCTGGGCGAGTCGCTGGATGACGAATTCCACCGAGATCCTCGTGCCCTTGACCGTTGGTTTGCCACCCAGAACGGCGGGATCGGCCACGACATAGTCCTTCCAGTTCATACCCCTATTATACGGAATCCAGCTTGTCATGTAAATGCCCGCGTGGATCACGAGGTCTCGTCGCAACGCGCGGTGGGTCCGGCGGGATTTGCGTGTCCCCGTGCAACGAGTTCATTCGAGCCTGTGGCACGGCCTGACCGGGCGATCAGGCGGACTGCCGCCGGGTCGTCAACAACTGCCTCGTGGCCTCCAGGACTCCCTTCTCCCCCAGGACGAGCACCACATCGCCCGGTTGGAACTCGGTCCCCCCGTTGGGCACGAGGTACTCGCCATTGCGTTGGATCATGGCAATGAGCGAGCCCTGGGGCAGCCCCAGATGGATGATGGGCCGACCGACCGCGTCGGAATCGGGCGGAACGACCAGCTCCATCATCGAGGTGCGAAGGGTCCCCTCGGTCCGCTCGAATTCCAGAGGCATTCGCCTCTTGGGTCGAATGGGCCGGTCCAGTCTCAGCCATCGGGCGACGCGCGTGAGCGACCGGCCCTGCAGGAGCACCGAGGCGATGACCACGAAGAACACCAGATTGAAGATCATCTCCGCTTTGGGCACCCCGGCCGTCAGGGGGAATGTCGCCAGCACGATGGGGACGGCTCCGCGAAGGCCAGCCCAGGAGATCAGCAGTTTCTCTCGGAGAGTCAACCCGCTGCGGACGAGACAGGCGGTGACGGCCAGCGGCCGGGCGATCAACATGAGGAACGTCGACAGCAGGAGCCCCGATCCGATCACCGGCACCAGATGAGACGGGAAGACCTGCAAACCCAGCGTCATGAACATGGCGATCTGCATGAGCCACGAGAGCCCGTCGTGAAACCGCGCCAGGCTTCGCTTGTGAATGAAATCGGCATTGCCGAGGACCACGCCCGCGAGGTAGACCGCGAGGAAACCGTTGCCGCCCACCGTCTCGGCGATCCCGAAGGTCAGCAGCACCGTGGCCATGGTGAGGACCGGATACAGCCCCTCGTATTCCAGGCGGACCCTGTTGAGCAGGCCGATGATGGTCTTGCCCATCAGCATGCCGATCACGCCACCGATGAGCATCTGCTTGAGGAATGCGGGAAGCGCGGACCACCAGGGCGTCGCGGGATCTCCCAGCAGGCTCAACATCGTGACGGTGAGGAAGATGGCCATCGGGTCGTTGCTGGCGGATTCCAGTTCGAGGAGCGGCTTGAGCTGTCCCTTCAGACTGACATGGCGGGACCGCAGCACGGCGAAGATGGCCGCGGCGTCCGTGGAAGATATGACCGAGCCCAGCAGCAATCCCTCCAGCCAGGTGAATTTCAGGACCCAGACCGCGAAGAGACCCACCAGGACCGCCGTTAGCAGGACTCCCGCCGTGGCGAGGATCACGCCGCTGCGGAAGACCGGGCGGACGCTCTTCCACTCGGTGTCCAGGCCGCCGGCGAACAGGATGTATGCCAACGCGAAGGTGCCGAGAAGACGGACGAGGTGCGGATCGTCGAAATGGATGCCGCCCGGCCCTTCGGAACCCGCCAACATGCCGACGAGCAGGAACATCAGCAGCGCCGGGACGCCCAGTCGCTCCGAGGCCTTGCTTGCCAGGACGCTGGCCAGCAGCAGCAGCGCGGTTCCCAGGATTAGGTAGTGTATTGGCATCTTTGCTGCAATTCCCAGCACGGTCCGGCCCCACC
This sequence comes from Phycisphaerae bacterium, assembly GCA_017993835.1. Taxonomy (GTDB): domain Bacteria; phylum Planctomycetota; class Phycisphaerae; order Sedimentisphaerales; family Anaerobacaceae; genus PLanc-01. Next base: position 75,403 of record JAGOLX010000007.1, read on the forward strand.
CAGGCAGGCAGCCCATCAGTCGCCGACACGGCGCCAGCGTACGCCGAGTATAGCACGGTGCTCAGGAAAAGTCAGCCAGGGGGGCATGACGGTACTTGCACGCGTGCAGCAGGAGTCCAGGGCGTCCCTGGACGTAGATGACGCCGTGGGACTCGTCCTGTCCGGCGCTTCGGTCGCTCGATTCGTCGACCGCTTCACACGTGCCAGGGGCTTCGCATGGGGCGGGACAGGAGGCCGTTGGCCTGGTCGTCGTCGAGGAATTTCTCTTTCGCAGGGTCCCAGCGGAGCGGGCGACGGAGCTTGATCGCGATTTGCTCCAGCCAGCAGAGCGTGTCGGTGCGGACGGCAATGTCGATCGGCGCGGCCGGCTGCGTTCGGCCCTTGACTGCGTCGACGAAATTGACGTGGTGGTTGTCGCTCTTGAACAGATGGATGTCGTTCGGGCCCAGCTTGACCTTGAGCAGCGACTTGGGATTCGCGTCGATCCGCTCGCGATCCACGTGGACCCAGCCTTCGCTGCCGAGGAACAGGACGCCGTGGCCGTGCCCGCCTGTCTGCAGTGGGTGCTTCTTGGCGGTGGCGTCATCCATGTGGACGAGCGTCACGCCGTTGGCGTAGCGGTTCTGGACCTGCCAGCTCGTGGCGCAGTCGGTGAGCATGTCCTCGGGGAATACGCCGGCGCCCTCGATCTCCGTCGGCCCGGACAGTTCCGTGCCGTTACCCCACTGTGCGATGTCGAGATGGTGAACGCCCCAGTTGCCGATCATGCCGATGCAGTAGTCCGAGATGCAGTACCAGATGCTCCAGCCTCCCCAGCCGCCTGGGGTCCGCGGCGTATCGGTGTAGGGCCGGCATCGCTCGTAGCAGTAGGGCGCCATGGGGGCAGGGCCCAGCCACATTTCATAATCCAGTTCCGGCGGCACCGGCTCGGTGGGCTGCTTCGGGCAGGTCCAACTGCCGGGCACGCCCACGAGGATCGTCTTCAGTTGGCCGATCTTGCCGTTGCGGACCAGTTCGCACGCCTGGCGGAAGAAGCCGCCGGAACGCTGCTGAGTCCCGAACTGAAAGACCACGCCGCTCTCGTGTATGGCCTTCTGGACGGCCTTCGCGGCCTGGAAGCTCCAGCCCATCGGCTTCTCGCAGTACATGTGCTTGGCTTGCTTGGCGGCCTCGATTGCGATCAGCGGATGCCAGTGGTCGGGCGCTGTAATCTGCACGGCGTCGATGTCCTTGCGCGCGGTGATCTCGCGGAAATCCCTGGACGCGGCACAATCCGAGTTGTCGTACCATGTGTCCACGACCTGCTTGCCTTTCTGGAGCTGGGTCTGATGGACATCACAGACGGCGACCACGCGCACTTCCGGGTTGCCCAGGAAGGCCCGCATGTTGCCGGTGCCCTGGATGCCCAGGCCGATGCAGGCCAGGGCGATCCGATTGCTCGGCGCCTGCGTCCCGAAGACCGAGGACGGCACGATCGCCGGCAACGACACGCCGGCCGTCACTGCAGCGGCAGACCGGAGAAACTCGCGACGACTCCATCGATCCATTCGAACCCTCTTCTGACGCATCATATGATCCTCTCGATTTCAGTTGTGTGGTGTCACGACCTGGGGACCCTGGCCCGCGGTTAGGGTGAATGTGTCGCGAGAAACGGAGCCATCCGCGTTCTTCCGCGTCACGCGGTAGTCGCCGTGGAAGCCCTGGAAGGCGAAGACGCCTGCGGAGTCGGTGCTGCCCGAGACGTTTGTGGACCACTCGGCCATGAGCGACTCGAAGCGCTTGCCTGCCTCGTTCAGAGTCCAATCCCTGTGAGCCAGGCCGCCGGTGGGTCCACGCCAGGAGTTGCCCGCCCAGAAGACCCAGGCCATGATGCCCTCGACGGCCGGATGGCTGTAGGCGGTGCGGTAGACCAGCTCCAGCCTGTCCGCGTTGACCTTCTCGTCCGCGTCGGCCGTGTCGAACTCGCTGATCCAGATCGGAAGACCCAGCGTCGCCACCTTGTCGAGCCGCTGCTTGACGACCTGCGGATGCGCGAGGATGTCCTCGGACCAGAGGTGGCCCTGGATGCCGACGCCGTCGATGGGGGCGCCCTGCTCGATCAGTCGTCGGATGTCCGCGACGTACTCGTCGGTCTGGACCGCGGTGAAGTCCTTGTCCACCGACAGGATATTGAACTCGTTCACGAAGAGCTTCGCGTTCGGATCGAGCTCCCGCGCCCGCTTGTACATCCAGACGTGGATGTCTGCGCCGAGGCGGTCTTTGAAGAACGAGCCGTGCAGCATTTCGTTGTCCACGTCCCAGTGGACGAACGCGCCGCGGAAGTGGCTGACCGCGCTGTCCATGCGGTACTCGACCGCAGCCTTCAGCGGATCGCCATCGAGCTGCGTGAGCCAGCGGGGCTGCCATTTCTGAGGTTCCCAGAAGATGCAGTGGCCACGCATGGGGATGCCGTTCTCGCGGCACCACTGGACGATGGCGTCGGCTGCGGCGTAGTCGTCGTGGCCGGGCCCTCTGCCATTGTAGTACCACTTCGATTCGTTCTCGAAGACCGCCCAGTTGAAATGCGACTTGAAGAACTCGCGGTACTGGGCGTTCCGCAGCAGAGCGGTGCTCACCGCGGCGCCGAAGGGGAAGGCCTTGCGGGTCTGGCGAACCTCGACCGCCGCGCCCGCCAGAGGCTTGCCCTCGCCATCGACGACACGAATCTGCACCGGACGCTGGCGGATCTCCTTGATGCGAGCGTCTGCCTCTGCTCGCCACGAGGCGTCCTGGCTCTTCCCTATATAGTCGGCGTAGCGGCCGGCCAGTTCCTCCCGAGACGGCATCTCGCCCCGGCCGATCCAGAATCGATATCGTACCGTCAGGGCGCCGCCCTTCTCGATGGCGCTCTTGCAGAACGCCCCGAATCGCCCATAGTCGCGATAGGCGGACCAGACTGTCTCCTTCGGGTTGTCGGGGTGGTTCATCTGCTGGACAAAATACGGCCTGCCGCCCAGGCCATACGACATCGCCACCCAGGGCAAGTCCTTGTCCTTGCGCGGGTCGATCCCTTCGGCGTGGAACAGGTACTTTGCCTTACCCTCCGCCGGCCCGGTCGACACGTCATTGTGCGCCCGGTAGTGGGCGCCGGCATGCTCGGGATCGCCGTCGAGGACCACATCGCCCCGAACCGCTTTGAGTTCGCTCTCGAAGTCGATCAGGATGACGGTCTGACCATCCGGTCTCCATGCCACGACTTGCCGGCGCTCCACGAGGATCGGTTCGCCCGCGGGATCGTTCCAGTGCACGATGGAGACACATTGTGCCGTGTCGGGATCGACCGTCATCTTCTCGAACCGCTGGTGAATCTGAGCTCCATGCGGCATGTGCCACAGATCGTACCGCTGTCCCTCGAATGTCACGCGATTCCAGCCGATGAAGATCCCCCGGTGGTGCGGATAGAGGACTTGGTCGGCCACGTAAGGTTGCTCGCCGTCCGGGCCGTTGGTCAGTCGCAGTTCGCCGTCATAGATGTGGCAGAACGGCTTGTAGGTTTTGAAACGCCGCTGCGGCGAGCACGGATCCCACGCATACAGGTAGCGCAGGACCGGGCTGCCGTTGAAGGACAGGTCCAGGTATTCGCCCGGCTTGTCCTGGAAGGCAAACCCTTGCGCCCCTGCCACGGGCGCGAAGAGGGCGACTCCAATGCTCATTGCGACGATCAGATACATAGTCCTTCTCATATCCTGCTCCTTTCCGACAACTCGCATGGTTTCCGGTGATGCCAAGTCCTTCGGCATGGTGGCTACCGCCCGGCGTCAAACCATCAACTATCCATCATCGATCGTCAATCCAAGGTCGCCATCCAGAGGTTCCGGAAGCTGACCGCGTTGCCGTGGTCCTGCAGTAGGATGGGGGCGGGGTTCGGGCCTTCCGGCTGGCCCGCGCCGGTCTTGCGCGGGACCTCGACGTCGTCGTGGATCAATATGCCATTCTGGAAGACCGTGATCCGTGCGTTCTGGACTTTCCGTGCGTTCTCGCCCTCGCCGGCGTAGCGGGCCGCGTGGAAGAGAATGTCATACGTCTGCCACTCGCCCGGCTGCTTGCAGACGTTCCGGTCCGGGGCTCTGAACGTGTAGATGCTCCCGCACTCGTTGTTCTTCGGCTCCAGGCCGAACGAGTCGAGGATCTGCAGTTCGTAGCGGCGCTGGATGTAGATCCCGCTGTTGCCTCGTCCCTGGCCCTTCACGTCCGCCGGCAGGACCGGGGTCTTGAACTCCGCGTGCAGCATGAAGTCCTTCACGTCTCGCTTCGTCATGATGCTGCCGGCGCCCGGTACGATCTGCATCGCGCCGTCGGCGATGGTCCAGCCGATCTCGCTGCCGTCCTGCTTTTGCCACTGGGAGAAGTCCTGGCCGTCGAAGAGGGGGATGGCCCCCGCGGGCTTTGCGAATTCGACCTTCACCTGCGGCGGCTCCGCATAGTCCCGCCAGATCCGCTCGATCTCGTTCACGTCGGGTTTGCCCTCGTGGACGTACCAGCGATAGCGGAAGACGTGGTCCTCGCCCGGCTTCATCTCCCAGGCGCCCGCCTGCGACGGGCAGAAGTTGAAGAAGATGTAGTTGTCGGGCTCGGGCCACAGGCGCATCGGCTCGGGGTGCTGGAAGTTCTTCGGATTGCTGAAGAATGTCACGCCCTCCCATTGGCCGTCGATGCAGCCGGCGCTGTCGCACCAGCGGGCCCGCGTGCTGTGGCCGTCGGTGCGGGTCTTGCCCTCGCTGGTCAGGTTGGCGGCGTTCGGGCCCTTCCACTGGCGGGTCGCGCGAAAGCCGAGCCCGCCGTAGCGGTACTCGTCCTGGATCAGCGGCTGATCTGCGACGCACCGCTGCGTGGACTGGAAATCGACCAGCCAGTAGCCTTTATCGGGCCCGCCCACGTTGTAGACGCGGACGTCCCAGACCTCTTTCAGGATTGTCTGCTCGCCTTTGGAGGTCTTGAGGGCGACGTGGTCCTGCTCCGACTGGAAGCCGCCGTAGACGGCGCCGCCGGTCGTGGAGACGAACTTCGAGAAGCGAACGGTCCCGGTTCCGTCGCCGACGTTCCAAAAATCGACCATCTTGCCCTCGAAGGTCGTGTGGGTCCAGGGCATCCAGATGCCGAGGTGATGGATATGGTCCGGCGGGTGGATGTCCGTCAGCACGTTGCCTTTGGGCGACCACAGCGGGTGAATGAACGCGTTGTGGTAGTACAGGGGCCGACGGGCCTCCGGGATTCTACCCATATTCTCTGGCGGCGGGACCATCGCGTGATGGTATTGCAGCACCTTGTCGTCGCCGACGCTGACCTGAAGGACTTTGTCGTCCTGGCAGACCTTGACCGCCCGTTCGGCCGTCGCGGTTCCGGGAACCAGTTCGTAGGTCCGCGTCTGGCCGGCCGGCAGCGTTCCCGCGACGATCCAGTGGAGCTTGGGCGTCGGGCCTTGCTCGATCTGCGAGGGGATCGTCACGCGATCCGTCCCGCCGCGGACCTCCTGCAGGGACAGGGGCAGACCCTTCGCCGCCTGGGGCACCGTCGCCAGCGAGATCGAGACGGGCGTGTCGGTCCGGGCGTGCGCCCCAGCCTCGACGGTGATCGTCGCCAACGGCTCCGCGGCTATCGTCGCAAGAGGGAGAATCATCAGGAATATGCCAATGGTGATTGCGGACAAGCGTGACTGCATCGCAATGCTCCTTTCTGAACGAGCGACCCGGGTCCCTCGGGACCCCACCCTTACGCACCGATCCCTCCGCTACCCAAAGACGGATTCTACCCGCCGATTATTCCCAGGGCAAGGGAGCGACGCGAGGCGACATTCGGATTGACGGTCGCAGGCGTGGTCGCATACCATTGCCCAAAACGGATTCTATCCCTTGGAGGTATGATGCCATGACCAGATCGAAATGCGTTCTCCTATGTGCCTTGGCGGTTGTGATTGCCCTGGCTCCGCTGGCAGCGGCGCAGGGACTGCCCAAAGTGTCACCCAAGTCCGTCGGCCTGTCCCAAGACCGACTGGACCGAATCACCGCAGTGATGCAGAAGCACGTGGACGAGGGCCTCCTGGCCGGCGCGGTTGCGGCAGTCGCTCGCGAGGGCAAGGTCGCGTACTTTCAGTGCGTCGGCATGCAAGACCGCGAGAAGGGCGTCGAGATGAATCCGCAGACGATCTTCCGAATCGCTTCGATGTCCAAGGCCATCACGAGCGTCGCTGCGATGATGCTCTATGAGGAAGGGAAATTCCAGCTCAAGGATCCGGTCTCGAAGTTCATTCCGGAATTCGCGAATGTCAAGGTCCTCGCGACCGCGGGTGGTGCCTCCGCCCAGGATGGGCTCGTCCCCGCGAAGCGTCCGATCACGATCCGCCACCTCCTGACGCACACCTCCGGCCTGACCTACCAATGGGACGACCGGGTGGGCAAGCTCTACGCGGACGCGGGGATCACGCACGGCCTGATTCAGGACGAGGACCTGCTCGCCGACGACATGAAAAAACTGGCCCAGATCCCGCTGGTACACCAGCCGGGCGAGGCCTTCACCTACAGCCTTTCGACGGACGTGCTCGGCCGGGTGGTCGAGGTTGTCTCGGGCATGCCCTTCGACGAGTTCCTCCAGAAGCGGATCTTCGGGCCGCTCAAGATGAACGACACCGGTTTCCGCCTGCCCGAGGGCAAGGTATCGCGACTCGCGGCGGTCTATGCCCCCGACCCGAGTGGCGGCCTGACGCGTCTGCCCAACGGCATCCTCGGCGAAGGCAACATGAAGGCCACGGTGACCTATCCCTACGAAGGGACGCATCGCTACCGCTCCGGCGGCGGCGGGCTGTGCTCGACGGTTCCGGACTACGCACGGTTCATTCAGATGCTGCTCAACGGCGGCGAGCTGGACGGCGTTCGTCTGCTCAGCCGCAAGACAGTCGAATTGATGACCACGGACCACGTCGGCGAGCTGAACCAAGGCTCCGGCTTCGGCCTGGGCTTCGGCATCACGCGGAACCTCCGCGAGGCAGGCGAGTCCACCAGCGTCGGCGCCTACCGCTGGGGCGGCTACTGGTACACGACCTTCTTCATCGACCCCGCTGAGAAATTGATCGGCGTCTGCATGGCCCAGATCAGCCCGAGCGGCAAGGCCACCCTCAACGACCAGTTCGAGGCCCTTGCCCACCAGGCAATCATCGACTGAGGACGGATGTCTACTCCCAATACCAGACGGTGACCACGCCGTCGCACTGGTCATCGCTGTGGGAGATGCTGATGACCCGGTCGGGCCCAAGCCGGGAGGCGAAGTCCGCGGCCTGTTGGAACAGCGCGGGCCAGGTCGTGAACATTCCTCTGAAGACCTCGAACTTCACGGTCTTGCGGATGTCTCTTGGATTTGTCGTATTCATACTTCTCCCTTCGGTCTTTGTGTGTCGCGTTCTGTTCAGAAGACCCCTCTATGATACCCGCCACGCGTGAGCAGGGAAATAGCGGCGTGCTGCCCCCGTCGTACACGAGGAGTTTTGCAGGGACAACTGTGCGACGATACAATATGCGCCGGCGGGGCGGTGGATGGAATCGCATGGACGTGTGAGACCGACTGTGGAGTTGGAATCGCGGCGGGCAGGCTGTGACGCATGGAGGTACCGCAATGAGAATCCCGAGGCACTGGACGAAGGGCTCCTACACAGGGCGGGATGACCAAGGCAAGGAAGTCACATACAGTGCCTGGGGCTGGTCTCTCGACAGCCCGGGCGCAGCGAAGGAAGATGCGATCGCGCGGGCCAGACGCATCTTTGACCACCTCGTCAATGGCAAGGATCTCGGCACGTACGAGTACTCCGACCGCCCGCTGCGAGAGGAGATCGTCGAGACGCTGCAGGACGGCGGCAAGGAGGTCGCCATCGTCACCCGCAATCGCTACGGCGCGCTCGTGCTCAACGCGGCGTCGGTGTTGTTTGCCGATGTGGACTACCCTCGCGTCAGGGCAACCGGGCCGTGGGACGCGGTCCTTCTGGTCTTCTCCGGGGCGCGCAGGCGGCGGCGGGCTGCCGCCCTCCAGGAGGCCACGTTGGCAGCGGTGCGGGAATGGTCGCAGGAGAATCCCAGTCAGGCGTTTCGCATCTATCGCACGCGGGCCGGCCTGCGGCTGCTCTTCGTGGACAAGCTCTACGAGCCGAAGTCCGAGGAGACGGGCCGGATTCTCTTGGAACTGGGCAGCGACCCGCTCTATCGCACGCTCACGCTGAAACAGGAATGCTTCCGGGCGCGTCTGACGCCCAAGCCTTGGCGGTGCGGCTGCAAGAATCCGCCGCATCAGTATCCCTGGAAAGACCCGCAGGCGGAGCGGGCGTATCGCGACTGGGAACGGAGGTACGAACAGGCGTCGCGACGGTACGGAGTCTGCGAGTTCGTGGAGGCCTGCGGCGCCGTCGCTTCCAACGATGTGATCGGTGCGGTTGTGGAGTTACACGACCGCCGGACCGGCGGTGGTCCGGACATGGAACTGGCCTAGTCTCAGGGTCGGCGCTGTGCGGCGTCTTGCCAGAGCTGCTGCACTTTCTGGAAGTGGGAACGGGTGCTCCGATCCAGGAGTTCCAGGGTCCGGCGCAACGTCGGGCTGTCGCTGGCGAACACCTCGAAGTACTTGTTCTCCAACAGCGCCCTCTCGATGTCCATGGCTGCGGAAAGGGCCTTCACGCGGGTCAGACTCGGATGGCTCGCCTGGTCGATGAGCTTGTTCACGTAGCCGATGGAGTGTTGAATAGCCGCGGTGGGGAAGCGGTCCACGATTACGCCGGCCGGATCGTCTTCGATCTTCGACTGGAGCGTCTCGATCCAATTGGCGTGCTGCTCTTCCTCCTGCGAGAGACTGACCCAGAATTCGCGCTCGTCCGGGAACCTGTCGGCATACACGGCGTACAGTTTCCCGATGAGCCTCTCGTGTTCTCTGAGCAGATTCAATGCCTGAGAGGTCGTGTCTTGAGCATTCATGTCGTCTACCCCCATCTTCCTGTTCTTCAGCTTGGCGACAGCCTCGGCACGGGGTCGTCATCGGATGACGCCTGGCGGCCGGTCCGCGCCCGCAGACACCCGGCCCACAGCGGGCACGGCCTCTATCGACTGCAAGCAAGTGACACTTGAGGTCCGGGAAAGACGCTTATTCCGATATGCAACCGACGGATCGATCACTTCGGCCTTGTTCCGTCGGGCGAGCCAGTCTCAGAATCGCTTCGCGCGGGATGAACGATCCGCGCGTGCGGCCGGCGCCGGATTGCGGTTCCTCACGCGGCAGTCCTTCGGCAGGAGCGTTCCCTCGTTGTGCCAACAGATGTAGCATTCGGTGGGTCGCACCCGCTGTCCCTGCACGGCGCAGTGGAGGGCGTGCGGGCAGTCGGTGCAGAGGTATTCACATCGCCTGCAGGGGCGCAGTCGCATCTTGATCGAGCCGGTATTCATCCACCACCTCCTCCCAAGGGCCGGCCGCGTACCTGAATCGTCGCCGACAGACATCCGGCTTGCGACCGACACAGTATCCATCTATCGACAAGAACGAGACGACGCTTGAGGTCCGGGAAACAGAGTGATTCCAGGGCAATCCGTCGTCAAAGTCTGGATCGCCGAGCGATTGGGCAAGGTGTCTTGAACTTGAGGGAGTGATGTGGAACGCGGACTTCCCGCACGTCCGGAATGCCGTTGGCATCAGTACTCCCGCATGGTCAGGTCGGTGATGTGTCGGAGGCGATTCGGATTGTTCACAGACATACGCACAACAAGAGTCTTGAAGTGTCGTCGCCAAGAGCATATGATCTCAGCGCATGGCGTTGGAGACACGCAATGAAGGCCGAATCACGGAACTTGATCGAGGAAGCGCCGGGACTGCCGCCGATTGAGAGGGCTGCCCTGGTCGATCAGCTCCTCACCAGTCTCGACAAGCCTGACGAGGCGGTTGACCAACTGTGGCGACAAGAGATCGCCGCCAGGCTACGTGCCTACCGATCAGGTGATGCAGCCACCGTCTCGGCGGAAGACGTTCTTGCGGAATACAAGGCGAGACGAAAGTCTGGTTTCTCCAGGTTGCGAAGATCGAGCTTGACAGCACGGTTGAGTACTGCAATCGAGAACCGTCGAAAAGCATATGGCATCCCGGAGATTCCCCGGAATTGCCAGTTTCAGCTATGCCGTTCGCTGATAGGTTGACTTGTTGTGGCCGGACGCCTATGATGGCAGCACACCTATGAATGCTAACGTGCAACTGGACCGCAGCGTTTTGTCCGAGTTCTGCCGGAAATGGCGGATACGGGAATTGTCTATTTTCGGCTCTGCCTTGCGGGAGGATTTCAACGCGAACAGCGACCTGGACTTTCTCGTGAGCTTCGAGCCGGGAACGCCGTTGGATATCGACCGGCTGCTGGACATGAAAGAGGAGTTGGAAGCTCGCTTCGGGCGTCCTGTTGACCTCGTGGAGAAGGAGGCGATGCGAAACCCGTGGAGAAAGCATGAGATTCTGAAGACCTGCCAGGTGCTCTATGCGGCTTGACGACAAGGACATGGCCCGCCTGTGGGATATGCTGGACGCGGCGAGAACGGCTATCGAATTCACGAGGGGAGTTGGATTCGAGAGCTTTCTCAAGGACCGCAAGACCCGCAACGCCGTAGAACGCAACCTGGAGATCATCGGAGAGGCGGCCCGACACGTTTCGCAGGAGACACGCGAGAGTCTTCCCGACATCCCATGGAGATCAGTGATCGGTCTGCGAAATGTCTTGACCCATGAGTACGGTGATATCCGCTACGAGATTCTCTGGACGATAGTCCGCGATAAGCTGCCTCCGCTGATCACGCGGTTGGAAGCGATGGGTGTCGACAGTCCTCCACCGACGGAGTAACGGTAGGGGACAGGCCCTGCCCCGCACGACTGGCCGAACGGACTCCAAAGTGAGCATGACCCCATCGGAATTCGTCCCAGAAGGTGCCTTTCAGACAACAAAGCCCGGTGTGCCGGCGGCCTAATTCCTGGTTCAAGACGCGACCCGACCCCCTCCGACCCGCTCGTTCGCAAGCCCCAAAGGGCCACGGAAACCGTCGAGTTGGATGACGATATCCTCGTCCGCAAGGACGGCACAGAGATCGTGGGTTTGACGATCATGAACGCGAGCAGCAAATAGACGCGCCCGACGGGGGAGTCGGCGGCTGTTACTCCGCGGATTCCAGAGCAGCCTATCTGTTTCGGCTCTGAACTGAGTATGCTGAGCACGCCGACAGGCGAAAGAAATGAGTATGGCGTCCCCGAATTGAGCGGAATTCCCCCCCGGGAATTCCCAAACGATATTTACTATTGACCCCTGCCCCTGATATTGCTATGGTGATGTCATGTAACCCACAAATGTACGATCAGCTGTGGCCGCATTCTCGCGTTTCTGTCCCTCGACTTGGATGAGCCGGATTGCTGACGACTGGAGGCGGCAACAATTTCATTTGGATTTGCTGGCACGTCACGCGCCCCATCCCGACTTGTCCATCTGTGACATTGGCGCGGCGCTGGGCACGTTTTTCGCAGCCCTTACAGTGCGAGGATTTCACCTCGCCGTGCTGGTGGACAAGTTTGATGGGTCCGGGGACATGGACCCGGCTGTGCGCCAGTACCATGCCGAGATCGGCGTCGAGGTCATCAACCGGGACGTTATCGCTGATGGCCTGGGCGGGATACCGGGCGACTTCGACGTAGTGACCACATTCGACTCGCTGGAGCACTGGCACCATTCCCCCAAGCGGCTGCTGCACGAGGTCACGCAGAAGTTGCGTCCGGGGGGTATCCTCATCATCGGCGTGCCCAACTGCGCGAATGTCAAGAAGCGGGCACTGGCCATTCTTGGCCGCACGCAATGGAGCAGCATGGCCCACTGGTACGAGGAACGGGTTTTTACGGGTCATGTCCGCGAGCCCTCCGTTTCTGATCTGTACTACATCGCCCGCGACACAGGTCTGCGGGTGGAGGCGATCTATGGTCGCAACTGGCTCGGCTATCGACATCCCAAAAGATATGTGCGCTGGGCCACGGCACTGGCCGACTATCCTCTACAACTTAGGCCGTCGCTCTGTGCCGATTTGTATCTCGTCGGCCGTAAGACTCATTAGAGCGATGTCCCGAATGGCGGTCCGTTAAGGAAATAAATCTGGGGCTCACCCGGTTTTGTGTGTCTGGCCGGTCGGCGAGTCCTGGGTGCGTTTTCCCTTTTCGGGCTTCCCGCAGAGATGCCGAGATCGCGAAGGTGCGAGTGGGCCTGTGTTTGGGTCTTCTCTGCGGGCTTTGCGCCTTGGCGAGAGAACAAGGTTCGATTGCGGCCGAGGGCGGCGGCGGATCGTTCGCTTCTTTCAGACCCTGCGCCCCAGCGTTCCTGCGTGCGATTATCGAGTGGGTGCCGCCGTCTTGTTCCTTGCGGAGGCTTTCACTGGCTTGCCGTATCGCTCGCAGAAGAATCGCACGCATTCCGTCGCTATGTCGATGGCTCGCTCATCGTATGCTCCCGTCTCTGGATTCGGCCAGATCAGCGCATAGTCGCCTCGAACTTGCTGGAACCGCTCTCGGTCTTTCAGTGCCTCGAACACACCTGCCGGGTTGTCCTCCACCACCAGGGGGCGGAAATCCAAGTCATAGATCGAAACATCCATTTCGTCCTCGAACCAGAGGCGCAGGACGTAATCACTGACGTGCTCGGCTTTGAGCAGGCCCTTCTCTTCCCGGGCCCTCCAGAGCGAAGGATCGTCCGCCACTGCAGTCCATTCTTGCCATTTCATGCGGCTGATCGTAAGCCTACACATCGGGCAAGTCAACCGGGCTTGGACGGTGATTCGTTGTCTGGATCAAGTCGCCTGTCGTTGGGCGGTTCTGTGGTTGTGAGGAGACGGATGTCCTCCAGGTCGATGTCGCGGCCGGCGGCACGTTTGGAGCGGATCAGGTCGTCACGCGACAGGATGAAGAACTGTTGGCCCTGGTAGGAAACCATCTGGCGATGAGCCCATGCTTCTGCGAAGGTCAGGCCTGGCGTGGAGGTCTGCACGTCTATGCGGACGCGGTCTTTGAACATCGTGATTTCGTGTGCCAACAATTCTGCCGCCGAAGTGAGCGAAGCGGTGCCCAGGCCGGCATCCAGGAGAGCATTCAGCAACCGCTCAGAATTCTCCGGCGTGGCTTCGATCAGGATGTCCAGGTCGAATGTAGCGCGAGGCACGCCGTGCAGGACGGAGGCAATCCCCCCAATCACAACATACTTCACATCATGTTGCTGAAAGGACTTGAATACGCCCTGCAACCGGTTGAGCATCTTTACGCTCCTGAAGTGCGGGATTGATGGTCAACGCCAGATCGGTGATTGAGCAGAGCATTTCCATCCGCTCAGCGAGTGGCAATGATTGGAACCAGCAGGCTTTCGCTTCCGGAGTTTCTTCCCTGCGGTCGTGCGTGACGCTACCGTGTGTTCCTATCGCGTTTTCAGCCAAAACGTCTTTTCCGGGCATGTGATTCTCGTCGATCATTACCTCCATGATAGCACAGATTCGCAAGGGGATCAACCGAGCATCGAAGGTAATTCATTGTTGTATCCAGACAACCGAGCAGAGCATTCCCCTTTTCGTTGGATTCGGTTTTGACTTGGGCTTATGATTTGGGCCGCAGGGCGATGCGGATGGTGTTGGGGCCTGCGGTTTGTGGAATTGGCTGGAAAGGAGTTGTCCCGATGAAGAGAGGGATGGGTCTGGTGGGCGTGGCCTGTTCGGTGGCGGTGTGTCTGCAGGCGGGGAGTTGCGGGGCGGCGGAGAAGTACGATGCCAAGTGGGACTCGCTGGACTCCCGGCCTACGCCGTCGTGGTGGATCGACGCGAAGTTTGGTATTTTCGTACATTGGGGCGCCTACTCGGTGCCTGCCTGGTCCGTGCGGGGACAATACTCGGAGTGGTACTGGCACAACATCACGAACGACAAGGCCAAGAACGGGCCGTGGTGGCAGTACCACAAAAAGACCTACGGCGAGGAGTTTCCCTATGCAGGTTTCGCCCCCATGTTCAAAGCGGAACTCTACGACCCGAACCATTGGGCGGAGGTCTTCCTTCGCTCGGGGGCAAAGTACGTCGTCGCGACCTCGAAGCACCACGATGGCTACTGCATGTGGCCAAGCCGGGAGGCCAATCGCAGTTGGGGCCGGCCGTGGAACTCGATGGACATCGGTCCCGGCCGGGACCTGCTGGGCGAGCTGACCGGCGCGGTCCGCGCCAAGGGGCTCCGCATGGGCATCTACTATTCGCTCTACGAGTGGTACAACCCGCTCTGGGCGACGGATCGGGAGCTGTTCGTCGAGAAGCACACGTTCCCGCAGTTCCAGGACGTGGTGACGCGGTATCAGCCGGAGGTGATCTTCTCCGACGGCGAGTGGGACATGCCCAGTAAGGACTGGCACAGCGAGGAGCTGCTCGCGTGGCTGTTCAACGAGTCGCCGGTCAAGGACAGCGTCGTGGTCAACGACCGCTGGGGTAAGGACTGCCGGCACAAGCACGGCGGCTATTTCACTACCGAGTATGGCGCGGGCCTGGCCAGCGGGGCGCACCCCTGGGAGGAGAACCGCGGCATGGGGTTCTCCTACGGCTACAGCCGGACCGAACCGCTCGCGGATTACCGCTCTGCGCGGGAGTTGGTCCTGATGCTGGTCGATATCGTCAGTCGCGGCGGCAATCTGCTTCTCGACATCGGTCCGGCGGCCGACGGCACCATCCCGGTCATCATGGAGGAGCGACTGACCCAGATCGGCGACTGGCTCAAGGTCAACGGCGAAGCCATCTACGGCGCGCGCAACTGGAAGCGGACGAACCAGTGGACCGAGGGTACGCGACCCGAAGTCGGCTACGGCAAGGAGTTCATGGCCAAGTACGACATCAACGAGCTGACGGGCAAACCCACGCCCGACAAAGCGGTTATTGAGGCGTTCTTCACGACAAAGGGCGACACACTGTACGTTATCACGCCCCGTTGGCCCGGCGAGAAGCTGGTCGTGCGAGATATTGAGGTTTCGCCGGACACGACGGTAACGATGCTCGGTGTGGCGCAATCCATCCGCTGGGACCGGTCGGGGTCTGCCCTCACGATCCAGACGCCGGGGCTGTCGGTGGACGAGGCGCCTTGTCGCGATGCGTATGTGTTTAAGATCACTGGAGTTAGGTAGGTTCCGCGGGCTGAGCCCGAGGCAGGGGAACGTCGTGACATGGCGGCCGGTTGTCAGGCGGAGGTTCTGCGTCACTGCCGCGAAGGCGGGAATCCGGCTGTTCGAGCGGTCGTCGGCAGAGGGGCAAATTGGCGGGAAATAGAATTGCCTGCGTATCTCAGACCGGTATAATTGAACAGCTTTGGGGGCCCCGAACGCAGGGGCGTGGGGGCCGTTGCAGGCGTCCCGAGGGGTGGGGGATGGTGGTTGGCTGTAAGGAGGTCGCTGGCTTGATGGGCCCGCCCAATGGCGTGGTCGCAATAAAGAGGGGATCGTAAGCGTTCTCTCCATACGAGAAGAGACGCTTTGCAGGAATGGTGTGCCAAACACCTGACGTGTCTTCGAGTCTTGATAAGGAGGTTACGAGATGGCTAGACCTGTAACGCTTTGCACCGGTCAATGGGCGGACCTGCCGCTGGAGACCTTGGCGAAGAAAGCGAAGAGTTGGGGGTATGACGGGCTGGAGCTGGCCTGCTGGGGCGACCACTTCGAGGTGGACAAAGCCCTCAAGGACGACAATTACTGCAAAGCCAAGCGGGACATGCTCAAGAAGCACGGCCTGGAGGTGTTTGCCATCTCGAACCACTTGGTCGGGCAGTGCATCTGCGACAACATCGACGCGCGTCACAAGGCGATCATTGGCCCGGAGATCTGGGGCGACGGCAAGCCGGAAGGCGTCAGGGAGCGAGCGGCGCAGGGTATGATCAATGCGGCCAAGGCCGCCAAGAAGCTCGGCGTCGGTGTCGTCAACGGCTTCACCGGCAGCTCGATCTGGCATCTGCTGTATTCGTTCCCGCCGGCCTCGAAGGAAATGATCGACGCCGGCTACGCGGACTTCGCCAAACGGTTCATTCCCATCCTCGATGCGTTCAAGAAGGAAGGGATCAAGTTCGCCCTGGAAGTCCACCCGACGGAGATTGCATTCGATATCGCCTCCGCCCAGCGGGCAGTTGACGCGGTCAAGGGCCACGAGTGCTTCGGCTTCAATTATGACCCGAGCCACTTCGGCTACCAACACGTGGACTACGTGAAATTCATCCGCACGTTCCCCAAGCGGATCTTCCACTGCCACATGAAGGACGTCTGGTGGGGCCATGGCGACGGCACTGTCGGCGTTTTCGGCGGCCACACCGACTTCACCGATCCGCGTCGGTACTGGGATTTCCGCTCTATCGGCCACGGCGACATCAACTTCGAGGAGATCATCGTGGCGCTCAACGATATCGGTTACCAGGGTCCGCTCTCCGTTGAGTGGGAAGACGGGCGAATGGATCGCGAGCACGGGGCGGCCGAGGCCGTCCAGTTGATCAAGAAGGCCGACTTCAAGCCCTCGCAAATCGCCTTCGACTCGGCGTTCGAAAAGAAATGATGACAATCAGACTGAGGCCCGGATGCAGCGAAAGCGTCCGGGCCTCAGGGCTTTTGAAGAAACCGGCTGCGGAGATTCCGGAGTTCTCTGCGGCCAAGAATTACCTGATAGAAGGGTGTAATGGCACGAACGAACATCTGTCGTCGTGGATTCCTCAAGGCGGCGGCTGGCGTTGCGGCAGTGATGGGGGCACCCAGCATCGTGCCGTCGTCGGCCTTTGGAGCCGGGGCGCCCAGCGAGCGGATTACGCTCGGATTCATCGCCTGCGGCAAGCAGAGCCAACATCTGATGCGGGCGTTCCTGAACCAGCCGGGTACGCACGTCGTAGCCGCCTGCGACGTGGACAAGCTCAAGCTCGAACGCAGCAGCAAGGGCATCGTCGACAAGCACTACGCGGACAAGAAGGACGGGTCGTACAAAGGTTGTGCGACCTATCGTGATTTCCGCGATGTGCTGGCTCGGCCGGATATCGACGCGGTCGTGATCTCGACGCCGGACCATTGGCATACCGCCATCTCGATCGCGGCGTGCCAGGCGGGCAAGGACATCTACTGCGAGAAGCCCCTGACCCAGACGATTGCCGAGGCCAGGGCCCTGATCAACGCGGTTCGCACGTACAATCGCATTTTCCAGGTGGGCAGCATGCAGCGTTCCTCGCAGGAGTTCCGCTTCGCCTGCGAGCTGGTCCGCAACGGCTACATCGGCGACGTCAAGCACGTAACGGTCGGCGTGGGCGGCCCGCCGGAGGACAAGCCCTTGCCGCCTGAGCCTGTGCCAGAATATCTGGACTGGGACATGTGGGTCGGGCCCGCCATGTGGCGACCCTACAACAACGATTTGGCCCCGCACATCAGCTTCGATGGTTTCCCGAACTGGCGTTATCATAGTTACTATGGCGGCGGCGGCATGACCGACTGGGGCGCCCACCATTTCGACATCGCCCAGTGGGGCCTTGGCATGGACGGCTCCGGGCCCGTCGAGATCATCCCCCCCGACGGCAAGGACTGCAAGGTCCTGACCTACAAGTACGCCAACGGCATCCCCATGACGCGGGACCAGGCCAACGGCGTGCTCTTCGAGGGGACCACGGGCAAGGTCGAGGTCAATCGCGGCTACCTGAAGACCTGGCCGGAGAAGCTCAAGGACCAGGTGATCGGGCCCAATCAGGTGCATCTGTACAACAGCAGGGACCATTATGCCGACTGGCTTGACGCGATCCGCAAACGCACCGACCCCATCTGCAGCATCGAAATCGGCGCCAGCTCGGTGACTGTGTGTCACCTCGGCAACATTGCCTACAGGCTGCAACGGCCGCTCAAGTGGGATCCGAAGCGCGAAGTCTTCGTCGGCGACGACGAAGCCAACCGCCTCTTGTCCCGCCCGTACCGCAGCCCGTGGGTTCTCTAGTAGGCGTGAGGAGTACGATTCATGAGCAGCATCTTTCGGTCACGTCGGCGATTCCTGCGGCATGTCGCGGGGATCTCGGCGGGTGTCGTGGGCTTTCCGCACATCGTCCCTTCGACGGTGCTCGGATCGTCGGCGCCGAGCGAGCGGATCACCCTCGGCTGCATCGGCGTCGGCGGCCAGGGCACAGGCAACATGCAGGGCTTTCTCAGCAAGAAGGACGCCCAGGTTGTCGCGGTCTGCGACGTGGATAAGAAGAACCTCGATCGGGCGAAGTCGCTCGTTGACAAGAAGTACGAGAACACCGGCTGTGCGACGTACCACGACTTTCGCGAGGTCATCGCGCGGGCCGATATCGATGCGCTGTCGCTGGCCATGCCGGACCATTGGCACTCGATCCCGGTCGTCCTGGGCGCCCAGGCGGGCAAGGACATGTACGGCGAGAAGCCCCTTGCACGCACGATCCACGAAGGTATGGTGATGCGCGACGCGATGAACCAGTACGGGCGCATCTGGCAGACCGGGAGCTGGCAGCGCTCGCAGGAGAATTTTCGCCACGCCTGTGAGCTGGTCCGCAACGGGCGGATCGGCAAGATCCTTCGCGTGGAGGTCGGCCTGCCGACCGGCGGTGGGACCGACAACCGGCCGGTGCAGCCGGTGCCGGAGAACCTCGACTGGGATTTCTGGCTCGGCCCGGCGCCTTGGGTGCCATACCGAGGCGTCTCCCACTGGGATTGGCGATGGATCATGGATTACTCCGGCGGCCAGCTCACCGACTGGGCAGGCCACCACATCGACATCGCCCACTGGGGCCTGGGCCTCGAAGAGACCGGCCCGGTCGAGATCGAAGGCAAAGGCGTCTATCCGAAGGACGGCCTGTTCAACGTGCCCACCGAGTACAAGTTTACCTGCAAGTACGCCAACGGCGTCGAGATGGTCGTCGCGAACGACCGGCAGGTGCCGAAGGGCATGGGCACCGTCTGGTATGGCGAGAAGGGCTGGGTCCACGTCGATCGCGGCCGGCAGGCGACGGAGCCGGCGAACCTGTGGAATGACGTGATCGGTCCCAACGAGATCCGCCTGTACGAGAGCCGCGACCATCAGCAGAACTTCCTCGATTGCGTGAGGTCCCGCAGGAAGACGATCACGCCCATCGAGGTGGCGCATCGCTCGATCAGCGTGGGCCTGCTGGGCGAGATCGCCATGCTGTTGGAACGCAAGCTGCGCTGGAACCCCGAGAAAGAGGAATTCGTGAACGATCCCGAGGCCAATCGGATGCTGTCGCGTCCGATGCGGGCCCCGTGGCATCTGTAGGAAACCGGGTAGGGTGTGCTGTGCACACCGTGGCCTGGAAGAGGAAGGTGTGCACAGCACACCCTACGATATCAGAAAGGAGCCGATATGGTGAGGTCGAGAATAGTTGGTGCCGTACTGCTGGGTGGTTTGTGCTTGTCCACGGCGGTGTGGGCGCAGTCGCCGAAGGAATTGCCTCAGGTGAGTGCTGACAAGATCGCCAAAATCACCGAGGCCATGCCGGCCAAGGCGGCGGTCGCTCCGGCGCAACCTCGCAAGATGCTGATCTTCTGGAAGTGCGAGACGTTCTACCATGACGTGATCCCGGTGGCGAACGAGGCGCTGCGGATCATGGGCGAGAAGACCGGGGCCTTCCAGGTGACGGTCGTCACAGATGATTACAGCGTGTTCACGGCGGAGACGCTCAAGCAGTTCGATGCGGTTTGCCTGAACAACACGACGAGCCTGAAGTTCGACCCGGCTGCGACGCCGGAGCGGTGCAAGGCCCTGATGGACTTCGTCAAGAGCGGCAAAGGTCTGATCGGCATCCACGCCGCAGCGGACAACTTCTACCAGTGGCCGGAAGGCCAGGAGATGATGGGCAACAAGTTCACCGGTCATCCCTGGGGTGCCGGCGGCACCTGGGCCTACAAGATCGATGTGCCGGATCATCCCCTCATGGCGCCGTTCAAGGGCCAAGGCTTCAAGCTCAGCGACGAGATCTACCGGACGGACCCGCCGCTGTATTCCCGCGACAAGCAGTTCGTCCTGATGAGCCTTGACACCAGCGATCCGACGACCCGCAATGTTCGGGACTTCAAAGACACCGACGTCGACACGGGCATCACGTGGATCAAAGAGGTGGGCAAGGGTCGTCTGTTCTATTGCTCCTTTGGGCACAATCACGCGATCTTCATGAATCCCACGCTGCTCGAGCACTACCTGCTTGGGATTCAGTTCGCGATGGGTGATCTGAAGGTGCCGACCCAGCCGATCGCAGGTGCGGCGCAGGGACAGACCGCCAACGCGCTGGTCGAGACGGTGAAAGCCTATGATTTCGGCCAGAGCCGCGAGGCGCTGACGCAGATCAGCGATGAGATCCGCAAGGCGTACGGCAAGCCCGACGAGCTGAAGAAGTTCGAAGCGTCGCTGATCGAGGTTCTCAAGTCGGACGCCAAGTACGCGGGCAAGCAGTACGCCTGCCGCGAGCTGAGCATCATCGGGACGAGCCAGTCGGCGCCGGTGCTGGCGGGGATGCTGACCAGCGAGGAGTACTCGGACATGGCCCGCTATGCCCTGGAGCGGATTCCCGGCGAGGCGGCGGACAAGGCGTTCCTGGACGCCCTCCCGAAGGCCAGGGGCAAGGCCAAGACCGGGATCGTCAACAGTCTCGGCGAGCGAGAATGCGTCGCGGCGGCTCCCGCTATCGCGCAGCTCGTCGACAACTCGGACAAGGTGCTGGCCGGCGCTGCGATCAGCGCGTTGGGCAAGATCGGCGGACCCGAGGCCCTCAAGGGATTGGACAAGGCGCTCCAGACAGCGGCGGATGCCCAGAAGATGTCGGTCTACGACGCCTATCTGAAGGTCGCGGAGAAGATGGTGGCCGCGGGCGACAAGCTCGGCGCGCAGAAGATCTACATCAGCCTGAACAAGGACGGAGTGCCCCAACTGGTCCGCTCCGCGGCCATGAAGGGCATGGTGAAGTCCACGCAGAGCAGCAGCAGATAACCGCACGTTGACATAGGAACGGGACCGTAGAAATGCGATTGAAGCCGAAGAGCGTTGTATCGTTGTGGATCGCGGCGATTGCCGTTGCCATGCTGGGACCGGTGGTTTCGACCGCCGGCGCGGAGGAAGGCAACCAGGAAATCATGAAAATGGTGATCGACGCGTTGAAGAGCCCGGATGCGGAAATGCAGACGGGCGCCATCGCCATCGTGCGGGAGATCGGCGGCGCGGAAGTCACCAAAGCGTTGGCGCAGGAGCTGCCGAACCTGGGCCCGACCGCCCAGGTGCAACTGCTCTCGGCTCTGGCGGATCGGGGCGACGTCCTGGCCCTGCCGGCGGTGATCGAGGCCGGCAAGTCGAAGGATGAATCCGTCCGCGTCGCGGCGCTGAAGGCCGTCGGCCAGCTTGGAAATGCGTCGAGCGTCCCACTGCTGGCGGAACGGGCAGCGTCGAGCAAGGGCGTCGAGCAGAAGGCCGCTCGCGAGAGTCTGTACCGGCTTCGCGGCGCCGAGGTCGACGCCGCAGTGCTGCAGAACCTGGCCGCCGCCAAGTCGGAGGTCAAGGTCGAGCTGGTCAGTGCGGTGGGCGAGCGCAACATCGCGGGTTCCGTCGAGACACTGCTCAAGGCCGCGAAGGACGAGGACCGCAAGGTCCGCACCGAATCGCTCAAGGTGCTCCGAGGGGTGGGCAAGCCCGAGGACATGCCCGCCTTGGTGAACCTGCTGCTGGAGGTCAAGACGGATTCCGACCGCACCGAAGCGGAGAAGACGATCGCCATCGTGGCGCACAAGATCGAAGACGCGACCCGCCAGGCAGCCGCGGTGTTGCAGGTGCTGCCGAATGTGAAGGACAACCCGAATCGCGCCTCGCTGCTGCGAGTGCTCGGTCGCATCGGCGACAGCAGCGCGCTGCCGACGTTGCGGACCGCGCTGACCGCGCGGGAGGCGGAGATCCAGGATGCCGCGATCCGCGCCCTATCCGACTGGCCGACCGCGGAACCGGTGCCCGATCTGCTTAAGGTGGCTCAGACCGCGGAAAACGCCAAGTACAAGGTGCTGGCGCTCCGGGGTTTCGTGCGGCTGCTCGGTCTGGCGAGCGATCGATCCGCCGAGGAGACGATCGATCTGTACAAGAAGGCGATGGAACTCGCGGTCGATGCCCAGGAGAAGAAACGGGTGCTCTCCGGCCTGGCCTCCGCAAAGTCGCTGGCCGCGTTGAACATGGCGGCGCAGTACTTGGATGATCTGCCTTTGCACCTGGAGGCGGAGTCGGCGACCGTTCAAATCGCCCAGTCGGTCTACGGCGCCGATCCGGCTCGGACGAAGGAAGTCCTGGCGAAGGTGATCGCGGCCACCAAGCAGGACGCGGTTCGCCAGCAGGCCCAGGAGGTCATCGGCATGATCGAGCGGTTCGATGACTACATCGTCGCCTGGCAGGTCAGCGGTCCCTACACGAAGGACGTACAGGCGAACGAGCTGATCGATGCCGTGTTCCCGCCGGAGCAGGAAGGGCAGCAAGCCCAATGGCAGGCGATGCCCGCCGGAACCACGCCGGCAAGTCCCTGGCTGATCGAGCCCGACAAGGTCGCGACTCTGGCCGG
Source organism: Phycisphaerae bacterium (assembly GCA_017993835.1). Taxonomy (GTDB): domain Bacteria; phylum Planctomycetota; class Phycisphaerae; order Sedimentisphaerales; family Anaerobacaceae; genus PLanc-01. Next base: position 98,038 of record JAGOLX010000007.1, read on the forward strand.
CGACAAGCGCGTCGCGTATCTGCGAACGAAGATCTCGTCGCCGAAGGAGCAGAAGGCCCGCCTGGAGGTGGGCAGCGACGACGGCGTCAAGATCTGGCTCAACGGCCAGGTCGTGCACGCGAACAACGCGGAACGCGCGGTCCAGCCGGGCGAGGATAAGGTCGATGTGACGTTGAAAGAAGGCGCCAACTCGGTGCTGGTCAAGCTCGTGCAGAACGCGGGCCAGTGGGCGATGTGTCTGCGGTTCCGTGCGCCCGACGGCGGCAAGCTGGAAGGCCTGAAGGTTGAACCCTGATTGAATTGGATCGGAGAGACGGTCATGAGAAGCGGTTACGCTGTCGAGAATCGCATGAGAATAGAAGTGTGGGTTGCCGCGTGTGTCGTCGCGCTGCTTTCCGTCGTGAGTGCCGGTGCGGCCGAGCCGGACCCCTTCATGGGGGATTGGCAAGGGCAGTGGGAGGTCACGGACGGGTACGACTCCGGTTCCGCAGCGGCCCAGGTGATCGCCTTGGGTGACGGCCAGTACCAGGTGAAGCTGTTGGAAGGCCTGGCGGTCACGACGGCGCCCTACGCTGTGCTCGATGGCCAGGTCCGGGATGGCAAGCTCGCGCTCTCCGGGCGTCTGAATCCGAACAGCTCGCCCATCGAGGGGACCGTCGAGATGACCGTCGAGCGGGACAAGTTCACCGGTCGGTTCCAGGGCCAGACCGGCGGCGGTGAGCCGATCAAGGGCACGTTCTCGCTGGAGAGGACCGTTCGGCAGTCGCCCACGCTGGGGGCCAAACCGCCCGCCGGCGCGATCGTACTCTTCGACGGCACGAACTTCGACAAATGGGTTCGTTTCGGTTACTCCAGGGGTGTGATCAACATCATCGACGCCATCGGCAACGCACAGGATGCGGCCGCCTACCTGAAGGCGGGTCTCTGGTCGCCGAAGTCGCAGAAGGCCACCTTGCAGCTTGGCACCGACGACGGCGTCAAAGCGTGGCTCAACGGCAAGCTGATTCATGCGAACAACGCCGCTCGCGGGGTCGTGGTCGATCAGGACAAGGTCGAAGTCTCCCTGCAGGAAGGGATGAACGAACTGCTGCTGAAGGTGACCAACGGTGGGGGCGACTGGGGAGCGGTCGTCCGGTTCGTGGGCCAGGACGGGAAACCGCTGGTGAATCTGAACGAGGTTTCGCAGCAGCAAGCGAAGGGCTCGAACGAGTACCTGCGAGCCAACAATGGTTTCCTCACGCAGTGGCAGATCGCGGGGCCGTACCAGGAGGCGGGCAAAGACGCCGGCGCGATCTTCGATGTCGCCTTTGCGCCCGAGAATGCCCCTGGATCCAAGGTGAACTGGAAATGGATCAACGTGAACGATCCGGCCGGCGACCGGGTGAAGTGGCCCATCGTGGACGGCGCCATGGAGGTCAAGGCCGGCACGGGCAACATCATAACCAAGGGCAAATTCAAGGACTTCAAGCTCCACGTGGAGTTCCGCACGCCGTTCATGCCCAATGCCCGGGGCCAGGGCCGCGGCAACAGCGGCGTGTACGTCCAGGGACGCTACGAGATCCAGGTGCTGGACAGCTACGGCCTGGAGGGTCTGGACAACGAGTGCGGCGGCATCTACAAGATCGGCGCCCCCATGGTGAACATGTGCCTGCCGCCGATGCAGTGGCAGACGTACGACATCACGTTCCAGGCCCCTCGTTTCGACGCCGGCGGCAACAAGACGGAAAACGCGGTCGTCACGGTGGTTCACAACGGCGTGACGATCCACGACCGTCGCAAGCTCCCGGTCCCGACGGGCGGAGCGATCGATGGCAACCTCTCCGAGCCGGGCGGGATCTATCTCCAGGATCACGGCAATCCCGTGCAGTTCCGGAACATCTGGCTTGTGGAGACCCAATGAGGGTTCGCCACGGAAACGGTGGCTTGAATCAGCGTTTTCTTTTTGAGGACTGACATCCATGGAAGACAAGACGAACAGGCAAGGACGAGAGGGAAAGTTCTCTCGTCGTGATTTCATGGGCGCGGCGGCCGCTGTTGCGGCGTTCACTGTCGTGCCCCGGCACGTCCTGGGCGGCGCGGGCAACACGCCCCCGAGCGGGAAGCTGAACATCGCCGGCGTCGGCATCGGCGGCATGGGACAGAGCAACATCGGCAAGTGCGCCGAAGCGGGCGAGAACATCGTCGCGCTGTGCGACGTGGACGCCAAGTACGCGGCTGCGGTGTTCAAGAAGTACCCGAACGCCCGCATGTGGACGGACTTCCGCAAGATGCTCGACGAGCAGAAGGACATCGACGCGGTGGTCGTCGCCACGCCGGACCATCTGCACGCCGTGGTTGCGATGGCCGCCATGCAGAGGGGCAAGCACGTCTACGTCCAGAAGCCGCTGACGCGGACCGTGTGGGAGGCCCGCATGCTGACGGAGGCCGCCCGCAAGTACAAGGTGCAGACCCAGATGGGCAACCAGGGCCATTCCAGCGAGGAAGTCCGCCTGGTTTGCGAATGGATCCAGGACGGCGCGATCGGCGACGTTCGCGAGGTACACTGCTGGACGAATCGCCCGGTATGGCCGCAGGGCATTGGCCGGCCCGAGGGCACGCCCCCGGTGCCGGAAGGCCTGGACTGGGACCTCTGGATCGGCCCGTCGCCGATGCGGCCCTACAATCCGGCGTACCTGCCGTTCAACTGGCGCGCGTGGATCGACTTCGGCGCCGGCGCCCTGGGCGACATGGGATGCCACGTGATGGATGCGGCGTTCTGGTCGCTGAAGCTCAAGTACCCGGTGCGTGTCCAGGCCAGTCACTCCTGGGAAGTCAAGGAGATGTGGACGCGGTGGGGCAACCAGGAGACGTACCCCGACGCCGAGGTGGTGCACTATCAATTCCCCGCGCGCGGGAACATGCCGCCGGTGAAGCTGCACTGGTACGACGGCGGCCTCCTGCCGGAGCGGCCCGACGATCTCGAACCGGGACGCAAGATCCCGGAAAGCGGAACGATCTTCGTCGGGGACAAGGGCAAGCTCATCTGCGACACGTACGCCGAGAACCCCCGGATCTTCCCGGAGAGCAAGATGAAGGCCTATAAACGGCCGAAGAAGACCCTGCGCCGGGTCGCGGGCGGTCCGGGCGGCCACGAGAAGGATTGGATCAACGCCTGCAAAGGCGGGCCGGCTGCCAGCTCGAATTTCGACTACTCCGGCCCGTTCACCGAGACGGTGGTTATGGGCAACCTGGCCGTGCTCAATCCCGACAAGGTCCTGGAGTGGGACGGCGAGAACATGCGGATGACCAACGACGACGCGGCCAACGCCTTCGTCAAACCAGACTACCGTGCAGGATGGTCCCTGTAGGAACGAACCGTTTTTATCAATCATTGGAAGTAAAGGAGCCAAGCTCATGGCAAACATCACACGTCGTCAGTTCATCGGAGGCGCAGCCGCCGTCGGAGCCGTCAGCACCATCGGCTTCCCGAATCTCGTCCGGGGCCAGGGACTCAACGAGAAGCTCCAGGTGGGATTCGTCGCCGTAGGGGGCCGCGCCGGCGCCCACACGGAGGCCTCCCACAGGGCGGGCCTCCAGTGCATCGCTTTTGCGGAAGTGGACAAGACTCGCTGGAACGGCGTCACAGGCCGGCAGGGCTGGGAACAGGCGAAAGGGTACACGGATTGGCGGAAGGTGTTCCAGAACCATAGCAAGGAGCTGGATGTGGTCTTCGTGGCGACCCCCGATCACACCCATTTTGCCCCGACGATGACCGCGATCTCGATGGGCATCCACTGCTACACGGAGAAGCCGCTGACCTGGTCGGTCCGCGAGGCGCAACTGCTGGCGGCCGCCTACGCCAAGAATCCGAAGGTCGTCACGCAGCAGGGCAACCAGGGCCATGCCGGCGACGGCTGGCGGAAGGCATACGAGCTGGTCAAGGCCGGCGCGGTCGGGGATGTCAAGGAGTTCCACACCTGGACGAATCGTCCGATCTGGCCGCAGGGCGGCGACCGTCCGGAAGGGTCCGATCCGGTCCCCGAGACCCTGGACTGGGAAGCCTGGATTGGCCCGGCTCCGATGCGTCCCTACAAGGGCAACAGGACGTATCACGATTTCGCCTGGCGCGGCTTCGTCGATTTCGGTTCCGGCGCCCTGGGCGACATGGCCTGCCACACGACGGACGGGATCTACTCGATCATGAATCCGGGCTACGCCGCGACGGCCGAGCCGTACATCATGACCGGACCCGTCAAGGATCAATGGCCGGCCGGCATGATCGTCAAGAGCACCTACCGCGCCAAAGACGGCCGCCCGGGGTTCAAGACCTTCTGGTACGAGGGCAATGATGGAGCCGGCAAGCCGCTCATGCCGGATACGCCGGAGGAGCTGGAGATCGACGGCCGCAAACTGCCGAGAACCGGGAACCTGATCATCGGCACCAAGGGCAAGATGCTGGTCATCGGCGACTACTGGGAAACCCCGATGATCATCCCCGAGGCCAGACGCAAGGAGTTCGGCCAGGCGCCGCAACTGCTCGAGCGCTCGCCGGGCCATCACGAGGAGTTCTTCATGGCCTGCCGAGGCGAGAAGCCGCGTGAGTTCAGCCAGTCCAACTTCAGCTATTCGGGCCCGATGGCCGCCAACATCCAGCTTGGCAATCTGTGCGCCCGCGCCGGGAAGAAGCTCGAACTGGATGAAACCGGCAAGATCACCAACGATTCGAAGATCAACGATCTGGCCTGGCGCGAGCCTCGCACCGGTTGGGGTCCGCTGGAAATGAAGGTCTAGGCCAACCTCGCAACGAGGTGGTTCGCAAGGTTTCCAAGCCGGGGCGCCATGCCCGCGCATGGCGCCCGGCTTTGTTCTCGATGACAAACCGCAAGAAAAGAGGCAGGGGGATCATGACGAATTCGCAGACGCAGAAATCGGATGATTTGGGCCTGTCACGCCGGAAGTTCGTTGGCGCCGCGGCGGCTGTGGCGGCGTTCACCGCGGTCCCTCGCCACGTCCTGGGCGGGGCGCGACATGTGGCGCCCAGCGAGAAGCTCAACATCGCAGGCATCGGGATCGGCGGGCGAGGCGAAGGCGACCTCGACGAGTGCCGGACCGAGAATATCGTCGCGTTGTGCGACGTGGACGAGCGTCATGCGGGCCGGGTGTTCAAGAAGTACCCGGATGCGAGGAAGTGGACGGACTTCCGCAAGATGCTCGACGAGCAGAAGGACATCGACGCGGTGGTGATCGCGACGCCGGACCATCTGCACGCGGTGGTTGCGATGGCTGCGATCAAACGCGGAAAGCACGTCTATTGCGAGAAGCCCCTGACGCACTGCATCTGGGAGGCCCGACAACTGACGCTGGCGGCCCGCGAAGCGAAGGTCGCGACCCAGTTGGGCAATCAGGGTCAGGCGACCGAGGGCAACCGCCTGGTCTCGGAGTTCATCTGGGACGGTGCGATCGGGCCGGTCCGCGAGGTCCACGCATGGTGCAATCGGCCCATTTCCCAGCGAGGGATCGGCCGGCCGACGGAGACGCCGGACGTGCCGGCGACGCTGAACTGGGATCTCTGGCTCGGACCCGCGAAGTACCGGCCGTATCATCCTGTCTATCTGCCCTTCAGTTGGCGAAGCTGGTGGGACTTCGGCACGGGCGTTCTCGGCGACATCGGCTGCCACCAGCTCGACCCCGTCTTCCGGGCGCTCAAGCTGGGCTATCCCCTCTCGGTCGAAGCCTGCTCGAGCAGCATGGACGAGCCGGCCGCCGTGAAGGAGGAGACGGCTCCGAAGTCGTCCATTGTCCGTTTCGAATTCCCTGCCCGCGAGGGGTTCCCGCCTTTGCTGCTGACCTGGTACGACGGCGGCCTGATGCCCCAGCGGCCGGCGGAGCTGGCGGAGGGATTGAGGTTCGGCGAGGCCGACGACAATCTGTTCATCGGCGACAAGGGCAAGATGCTGGGCTACCGCCTGATCCCGGAGGCCCGGATGAAGGAATATGTCAAGCCGCCGCAGAGGATCGAGCGTTCGCCGGGCCACCATAAGGAGTGGCTTGACGCCTGCAGAGGCGGCAAGCCCGCGCGGGCCAATTTCGATTGGGCGGGACCGCTGACTGAGGTCGTCCTGCTCGGCAACGTCGCCTTGAAGATGGAAAGACAGCTCTATGAGAAAGGCCTCAAGCTCCGCTACGATGGCCCGAACATGCAGGTGACCAACCTGCCGGAGGCCAACAAGCACATCCGGGACGAGTACCGCGAAGGGTGGAGCCTCTAGTAGCACGGGCATCTTGCCCGTGATTTCCGAGTCATGGGCGGGACGCCCATGTTACTCATGGGCAAGATGCCCATGCTACGACGCGTACTGTAACAGAAGGGTCCGTGGCGCAATGACTGATATGAGGAGTAGTATCGTGGAACAGAAGAAGAACATGACACGACGTGACTTCATGGGCGCCGCCGCGGGCGTGGCGGCCTTCACCGTGGTTCCTCGCCATGTGGTTGCCGGCTCAGGCGGCGCGGCCCCCAGTGAGAAGATCAACATCGCCGGGGTAGGCGTGGGCGGGCAGGGCGGACATGACATCGACCAGCTCAACAGTCAGAACATCGTCGCCTTGTGCGACGTGGACTGGCGTCATGCCGCCGGGTGCTTCAAACGGTATCCGAACGCCAAGCAGTACAAGGACTTCCGCGAGATGCTCGACAAGGAGGACAAGAACATCGACGGGGTGGTCGTCGGGACGCCGGACCACATGCACGCGATCGTCTCCATGGCCGCCATCAAACGGGGCAAGCACGTCTATTGCGAGAAGCCTCTGACGCACACCGTCCGCGAGGCCAGGCTCCTGGCCGAGGCCGCTCGCGAAGCCAAGGTCGCCACGCAGATGGGCAACCAGGGCCAGGCCGGCGACGAGGTCCGCCTGTTGTGCGAGACCATCTGGGACGGCGCGATCGGTCAGGTCCGCGAGGTCCACGTCTGGACGGACCGCCCGCTCAACGGGACGAACAACTGGTACTGGCCGCAGGGGGTGGGCCGGCCGGGCGGACAAGACCCGGTTCCCGAGGCGCTCGACTGGGATCTCTGGATCGGCCCGGCGCCGATGCGTCCCTACGTAGGCAACAGGGTCTATCATCCGTTTGTCTGGCGCGGCTGGTGGGATTTCGGCACCGGCGCGTTGGGGGACATCGGCTGCCACAGCCTTTCGTCCATATTCCGGGCGCTGAAGCTCGGCCACCCCACGAGTGTGGAAGCCTGCTGTACGCTGGTCAACAATGAGACGTACCCGGTGGCGTCGCGCGTGACCTACGAGTTTCCCGCCCGGGGGGATCTGGCGCCGGTGACGCTGCACTGGTATGACGGCGGGATGAAGCCGCCCCGGCCGGCGGAACTGGGAGCGGGGCGTCGATGGGATACGAACGGCGCGCTCTTCATCGGCGACAAGGGTAAGATGTACGGCGGCCGCCTGCTGCCGGAGTCGCGACAGAGAGACTATCGCAAGCCGCCGCAGAAGCTGGAGCGTTCGCCCGGCCACTACATCGAATGGGTCATTGCCTGCAAGGGGGGCAAGCCCGCCGGGTCGAACTTCCCCGACCATGCCGGCCTGCTGGCCCAGGTGGTTCTGCTGGGCAACGTCGCCCTGCGTCCCGCGCTGAAGGCGGACAAGTACCTGGGGACGAAGCTCCTCTGGGACGGCGACAAGTTCGAATTCACGAATGTGCCGGAGGCGAATCAGTACCTGACCAAGGAATACCGGGCAGGTTGGGCCATCTGATTGACGAGGACTGACGGATGATTGATTCCATCGACAGACGCAGATTCCTGAGCAGCGCGGCGGGGGCGGTCGCGGCTTTCACCGTGGTGCCCAGGCACGTGCTGGGCGGGGCGGGCAGCCAGCCCCCGAGCGAGAAGCTCAACCTGGCGGCCATCGGCATCGGCGGCATGGGCTCGTCCAACATCAGCCAGTGCAGCAGCGAGAACTTCGTTGCCCTGTGCGACGTCGATGACGGGTACGCCGGGAAGGTGTTCAGCAGGTTCCCCAACGCGAGGAAGTACAAGGACTTCCGCGTCATGCTGGACAAGGAAGACAAGAACATCGAAGGCGTCATCATCGCGACGCCGGACCACACGCACGGCGTGGTCGCGATGGCCTGCATCCAGCGAGGCAAACACATCTACCTGCAGAAGCCCCTGGCGCACTCGATTTATGAGGTTCGCAAGCTCACCGAGGCCGCCCGCGAGGCCAAGGTGCAGACGCAGATGGGCAACCAGGGACATTCCTCCGACGAGATTCGGATGCTCTATGAGTGGATTCAGGATGGAGCGATCGGTCCGGTCCACGAGGTTTACGCATGGACCGATCGACCGGTCGGCGGCGATCCGTGGTCGGACTTCCCGATCATGGCCAGACCGAAGGACACGCCGGAAGTGCCCAAGACGCTCGACTGGGACTTGTGGCTCGGTCCCGCCCAGTATCGTCCGTATCATCCGATCTACCACCCCATGTCCTGGCGGGGATTCTGGGACTTCGGCACCGGCCCTCTGGGCGACATGGGCTGCCACATTGTCGATCCGGCGTTCTGGGTGCTCAATCTCGGTCAGCCCACGCGGGTGGAAGCGACCACGACGCACTATCAGCCGGAGGTAGCGTCCGAGACCTATCCGCGGGCCGCGATCATTCGATACGAATTCCCCGCTCGCGGCGACATGCCGCCTGTGAAGCTCACCTGGACCGACGGGCGGCTGATGCCGCCGCGGCCCAGGGAACTGGAGCGCGGCCGCAAGCTGGAGGGCAGCGGCGCGTTGTTCATCGGCGAGAAGGGCACGATCATGCACGGCTCGCACGGCGCCGGCGGCGTGCGGATCATCCCCGAGACGAAGATGAAAGACTACAAACGGCCTGAGAAGACTCTCCCGCGAGTCCAAGGCGGTCAGAGCGGCCACGAGCAGGATTGGATCCGCGCCTGCAAGGACGGCAGACCCGCCAGTTCGAGCTTCGAGTACGGCGGCCCGCTCACGGAGATGGTCCTGCTGGGCGTGCTCGCGATGCGGTTCAAGGACATGCCGCTCGAATGGGACGCGGCGAATTTGAAAGTGACGAATCTGCCTGAGGCAGAGAAGTATATCCACCCGCCGTTCCGCGACGGATGGAGCCTGTAGAAATTTGCTATTTACGATTGACAATTGACCATTTGTGGGTGCTGTGTGCACGCTCGCGAGGACAGGCTCGACCGAGTGGGCAAGACATGCTTCTGATTGAGAGGGCTGTACAGTGAAAGAGACGCGAATGAATCGAAGACAGTTCCTGGGCAGTGCGGCCGCGGTGGCGGCGTTCACGATCGTGCCGCGACATGTGCTGGCCGGGTCCGGGCAGACCCCGCCCAGCGAGAAACTCAATATCGCCTGCGTCGGCATCGGCGGCCAGGGCGCCAGCGACATCAACGACGTCAGCAGCGAGAACATCGTCGCTCTGTGCGATGTCGACTGGAGCAATCACACCGCGGGGACCTTCCGGAGGTTCCCCAATGCCAGGAAGTACAAGGACTTCCGCAAGATGCTCGATGCGGAGGACAAGAACATCGACGCCGTGACGGTTGCGACGCCCGACAACATCCACGCCGTGGCGGCCATGGCTGCGATGAAGCATGGCAAGCACGTCTATTGCGAGAAACCTCTGTGCCACGACGTGTATGAAGTCCGCCAGCTCACGGAAGCCGCCCGCAAGTACAAAGTCGTCACGCAGATGGGCACGCAGATCCACGGCACCGCGGAAATGAAGCTGTTCGTGGAGATCGTGCATTCCGGCGTGATCGGCAAGGTCCACAAGGTGGATCTCTGGAGCGGCAAAAACTGGGGCGGCGGCGAGCGCCCGACGGACACGCCTCCTGTGCCCGAGACGCTGGACTGGGATCTGTGGCTCGGACCCGCGCCGTACCGTCCCTATCATCCGTGCTATCTGCCGGGCCAGTGGCGACGATGGCTCGATTTCGGGACGGGCACGCTGGGCGACATGGGCTGCCATATCATCGACCCCGCCTGGTGGGCGCTGGATCTAGGGCACCCGACGAGCATATCTGCCACGCCGGGACCGTTCAGCAAGGAGACATATCCCCAGAAGACGATCATCACCTGGGAGTTCAAGGCCAGCGGCGACAGGCCGGCGCTGACGGTGAGCTGGTACGACGGCGAGAATGCTCCGCCGCGACCGCCGCAACTGGAGTCCAATCGGAAAATGCCCGATCAGGGCGGCGTCTACTACGGCGACAAGGGCACCATCCTGTACCCGCACTGCGGCAGCCCGCGTCTGATCCCGGAGACGGCGATGAAGGGATTCAAGGTGCCGGAGCCGACCTTCGACCGCACCGCGAACCACTACCAGGACTGGATCCGCGGCTGCAAAGGGGGCCCCAAACCCCTGTCGAACTTCGACTACGCAGGTCCGCTGACCGAAGCGATCCTGCTCGGCAACGTCGCGGCCTTCGCGGGGCAGAAGCTCGAATGGGACGGCGCGAACATGAAGGTGACGAACCTGCCCGAGGCGAACAAGTTCCTCCGTCGGACCTACCGCGAGGGCTGGAGCCTGTAGCGATTGATGAAGGATGATTGACGATTGATGATTGGTGGGTAGAAGCACAATCTCAAGGAGAAGGACAAATGGATAGAAGGATGAAGTCGGGAATGATTCTGCTGCTTGCAGCGGCTTGTGTCTGTGTCGGCGCCACCGGAGCGCAGGCGAAAGAGAAATGGCGACTGGGACCCCAGGCGTACAGCTTCAACCGGTTCACCTTTGCCGAGGCGGTGGCCAAGGCGAAGCTGCTGAACCTCAAGTACATGGAGATCTATCCGGGACAGCGGATCGGCGGCGGCGTCGACGGCCAGATCAGCCACAACATGACCGCCGAGCAGAAGCAGGTGGTCAAGAAGATCCTCGCCGACGCGGGCGTCACACTGACCAACTACGGCGTCGTGGGTCTTCCGAATGACGAAGCGGAATGCCGCAAGGTGTTCGACTTCGCGAAGGAAATGGGCCTCGAGAACATTACGTCGGAGCCGCCGGAAGACGCGTTCGATCTGATCGACAAACTCTGCCAGGAGTACAAGATCGGCGTCGCGGTCCACAACCATCCGCAGCCATCGCACTACTGGAACTACGAGACCGTGCTGAAAGTCTGTGAAGGGCGCAGCAACTGGATCGGCGCCTGCGCCGACACCGGGCACTGGACGCGGTCGAATATCGATCCGGTTGTGGCAGTCAAGGAACTCGGCAAGAGGGGACGGATTCGTAGCTTCCACTTCAAGGATCTGAACAAGTTCGGTCGAGATGCCCATGACGTCCCTTGGGGCACCGGCGTGAGCAAGGCCGGCGAGGTGCTGGCGGAAGTGTCGCGGCAGGGATTCGAGGGGAGCTTCTCCATCGAGTACGAGCACAACTGGGACAACAGCGTGCCGGATATCAAGCTGTGTGTCGAGTGGTTCAAGAAGACCGCCGCAGTGCTGGATAACACGCCGTTCAAAGACGTATTCAAGAGGGATCTGTCCAACGGGATCATGGAGCCGAAGGGCTGGTCGTATGACGCCGACGGCGTCCTGGCTCCGGTCGCTGGCGGCCACGGCGACATCTGGACCAAAGAGCGCTACGGCAACTTCATTCTCGAGCTGGATTTCAAGGTCCCCGAGAAGGGCAACAGCGGCGTCTTCATCCGCACGGGCAATCTCCAGAACTGGATCAACACTGCCATCGAGGTGCAGATCCACGCCACCGACGACGGCACCAAGCACGGCCAGTGCGGCGCGATCTACGACTGCCTGTCGCCCTCGAAGGCCGCCCAGAAGACCCCCGGCGAGTGGAACCACTATGTCATCACCTGCCTGGACAACAAGATCTACGTGAACCTCAACGGCGAGGACATCATCGACATGGACCTGGATCAGTGGACCGAGGCCGGCAAGAACCCCAACCCGCCGGGCACGAAGAACAAGTTCTCGACGGCCTACAAGGACATGCCGCGAGAAGGCCACCTGGGCTTCCAGTATCACGGCAACCCGGTGTGGTTCAAGAACCTCATGATTAAACCGCTTGACTAATGCACGCTGTATCGAGGTATCTATGATGAGCAACAGATCTCTTGCAGGCTACGGGCTGTTCTGGGTCACGGCGGTGCTGGCCTGTGGTTTCGTGACGGGGACCGCCTTCGCGGGCAACGCGTCGTCGGACGGCTGGACCGTCCTGTTCAACGGGAAGGACCTCACCGGCTGGGACGGCGACCCGCGGCTCTGGTCCGTCAAAGACGGCGTCATCCGCGGCGAGACGACCGCGGAGAAGCCGACGCAGGGCAACACGTTCCTCGTCTATCGCGGCGGGCAGTTCAACGATTTCGAACTGACTCTCAAGGCTCGCCTCCTGAGCGGCAACTCCGGCGTTCAGTATCGCAGCAAGGAATTCGACAAGTGGCGGATCGCCGGCTATCAGGCGGATATCCTCGATGACCTGAATCTGGTCGGCTTCCTCTATCATGAGGGCGGCCGAGGCTTCCTGGCCACCCTGGGCGATTTCACGATCGTCGACGGCAAGGGCGAGAAGCAGGTCATCGGCAACGTCAACGACAAGAAGGCCCTGGCCGAGGCCGGTTTCTACAGAGCGAAGGACTGGAACGAGTTCGTGATCGTCTGCCGGGGCAACCACGTCGCCCACTATCTGAACGGCTACCAGACCATCGAGCTGATCGACAACGACCGAGCCGTGAACCCGGACGATCCGAAGGATCAGAAGGGGGCTTCGCGTACCGGCTTGCTGGCCCTGCAGCTCCATGCGGGTCCGCCGATGGCGGTCGAGTTCAAGGACATCCGGATTCGACCGATTCCGCCTGTCCACGGTGACGCAGTGCCGATCTTCAACGGCCGGGACCTCAGCGAGTGGCAGGCCAAGGGCGACTCGGGCAAGGCCAACAAATGGACTGTCGGCAAGGCCAAGGTCTCCGCGAGCAATCCCAAGCTGCTGGAGAAGGTCGAAGGCGCAGGCGAGTTGATCAATCTGACTGGCGCCCACGGCGAGAGCCAGGACTTCTACTCGAAGGCCAAGTTCGGCGATTGCCGGATCGAGGTCGAAGTCATGGTGCCGCAAGGCTCGAACTCCGGCGTCTACGTGATGGGCGAGTACGAGGTCCAGGTTCTGGACAGCTTCGGCAAGGCCCAGATGGGCAGCGGCGACATGGGCGCGATCTACGGCGGGTTCTCCCCGCCGGTGAACGCATCGAAGAAGCCCGGTGAGTGGCAGCAGTACGTGATCGAGTGGCGGGCCCCCCGATTCGACGCCAACGGCACCAAGACGAAGAACGCCATGTTCGTGAAGGTCGAGCTCAATGGGCAGGTCCTGCACAAGGACCTGGAGATGCCCGGCCCGACCCCCGGCGGCGTGACCGGCAAAGAAGCTCCCACGGGACCTTTGATGTTCCAGGGCAACCACGGCCCGGTCGCGTATCGCAATATCGTCGTGACGCCTCTGGTGAAATGACGCCCCCGTGCGGGGCGTGTGACTGTATGGACGTGTCTGTTGTTATCGGACGGAACGAAAAAAGCCGCCGACTTTTCTTGACAGCGGTTTTCGTCACCTCCATAATAACCGGCTAAACTAGGAACTGGAGTTCTGTAAAATAGGCGATTAGGCCTAATCCTCCATTTTGCAGGACTCCGGTCAGACACATGGTTCTGAACTGCACAGTTCAATTTTTGGAGCAAGTAGAGGTACAATGAGCGAGTCGAAAGCACAATCGGGCATCGATAGACGCAGTTTCCTGCGTTCCACCGCAGCAGTCGGCGCCGGTCTGGCCTTTGCCCCGCGGATGTTCGCGGCGGCCACTGGCGGCGAGAAGGACATCAACGTCGCCCTGCTCGGCGCCGGCGCTGAGGGGCAGATCCTCATGGAAGCCTGCCTCAAGATCCCCAACGTCAAGTTCAAGGCCGTCTGCGACATCTGGGAGAGCTATAACCAGAAGCGCGTGGCCAACCTGCTGCGCCGGTATCAGCACGAGTGCAGCACCTATGTCGATTACAAGGAAATGCTCGACAAGGAGAAGGGCAAGATCGACGCGGTCATCATTGCAACGCCGGACTTCTGGCACGCCGAGCACGCGATTGCCTGTATGGAAGCCGGGCTCGACGTGTATTGCGAGAAGGAGATGTCCAACGACCTGGGCAAGGCCAGGCAAATGGTCGAAGCCCAGAAGAAGACGGGCAAGCTCCTGCAGATCGGCCACCAGCGGCGCAGCAATCCGCGGTACCTGCACTGCTACAACAAGGTCCTGAAGGAGGCCAAGATGCTCGGCCGGATCACCACGGTCAACGGACAGTGGAACCGCGGGGTCCAGGAGCCTTTGTCCTCCCCTCCGAAGTACGCGATCGACGAAGCGACCCTGACCAAGTACGGCTTCAGCTCGATGGAGCAGTTCCGGAACTGGCGGTGGTATAAGAAACTGGGCGGCGGTCCCATCGTGGATCTCGGCTCGCACCAGATCGACATCTACTCCTGGTTCCTCAATGCACTACCGAAGGGCGTCATCGCCAGCGGCGGCACGGACTACTACGACAAGAACACCCACGAGTGGTACGACACGGTCATGTCCATCTTTGATTTCGAGACGAAGGAAGGCGTCGTCCGAGCGTACTACCAGGTGCTGACGACCAACAGCAACCAGGGGTACTTCGAGACATTCATGGGCGACCAGGGCTCGCTGGTGATTTCGGAATCCGCGTCGCGTGGTTCGGTCTACCGCGAGCAGAGCGCCCAGGTTGAGTGGGACAAGTGGGTCAAGCTCGGCTTCGTGAACGAGCCCAAGAAGGAAGAGAAGAAGGCGGACGCGACGACCGCGGCCCTGGATGTCCGCGAAACGCTCGCGCCTCCGGCCTACGAGATTCCGGTGAAGATGGACGGCATCCCCTACCATCTGCCGCACTTGGCGAACTTCTTCAATGCCATGAGAGGCAAAGAGAAGCTCAACTGCCCGGCCGAGGTCGGATACGAGACCGCCGTCATGGTGCTCAAGGTCAACGAGGCCGTCGAGGCCGCCAAGAGGCTCGAGTTCAAGCCCGACGAATTCAAGGTCTAAGACCGGTCTTGTCGGCGCCTCTTTGCATCGGAAGTCAGTTCCCGGCCCAACGCCGGGAGAGTAGAAAGGAACTGATACAGCCTTGAAACGAAGACTGATTGCAGCGCTTATCGTGTCGTTGGTGCTGTCGGCGAGTCTCCTTGCCGCCGAGGAAGCTGCGAAGCTCCTCGGGGATGAGAGCGACGGGAGCCGGGCGCATCCGATTCACCGGATTCCGCTGTTCTCCGAGAGTGAGAAAGGCGAGAAAGGCCCGCAGATCGATCCGAACGATCCGCTGGCGATGCCGTTCTCGACTCGGTTCACCTGCGGGGAGTGTCACACCTACGGGGCGATCAGCAAGGGCTGGCATTTCAGCTCGCTGGACAGCAACGTCCCCGCCGGCCGTCCGGGCGAGCCGTGGTTGTACTTCAATTCGAAGCTGGGCATTCAACTGCCGTTGTCCTATCGGGCCTGGCCGGGCGCGTACCGTCCGGAGCAGTTCGGGCTGTCCCTTGCGGAGTTCACCAAGATCTTCGCGAGGCACATGCCGGGCGGCGGTCCCGGAGAGGCCACTCCGTCGGATGCCGAGGCGCGCGCCAACCAATACGTCACGGGAAAACTGGAGGCCAACTGCCTGGCGTGCCACAATGCGCACCCGGGCCAGGACCAGGGCGGCGCCGACGGCTACGCCATCCAGGTGAGCAAGACGAACTTCCGCTGGGCGGCTGCTGCTTCCTGCGAGTTTGCGGATGTCAGCGGTTCGGTGACGGACGCGGGTCCGACGTACGATCCCTTCATGCCCGATGAGACCGAAGAGAAGGCGCCTCGCACGTCGTATGACAAGAAGGCGTTCGACGCTAAGGGCAACGTCTTCATGGAGATCGTGCGAGAGGCGCCGAAGCAGCGGTGCTACTTCTGCCACAGCGATCTGTTCTGCGGGGAGAACGACGAGAAGACCGAGAAGTGGTGTGCCGACGAGGACATCCACATGACCGCCGGGCTCACCTGCGTGGACTGCCATCGCAACGGCTTGGATCACAACATCGTCCGAGGCTATGAGGGCGAAACGGCCGATTCCGCCAATCCGATGGCTGCGACGACCTCCTGTCGCGGCTGCCATCTGGGCGACGAGAACGGCAACCGGGAAACCGGGGGGCGGCTGGGAGCGCCGGTGCCTTTGCACAAGGGCATCCCGACCGTTCACTTCGAGCGGCTGACCTGCACGGCGTGTCATTCCGGTCCCTGGCCGACCGACAAGCCCGTGCTGGCCAAGACGTCGCGGGCGCACCGCCTGGGAACGATCAACGTGCCCAAGGAGCCGCGTGTCCTGCCGCACGTCTGGGCGCCGGTATTCGTCAAGGAAGCTGTGGCCGACCCCAACAGCACAGCCAAGATCGGTCCGCACAAGCTCGTCTGGCCTTCCTTCTGGGGCACGGTGGACGCGAACGACGTTGTCAAACCCGTCGAGCTGGCCGTGGTCACCGACGTGGTCGGCGCGGCGCTGAAGGATCTCCCTGTTGCTGCTACAGGCGACTGGAGCGAGCTGAAAGAAGAGCAGATCGGCCAGGTGCTGAAGGCCCTGGGCGAATCGGGCCAGCAGAAGCCCGTCTACATCACCGGCGGCATGTTGTTCGAGCTGGACGACGCGGGCGCTGTGACGAGTCGGGCGGATCATCCGGCTGCGGCGCCCTATGCTTGGGCAATGGCCCACAACGTCCGGCCTGCGGCGCAGTCGCTGGGCGTCGGCAAGTGTACGGTCTGCCACTCGACGAACTCCGCGTTCTTCTTCGGCCAGGTGGCGGTCGATTCGCCCGTCGCTTCGGTGAGCAGTCTGACGAAGACACAGTATGAATTCCAGAAGGCGTCGCACGCCCGGACGTGGTTCTTCGCCTTCTCCTTCCTCTTCCGCCCGTGGTTCAAGGTCGTGGCGATTGGCGCGACCGCCGTGATTGGCATCATCCTGCTGCTGTACGGGCTCAAGGCGCTGGGTGCGGTTGCCAAGGTATTGTCCGAGCAAGAATGAACACATTGATGATTGATAGAGGATGATGGATGATTGTCAATCATCCATCGGCAATCATCCATAATCCATTGAATGGGTAATCGGGATGTTTCAAACGGTTGCGATCCTAGCTCTCCTGGTGACATTCATCGGCATCGCTCTGCACTGGGTCCTGACCCCGACGGGGGGGGCGCGATGCCCGCTCAGCGGCGCGGTCCATGTCTTCAGTCTGCTGCTCGTCGAGCAGAAGTCGAGCCTGCTGGGCGCGTTGAAGAAGCTCTGCTATCTCGTCGCGATGGTCTGCTTTCTGGTTCTGGCCTTCACCGGGTTCTGGCCGACGCTCGTCCATGGGGAGCATATCTCCGGGTTCCTCATGTACATCCACGCGACGTTTGCCCCGGTCTTTGCGTTGTGTCTGGCGATCCTGGCGATCACCTGGGCGGGCAGCAACCGGTTCAGCTTCGCGGATGCCCCCTGGCTGACGCGGCTGCTCCGACGCGTGACGAGCCTCCGCGTCCCGGTCGATGACCGCCCCTGGCGCTGCTCGCTGGCGGTGTACAAGCTGGCCTTCTGGGCGATCCTGTTCCTGGCGCTGCCCCTGGTCTTGTCCATCGTGGTCAGCATGTTCCACCTGCTGGGCACCGATTGGCAGTACTTCACGCTGGCGGCGCATCGGTGGATCAGCCTGGTCTTTGCGATTGCGGTGATTGTCCATACTTACTTGGCGATACGACTGCGGATGGCGTGCCGCGACTAGGCGCGTCGTCGGATCGTGCGAGTGTGCGGTTGAGAAGCCGGGCCTTGAACGCTTGCGGGCCCGGCATCAGTACATCAGGGCGCAGGGACGGGCCTTGCTCGGACCGGCTCAGCGACCTGTTGAAGTGATGGGGAGAATGTGTGAGTCGGGTATTTGATTAAGGAGAGCCGATCATGAGTAATGGAACGTTGCCAAGTTACCTGAGTATGGCCAAAGCCAATCCGCCCACCAACCGGGCGCCGTGGTACAAGAACACCGCACCAACCTACGCGGGCATCTTCCTGTGGTTTGCATTCTGGATGCAGGCTCCCAGCGGGGGTACGATGGGACCCGGCACAACCGGGGTTCCAGGTGGCCTGTTGTCTCAAGGAATCGGAGTTGCTCTTCTCGGCCTGATCGTCGCAGCGCTGCTGTGCCATTTCCTCTTCTACTACGTTCCGGGCATGCTTGGTCTCAAGACAGGTTTGCCACTGTACGTCGTTGGCACCTCGACGTACGGAACCCAGGGTGGTTTTCTCATGCCGGGTTTCCTGATGGGAGTCCTGCAGTTCGGCTGGCTCGGTGTCAATGCCTATTTCTCTTCGCAGGCGCTGGCGCCCCTTGTTGGCGGCAACGTTGTGGCTGTGAAGATCCTGGCGGTTATCTGGGCGGTTCTGGCTGCATTCGTCGGGCTCAAGGGGATTCAGTACGTAGCAAAGGTTGCCACGTTCCTGCCCTTGATACCCCTGGCTGCTCTGCTGATTCTCCTGGTGAAGACGCTGGGCGGCATAAGCAGTTTTGACCCTGAGAAGTACGTGGCGGCAGGCGTCCTTGCAGAGAAGGGCGGCGCCGGTCTCGGCTTCCTCGGCGTAATCGCGCTGAGTATGACATATGTCATCGGATTCTTCGCTACAGCCGGTGCTGCGGGCGTGGATTTTGGAACTGGAAGCCGGGATGCGAAAGATGTTCAGATGGGTGGCTTGGTCGGTATCGCGGTGGCCACGATCATATCGGCTGGAATCGCCGTTCTGATTGGTGCCGGGGCTTTTGGAAAGACCGGGACCTACGCTGTGAATCCTGCTGATCCTGGGTTCATGGGAAGTGTCCTGGGGTCTACTGGGGCTGGCGCCGTGGTGGGTGTGTTGCTGGCCGTTGCGGCTTTCCCGTCTGCCTGCTTCTCATCCCTTATCGCAGCCAACAGCTTCAAGACTGTGATGCCGAAGGTGAATCCTTTCATCTCCGTGAGCGTTGGTGCCGCAGTCAGCGTCCTGCTGGCCGTAACCGGCTGGGCAGGCAAGGCAGGAAGTGTCTTCACGGTTATTGGTGCCTCTTTCGGACCCATCTGCGGCGCCATGCTGGTGGACTACTACCTGTCCGGCCAGAAATGGGCCGGTCCGCGTCAGGGCTGGAACCTGGCGGGCTGGATCTCCTGGGCTGTCGGCTTCATGGTCGGAATTGCGCCTCTCGTCAAGATCGCTAATGTCCCGGCGGCACCCTTGATGGCCTTCATCGTCGGCGCCGTCGTGTACTTCGTCCTGGCCAAGGCAGGTTTGCAGCCGCCTGTGGTTCCGATGCCCACCGCTGAGTCGAAGTAAGCGGATCGATCCACTCCGCAGCCCGCCACGGGCAGCACTCTATGAATGATCGTGCAGGGATTCGGGGATTCTCGAATCCCTGCTTTTTTTCGTGGATCGTGGGAAGCATGTAACAAAATGCCTTGGGGCGCAACTTGACAAGGGATACTCAGGCGGCTACTATGCCCCTTTTGGCCGGTCGGGACGCGACCCGAGTCGGCTCTGCACTCTGGGACGTCGAGGTAGAGTGTCATATACTGGGTTTCATGTGATTGAGGTTAGTGAGATGAGAAAGAAGTCCGATTCCATGATGAAAGCAGTCTTTGTAGTGGCTTTGACGGCCCTGCTGTGTCTGGGCATGTCGTGCAAGAAACAGCCCGACCCGGCGCCGAGTCAGCCTGCGGCCAAGGATACCCAAGCGAAGCCCGCCGAGGCGAAACCGGCTGAGGTAGAACCGGCGGAAGTGAAGCCGGCGGAGACCCCTGCCCAGCCGACGGTGACGGAAGCCGCGAAACCTGCGGAAACAACCCCGGCTCCCGCTCCCGCCCAGGCGGCGGCTCCTGCGGGCTATGCGCCCCTCGCCCTCGAGCTGCCCAAGCCGATGTTCGTCGGCACGCCGCAGGACATGAAGGTGGACAACCTGGAGAAGCCGCTGGGAAGGGCCCGCCCGCCGTTCCTGGCCCCCGCGGGCGCCGCTCTGCTGTCCAGGGGCAAGCCCGTCTCCGCCAGCGATGAAGAGCCCATCATCGGCGAGATCGAGATGATCACCGATGGCGACAAGGAAGCCGCCGACGGCAGCTACGTCGAGCTCGGACCCCTGATGCAGTACGTGACCATCGATCTCGAGAAGCAGTGCGAGCTGTACGCCATCGTGGTGTGGCACTATCACAAGCAGCCCCGCGTGTACCACGATGTGGTCATCCAACTGTCGAACGACAAGGACTTCATCACGGACGTCAAGACGGTCTTCAACAACGACACCGACAACTCCTCGGGTCAGGGCATCGGCAAAGACATGCACTACGTCGAGACCAACGAGGGTAAGCTGATCGACCTGGTTTCGCAGGGCAGCCCGAAGGCCCGCTACATCCGTCTGTACAGCAATACGAACACGAGCAACGACCTGAACCACTACATCGAGGTCGAAGCTTTCGGCAAGCCGGTGGAATGACAACGGTACGGATGGGGAATAGCCCTTGGGTCGCGTGGCTTCGTCATCCCTTCACTTGCGCTTCATTCGGGACGACAGCCGGCGTGGGCGGGGCGACCCGGATCCCCACGACGTGCCTGGATCGAGCCTCGCACGGTCAGAGGCTCAGGCTATTCTGGTTCTGGATTTTCATCGCGGCGCTCGGAGCGTTGGCGTTCCGAGCGCCGCGTCTTTCCATGCGGCCGATGCACACCGACGAGGCCGTCCACGCCGACAAATTCGGCACGCTCCTCGAATACGGAACGTATGAGTATGACCCCCACGAGTACCACGGTCCCACGCTCAATTACTTCACGCTGATCCCCGCCTGGCTGGGTCGCGAACGCACGTACACGGAAGTCACCGAGTTCACGCTGCGCATCGTGCCTGTGGTCTGGGGCACGATCCTCGTTGTGCTGATCGCGGGCCTGTCGCGAGGTCTCGGATGGGCGGCGCTGGCAGCGGCGGTCCTGGCGGCCTTCTCGCCGGCGATGGTCTTCTACAGCCGGTACTACATCCAGGAGATGCTGCTGGCCAGTTTCACGCTGGGCGTCATCGTCTGTGGATATCGCTACGTGCGGACGAGATCGCTCGTCTGGGTTCTGGCGACAGGCGGATTCGCGGGACTGATGCACGCCACGAAAGAGACTGCGATTATCGCATTCGGCTCGATGGTGCTGGCGCTGGCTCTCGTGGTACTGACCCAGTCGGGCGCGGACCGACGGCGCGTCCTCGCCGGCGTCAACTGGCTCCACGTCCTGTTGGGCGTCGTCGCCGCGGCGGTCGTTTCGGCCCTGCTGTTCTCCGTCTTTCTCCGTCGTCCCGCAGGCATTTTCGACTCCTACCGCACGTACGCGACGTACTTCGGTCGGGCAGGGGGACAGGACACCGCGCACGTGCATCCGTGGTATTATTACCTGCAGATCCTCCTCTATGCTCGATATGCCCACGGCCCGATCTGGACCGAAGCCTGGATCGTTCTGCTGGCGGTCGTGGGTCTGGCGCCCGTGGTGAGAGGGGCACAGGTCGGACGGATCGATCGCAAGCTCGTGCGATTCGTCGCGATCTACACCCTCGCGATGACCGTCCTCTACTCGGCAATTCCCTACAAGACGCCGTGGTGCCTGTTGAGCTTCCTGACCGGCCTGATTCTGCTGGCGGGCGTCGGGATGGTGACGCTCTGGACCTGGGCGAGAACACCCGTCCATCGCGGTCTCGTGGCAATGCTGGCGGTGGCCGCGGTGGGGCATCTGGCGTTTCTGTCGTACCGCGCGAACTTCGTATATTCCTCCGACTGCCGCAATCCCTATGTGTATGCCCACCCCACGGACGAGATCTTCACCGCGGTGAAGATCGTCCAGGAGTACGCCGCGACGACGGGTGTAGGCCGATCCGAGGACCGGCCGATCCAGGTCGCAGTCCCGGGCAAGGACTACTGGCCGCTTCCCTGGTACTTTCGAGACCTCTTTGTCGGATATACGTCCGAGATCCCGAGCGAAGTGGGGCCGCTGATACTGCTTTCGGACCAGCTCGAGGGCGCCCTCCAGCGCCGGATCTACGAGGAGACGCCCCGCGAGCAGCAGTGGCTGCCGATGTACCTGTTTGACAAGCCGTACTACATCTGGTTCAGGCCGGGAGTGAAGCTGACGGGATTCGTTCGCAAAGACCTCTGGGACGAGAACGCGGCCCGCCAGTCGGACGCCGCGGCATTGATCGAGGCAAGCCATGACAGACAAGACCCGCCCAGCGGAGACGCAGTTCGTCCATAGCGACTGGGCGGCTGTGTCCGGCGTACACCGCTTCTCGCACCAGGCGATGGCGACCACGTTCGAGGTAAGAGTCCAGCACGAGGACCGCACCTATGCCCAGCAGGCCGCGGCGGCCGCGTTCGATGAGGTCGATCGCATCGAAGGCGTCCTGAGCCGGTACCTGGAGTCCAGCGATGTGACGCAGATCAACCACCTGCCCGCGGGCACACCCGTACACATTGCGCTGGACACCTTCGAGTGCCTGCGAATCAGCGCCGAGATGCACTCGCAGACGGGCGGGGCATTCGATGTCACCGTGGGGTTCCTCATCGATTGCTGGCGGGACGAGGAGAAAAGGCCGCGAACGCCGTCGGCCGAGGAACTGCAGTTTGCCCTCGACCACACCGGCACGGATCTGATCCTGCTCGACGAACCGACGTGCGCCGTGGCTCTGCTGGCTAGTCCCCTGCGGATCGACCTGGGCGGCGTGGGCAAGGGCTACGCGGTGGATCGGATGGCCGAGATGCTGAAGGAGTGGGATATCGATCGCGCGTTGATTCACGGTGGGTTCAGCTCGGTACTGGCCATCGAGCCTCCCGTCGGCATGGAGGGTTGGCCTGTCACGCTCAGTCATCCGAGGGATCGCAGCCGAACGCTCGCCCGGCTTTCTCTGTCGCACGGTTCCGTGAGCGGCTCCGGCGTCGAGAAGGGCCAGCATATCATCGACCCGCGCACCGGCCGGCCCGTCGAGGGCAAGCTGGCGACTTGGTCGGTAGCGCCCGACGCTGCCTGCGCGGACGCCCTCTCCACCGCCTTCATGGTGATGACGGCGGCGGAGGTGGCAGACTACTGTCGCGACCATTCCGATGTCCGCGGATTGCTCATTCTGCCGGAGGATGCCGGAACTGGTCGAGCGGAGCAAATCGTGCCTGTCGGGACGTGGGGGGCAGGGGAACTCCTCCTGTGACGCCGCAGGGGGAGGATGGTGCGTCGCATGGACCCTACTTCCGCCGTGCATCCCTGGCCATCGCCCGTTTGATCCTGTGCAGTTCGACGAGTACGGACCAGGGGGTTCGCGTGACGGAGAGCCGGCTGTCCGGATCGCAGACCCACTCGACGGGAAACTCGCCGATGCGGTAGCCCTTGCGGAGGGCCCGCAGGATGATCTCGATGTCGAACATGAAGCCGTCGGAGGTGCACTCCGCGTACAGTTCCCTCGCAATGTCGCCTTTGTACATCTTGAATCCACACTGGGTGTCCGTCAGTTCCCGCGGCACGCCCAGCATGGTGCGGACCATGAACTTGAAGGTGCGGGACAGGAGCCGACGGTGCAATGGTTGATCCTGGAGAATGTCGCTCTGGATGTGCCGGCGAGAGCCGTGGGCCATGTCGCACTGGTCGTTTCGGAGCATCTCCAGGCCCAGGAGGGCATTGCCGTAGGGGATGCACAGCCCGCAGTCGGCGAACATGGCATACCGGCCGGTGGAGGCCATCATTCCCGTGCGGACGCCGTGGCCTTTCCCGCGGTGTTGCTCGTAGCGAATGACGTTCAGCTTCACTCCCGATGGGACTGCGACCGCTCGGGCCGCTTGTGTCGTGTCGTCCTCGCTGCCGTCATCGACGACGAGGATCTCGCCCGCCAGACTGTTGGCCACGAGGAACTCCGAGGCGGCCTTCACATCTCGCGCGATCTTCCTGCTTTCCTCGAAGGCCGGTATTACGATCGACAAATCCATGCCGCATTCCTGACAAAGAAGTAGCACACGCTGCTTTCACGAGTCCCGATTATAAGGCCCGTGACGCGACTGGCAAAGGCGGAAACAACAAAGCCAACACGCTTCCTGGTCATTGAGTCGACGTTGCTGGGTCGAAAGGCTGGACTTGGCGATCGATATCGTGTAAGATAATGAAATGCCTGTCGTCCTGAGACATAAGGGTTCCGGTTTTTCTTTCACTCGAACGAGGGCGACCCGTTGGAGCCATTGCACATCCACGTACGCAAAGGGGAGTGCGTCGCAAAGTTCTGGTTGGAACCGGAGCCCGGTGTGGCGCGTGCATACGGATTGACTTCTGGTGAGCTGCGTGAGCTGCTTGCCGTTGCCATCGAGAACCGTGAGTTGATTCGGAGATATTGGAATGAACACTTTGGTGTCTGATGCTCTGGCAAAACGGGTCTGGTTCGATGAGGACACCATGTGGGTTGATCTGGTGGATGGGCGTACGCTCGGTGTCCCACTGGCGTATTTTCCCCGGCTTCTCAACGCCTCGCCTACCCAGCGGATGAAGTATGTGGTGAGCGGCGGGGGAACAGGCCTGCATTGGGATGATCTCGATGAAGACATCGACGTTCCTGCCTTGCTCCTCGGTGTTGGCGACAGAACCCGCAAGTCGGCGTCGTAGGAAACAGGCACGATGTTTTCGGAACTCGCTCAACGATGAAATCGAAAAAGGCCACTCTGATCTTCGGGCTGCTGGCCATCTTCTGCTTGGCTAGCGCTGGCGCGTATTGGGCGTGGGAGGAGCGCTTTTGGCCATTCTGCACCGGCAGAAAAGACGAGGCGTTTCTCGACACGACTTTCGGGATGTCCCCACAAGAGGTGCGCAGGTCGCTGGCCCATCATGGAGCACAGTTGTTGAGTTACGCGGAGTATCGGAAGACCGAGCCAGAGCCGAGCATAGACACGTTCGGCGCCATTCCGGTATTCTCCGACGATCGCCGGGAAGACGCCTCGCTCTATATGTCGTCGATTGAGATGTTCGACTCGAAGGTGGAGGCAGAGTTTAATTTTCGACGCTGGCGTTTGGCCTCGGTCGGAGTTCACATTGACCCGATTGCACGAAGCGAAGCCGAGTCTGTGGTCGCTGGCATTGAGTCCAAGCTGCGCAGCACCTACCAGTTTTCACATCGCGAGGAGAGCCGCGATATCCCCGGCGCTTACACGCTGCATTTTGCGTCGTCGAGCACCACGCCTTCATTGTGGGTCAACCTCACGGACCGTGCGCGGCCAATCATCATTTTGACCGTTGTGGATCCGACGACCCAGTTGGCTCGGAAGCGTGAGATTGAGAACAGAGAGCACACGGTATTTGGAGGGGATAAATGAAGAGACTGGCTGACAGGAACGCTGGAGGCTACTGACGTCACAGATGCGCGAAGTCGGATCTGGCAGCAGGCCGTTGAAGACGTGGGATGGGGCACGGAAAGGAAAAGGGCGGCGGTCCTTGATAGACGCCGCCCTTGAAGACTTGAAGCTGATGCTTCTATTGGCTTACTTGATCTCTTCGGCGATCCAGCCGCAGAGTTCTTGCACTTCCTGGAGCGTGATGTCGCCCATGTGGGCAATGCGGAAGGTCTTGTCCTTCAGATCGCCGTAGCCGGCGCTGAAGATCGTGTTGTGCTTGGCCTTGACGGCCTTGATGACGTCGCCGACGTTGATGCCGCGGGTGTTCTTGATCGTGGTCAGCGTGTTGGACGCGTACTTCTCCTCGCAGAACAGCTCGAATCCCTTGCTCTTCGCCCAATCCCGGCAGAAATCGCCCATCTTCTTGTGCCGGGCCCAGACGTTCTCGATGCCCTCGTTGACGAACTTCTGGCACTGGTAGTGCAGGCCCATGATGTGCGGGATGCTCGGGGTCACGAGCGTCTGGTTCTTCTCGGCGGCCTTGGCCCACTGGATGAAGTCGAAGTAGTAACCGCGAGCGGGGACGCTCTTGGCCTTTTCGACGGCCCGCTTGCTGACTGCGGCAACCGTGAATCCCGGCGGCAGGGCGAACGCCTTCTGTACCGACGCGAACACGACGTCCCAGCCGAGCTCGTCGAAATGGATCGGCTGGCCGATCATGCCGCTGACCGCGTCCACGAAGACCAGCACGTTCGGGTGCTTGGCTTTCATCATCTTGGCGATGTCGTAGATCGGGTTCATCAGGCCGGTGCTCGTCTCGTTGTAGATCAGCGTGATCGCCGCGTACTTGCCGGCCGAGAGCTTGGCGTCGATCTGCTCGGGCAGGGTCGGCTTGCCCCACTCGACCTTGAGCAGATCGACCTTGCGGCCGCACTCTTTCACCACGTCCGCCCACTTGTCGCTGAACGCCCCGCAGCAGGTGGCGAGCACCGTCTCGTCCGGGTGTACGCAGTTGCGAATCGACGCCTCCCAGAGCCCCGAGCCGCTGGAGGTGGAGAGGAAGATGTATTGATTCGTGAACAGCAGCTTCTTGAGCATGTCCACGACTTCGCCGTGGAGCACGCCGTACTCCTTGTCGCGATGCCCGAGCGTCCGTTGCGCCAACTGCTGCAGCACATCGTCTTTCACCTGCACGGGGCCGGGGATGAACAATCTCGGCGGGTTCTTCCAGTCTGCCATTTGCGCTCTCCAACAGTTACAGTTTTTGGATGGTCAACCCGGTGTACATCTTCGGGTAGAAGTACGTCGATTTGTGGGGCATCCGTTCGCCCGCGTCGGTGATCCTCGCGAGGTGCTGCATCTTGACAGGGTTTGTGAAGAAGGCAACCTGCTTGCGGCCGGAATCGACCTGGCGGATGATCTCGTCGATGGCGTTGGGCACGTCCTTGACGTACTCGACGAAATCGGAATTGCCCATCTTCTCCTCGGTCAGGCCGAGTTGCCCCTCCAGAATGAGCTTCTGAAGGACCGAGACGTCCAGCGTCCGCCAGGCCTCGCTCTTGTCCGGGGCCGCAGTTTCCATGAGCGACTTGTCTTTCAGGACTGCGACGTAGAAGTTCCCATTGCCCAGGTAGATGCCCAAGGGGGTTTCATCTCGCTCATGTACGGTCTTCATCATTTTGAGCATTTCTTGCTTATCGCCGATCTTCATCACGGTGAAGCCGGGAGCCAAACGCAGGATGAACTCCTGCCATTTGAAGCCATCGATGGCACCGACGACGCGGTGAGTTGCCAGGACCACGAGGCCCTTCTGGGCGGTGTTCGTGAAGGCAAGCATCTGGTACTTCGCGGCGGGATTGCCGCTCTCGCGCATGTAGGTCAGCCCGGTCGTGTAGCGGTGGTGACCGTCGGCGATGATGACGCTCTTGTCGCCCATCATCCGCACGATGGCTTGGATCCCACTGGCGTCAGTGATGGCGAACAGTTGGTGTCGCACGCCGTGGTCGTCGACGAAGTCCACGAGGGGCTTCTGCTCGGCCGCCCTGGTGATGATCTCGTCGGCGACGCCCTTCGGGTCATCGTACAGCATGAAGACCAGGCCGAACCGTGCGGCGGTCGCCTTCTTGAGGTTCAGGCGATCCTGCACGGGCTTGGCGAAGACCTGCTCGTGCGGCCGGACGACCTTGCCGAATTCCTCCAGCTTGCCCAACGCGATGAACGTCAACCGGCGGTAGGACACGCCATTCATCTCGAAATCCTGGACATACCCGTAGATAGTGTCGCGGTCGTCGGGTTTCAGGGCACCCTCGCCGATCCATTTCTGGAGGAACTCAGCCGCGCGGGTGTACGGATTGCTCTGGCCGTTGTCCGAGGGGGCAGGCCTGCCTTTGGTGATCCGCACGATATTGTGTTCGCTCCGGCGGTAGAGTTCCTCTCGCTCGGCGTCGCTGATTACATCGTAGGGCGGCGCGATGCACCGGCCCACGTCGCCGACGACGCCCGGATCGAACCGAAACGCTTTGAACGGTCTTACTTCCATCATCAGAGGCCTTGCTGTCCTTGCACCAACCGGGTTTCCAAGTGTAAGAAAGGCCGGATAATACCGGCGCCGGACCCGATTGTCAAGCAGGAACGCCTGCCCCCAGGGCGCCAAGTGTGCCTGCGTCGTCTGGCGGGTCCAGAGGACCTTGGTTCAACAGCATCTATAGGCTGCGCCTGCCACGAAGGTTGTCATTCCCGCAAACGCGGGAATCCACATTCTGGGACATCTGCCACCGCATGACTTCTGGATTCCCGCCCCCGATCGCGTCGAGGGCAGGCTTTACGCGGGAATGATAGAGCCCGCATGACGCCTTGGTGCATACGGCGATCCCACCTGCCAGTTTGGCACCCCCACCCCACGCCCCTGTAGGTGGTAAGTCCATTGGAGAGAATGGTTTATGGATTCTCCTCGTTCGGGCACGCAGTTTGCATCTGTTGAGTTTATACAGACAAATGATGTGAAACGGCATGTTGGAACTTACCCATGAAATTCGAGAAGTTCACACTGAAAGCACAAGAGGCACTGGCGACTGCCCAGCAGATCGCGATGGCGAAGTCACACACCGTCCTGTCGCCGCTGCATCTGCTCAGCGCCCTGTTGAGCGATGAGGGCGGCGTGGCCGAGATGACCCTCGCGAAGGCCGGCGCCAATGTCAAACGGATCCAGGACATGACCGAGAGCGAGTTGGGGCACCTTGCCCAGGGCAGCAGCTCGGGGCAGATGATGCCCGACCCCGTGTTCAACCAGGTTGTGCTCGACGCGCAGAACCGGGCCGACAAGATGGGCGACGAGTACCTCAGTGCCGAGCACCTGTTGCTGTCGCTGGCGGGCGTCCGGAGCGATGCGAAGGAGATTCTCGACGTCAATTCGGTGACCGTGCAGAAGCTCCAAGATGCGCTGAAGGACGTTCGCGGGGGTGCGAAGGTTACCGACCAGACGCCCGAGGAGAAGTACAAAGCCCTGGAGCGCTACGGCATCGACCTGCTGGAGCAGGCCCGCAAAGGCAAGCTCGACCCGGTCATCGGGCGGGATGAGGAGATTCGCCGGTGCATGCAGGTCTTGAACCGTCGGACGAAGAACAATCCCGTTCTGATCGGCGAGCCGGGCGTAGGCAAGACCGCCATCGTCGAGGGTCTAGCCCAGCGAATTGTCGCGGGCGACGTCCCCGCCGGGCTCAAGAACAAGCGTGTCATCGGACTGGACATGGGCGCGCTGATCGCCGGCACCAAGTTCCGAGGCGAGTTCGAGGACCGCCTCAAAGCGGTGCTCAAGGAGGTTATCGCGGCCCAGGGGCAGATCATCCTGTTCATCGACGAGCTGCACACGGTCGTCGGCGCCGGCAAGGCGGAAGGCGCCGTCGATGCAGGCAACCTGCTGAAGCCCTCGCTGGCGCGAGGCGAGCTGCGATGCATCGGTGCGACCACCATCGACGAGTACCGCAAGCATATCGAGAAAGACGCGGCCCTCGAACGGCGCTTCCAGCCGATCCTCGTCGAACCGCCGAGCGTTGAGGCGACCATTGCCATCCTCCGTGGCCTGAAGAACCGCTACGAGACCCACCACGCCGTGCGAATTACCGACGCCGCCATTGTCGCGGCGGCCACCCTGTCGCAGCGGTACATCACCGACCGCTGGCTGCCGGACAAGGCCATCGACCTGATCGATGAGGCCGCGTCCACGCTGAGGATCGAGAACGACTCCGTGCCCGCCGAGCTCGACGATATCCGTCGGGGAATCATACAGCTCCAGATCGAGCGGGAGGCGCTCAAGAAAGAAAAGGACCCTGCCAGCCAGGACCGGCTCAAGAAGGCCGAGAAGCAACTCGCGGAACTCGAAGAGCAGAATCGACAACTGACCGCGCAGTGGGAAATGGAGAAGGGCGGCATCGATCAGGTCAAGGCCCTCAAACAACAGACCGAGGAGGCCCAGAGGCAGTTCGAAGACGCCCAGCGTCGCGGCGAGTTGGAACGGGCCGCCCGATTAAAGTACGAGACCATCGCCAACCTCCGGAAGGAGCTGGCGGAGAAAGAGGGGCAGTTGGCCAAATCCGAGAAGGCCAAGATGCTGCACAACGAAGTGACGGCCGAGCACATCGCCGAGGTCGTCGCCAAGTGGACCAACATCCCGGTCACCCGACTGCTGTCGGGCGAGCGGGAGCGGCTCATGGCGATGGAGGAGCAGATCCGCAAGCGGGTCGTCGGCCAGGATGATGCGGTCCGCGCGTTGTGCGATGCGGTCCGGCGGAGTCGCGCGGGCCTGTCCGACCCGAACCGGCCGATCGGGACCTTCCTGTTCCTCGGGCCGACGGGCGTGGGCAAGACGGAACTGGCGAAGGCCCTCGCGGACTTCCTGTTCAACGATCCGAACGCGATGGTTCGCATCGATATGAGCGAGTTCATGGAGCAGCACTCGGTGGCGCGTCTCATTGGCGCCCCGCCGGGATACGTCGGGTACGAAGAGGGCGGCCGGCTGACCGAATCGGTCCGACGAAAACCCTATTCCGTGATCCTGCTCGACGAGGTGGAGAAGGCCCACCCGGACGTGTTCAACGTCCTGCTGCAAGTCTTCGACGACGGCCGGCTCACCGACGGCAAGGGCCGCACCGTCGATTTCAAGAACACCGTCATCATCATGACGAGCAACATCGCCAGCCAGCAGATTCAGAAGCTCACGGAAGAGCAGGGGGCCGACTGGGAGATCGAAGCCCACGTCAAGGACGTGCTCAAGCAGGTCTTCAAGCCGGAGTTCCTCAATCGCATCGACGAGGTCGTCGTATTCCACATGCTCAGTCGCGAGAACCTCAAGAGGATCGTCGATATTCAGCTCGGCTACCTGTCCGAGAGACTCAAGGACCGCAAGATCCGGATCGAGTTCACCGATAAGGCCAGGGACCTGGTCCTGGAGGAGGGCTACGACCCGGTCTTCGGCGCCCGCCCGCTCAAGCGGACGATCCAGCAGCAGGTGGAGAACCCGCTGGCGATGGAACTGCTCGCAGGCAAGTTCTCCGATGGCGACACGATCCGAATCGACGCCGGCTCCCGCGGCTTCGTCTTCGAGAAGGCCAACCAGTCCTGACGGGCGAGTCACTGCCTGCGGTTTCGCAAATCTCTGCGAAGCCTGCGCGGATCTCTGGCACAATGAAACAGACCGAAGACCACCACGCGGTCTTCTTCGACCTCGACCTCGACCTCGGGCAGGAATCGCAGGACGTATGTCATTTCTGCGTCTCTATCCGATGGCGTAGTTCGTCGAGCGTGAGCAGTTCACCAGGACTCCTCTCGTGTTTGGCCAGCCGTCTGTCGAGTTCGGCGCAATGGCTCTGGGGCATCGGAACGCTCGATGCCTCCGAGACGATGCTTTCCCAGAGGTCCTCCAGGAAGAGGATTCTCTCCGGGATGCTCAGCCTCGCAAGTTCAGGTACATCATCGAGACGCATTCTTCGTACTCCTGCAGACACGTACCATCCAGTTCCCTTCAGCATGTTCCATGATACCCATTTAACAGCTCATCGCCAAGTTTTCCGTGCTGCCAGCCGGAGGTTCAGCGAATAGGACGACGAACGAGAGTTGATGGTGTCTCGTATTGTCTGTACAGGGTGGATTTCGCGGCAAGAGAACTGGTCTATCGGTCAAGGAGTCACATATGAGTAGATTGTCGGTGGGGGACAAGGCGCCGGCCTTCTCGCTGAAGGATCAGAACGGCAAGAAGGTCTCGTTGTCCGATTTCAAGGGTCGCAAGCTGCTGTTGTACTTCTATCCGAAGGCGGATACGCCAGGCTGCACGAGGCAATCCGTCTGCGTTCGCGATGCGTCTGCGGAATTCGCCAAGGCGGGTGTAGCTGTCGTCGGGATCAGTCCCGATCCTCCCGACAAGCAGAAGAAGTTCGACGACAAGCACTCTCTGGGATTCCTGCTGCTCTGCGATATCGATCACAAGGTGGCACAGGCCTACGGCGCCTGGGGCAAGAAATCCATGTACGGCAAGACTTACGAGGGGATCATCCGCTCCTCGTTCCTCATCGACGAAGACGGCAGGGTCCTTCATGCGTCCTACAAGGTCAAGCCTGAGGACACGGTGCCCAACGCCCGCAAGGTACTCGCCTGATGCGGCTGCATCTCACTTGGGGGCAGCCGAGCGGTTCTTCCAGAGTTCTACAGGCTGGAACGGGCCACTCCAGTTGCCGCCGATGAGGTCGATGTCGCCATCTGCACCGATGTCGCCGGCCTGGATGCAGTGGGAGCCCTGGGTCGAGAGGACCTGCCTGTCCCATGCCGATCCCTTGTCGCGACTCACGAAGGCGACCACCTCGTCCGGGTCATTGCCCTGGTGCATTTCGGAAATGGCGATGTCGACAAGCCCGTCGGCGTTGAAGTCGGCGGTTGCCAGACCATGAATGACACACTCGATTCGGTCTGCCAAGATGTGTTCGGCCCAGCCCCCTTGTCGCGGGTCCGGCGGGGCCTCGAACCAGGAGAGCCGATGCCAGTTGCCCTGCAGTTCCGAGGGCGAGAGCACGACATCGGGCCGGCCATCAAGGTTGATATCGGCCACTTCCACGCTGGCACTCGGATGCCATTCGCAGAATCTGTGGGGCTGCCAGGAGCCATCGAGGATGCGGCCGTCATTCTCGAACCAGGAGCCGCCGATGACCACGTCCCGGTCACCGTCCCGGTCGATGTCGCCGAGTGCGAGCCCTTCGCCGTGTGGACATTCGAGGATCTTGTGTCTCCACGTATCACCCGCGTCCTGGCGCCACAGGTAGATCCTGTTGCCTGCGTTGGCCCCGAAATCCGACTGGTCCCGCGTGACGATGTCGAGCCGGCCGTCGGCGTCCAGGTCTGCCAACTCGATATCGTGCGTGCGGTGGTCCGTCACCTGATGGGCGGTCCAGTGGCTCCCGGCCGGACTCGCCGCTGGCAGGGGGTTCTCATACCAGATCAGCCCGCCCATGACGATATCGAGGTCCCCGTCTGCGTCGATGTCGCCCGCCTCGCCATCCACGGTCCGGTAGCCCCCGTCGGCGATGACCGCCTTCGTCCAGTCGGGATATCTGTACCAGGCCAGTGGCCCGGCCCGCCCCCCGATGACGATGTCCGGGAACCCGTCCCCGTCGATGTCTGCGATGATCTTGGCCCACGGGTCCTTGACGCTGTCGTCAATGGCGACGCGCTCAAACGGGACCTGACCGGCTGCCGGGAGCGGAACCTGCCATGCCAGGACGATGCCCGATGCCAGGAGAACCGTCCAGTGTCTCACACCTGTCGCGACCTCACACATCGCTCTCCTGCACTTTTTCTGATATACCACGGTATGTTGAACCGGGCCCTGTCGGGGACAGTATCTGCAAGGAGGATACCGCGGGGACGTAGGACCCCGCAAGGGTTTCTCTGGTGGTTCTTTGGATATCTATCGGCAGTCGTGTTGTGTTCCCGAATGGCCGGGGCTCTCCGGCGTCCCGGGGGCCGCATGTCGCGACCTTCGGGGTGTCCCTGAGTTTTTTCCTTACCGGCGTGAAAATTGTTTGCCTGTCACCGGGGTCGGGACTACAATTCTCTGGTGGCTAAAGTCAATCCACAATGATTGATATGGAAAGGAGTCACGCAATGGCCAGAAACAAGATCAAGGGGGCGTGGACGAAAGACGATGTGAAAGAGCTCAAGAAGCTGTTCCCGAATCGCCCGACGGCGGAGGTGGCATCTCAGCTCGGCCGCCCCACGGAGGCTGTGAAGAAGAAGGCGTCCCGGATGGGACTGAGGAAGTCCAGAGTGTACATGAAGGGTCTGGGACGGACGTGATCGAGCGGTCGTCTCTCTTCTCATCGGGCCAACGGGTGAGGAGCGGCCGCGACGAGGGGGCATCGGTCCCTCGGCTCCGAGGGGCGTCCGGCCGGGTTTGAGACACATGGAAGCGACCGGCGATGAGGGCTGACCGGCGGTTGCGTTTCCTATCTGGCTGTGCTCCTCCGCTCTGGGCAGGGGACCACGGTCTTCGACATCGCGTTCCGGCCCGAAGGACCCGTGAATCCTGGAGGTGTGGCCTGGGCGCTCTAGGGGAGGTGTCGTCCGTGTGCGGAGGAGCTTCGTGCTCGGACTTGACGAGGGGGTTTGCCGAAACAGACATCGCTGGGACCCTGTTGGGTGCGCCCCGTCAGAGCGGTTCTCCAAGGGATCTTCAGGTCGCACGCGGCTGCAAGAGCCGGTGTGTCCTCAGTCCGCCCTCAGCGGAACACCCCCTGGAGCGCAGACATCCCGCCGCAAGATCCCTGTCTGCGAGGCACAAGACCGGGCAAATCGCTTGACAGAGCCGCCTATCCTCAGTATCCTCGCGGCGCTGATTCTACCCAGCTATTCCTGGTTCTTGTTTGGCTTTGGAGGTTGCCTTGAGAGTACTTTCGGGCATTCAGCCGTCAGGTCGGCTGCACATTGGCAACTATTTCGGTGCGATGCGGCAGCACCTGCAACTGCAGGCGGAGCATGAAGCCTACTACTTCATAGCAGATTACCATGCGCTGACCAGCAATCCGTCGCCCGAGGCGATTGCGAGGCACACGCTCGACGTCGCGATGGATTACATGGCTCTGGGTCTCGATCCGGAGAGGACCGTGTTCTGGCGCCAGTCGGATATGCCCGAGGTAACCGAGCTGACCTGGCTGTTGTCCTGCGTGACCCCGATGAGCCTGCTGCAGAAGTGCGTCAGCTACAAGGACAAGATCGCCCAGGGCCTGAGCGCCAACCATGGGCTCTTCGCCTACCCGGTCCTCCAGGCGGCCGACATCCTGATCTTCCAATCGAATCTCGTGCCCGTCGGGGCCGACCAGAAGCAGCACATCGAGGTAACTCGCGACATCGCGCTGCGGTTCAACAACGCCTATGGCGAGGTCTTCACGCTGCCGGAGGACTATATCCTCGAATCGGTGGCGGTGGTCCCCGGCGTGGACGGGCGCAAGATGAGCAAGAGCTACGGCAACACGATCGAGATCTTCGAGCCCGAGAAGACCATCAAGAGCAAGATCATGAAGATGGTGACGGATTCGACGCCGGTGGAGGCCCCCAAGGACCCAACCAAGTGCAACGTCTTCGCGCTGCTCAAGCTGGTCGCATCGCCGGAGGAACTGGCCCAGTGGGAACAGCGTTACCGCAACGGCGGCATGGGCTACGGGGAAGCCAAGAAACGTCTGGTGGAGTTGACGGTCGAGTATTTCAAGCCTTATCGGCAAAGGCGGGCCGAGCTCGAGAACAGCCTGGACGTCGTTGACGCCATGCTCAAGAAGGGTGCGGAGCGGGCGCGGGCCGTGGCCTCGCAGACGCTCCTGAAGGCCCGGCAAGCCGTGGGGTTGGGAGCCAAACGATGAACGAGAAACTCGTCACGGTGGCGCGGTACACGGACTACATGGATGCGGACCTGGCCCGACAGATGCTCGAAGACGAGGGGATCAAGGCCTTCGTCATGGGACAGAACTCCGGCGTGGCTTGGGGAGTGCCCCCGGTGAACCACATTGAACTCCAGACGCCCGAGAGCCAGGCACAGGAGGCAAAGGAAATCCTGGAGGCCGCCGGCACGCTGGAATCGGGCGAGGGCCCGGAGTCCGGAGAGGATGACGACTGGGACGACGATGATCTGGAACCGGGCGACGATCTGGACTCGCCCGAGGAACAGGAGTAGCCGTTGGCCGATTACCGCGTCAACCTTGATATCTTCGCCGGACCGCTCGACCTGCTGCTGTACCTGGTCCGCAAGGAAGAGGTGGATATCTACGATATCCCCATCGCCAAGATCACCGACCAGTACCTGCAATATGTGGACATCATCAAGCAATTCGACATCGATCTGGCGGGGGATTTCCTGGTCATGGCCGCCACGTTGATGGAGATCAAATCGGCCATGCTCCTGCCGAAGGAGGCTGCCGAGCAGGCGGGTCCGGACAATTCCGGCGACCCGCGGGCCGAACTGATTCGCCAACTCCTGGAGTACAAGAGATTCAAAGATGCGGCCAATCTGCTGGACGCCGCGGCCGAGCGGCACCAGGAGCGGTTTGGCCGCCCGACCAGCCTGGTCGAGAAGATGGTCCCGAACGCGGAGCCCGAGATCGACATGGACCAGGTCAGCATCTGGGACCTGCTCGAGGCCTTCGACACGATCTGCAAGGCCACCGGCACCAGCGCCTACACCGGACACATCCGCGACGATACGCCGATCGATCTGTACCAGATCGAGGTTCTGCACCGGCTCCAGACGGAGGGTCCGCTGACCTTTGCGAGGATCTTCGAGTCTCGTCCCAATCGCCTGGTGATGGTCGGGATCTTCCTGGCGATGCTGGAGCTGATTCGCGACAAGCTCGTCTGGGCGGAGCAGGACGAATCGTCCGCGCAGATCTATCTGCGTGCCTTGACGGAGGAGCCTGCGGAGGAGGCGGTCCGGCGGGCCATCATGGCCGTCGGCGAGGTGGAGAACGAACCGATGCAGCCCGAGGAGGTCGCGCACACGCCGCCCATCCCGATCGTGGAGTTGCCCGCGAAGTCGAGGGCAGAGGGCGAACTCCAGGACGAAGACCTCGACCTGGATGAGGAGGATGACGACTTGGCCTCGGCCGATGATGATTTTGTGTTTGACGAACCATAAGCATAGAAAGGATAGGCTCATGGCAGGCAATGTCGTTGAGCTGTCGGACGCCAGTTTCGATGAAACGGTGCACAACTCGACAGTCCCGGTCCTGGTGGACTTCTGGGCCCCGTGGTGCGGACCCTGCAGGATGCTGGCCCCGATCATCGAGCAGGTCGCAGGGGAGTTTGCGGGCAAGGCCCAGGTGTGCAAGCTCAACACGGACGAGGCTCGGGACACCGCGGTCGAATTCAGCATCAGCGCGATTCCGACGGTGATCTTGTTCAAGGACGGGCAGATCCAGAAGAAGTGGGTGGGCCTGACCAGCAAGAAGGATATCAGCGAAGCGATCAGCAAGCTGCTCTGAGGCGGCAGCGACGCGGCGCATCGAGGATTGAATGTCTCACAAGATCGTAGGCAAGCGACAAATAGGCGAAGATGTCTTCTGGGCTAAGGTGGAGGCGCCGCTCATTGCGGCGGCCCGCAAGCCCGGCCAGTTCATTATCTTGTGCATCGATAGCGAGTACTCCGAGCGGATCCCCCTGACCATTGCAGGGGCCGACCCCGCCCAGGGGACGATCGAGCTGATCTGGCAGCGCCTCGGCAAGACGACCGCCGAGCTGGCGAATCTGAATGAAGGCGACGAGATCGCCAATATCGCCGGGCCGCTGGGCACCCCGACGCACATCGACCGCTTCGGCACGGTGGTTTGCGTCGGCGGCGGGATCGGCAATGCGCCGCTGCTGCCCATCGCTACGGCGCTGCGCCAGGCGGGCAACCGGATCATCTCCATCCTCGGGGCCCGAGACAAGAGCCGGGTGATTCTGGAAGATCGCTTCGCCGAGGTCAGCGACGAAATGATCGTCTGCACCGACGACGGTTCCTACGGGCGCAAGGCCCTCGTCACCGAGCCGCTGAAAGAAGTCTGCGGTCGGGATCCCAAGCCGGACCACGCGTTCATCATCGGCCCGACCCCCATGATGAAGTTCTGCTGTGAAGTGACGCGTCCCTTCGGCGTGCCGACCCAGGTCTCGCTCAACACGATCATGGTGGATGGGACGGGCATGTGCGGCGGCTGTCGCG
This sequence comes from Phycisphaerae bacterium, assembly GCA_017993835.1. Taxonomy (GTDB): domain Bacteria; phylum Planctomycetota; class Phycisphaerae; order Sedimentisphaerales; family Anaerobacaceae; genus PLanc-01. The sequence continues at coordinate 135,681 of JAGOLX010000007.1, forward strand.
TCGAAGTGGACGGCAAACCCAAGTTCGTCTGTGTCGACGGTCCCGAGTTCGACGGGCACAAGGTCAATTTCGACCTGATGATCAAGCGCCTGAACGCCTACAAGAAGCAGGAACAGCACGCCTACGAGAAGTACAAGCATCAGTGCCGGATCGGCCTGGATGGGTGAACGGCAGCGGCAGGGTGGGCTATGCCCACCGATTCCTCCCCGATGAAATAAGAACCGACGATGACGGGCACGCCCCGCCCGATGGAAACCTCGAAGTGACAGAGCAAGAGACGAAGCAGTTGCTGCAGGAGTTGCTGCACAAGCAGAAGAAGGGCGAACTGAAGGTCAAGGATCGCCTGGCGATCCCGGCGCAGGAGATGCCCCAGCAGGACCCGGCTGTCCGTCGGGGAAACGTGAGCGAAGTGGCCCTGGGTTACACCGAGGAACAGGCCCGGCTTGAGGCGATGCGATGCCTCCAGTGCCGGAATGCCCCGTGCGTGGAGGGCTGCCCCGTCCGCATCCGGATCCGAGACTTCGTTGGCGCCATCGCGCAGGGCGACTACGCCAAGGCGCTGGAGATCATCAAGGAGAATTCCCTGCTGCCTGCGGTGTGCGGCCGGGTCTGTCCGCAGGAGGTCCAGTGCCAGGAGAAATGCACGGTGGGCCTGAGCCTCAAGGACGTCTCCAAAGCCGTTTCCATCGGGCGGCTCGAACGATTCGTGGCTGATCTGGCGGGCGCGGGCACGTTGCCCTCGGAGACGCCCGCCGTGGCGCCGGCTTCCGGCAAGAAGGTCGCGATCATCGGGTCCGGACCGGGAGGCATTGTCGCGGCGGCCGATGCCCGCAGGGCCGGGCACGAGGTGACGGTGTTCGAGGCCTTTCACAAGCCCGGCGGCGTCATGCTCTATGGCATCCCCGAGTTCCGATTGCCCAAGGCCATCGTGCGACAGGAGCTGGAAACCCTCAAGAAGATGGGCGTCCGGATCGTCACGAACTTCATCGTCGGCCGGACCAGGACCGTCGAGCAACTGATGAACAAGGACGGCTTCGATGCCGTCTATATCGGCGTCGGCGCCGGTCTGCCCAGCTTTATGAACATCGAGGGCGAATCGCTCGTCGGCGTCTACAGCGCCAACGAATACCTGACGCGGGCCAACCTGATGAAAGCCTATGACTTCGGCAACGGCGCCGACACGCCCATCGCGCGGTCCAAGCGGGTGGCCGTGGTCGGCGGCGGCAACGTCGCCATGGACTCCGCGAGGACGGCTCTCCGCCTGGGGGCCGAGAAGGTCTATCTGATCTACCGTCGGACCGAGCAGGAGATGCCCGCTCGCGTGGAGGAAGTCCACCACGCCAGGGAAGAGGGGGTCGAATTCCACCTGCTCCAGAACCCCAAGCGCATCCTGGGGGACGCGGCGGGCAACGTGACCGGCATCGAATGCCTCCGCTACGAGTTGGGCGAGCCGGACGCCTCCGGCCGACGGCGACCCGTCGCGATCCCCGGCTCGGAGTTCCAGATCGAGGTCGATACCGTCATCATCGCCATCGGCAATCTGGCCAATCCGCTGATCCGCCAGACCACGCCGGGCCTCGAGTTCGACAAGCGGGGCAATATCGTGGTGGACGAGCGATGCCGGACCTCAATGCCAGGCGTCTTCGCCGGCGGTGACATCGTGCTCGGCGCCGCCACGGTGATCCTGGCCATGGGCCAGGGCCGAATCGCCGCTGCCGCCATGAACGAGTACCTTGCACAGAAACCGAAGTGAGAGGGGCTTGCAGGCCTTGCATTGATGTCCGTCCCGTTGGGGAAGGCTGGTCCTCGATCCTCTTGCACAATCGACGGCCCGGCGGTATAGTCTGTTGGGAGATCCGTCCGGATGGGCCTTCCGCATGAGACGCTCTGCGGTGATCTCCACGTGAAAGAATCGGCGCCCGTAGCTCAGTTGGATAGAGCAACGGATTTCTAATCCGTCGGTCGGGGGTTCGAATCCCTCCGGGCGCGTTGCAGAGGCGGCGACGGACCCCAGAGTTCCTTCTGTCGAACCGAGGTTTCTTCATGGATGACGCAGCATTCAGTGAGCCGACGAGGACATCTATCCGCAAGGCTCTTCCGATCGTCGCCGTGTGGCTGGGCTTGGTCGGGTACGCCGGTCTTGTTTGCTCTTCGCCTGCGGTCGCAGCAAGCCCGGCCGACACCCGGACGGCTACGGATCGGGATTTCCGACGGGACTTCGCGGAACCGCCACAATGCTACTGGCCGCGCCCGTTGTGGTTTTGGAACAACACGCCGGTTAGCGCAGAGACCGTCCGGGACCAGATGGTCAAGAGCCGGGATCTCTGTCGCTACGGCGGGTTCGGCATCCTGCCGTTCGGCAAGGAGTTCTCGCCGCCCTATCTGAGCGATGCCTATTTCGCCGTCTACGCGGCGGCGCTGGACCAGGCGAAGACGCTCGGGCTCACTCTGTCGCTCTACGACGAATACGGCTTCCCCAGCGGCTCGGCGGGGTCGCGGAACTCCAGTGACACCAGCCTGTTCGCCCAGCGTTGGCCGCAGTTGACCATCAAGCGGCTGGACAAGCACGAATGGGTACTCGACGGCCCGACTCGATTCGAGCAGACCCTGCCCGACGGGAAGCTCATGGCGGTCGTCGCGATGAACACCGGCACGCTCGAGCGGGTGGATCTGACGGGCAGCGTTCGCGAGGCCAAGGTGGATTGGCAGGCGCCTGATGGTTCGTGGAAGGTCATGTGCTTCGTGTGCGTGATCGATGGCGACCCGATCTGCGATTATCTCGATCCCGAGGCGGTGGACCGGTTCATCGACATCACGCACCAAGCCTACTATGATCGCTTCGCCGCCCATTTCGGCACGACCATCGATTCGACCTTCTTCGACGAGCCGACGCTCTACCGGGCGAACGGACGGACTTGGACGGACCGGTTCAACGACCAGTTCATCGCCCGGCATGGTTTTGACCCGCGTCCTTACTACCCGGCCCTGTGGTATGACATCGGTCCCGAGACGCAGGCCGCGAGGAACTGCCTGTTCGGCTTCCGCGCGGAGTTGTACGCAACGGGTTTCCCCAAGCGAATCCAGGATTGGTGTGACGCCCACGGCATCACCGCTACCGGCCACCAGGATCAGGAGGAGGTGGTCAATCCCGTGTCGGTCTCGGGCGACCTGATGAAGTGCTTTCAGTACCTCGACATCCCGGGGATCGACAAGATCGGCGGCGACCGGCCCGCCGAGCGCTTCTATAAGGTTGTCAGCTCGGCCGCGTACAATTGGGACAAGTCCTTGGTGATGTCCGAGACCTACGGCGCGATGGGCGATCTGGGATGGGACGCCATCTACGCGGTAGCGATGGAGCAGTACACCAAAGGAATCAACATGCTGATCCCACACGCGGTGTGGTACGACGACCGCAACGTCACGTTCAAGCCCGAGCTGTCCTGGCGGAACCCTCTGTATGCCGAGGGGTTGCCCGAGTTCAACACGTATCTGGCCCGCCTGAATGTCCTCCTGCAGAACGATGCCGCCCACATTGCCGACATTGCGGTGCTCTACCCCATCGCGACGTTGCAGGGCAGCCACCACCTGGATGGCCCGCTCGGCTACTACCAGGGCGGAGTCGTGGTCCCGGAGGCGGACTACGTCGTGCTGGGCGAATTGCTGGCTGTGGACCTGGGCCGGGATTATACCTTCCTGCACCCCGAGGTCCTGGAGAGCAAATGCGCCCTCGACGATAGTCAGTTGGTGCTGCTCAACCGGGTTCATCCCGGCCGGTTCAGCGTTCTGGTTCTCCCGGGGCACAAGACCATCCGCTGGAGCAGTCTCCGGAAGATCCAGGCCTTCTACGAACAAGGCGGCCATATCGTCGCGACAGGGCAGCTTCCCTTCAAGTCAGCCGAGTTCGGTCATGATAAGGATGTTGTCCGGACCACCGAACTGCTGTTCGGATCTGACCCGGCGGGGACCGACGAAGGGAAAGGCTTCGCAATTCGTCGGAATCGCAGGGGCGGTTGTGCGATTCACCTCAACGCACTGACGGCAGAGACCTTGCGCGGGGCGCTCGATACGGTTGGGACCGCCTATGACGTTGTCTTCGAGCCCGGCCGGACGCTTTGCTACATCCATAAGTCTTGGAACGACCGGCACATCTATTTCTTTGCCAACCTTGACTCGAAGCGGACCGAGAGGACGGTTACGCTTCGGGGACGGCACGAACTGCAAGCCTGGGACCCGCACACCGGCGCCATCCTGCCGGTCCAGGCGACCTACCACACGTCGGAGGGGACGGACTTCACTCGGATTGAGATCTCGCTGCGACATCTGAGGTCTTTGTTCCTCGTGTCCTTCTGAGCGAATGAAAAACGAAAGGATTCTGTTGATCGAGGGGGCAGGGATAGGGTATAGACTGGCAATCGATTCTCGCTGCACGGCGGCGGGCAATGGAGCAATGGCAGGGTGAAAGGATTCTCATGTTCGAGCGGTTCACCGAACACGCGAGGCACGTGATGGAACTGGCAAGTCGCGAGGCCCAACGGTTCGGCAACGAGTACGTCGGGACCGAGCACCTCCTGTGGGGATTGGCGAAGGAGACTCACGGCGTCGCGGCGACGGTGCTGGAGCACTTTCACGTCGATCTGAAGCCATTGCGGCGGGAGATGGAGGAGATGCTCAAGAGCCGGCCGCACGTCGAAGACGTTGAGAAGTTGCCCCAGTCCGTCCACGCCAAGGAAGTCATCCAGCGCGCGGTCGAAGAGGCGCGGGCGATGCGCCACAACTACGTGGGCACCGAGCACATCCTGCTCGGCATGATGCACAACAGCCAAGCAGTCGCCGCCCAGGTTCTGGCGGACTTCGATCTCGATCTCGACGCCGTGCGGGAGGAAGTCCGCAGAGTTGTCGCGTCGGGGACGGCCTCCTCGGAGTGAGGGCGATCTCAACTGCCGGATGCGGTCGTCTCGGATCGGCCGCAGCATTTCTTGTACTTTCGCCCGCTACCGCAGGGGCAGGGGGCATTGCGGGCGACCTTCGATCCGTACTCGACGATCGGGATGGTCGGTTCTCGCGTCTCCTTCCGCTTTTGTGGCTCCAGTTTCGCCAGGGCCTCTTCGTATTCATGGAACTGCTGATCCATGAACGTCTGCTCGCGCTGCGGGTCCCTCGGATTCAGGCCATTCTCCATGCTTTCTATGATGTATCGCTTGTTCGAGTTCCAGTTCCTGGGATCGTTGCCTGCTGCGACGATCTGATCGGTCCAGCCGTGGATCGTCTGCGTCAGCACAGCAATGCCGGGTACGAGGCCCTCGAATTGGAGCCAGTAGAGGAATGCTTCGGTGACCGGCACGACCATTTCGAGCACGCCGACATCTGCCAGGAGCTTCCGCGGCACGATGTCCAGCAGGAGTTCTCGCATTGCCGATTCATCCCATCGGGCGGGAGCCAGATCGAGATAGACGAACGAGTTGTAGAGGAGTTCCTCCACGATGAATGACGCGTGGTCGCGGAGCTCTCGCGGCATGGCCATGGCCACAGGGGAATAGCAGAACGAGGCCGCCATCAGACTCGCGCGCATCCGGTCCTTGTCCTCATTCTGATCCTCTATCTCGTCCAGGTCCTCCGTCTCGTCGAGGTATTCGTCTTCGTAGTCGCCGTCCTCCTCTTCCCATTCGCAGGCGCTTCTGCACCGAGGAGCGAGCCATTCCTCGACCGGCTGTTCCCAGAGTTCCGCCAACGGGGTGAACTCCAATCGGCCCTGGAGGAGCTTCAACGCATCCTCGTAATCCGCAGCGAAGAACGATGGGCTGGACCTCGAGATCAGTCGCTCGATCAAGTCCGTGTATTGCGTGCATTGAAGGGCAGCGAGCGTCCAGGCAGCCTGCACACCATCCACGGGATCGGCCTGGCCGCGGTCGATGCGTTCGAGCAACTCGGCGCACTCTCGAACGACCCGGCTGCGAAGGTCTTCATCGTCGGTCTTGGCCCCGAGCACGGTCAGGTCCCAGAGGAAGCACCATGCTCCTCCGGTATCCGGCTCCCGGGCGATGGCGTCGAACACGGCCGGGAGGATGACCGATCCCATCGTGCCGGCGGCGGCTGTCAGGACCTCCATCGAGAGGTCGGCGTCGTCGCGTCCGGCCTGTACGAGCCTCTCGATCAGGAGCGGGGCGATTTCGCGTCGCCTTGGCTCGTCCAGGCCGGGCGCCGCCCAGGCGAAGATGCCTGTCACGAGCAAATCGGCGACGCCCGTGTCGTCGGAGAGGGCTTCGTAGGCCCGGTCGTACAGATCGAAGAGCCTGGGAATCAACTCACGATCCGCAACCACTGCGTTCGCGAAAGTACGCAGGGCAGACCACGGGACATCGCCATCTTGGCAGTTCAGTTCTTCCCAGGGCAGCGATGTGGGCGATTCAGCGTTCATCTCACGAATTCCTTTCTCCTACTCGATCCGCCATTCGAGAATACCGGCCGAGCAGTCGGGTTGCAGTTGCACTTCGATCCGCAGGGCGGAGGTCTTCGCTTCGTCGAAGGTCGCCCGGTTGAACTGGTCCTTCGCCACGCCGCAGGCGGAGGCGTTGACGACGTCTCTCCATTGGTCGCCTTCCTTGTAGAACACCTTCCAGGATTGCGGGGTGCGACAGCCGCCGCCGGTGGCGGTGTCGTCGAACCAGTAGACCTCGACCCCGCGGATTGCACGCGGCTCTCCGAAATCGTACTGGACCCACTCGGTTGTCCCTTTGTGCGGCCACCATGTGAATCGCGCCATGCCCTGGTCGTTCGAGCTGATCGGGAGGTCGCCATCGCTTAATGCGGCGGTCGTGTCGGACTCCCAGCAATGGGAGACGCTGGCGGGGATCTTGGCCTTGCCCCGAGGCGCCCGCCACTCGGTGGCGTTCGCGCCCTCGCCGATCCAGGGGAAGGCGGAGATTCGCAGGCGGGCGGCGCCCACCGGGATCAGCGTGACGGTCTCGACGGGTTCCTCCGATCGGACGGGACTCGATTGGACCTCGGCGATCAGGCCTTGGGCGTCCGCCTGCCAGTTCGGGATCTTCTTTGCCTGGGCCTGGATCTCGATGGGGGCGGCCTCGGCCGCGAAGGGCTGATTGCTCGCAGGCCAGCCCTTCGTCCGGACCTCGAACTGCTTGGCCAGTGGTTTGGTCGCATCGATCACGAGGCCGTAGTTCCAGGCGGTGGTCGGGTAGACCTCGAAACCGGGCCACGGGTCGGTGCCGCCCTCACGGACGTACCTCTCGCCGATCTGGAGCGAGTAGGTGAGTGGGCCGCGATCCACGCAGACGCTGTTGCCGCTGCGAATCCAGTAGCGAAGGCGAAGCTCCATCGGGAACACCAGTTCCAGGGAGTCGCCATCCTTCCACTGTTGGTCCACGACGATGAAGGTCCGCGGCTCGGCGTGAACGGGCGTGTTCTTACCGTTGATTCGCAGGACAGGCTTCTCGCACCAGCCGGGCACGCGCAGATACAGCGGGAACCTGGCAGGCTTGTCCGCGCCGATGGCCAGACGGATCGTGTCCTCGAAGGGATACTGCGTCTTGGTCTGGATCGTGACCTGTTTGTCGTTGCCGACCTTGGCGGTGACTTCGGAGGCGCCGTAGAAGACTGCGGCCAGACCGTTGTCGGGCGTCGCCATCCACAGGTTCTCCGCGAAGTACGGCCAGCCGTGCGAGACGTTGTGCTGGCAGCAGCGGAAACTGTGTGGATCGTAGGAGAACATGTCGCCGCCGTTCTGAATGCCGGGGGCCTTGTTCCCGCTGTCGAGCTGACACTGGTTCGGACTGACCAGATAGTGCAACGCCTTGAGGTCGGCCGTCATCGCGGGCGGGAACGTGTTGAACGCGACGTCCTCGCAGCGGTCCGCCCAGTTCAGGTCGCCCGCGATCTGGAGCAGCATCTCGCAGGAGAGCATGAACTCGACCGAGGCGCAGGTCTCGATTCCCTGTCGGGGGCCGTAATAGCCCCTGCGGCAGTTCTCGTCGCCGCCGAACATGCCGCCGGGGACCTGGCCGTAAGTGCCCCAGACCATCGCGTAATTCCGCTCCGTCGCCTGGAGGAAGTAGGGGTCGTGCGACTGCTGGTAGTAGACCGCCGGGGCGCGGAAGCACTGGGCGATATTCACGTTGTGCCAGCTTGCGACCGTCTCGGTCCAGTCGGCCATGTTGCGCTGGATCTTCTCTGCTAGTTGCAGCAGGAACTCCCGGCCCGTGCGATTGTAGAGCCAGTAGACGCTGGCGAGATTGTCGCCTGCCCGCTGCTGTTGCCAGAAGGGCGGCAGGAAGTCCTCGTCCGACAGCGTCAGCTCCCACTGGAAGTACTCCTGCATGAGTTCCAGCACCCGCGGGTCGCTGGTGTACTCGTAATAGGTTTGCAGCGCGTTGAGTGCGACCATGTTGGGCCACAGGTCGGGAGCCTTCTTGTTGTCGCCTGCTCCGGTTCTGTTGGCGGCCGGCCCGAACCAGCCGTCAGCTTGGCGGCTGCCCAGGATGCCCTCGATCCAGACCTTGGTTTCGTCGATAATCCGCTGGTCGCCGAGGACATAGCCGGTGTCGCCGAAGCCCTTGAGCCAGTAGGGCAGCTCCTCCCAGGGGCTGTGGCCCTCGCCGTTGGGGGCCAGCCAGGCGTTGCCCTCCTTCTTGAGGAACGGGCTGATCTCGGTGAGGCGCCCCGAGAAGCCGTCCGCCTGGAGTTCGAGCTGCCGCCGGAGCCAGCCTGCGGGTTTGATCGATCCGATGGGCAGCTTGATCAGCGGGCTGGGCGTCAGGGGTTTGGCGTTGCTCACGTAGAAATCGTTCGTTGCCGTGGTCGGCGGGACCGGCGTCATGCGGATCGCGGCGTGCAGCGTGGTTGCCGATGCCCATGTCACAGTCGCGAGGAATAGGATTCTCAATCTGGTCATCGTTGTCTCCTGTGCCAATACTCCATCCTGGACCCGGCACACACTCCGGCCGCGTCGCCCGACGGTCCTGTCATATCGAGCCCAGGATAGCAGATCTTCTGCCAAAAGCAAACCGCTGTGTCGCACAAGAGGACGCGATCCGCAGTGCATGACCGTTCTCACGGCCTCCCGCAGAGTGACGAAACGCTGGCCCGACACTGTCATTCCTGCCACACCTGCCCTCGACCTGATCGGGGGGTCAAGCAGGAATCCAGAAACCGTGGCATGCGACGGGTCCCAGGGAGTGGATTCCCGCTTGCGCGGGAATGACATTCCGGGGTTTCCATGCACGTGTATTGTACGCGTGCAGATACGGTCATGCATCCCGAAGCCCGGTTTTTGTCTGTTTCTGTTGTCCCCTCCTATGTGCTATGCTATCATCCTCGCTTCGACCACGAAAGAGTCAGTATTCACGAGGTTTCAGCGTGGGGTCCTATGACTGCTTCCAGGAAACACCGGTTGATCGAGATCGAGTGGCCGACGTCTGGCGAATGCCCGCCGCCGGCGAGAGCGGGCGTTGTCGAATTTCAGTCGCGGATCGATGCGGCCATCGACGCGATGGACAAGCTCGGGCTGACGCATCTGGTCGTCTACGGCGACCGCGAGCACTTCGCCAACATGGCCTGGTTCACCGGCTTCGACCCCCGTTTCGAGGAGGCCCTGTTCGTCCTCGGCGGCCAGAGGGACCCGCTGCTGGTCGTGGGCAACGAGTGCGAAGGATATCTGCCGGTCAGTCCGCTGTTCACCGCGGGCAGGCTGCGGAGCGAGCGGTTCCAGCCTTTCTCGCTGCTGAACCAGCCGCGGAGCAGCAGCCGGCTCCTGAAGGACATCTTCGCAGGCGAGGGGATCGAGCCGGGGGCGAAGGTCGGATGCGTGGGCTGGAAGTACTTCGCCGACACTGAGCACCCCGACGGCAAGCACGCCATCGACCTGCCTTCCTACATCGCGGACACGCTTCGCGACCTGGCGGGTCGGGACAGCGTGACGAACGCCACCGCCATGCTGATGCACCCGGGCACGGGTCTGCGGACCTTCTGTTCGCCCGCGGAGATCGCCTATTTCGAGTACACCAACATCCTCGCGTCCGAGGGCATGAAACGCATGCTCTTCGGCCTGCGCGAGGGGATGACCGACTGCGAGCTGGCCCAGCTGGCTCGCTATAACGGCGTGCCCCAGGGTTGTCACATGACGCTCGCCACCGGCGATCTGCCCGGCCTGTCGGGTCCCGTCGGTGCAACGATCCGCAAGGGGACGCCGCTCTCGACCAACATCTGCTATTGGGGCAGCAACATCTGTCGCGCGGGCTGGGTCGCGTCGTCCGCCGGTGATCTGCCCGAGAAAGCGAAAGACTACGTCCAGCGATTCGCAGGCCCTTATTTCGAGGCGATGAGCGAGTGGTTCGACCTGCTGCGGATCGGGACGTCGGGAGGCGAGCTGGCCCGCCTGATCGCTGAGAAGCTGCCCTTCGACAAGTTCGGCATCTTCCTGAACCCCGGCCATCTCATCCACCTCGACGAATGGCTCAGCTCGCCGATCTATCCCGGCTCGGATGTCCCGCTGCATTCCGGCATGGCGATGCAGGTCGATGTGATTCCGTCGTCGCCCATCTACTCCTCGACCCGGATGGAGGATGGCGTGGTGATTGCCGACGAGACGCTCCGCCGTGAGATTCAGCAGGAGTTCCCCGACTGCTTCGCCCGCTGCCAGAGGCGTCGCGACTTCATGGCGAACGTGCTGGGCATCCCGCTGCCCGAGGAGATCCTGCCGCTGTCGAACATCCCGGCCATCGTGCCACCGTTCTTCCTGAACCCGAACACGATCCTGGCGATGGAGGCATGAGGGGGCTTCCCTGCCCTGTGTTGGCGAGAAGGGATGGGCGCTCGTAGGGTCCGGGTCCATGACCGTAGTTGCGTCCTCCCGTCGGATGGCGAGGCGCTGCCCGGACACTGTCATTCCTGCGCCAAGCAGGAATCCAGGAACCGTGGCATGCGACGTGTCCCAGGGAGTGGATTCCCGCTTGCGCGGGAATGACAATCAGCGGTCCACATGGATCTCCCCGGTACGCACGCACGGTCATGCACCCTACGAGGGAGTTCTCTCGGCGAGAGCATTGACCGCCTGCGGTCCGGCGTGCTATCCTCCTTTCCGCGAGGGGAGGGGATTCGGATTGCCGGAAGTGTCCGAGAGAAAGGATGGCCGCTATGAGCGACAAGACCGCCGCGTCGATCTTCCCGTCCAGTGAAGCGATTCCCGAGCAGCACCGCATCACGACTGCCATCGAGCAGCGGGAATACCTCTGCAATGGCGAGATTCGCACGTGGGCCGGACCGCAACAGGACGTCCTGTCCCCGATCTGCGAGTCGGTCGACGGCGCCTGTCGGCAAAAGCGGATCGGCAGCTATCCATTGCTTGGAGCCGAGCAGGCTCTGGAGGCGCTCGACGCCGCCTGCAAGGCGTACGACCATGGTCGGGGCGCTTGGCCCACTGTGTCCGTCGAGGAGCGGATCAGGCACGTCGAGGGCTTCGCTTATCGCATGAAGGAGCGCCGGGACGACGTGGTCAAGCTCCTGATGTGGGAGATCGGCAAGACGCTGCCCGACGCCCAGAAGGAGTTCGACAGGACCGTGGACTACATCCGCGACACGATCGGCGCGCTGAAGGACCTGGATCGCGTCTCGTCGCGGTTCGTCATCGAGCAGGGGGTGATCGGGCAAATCCGACGGGCGCCGCTGGGCGTCGTGCTGTGCATGGGCCCGTTCAACTACCCGCTGAACGAGACCTTCACCACGCTGATCCCGGCGTTGATTATGGGCAACGTGGTGATCTTCAAGCCGCCCAAGATGGGCGTGCTCCTGCACCGGCCGCTCCTGGAGGCGTTCCGCGACTCATTCCCCGCAGGGGTCGTGAACACCGTCTATGGGCAGGGTCAGAAGGTGATCCAGCCGCTGATGGAGTCGGGTCGGATCGACGTGCTGGCCTTCATCGGGTCCAGCCGGGTGGCGGACATCCTCAAGAAGCAGCACCCCAAGCCGCACCGGCTCCGCTGCGTGCTCGGCCTGGAGGCCAAGAACGCCGGCATCGTCCTGAAGGACGCGGACCTCGACCTGGCGGTCAAGGAGTGCGTGCTCGGGGCGCTCTCCTACAATGGCCAGCGATGCACCGCACTCAAGATCCTGTTCGTCCACGAGGCGATCATCGACCAGTTCCTTCCGAAGTTCGCGGAGGCGGTCGGCAAGCTCAAGGGCGGGATGCCCTGGGAGTCGGGAGTCCAGATCACGCCGCTGCCCGAACCGGACAAGACGAAATACCTGCAAGACCTCATCGCCGACGCCCAGGCCAAGGGCGCCAAGGTGGTCGCCGGCGGCCAGGTGAGCGGAACCTTCATGTCGCCTGCGGTGGTCTACCCGGTCCGGCCGGGCATGAGACTCTACGTCGAGGAGCAGTTCGGGCCGGTCGTTCCCATCGCGACTTTCAAGGACATCGAAGAGCCGATGAACTACGTCATCGAGTCGAACTACGGCCAGCAGGTGAGCCTCTTCGGCAGCGACGCGACTGTCATCGCCAATCTCGTCGATCCACTGGTCAACCAGGTCTGCCGGGTGAACATCAACAGCCAGTGCCAGCGGGGTCCCGACACATTCCCGTTCACAGGCCGCAAGGACTCCGCGGAAAACACGCTCTCCGTCTCAGACGCCCTGCGAGTCTTCACAATCCGGACCCTGGTAGCCGCCAAAGAAACCGACGTCAACAAGCAGCTCATCAAGTCCATCGTAACAGACAGGTCTTCCCGGTTTCTTTCAACTGACTTCATCTTGTAGAAGCGGCTGGTCGGGGACTACCGGATTACTCACTTGGCAGATCGAGAGTCGGGATCGATGCAGCGAGAGAGTTGACTCTGCTCAGATAGTCGTTATGTTGGTTCTTGTGGGCGAACGATAATTGGTCGCTGGAGATATGGATAACCGCAGTGGGGATGTTGACTCCTCTCGGAGTGCCGTGCTATCCTGTTGTGCGAGTGTGAAATAGACGCCGACGGGGATTGAATCCGGAGGAATCATGGCTGCATCTGCGGTTCAGAAGGGAGCAACGCCATACGCCGGTGGCTGTCGATTCGCGGTGTGGGCGCCGCACGCCGACGCGGTCTCCGTGGTTGGGACGTTCAATGACTGGGATTCGAACGCTCACGCATTGATTGGAAGTGAGGAGGGGATGTGGTCGGGTGAGGCGCCGGGAGCCAAGCCGGGCGATGAGTACCGATTCCACATCCGCGCAGGTGGCAAGGAATACTCTCGCATCGACCCCTACGCTCGGCGGGTCACCAACTCCGTCGGCAACGCCATCGTTCCCCATCCGTCAAAGCCCGACAGCTCGCGGCGGTTCGCCCCGGCGGCTCTCAACGAGATGGTGATCTACGAGATGCACATCGGAACGTTCGGCAAGAAGCCGGAACAACCGGGACCGGGCCGTCTTGAGGGGGCCATCGAGCGGCTGGGACACCTCAAGGAACTGGGCGTCAACGCCCTGGAGGTGATGCCGGTGGCGGAGTTCCCCGGAGGGTATTCCTGGGGTTACAATCCCTCGCTGATCTTCGCCGTGGAGAGCGACTACGGCACATCACGAACGTTTCGCGAATTCGTGGAGGAAGCCCATCGACTCGGGATCGCGGTCATTGTCGACGTGGTCTACAATCACCTTGGGCCCGGCGATCTCGATCTGTGGCAATTCGACGGCTGGAGCGAAAACGGCAAAGGCGGGATCTACTTCTACAATGACTGGCGGGCTTCGACTCCATGGGGCGAGACCCGGCCCGACTACGGACGCGGGGAGGTGAGGGAATTCCTGCGCGACAATGCCCTGATGTGGCTTCGCGAGTTCGGCGTGGACGGGTTCCGCTGGGACGCGACGATGTATATCCGCAACGTGCACGGTCGCAACGACGATTCGGGAAGCGATCTGCCGGACGGATGGAGCCTGATGCAGTGGATCAACAGCGAGATGCGCAAGACGCGGAAGACCGCGTTCAGTGTCGCGGAGGATCTGAGAGGCAACCCGGCCATGACCAAGGCCGTCAGAGATGGCGGGGCCGGCTTCAATGCGCAATGGGACGCGCGCTTCGTGCATCCGGTTCGGGCCGCCCTATGTGCGGGCGACGACGCTTCCCGCGATATGGACGCCGTGCGAGACGCCATTCTGCACCGGTATTACCTTGATGCCTTCGAGAGGGTCATCTACACGGAGTCCCACGATGAAGTGGCCAATGGGAAGGCCCGTGTGCCTGAGGAAGTCGACCCGGGCTCGGCCTCATCATGGGTTGCGAAGAAGAAGTCCGCACTGGGCGCGGCGCTGGTCTTTACGGCCCCGGGTATCCCGATGATACTCCAGGGCCAGGAGTTCTTGGAGGATGACTGGTTCCACGACGACGACCCGCTGGATTGGTCGAAGAAAGATCGCTTTGCAGGGATCTTCCGGCTGTATCGAGACCTGATCCATCTGAGATTGAACCGGTCCGGGTGTACGGCCGGGCTTTGTGGCCAGGAAGTCAGCGTCTACCACGTGAATCACGAACGCAAGGTCCTCGCGTACCACCGCTGGCGAGATGGCGGGCCGGGAGACAGCGTGCTGGTTGTTGCGAATTTCTCCACGCAGGTCCAGAAGGACTACACCATTGGATTCCCGGCGCAAGGGGAATGGACTGTGCGATTCAATAGCGACAGCAGGTTCTATGACGCCGATTTCCAGGACCAGGGGCCTGTGAGCGTCTTCGCATCGGGACCCGGCCAGGATGGACTGCCGAGCAAGGGCACGCTGAGTGTTGGGCCGTACAGTGTTCTCATTCTTTCGCAGAATAGAGTCTGACCCTGAGGATCGCGGAGTCAGGCACTTCCTACTTGTATGCCAAGGCAGCGGCGCCGAGGACGGCGATGGCGCCGCCGATCAGGGAGTGGAGGGTGGGGCGTTCGTGGTCCAGGAGCATCGTGAAGGGGATCACCACCAGCGGCGTTGTGGCTACGATGGATAGGACGATCCCGGTCGGAGCGACCGCGAGGGCCCACTGATAGAAGGCGACGCCAATGGCCGGACCGCACAGGGCGTTGGCGATCACCCACGGCCAGGCTTGTCGCCAGGGATGATTGCCTGGGGCCGCTTCCTGTGGTGGTGCGGTGGGAGACTTGTGCAGGCGGTGGATGAGCAGGACGATGGCGGTCAGGAGCAGGCCGCCCAGGATTCGCTGGTAGGCCGCGGTGCCTCCGTCGATGTGCTGGCCTGCGTCGCGGGCGAGGTCGAAGGCCTTTCGCGTGAAGACCGCACCGCCGGCCTGTCCGAGGGCCGCGATGACGCCGAGTGCGATCCCGACGAACCACGCGCGGGCGGGGACCGGGGTCTGCTTGTCCGGCGCGAGGGCCGCGAACACGCCTACCAGGATGGTCGAACTCCAGAAGATCTGCGGCCCGGTCAGCGTGGTGCCCAGCCAGAGCCATTCCATGACGGCCCCCAAGGGGACGGCTACGCACAGGCACAGCAGCACCGCCAGTCTCGGGCCGATGTAGTAGTAGGCGCCGTAGAGGGCCAGGTCGCCCATGCCGAAGCCGATGACCCCGCTCAGGAACAGCCAAGGCGACCCCGCGCCGGAAAGGCCCTGGCCGAACAGGTGCGCCCAGAGGGCCAGCACGATCGTGGCCAGCACCAGCCGGCTGAGATTCGCGACGCTCGCGCCGAGCAGACGGGTGGTGCGGCCGGCGCTGACCGCCGAGACCGCCCACAGAATGGAGGTGATAACGGCCTGGATCATGCGTCAGTCGAAGTCCGTAGGTAACGCAGGATTGCGATAGTGCTCGAACATGCGGGCGAGCTGGAAGGGGAGCGTCCGCGAGATGGAGAGGTCCTGCGGGATCTCGTTCTCCGCGAAGAGTTCGACGCCGGTGGTTTCGTGGCTCTCGGTGGGCGAGCCGCCCGTGATTTCGCAGAGGAAGAACAGCTTGTAGATGTGGAAGGGCATGAAGGGCTCGTGCGGGTGCCTGCTGCGGTCCCAGACCGCGGCGAGCTTGAGGACTCTGGCCTCGAAGCCGGACTCCTCGAAGACCTCGCGGACTACTGCCTCGGATGGAGATTGGCAGGGGTCCGCCCAGCCGCCGGGCAGGGTCCATCTGCCGCCGTCGAGCTTCTCGCGGACCAGCAGGATCTTGCCCTCGCGGAAGGCGGCGCCGCGGACGTCCACCTTGGGCGTTTCGTAGCCTTTCTCTCGCGGGAACAGCTCCAGGAACGTCTTGACGTCGAGGTCGAAGCCCACCGCCATCATCTCCGCGGCGATCTGTCGGATGTGCTCGTATCGCTCGATCTCGTAGGGGTTTTCAGAGTACGTCAGACCATTCTGAGCCAGCGCGGCCAGTTGTTTCGCCCACTTGAGCCAGTTCGGTTCCATTCTCACGAGTCCTTCGGAGTCCTTGTCTTCGTTGTCCGACGGCGTCTGCGCCGATGTCGCGTCTGTTACCGAAGCCTTCGCCGCGGCCTTACTAGGGTGACAGATTCCGATCTGCAATGCAACGGGGTTTGTCTCGGAAAATGGAGGATCTGCATTGGACGGGCATTGCGCCCGTCGCTACGATACATGGCTTCGGATGGAAATTGACGGTTCTTGGAAGAAGGCGGGTACGGATTATGAGAAGACATCTGTTGATCGTGGGGTTGCTGCTGATGACCGTGATGGGGACCGGGTGCATCGTGGTCCATGTGGAAAAGGATCGCTCCTGTAAACCGGCCGTGGTCGAACCCGTGGAGACGACGGTGCAGGAGATCGACGCCGTCGGCCAGCTCGGCTTTGAGAACGACCGCCATCACGCCTACAAGCGCATCGCGAGCCGACCGGGTCTGAGCGACGCCGTGCAGATCCACTTGATCGAAGCGGTGCTCTCGAACCTGGGTTTCGAGAACGACAAGACGGATGTCTTGCTGACCCTGGTGGGCAATCCGTGCTTCAGTCCCGCCGCGGAGGCCGCTCTCCTCGAGCGGATAGACCGGCTCGGATTCGAAAACGACAGGGAGCGGATTCTCAGGGCGATCGACAAGAGGAAGTCCTGAAGATCGAGTGACTCTCTCGGGGACGGAGGAACGAGGACGAGGTCCCGTCATGCTCGCAGAGAATGAATGGTGGCTCCGACGGTTGCTCGCCGGAGCCACGCTTGATACTGCGGCCCTATCGATCCCTCAGCGGCCCAAATCGCCTGGGGAGTCGAATTACTTCACCAGAGTCCCGATCAGCTCGATCTCGACGATCTGCATGCTGTTGGCGCTGGCGGGGGTCCGAACCTTCGGGAACATGACCTGATAGCGATTGTAGGCGACGGTGCCCCGACTCTGTCATTCCTGCGCGCGCAGGAATCCAGGGACCGCGGGACTGGGCGCGACCGAGTGAGTGGATTCCCGCTTCCGCGGGAATGACAACCCGGGGTCTCTGTGGACCCCTATCGCACGCGCAACTACGGACATGTCCCCCCCCAGCCGGGCGCTTGTCTTCAGCTTTCGGCTTTGCCATTTCGCCGGCTCCTTCCTACAATGCTGCCAGGAATCGGCACTTCGTGGTGCCTGGTCGAACGATGGAGATTGCGGAATGGTTTCTAACAGCGTGGTTTCAACTGTTTGTGTCGGTTTGGGGGGCATTCTCGTGCTCGCTGCTGCGGCGCCGGCCGAGACGGTCGATCTGGTGGTTCTGGACAGACCCCTTCACGGCGGGCGCATCAGCCCGATGCTCTATGGCGGCTTCATCGAGCTGCTCGACGACGTTGTCCCCGGCATGTGGGCCGAAATGCTGGGGAACCGCGACTTCGAGGGCGTCCTTCCCACCGCCAACTGGGCCTATCACCTGGGCGTGCTGAACCTGTGCGATCGCGATTGGGACCGGAATGGGACGTGGGATTGCAGCGAGGAGGCCCCCTGGAGCGGGGAACGATCGGCGAAACTGACTGCTGCGAAGGGTCGGCCGGGACTGCTGACTCAGAGCGGCCTGGCCGTGACGAAGGGAATGACCTACCTGTTCTCCGGTCACTTCAGCGGCGGGAACGCCCGTTGGGAGGTGTCGATCCGCCTGAAAGCCCTGCTTCCCGACGGACAGTGGATGTCACTCGGTTCCGCATTGCTCGGACCGATCGGCGGGGAGTGGGCGAAGACCTGCGCCACGTTGGCGTGCACGGGGACCACCGACCGGGCGGTTCTCGAAATCGAAGCGGCCGGCGAGGGCAATCTGTGGATGGACAAGGTCTCGCTGATGCCTGCGGACAACGTCGATGGGTGGCGCCGCGACGTCGTCGAGGTGACGAAGGGACTGCGTCCGCCCGTCCTTCGCTGGGGCGGTTCCACCATCGATCCCGGCGCCTACAAGTGGAAGGAGCAGGTCGGCGACCGGGACCAGCGTCCGACGTTCCTGACCCAGCCGTGGGGACGCCGGGACCCGGGCGACGTCGGCGTCGAGGAATTCGTTCGGTTCTGCCGAGCGGTGGGCAGCGAGCCGCTCGTCTGCGTCAGCTTTGCCGATGGGCCCGAGAGCGCCGGCGAACTGGTCGAGTACTGCAACGGAGCGGCGGACACACGCTGGGGGAAGACGCGGGCCCGGAACGGCCATCCGGAACCCTATGACGTCAAGTACTGGCAGCTCGGCAATGAGGTCGGCAGTGAAGAGGTGATCGGTCAGATCGCCGACTTCTGCCGGGCGATTCACAAGGCCGACCCGAAGGCGACGATCTTCACCTCCTTTCCGAGCGGCGGCCTGCTCGACCGCGTCGGGGATTCCATCGGCTATCTGTGCCCGCATTACTACACGTCGGATCTCGCGTGGGTCGAGTCCGACATTCGCGGCCTGCGGAACGTCATTCGCGGTTCCCGCTATCGCGACACGGCCCGTCTGGCCGTGACGGAATGGAACATCAACGCGGGCAACTGGGGCCTCGGTCGCGGCAAGCTCTACACGCTCGACTGCGCCTTGTTCGAAGCGAGGTTCCTCAACCTGCTGCACCGCAACAGTGACGTTGTGACCCTCGCCTGCCGCTCGAACCTGACCAACAGCTTCTGCGGCGGCACGATCCAGACGAACGCCGGGGGCCTGTACAAGATCCCTGCCTATCACGTCATGAAACTGTTCCGCGACCACACCCGGCCGGTGCCGCTGACGATTGGCGAGACGCCGGGCTGGCTGAGCGTCAGCGCTTGCGCCTCGGACGATCACAAGCAGATCACGCTCTTTGTGGTGAACACGCGAACCGAGCCCGTCGAGGTCCAGATTGATCTCCGCGATTTCGCGGAAGGCATGAAGATCGTCGCAGGCGAGGTGGTCGGCGACGCGCAGGACCGCCGGCAGATCGACGCCACCAACGGCTGGGACCGCCCGGACCGGGTGAAGACGATGCCCCTGCGGTTCGAGGGCAGAACCGCGACGGTGCCGGCGCTGTCCGTGGCCGCAGTGGACATCCAGTGATGGGCGGGCCGTCCGCGGAGCATGGGTGCATGACGGTCTCTGCACGCGTGCAATGGGGGGCCGCGCAGACCCGTGTGTGTCATTCCCGCGGAAGAGGGAATCCAGTTCCTGAAACACGTCGTGTGCCACGGCTGGATATTGGAGGTTGCATTGCGGGGAATCGGCAGGTACAATTCGCACTTCGCCTGCGATTGCGTGGCGACCGCAGGCAGTTGGTGGGAGATTCGTGACAAGGGCAGAGAATAGGAGGCCGCATATGAGCAGAGGCACAAAGTACTGGACAGGCGCGTTCGTCGTAAGTGCTATCGTGTGTTTCGCCGTAGTGGGCTGCAAGAAGCAGGGGGGGCAGACGAACCAACCCTCGCCCCCACAGGGGACTGCAAGCCAGCCTGTGCCCTCGCCCGCTCCGACGGACAAGGCGATCGAGCTTTCCTACAGCGTGTTCTTCCCGTCGACGCACGTCCAGGCCATCGCGGCGGACGAGTGGGCGAAAGAGGTCGAGAAGCGGACCAATGGTCGGGTGAAGATCACGATCTTCGCCGCTGGGGCGCTGACTGCTGCCCCGCAGTGCTATGAGGGAGTGGTCAACGGGGTCTCCGACATCGGGATGAGCTGCTTTGCCTACACGCTGGGCCGGTTCCCGCTGCTGGAAGGGTTGGACTTGCCTCTCGGATACCCGAACGGCACCGTGGCGACTCGGATTGCCACGGAGATGGTCGAGAAGTACAAGCCCGAGGAGGTGGCCGGCGTCCACGTCCTGTACATTCACGCTCACGGACCTGGATTGCTGGCTTCGAAGAAGCCGGTCCGGACCCTGGCGGATATGAAGGGTCTGAAGATCCGTGCGACGGGCCTGTCCCAGAAGATCGTTACCGCCCTCGGCGGCACCCCCGTGGCGATGCCGCAGGGCGAAACGTATGAGGCCCTGTCCAAGGGCGTCGTGGACGCGACTCTATGCCCCATCGAGACCCTCAAGGGCTGGAAGCAGGGCGAGGTCATCAGCTCCGTGACGGATGCCACCGCGGTCGGCTACACCACCGCCATGTTCGTCGTGATGAACAAGGGCAAGTGGGACAAGCTGCCTGCCGATATCCAGGAGACCATCACCGAGATCAACGCCGAATGGGTGGCCAAACACGGCAAGGCCTGGGACCAGGCGGATGCGGATGGTCGGGCGTTCGTCACGAGCTTGCAGCCGGCGAGAGAGATGATCGCGCTGTCGGCTGAGGAGCAGCAGCAGTGGAAGAAGGCTGTCGAGCCTGTGCTGGCTGCCTACGTCGAAGCCGCGAAGGCCAAAGGATTGCCGGGCGAGCAGTTCCTCAAGGATGTCCAGGACCTGGTTGTGAAGTACTCTCAGACGGTGCAATAACTGATGCCGGCTCCCAATCAAACGCCTGCTGTCGGCGGCGCATATGCCTGGTACGTGTCCTCGTTGCGCCGGGTCGTCTCGGCGCTGGGCATCGTAGCGGGAGTGGCCGTCGTAGCGATGATCGCGGTGACCTGTGTGGATGTGGTGGGCCGGTGGCTGTTCAGCCGGCCCATCAAGGGCGCGTATGACATCGTCGAGCTGCTCGGGGCCATCGTCATCGCCGGCGGGCTGCCCTACACCACCGGCTGCAAGGGCCATGTCGCCATCGAATTCTTCTGGCAGAGGCTCTCGCGCCGCGGGCGCATCCTCGTCGATACCGTCGCTCGCCTGATCACCGTTTCCATGTTCGCCTTTCTGACTTGGCGGTTCGTCCACTACGGAGTTGAGCTGCGGGCCAGCGGGCAGGGGACCCCGACGCTCGGATGGCCGGTCTTCTGGCTGGCCTGGTGGCTGGCCCTGTGCACCGGCGTGATGGTCCTGGTCATCTTGTACCACCTGATGCACCCCGGGAAGGAGCTGATGAAGCCGTGACGAACGAACAGATCGGCATCGTGGGTTGCATCGCGTTGGTCGTGCTGTTGTGCAGCAGCATGCCGGTGGCGTTCGCCATGGCGGTCGTGGGGTTCGTGGGCTTTGCCTGCGTGGTGAACCCGCACGCAGCTGTGAGCATGATGACGATGGATCTGTACAACACCTTCGCCTCCTACAGCCTGACGGTGATCCCGCTGTTCGTGCTCATGGGCCAGATCGCGTTTCACGGCGGGATCAGCCGGCGTTTGTTCGATGCGGCGTACCACTGGCTGGGCCCGCTGCCGGGCGGGCTGGCGATGGCGACGGTCGGCGCCTGCACGGCGTTCGGCGCGATCTGCGGGTCCGGTCCCGCCACGTCGGCGACGATGGCCCTGGTGGCGCTGCCCGAGATGAAGCGGTACAAGTACAGCATGGAGCTGGCCTGCGGGGCCGTCGCCTCCGGCGGGACGATCGGCATGATGGTCCCGCCCAGCGTCGTCTTCATCGTCTACGCGATCATGACCGAGCAGTCGATCGGCAGTCTATTCATAGCGGGGGTCCTGCCGGGGATTGTGACGGCGCTGCTGTTCTGTATCGTGATCTACCTCCAGTGCAAACGCCGCCCGGACTATGGGCCCGCTGCACCCTCGTCCTCGTGGAAGGCCAAGGTGCTTTCTCTTCGCGGGGCCTGGGAGACGATGCTGCTGTTCCTGGCCGTCATGGGCGGCATGTTCATGGGGGTCTTCACCCCGACCGAGGGGGCCGCCATCGGGGCCGCCGGCACCCTCGCCATCACCGTCATTCGGCGCAAGCTCGGTTTCCGCATGTTCGTGCAGTCGCTCAGAGAAACGCTGCGGACCTCGGTCATGGTGATGATCATCGTGGCCGGCGCGAAGGTCTTCGGGCACTTCCTGGCCGTGACGCAGATCCCGTTCGCGACAGCCAACTGGCTGGGGAGCTTGCCTCTGCCCGGCTGGGTGATCATGATCCTGATCACAGGCTTCTACCTCGTCGCGGGCTGTTTCGTGGACGCGCTGGCCCTGGTCCTGCTGACGATCCCGATCTTCTATCCGGTGGTGACGAATCTGGGCTTCGATCCGATCTGGTTCGGCGTGATGATTGTGCTCGTGACGCAGATGGGCACGATCACGCCGCCAGTGGGGGTCTGCGTCTACGTCGTCAGCGGGATCGAGCGGGACGTGCCCTTGGAGACGATCTTTCGCGGGGCTATCCCGTTCCTGATTGCCCTGGCCGTCGTGGCCATCCTGCTGATCCTGATCCCGGACATCGCCCTGGTCCTGCCGCGACTGGCGCATCCGTAGCGTGGGCATCTTGTCCATGATTCTCCATCGCTTTGGAGCAAGACCGCGTAAACGCGGAACTCCAAACAGGCCATACGCCGGTACGCTACCCACCAAACCAACATGGACGGCGTAGTAAGGTGCGTACCACGCACCACAGATCCTGCTGGTCGCTTTCACGCGATAGACTCCTGATGCAACGCGGCGGAATCCGGATCAGTCCGCGAGCTGCTGCCGGCATAGAAATGCCGACGGGCGTGACATTGTCGCCGATCGTCACACCCGTCGCCTCCGTTGTCGTCAGAGCCGAGAACCATGTGCCGGCTATCGCGTCTTGTCCGTCGATGCTGCGGTCGCGGCCTTGAGCCTGTCGAGTTCCTCGGCCATGACATACTCGACGTGCCCGTCGCCGTAGAGGACGTTCGTGCCTTTGCCGTCCTCCCATTCGAGCAGGGATTTGCAGTACAGGATCGGCGTGCGGCTCGCCTCGCTCGACTCGAAGTCCTCCCGCTTCAGCGACGGGAACCCACCCGCTCGGAAGTACCCTGCGCAGGTCACATATTGCAGGTACATCACCCCTACGTCCTGGCTCTGTCCATCGAGAGCGATCTGATTGGGGAATCGAAACTTCAGGAGCCACAGCTTCTTCGGCAGCTCGCTCCCAGGATGCTCATTCAGGTAACGAGTGCAAGACGCGTGGAATGCCTGTAAGACCTGCGAGGAGTACTCTTGGCAACTGCTGAATCCAGCGGGGGCCTCGGTCTGCTTCTCGGCAGGCACAGGCTGGCTCGCCGCGGTTGTGACAATCTCCACCTTCTGGGTCGCGTTCGGATAAAGGGACACATTCCTGAACTCGATCCATGTCTGGGGACGCACCTGCAGATTGAAGCAGGCAATGTCCTCGGCCGGCAGATCGAACCCGTGCCAGTTCTTCACGAGCGCGTAATTGTCCTTGTTGGATCGATGCCATCCGCTACTGGCATCGGTGGGCGGATGCTCGACGTTGTGGATGTCAACCGCAGCGAGTCGCAGATCGTACATCCAGTGCCGCGGGTCGTTCAAGGCACAGAAGACCTCAGTGTCGATCCGGCCGTCGTGCTCGTGAGGCGAGGCGCATCCCACGATCGCATTGAGTGTCTGACTGAAACACGAATTACACGACCATCCCGACTGGGTTGTGCGAGAGATGATCCCCGGTTCTTCGGTCGCCCAGTCCCCAGTCGCCAGTTGTACCCGTACGGTGACGGTTTTGGTTTCTTGTATCTGGTCCGCGACGACATAGGCCATGTTCTCCACGGACTTGCCGGCTTTGTGCGGCTTGAGCTTGTCCATCGTTTCGGGGAGCGTGCCGCCCCAGCCGCCGCCGGACGGATCGATCCGGATGCCGCCCGAGACGCCTGCGGGCAGATTCTCGTATCGCACAGCGAATTCATACGGGTTCTTGTGCTGCGGGTCCCCTATGCTGGAATCGTACGGGGTCTCGGCCAGCGGGGTTCCATTGGGACGCCACCATTGGTTGGTCTCCGGCTTGCGGATTCCGACCAGTTCGATTGTGATACCGTTGGGCAGAGTGACTTTGAATTCCTGGTCGGACGGCTTCTGTGCGTCTGCGTTGATCGAGGCCATGGGCAGAATGCAGCAGAGCATCAGAATTGCGACTGTGGCTACGGACGCCCGGCGAAGCCAGGGATGCCGCCAGGTCTTTTTCTGGAGCCATTGCAGGCGGATGGGGAGCCAGCCGGAGTTCTCGAACAGGCCGAGAGGACCCAGGCCGGGATCGACTGGTCGAGCGAGCAGTGCCCGGCCTGTCGCCAGCAGGGTCTCACGATAGGCCGCGGTTTCCTCCTTGAGATGCCGAGCGACGGTCGCGTCACAGCAGAGTTCCCGCAGGTTCTGGACGTGCTTGCGGATCAGCCAGAGCAGGGGATTGAACCAGTACACGGTCACGAGGATCATGTAGACCGCGTGGACGAGCAGATCGCCGCGCTGGATGTGGGCCAGCTCGTGGAGCAGGATATGCCGGGTCTCTTGTCGCGCCGCAGGCAGGCGATCCGCTGGGAAGAGCAGAACGGGCCTGAGCACGCCGAATACCGCCGGGCAGCAGACCCTCTCGGTGAAGATGACTCGCGGCGTCCTTCTCAATCCAAGCTCCGCAGCGGCCTGCGTCACGAGACCGTCGAACCATTCCGGCAAATCCGCGGGCTGTGACACCGCGTGTTCCCTCGCCAGCCGTCGCAGGCGAATGTGCAGGCCCGTCGCCAACACGACCACGCCGGCCAGCCAGACGCCCATCGCATAGACCGTCCAGGACAAGGGCTCGGATCTTGTCCTCGCTGGTTGACCCTGTGGCGATGGAGCCTGCGTCGGATCAGTCGCGACGGGTTCTTCAATTGAAGGCGTCTGCACGGATGAAAGGGGGATGGCCTCGGCCTGGAGTGGTTCCGTCGGCCGATTCTCGGCAGGGGGGACCTGGCTCTGCGTTCCTGCCTCCACCGCGCGTTGTGCCAACGCCGGGACTTGCGACGTCAGGCTCACCGGCGACGCGATGGTCGGCGGCAGAACGAGCTTGACGAACACCAGGAGCCACAGCGCGTACCGCAGTTGCGGCCAAGCCCATTTGCGAATCAAACGGTCGGTGACCGCGACGACGCCGATCAGGACCGCCGTTTGCCACAGCATGGCCCACTGCCAGTCGAGCCAGGTGCCCGCGATTCTACTGAGTATCTCTGTCATTTGAGTCCCCTCCTCTTTTCTCGGGTTGTTCTTTGAGTGCTTCTTCCAGTGCCTGGCGCTGCTTGGGCGTCAGTGCGGGGTCGCTGAGCAGGAAGTGCATCAGCGGGCCGTAGGCGCCGTCGAACGCCTGGTTGACCAGGGTTTTCAGCGCGCTGCGGCGGGCGTTCTCGCGACTGAGGATCGGCTCGTACAGGCTGGTGTTCCCCTCCTTGTATTCTCGGACGGCGCCCTTCTCCACAAGCCTGGCCAGTAGCGTGCGGATCGTGGTGTACGCCCATTTGACCTCCGGGGGCAGACGCCCGGCGATCCCTCGCGCCGTCGCCGGGTGCTTCTCCCAGAGGCAATTCATGACCTGCCATTCCGCGTCTGTCAGTCGCATCGGTGTACCTCCTTACTACAACTATAGCACATTTTACTACAAACGTAGTAAGAGTCAAGTGGAAAAATAGAGAACATGCGTAAAATAGCTAAGATTCTGTAATCGCTTGTGGGCAAGGGCTTTACGTGTGACTGACGAGCTGATTCCTCATATCTTGCCGTAGGAAGACAGGACCACACCCGTCGTCGCCTCGCGCAGACTGTGCGAGGATCTATGTAGGGCGAACGCAGAGTCGTTTCAGAGAGTTGCCGGGAATGTCATTGCGAGCGAAGCGAAGCAGTCTCCCATGCCGGGAATTGAGATTGCTTCGTCGCGATGCTCCTCGCAATGACATCGGTGAGAGTCGTCCGGCGACTTCGCGTTCGGTGCGAGAAACCGCGGGATTATGCTTTTCAAGACGCCCGACGATCTGTATAATGCATATGATAACTGGGTTCAGCATCAGCCGGGGGTACAAAGCCCCTCACGGCACGTGAACAGGGCAACGCCGCATCCTGTACTGCGTATGCGCGGTTGCCGGGTCACGGCTTCCCTGATACGTTCGCTCGAAGGAGTACGATGTACGCACAGACAATACGCAACGTGGCGATCATTGCACACGTCGATCATGGCAAGACGACGCTCGTCGATCAGCTTCTCTACCAGTCGGGCATGTTCCGCGACGAGGAGTTGGAGAAGCTGGCTGGCGCCGAGCACAACCTGATCATGGACTCCAACCCGCTCGAACGCGAGCGCGGCATCACGATCCTGAGCAAGAACTGTGCGATCCAGTACACCGACAAGACCGGGCAGGAATACAAGATCAATATTGTCGATACGCCGGGCCACGCGGATTTCGGCGGCGAGGTCGAGCGCGTCCTCAAGATGACCGACGGCGTCCTGCTCGTCGTCGACGCCTTCGACGGACCGATGCCCCAGACGCGGTTCGTGCTGAGCAAGGCCCTGGCGCACAAGCTCAAGCCGATTCTTGTCGTCAACAAGGTGGACCGTCCCAACTCCCGGCCCGACGACGTGGTCAACGAGGTCTTCGATCTGTTCGTCGAGTTGGAGGCGTCCGACGACTCCCTGGATTTCCCGGTGATCTTTGCCTCCGCCAAGGAAGGGTGGGCGACGACGGATCTGTCTCGCCCGAACGGGAATCTCCAGCCGGTCTACGACGCAATCATCCATTCCATCCCGGCGCCGAAGGTCGATCCGGACAAGCCCCTGCAGATGCTCGTTACGTCGCTCGAGTACTCCGACTACGTGGGTCGTGTGGCCATCGGCAAGGTGTTCGCCGGACGGATGCTGCAGGGCCAGCCGGTGACCGTGATCGACAAGCAGGGCCGCCACACGCAGCAGAAGGTGGTCCAGTTGTACGAGTATGAGCGTCTCAGCAAGAAACGAGCCGACGAGGTGGAAGCCGGGGACATCTGCGCCGTGGCCGGCCTGGATCCGGTGGACATCGGCGATACGGTCGCCTGCCCGGATCAGCCCAGCGCGCTGCCCATCGTGGCGATCGACGAGCCGACGATGAGCATGACTTTCCAGGTCAACAACGGCCCGTTCGCCGGCCAGGACGGCAAGTACGTCACGTCGCTGCAGATCCGGGACCGGTTGGACAAGGAGCTCCAGACGAACGTCGCCCTTCGCGTCGAGTCGGGACAGACCGCCGACGAGTTCATCGTCTCCGGCCGGGGACTCATGCACCTGGGCATCTTGCTGGAGAACATGCGCCGCGAGGGCTACGAGGTCTGCGTGGGCAAGCCGCAGGTGATCGTCCGGATGATTGACGGCATCCGCCAGGAGCCCATCGAGCGATTGGTGATCGAGTGCCCCGCGGATTGCCAGAACGCCGTGATGAGCTTGATCGGGACCCGCCGCAGCGAAATGCTCAAGATGGACAGCAAGAGTGGCGCCAGCGACTACGTCCACATGGAGTTCATGATCCCATCGCGCGGGCTCTTCGGCCTGAACGCCCGCATTCTGACCGCCACGCAGGGAAGGGCGATCATGCACCACACGTTCGAGCAGTACGAGCCGATGCGCGGCTCGATCCCCGACCGCCAGGCGGGCGTCCAGATCGCCAGCGAGACGGGCACTGTCACCGCGTACGCGCTCGATGCCCTCTATGAGCGGGGTTTCTTCTTCGTCCGTCCCGGCGACCGGGTCTACGAGGGCCAGGTCGTCGGCGAGCACTGCAAGGACAATGACATCGTGGTCAACGTGACGAAGGCCAAGCAGATGTCGAACATGCGGACGTCGTCGAAGGACGACGCGGCCCGAATCCGTCCGGCCCGCATCATGAGCCTGGAAGCCCACCTGGAGTACGTGCAGCACGAAGAGCTGGTTGAAATCTGCCCGAACTCGATCCGCCTCCGCAAGCGTCTGCTCCAGGAAGGCCAGCGCCGCCGGGCCGCGAGGCTGGGCGCCGACGCGGTCCTCAGACAGTGACGACCGCGTGTGCGGCGCAGCCTATGCGCTCGCAGACCCGACTACCTCAAACTCCCGCGTTCGACAGGTTTCGGCGCCACGCCTACTTCGGGAGTTGCGCGGCCACGTAGCCTGCGTCGGCCTGCACGCCGGACGAGATGCCGGCGGAAGCCGCCGGGTCCAGATATCGGACGCCGGTCTGGCTCGCGACATCGGAGTCGGAGTACAGGCTCGACCAGGGATCGACGCTCACATACGTCGGCGGCGTCAGCCATCCGGCGTGGGCGACCGTGGTCACGACCACCACGATCATGGTGATGGTAAGGGCGGACATGGCCAGCAGCGTGAACGCCGGGACCACGGTGTCCAGCAGGCACCGTTTCAGCAAGGTCCGGGAATCCTCCGCTCCCGGCTGCGACCCCGGCGGCCCATGCCCCGCCGCACTCGATGATTCGACAACGCTCTCGGTCATCCGGTTCATTCCCCCACCTCCGTCCTCTCCCCCTACAGAAAGTATGCGCCATTTCCAAGCCGGTGGCGGAGAATTCTGCGCAGAGAGTGGGAGGGGACGATTCAGTGTCGAGATCAAGAATCGGCAGTGGCTTTCTCAGTAGGTCAGGAGGAGGCGGTCGTGGACGACCTCGTCTTCGAGGGACAACC
This sequence comes from Phycisphaerae bacterium, assembly GCA_017993835.1. GTDB lineage: Bacteria > Planctomycetota > Phycisphaerae > Sedimentisphaerales > Anaerobacaceae > PLanc-01. Next base: position 164,451 of record JAGOLX010000007.1, read on the forward strand.
CGTTCATCTGGAACCTCTTGAGCATGGACCGCCCGCAGTCGAGCAGGATCTCCCGCTCGAACAGGCCGTCGGCGGGGGGGAGGGCGCATTTGAGGCGACCCGAGCGTTTCTGGCCGTCGATGCTCAAGGCTACGAATACGCCTCGCGATTTGCAGGCGGCAATGACCTCGAAGAGTCGTTCCAGACTGAAGGATTGTGCTCCATAGAGTATCGACTGCGTATGACTGTAGGGGGGATCGCAGTATATGAGGTCCCCCTCTCGGGCCTTGCTCATCGTGTCTTCATATTCGGCGTGCATGAAGATTGCCTTCTTCACCCTGGTGTGCCATTCGTCCACTCTCTTTGCGAATGCCCCAGGTGAGATCGGATTGTGAATGCCGCAGGGCGTTGACATGTACCCATCCGCCTGGCGGAATCGGACCACCCCTCCATAGCAGGACCGACACAGAAACAGCAGATTAGACACCAGGTGGCGCCAGCCGAAGGGACTGAACCAACTGCTCGAAGTTGGCGGGTCTGGCCTTCATATCCAACTCTTCCCAGCGATACTGAATCGCTGTGATTCCGCTATCGCCCAGTTGCTGCAACGCCCTGCGAGGGAAGCCGCTTGCGATCAGTACTCCACCCATGCATTCTTGGCCGATGGTTGCTATATAGTAGCGTAGCTGCTCAACATCACGCGAGCAGGCTGTGTTGGTCTTGACCTCCAGGAGAATTCTGCGCGACATGCCAGCTGGTGTTGCCTCCTTGATCAGGAGATCGGCGAAACCTTCTGGTAGTGCTTTTTCCCCCAAGACCTCGAATTCATCTGCCGCCACGTTGGCGTTCATCCAGCCCAGAAACTCCTGCAGATGCTCTGTTTGGCTCAAGTAGGCGCGAATTGCGCCCTGCAAGGTGAGTTCTTGGAAGCGGAACACCTCCGGAGGGTGCAAGAAGTCACGATGTCTCGCAAATAGGGGCGTGTAGGTCCTGGCGTCAGGTATCTCCAACCGCTGTGTAGGTGCGTGCCATAGCTCCCCCATCTGGGAAACTGCCTGAAGGGTCGTCTGGTCTGCTTGAAAGTGCGTCCTTCGGTATCCTCCACGCAGAAGGAGATTCTCGGCTACGTAGCTGAATTCGGCGCGCACAAGGGATTCTTGGAAGCGTCGCACTGGCCTGAGCTGCAATCGGAACGGGAAGTAATAGGTCTTTCCAGACTGCTTGAAGTGAACTGGCGGCCACGGCGGTGCGGCGTCGGCGTCAAGGAGGGCCGCTTTGCCCTCGACGAGATACAGGTTGTGAGCCTTCGCCCCATAGAGGAATGAGACGAAATCTCCCAGCTTGATGTCAAGGTATGTCCAGACGCCGTTAATGCTATTGGTGAAGCCGGCCAATGCATACTCAATGCAGAGGTCGAGGTTCTCCTTGTTCGACACGGAAACCAGAAAATACGAGGCGCGTCTTGGCATATTGCAGAGGCACTCCACTCCAACCCAAAAGCAATTCCTTGTTAGGTGACGCTCACCTCATTATATGACTGCACAGATGGGGTACAAGCGCCAAGAGCCGGCGAATGCAGGTTTCTCCTGTTGGTGCCTAATGCCTCCGGGATTCACGTCAAGCAGTGGATAGCATTGTGATTTCGTCCGGCATCACCGTCTTCTCCGGGATGCATCTATCCCGCTCGGCGTTCGTAGGCGCGGTAGAGCAGGTCGAGCTCGGATTGCTTGGACTCGTAGGACTGCTGGAGGTCGGCCAGGCGGTCGGGGTTCTTGTAGATCTCCGCGTCACCGAATTGCTGCTTCATCTGCTCGATCTCGCGCTCGACGCCCAGGATCATCTCCTCGATCTGGTCCACCGTGAACTTGTTGAATCGCTTCAACTCCTCGGGGGCCCGATTGGCCGGGACGGCCATTTGCGATTTGCGATTTACGATTTGCGATTGACGCTTTTTCGCCTCGGCAGCCTCGGCTTCCTTCCGCTCCTTCTCTTCGATCCGCTGGCGGATCGTGTCCGCGTAGACCGAGTAGGCGGGCTCGCCCACGATGAACTCCGTCCGACCCAGTTCCCGCTGGCCGAGCTCGTCCGTGCCGACGACGAGCAGCTTGTCCGCGACTTGGTCCAGGAAGTACCGGTCGTGACTGACGACGATGATCGTGCCGGTGTAGTCGTCGAGCGCCTCTTCGAGCATTTCACGACTGGCGATGTCCAGGTGATTCGTGGGCTCGTCCATGATCAGCACGTCGGGGGCCGAGAGGACGAGCTTGCAGAGCATCAGCCGGCTTCGTTGGCCGCCGCTGAGCTCGCCGCAGAGCTTGTACACGTCGTCGCCCGAGAGCAGGAACGTGCCCAGACGCCTGCGGACCACCTCCGGCACGAGTTCCGGGTTGGCGCTCCACGCTTCGTCCAGGACGCTGCGATTGGGGTCGAGCACTTCGCCATGCTGATCGAGGTAGCCGACGCGGAGGCTCTCGCCCATGCGGATCGTGCCCGTGGAGGGCTCGACCCGGCCGAGGGCCAGCTCGATCAGCGTGGTCTTGCCTGTGCCGTTGGGACCGGTGATGCCGAGCCGCTCGCCGTTGAGGATGTCGAACGTGAGGTCCTGGAAGAGCGTCAGCTCGCCGTACGATTTGCCCAGGCCCTCGCAGCGGACGATCAAATCGCTGGCCTTGCCGGTCTTGCCGAAGGAGAAGGCGATGGTCCGCTGATTCGTGGGTTTCTCCAGGAAGTCGGGGTTCTCCTTGAGCAGGCGGTTCAGGCGGGTCTTGCGCCCCTTCGCGGTCCCTCGCATGCCCTCCTGGTCCTTGTTGCGGGCGATGAAGTCCCGCGTCCGCTCGACCATCTCGACCCGACGGACGTATTCCCGCTCCTGCTGGAGCAGGACGGTCTCCTTCGTCTGGACGAAGTTACTGTAGTTGCCGGGCCAGACCTTGGCCTGGCGGTTCTCGACCTCGATGATCTTGCACGCCACCCGGTCCAGCAAGTACCGGTCGTGGCTGATGATGACCGCGCCGCCGCGGTAGTTGCCGAGGAACCGCTCGAGCCATTCGGTGGCCTGGAGGTCCAGGTGATTCGTCGGCTCGTCGAGCAGCAGCAGATCGGTCTGGAGCATGAGGACCTGGGCCAGGCCCAGGCGGGAGAGCTGACCGCCGCTGAGGGCGGACGTCTTGACGTGGTGCAGTTCCGGCTCGAAGCCCAGCGCCGCCAGGGTCATCTGGATGCGGGTCTCGTACTCGTAGCCGCCGGCCAGCTCGAATTCGTGCGTCAGGCGGTCGTAATGTCGCATCTTGGCCTGGAGGTCGGAGCCCGTCAGGTGCTCCATCTCTCGCGAAGCCTCGTGGAGGGCCTCCTGGAGCCTGAAGATGTTGTCAACACCGGCGTGCATCTCCTGGAGAACCGTCCGCTCGCCGCTGAAGGTGGCCTCCTGGGGCAAGTAGCCGATCCGAAGCCCCTTCTGGCGGATGACCCGGCCCATGTCCGGCCTGATCTGGCCGGTGATGAGTCTGAGGATGGTCGTCTTGCCCGAGCCGTTGGCGCCGACCATGCCGACCTTCTCCCCGGGATGGAGCTGGAGGTCCAGATGGTCCAGAACGATCTCCGGCCCAAATGCTACGTGTATGTCCTGCAACGTTACGAGTGCCATGCGTTTCCGAGTAGAGCAACGGCGCACCTGGTGCGCCGCGAAGATTCAACGAAGCCTATACGGCAGCCGAACTTATGTTATCCGCCGGGAGGCTCGGATTCAAGCGCCGTCCCCCCGGCGGTGCGCGAGACCGTTCGTATGATCCCGCTGTCGCGTCTTGTCCCCGGCCCATCGCTGGAGGTCCGGCCTGCGAAAGTCCGGCTTCGTTTCCAGAATGAGATGCAAAAACAGCTCTGCCGCCTGGGATTGAGATGGTTTCGTCGCTCTGTAGCCCAGCCGCCCCCGGCTGGGGAATCTTGGGAGTCACCTCCGGCTGGGCAGTCTTAAGAATCACCCCCGAGGGCGGGGGTGCCACATATCACATATTGAAAATGATATCGGACGTTGATACAATACAAATGTGTGTGCAGCGTGTCGTGTGCTCTTCCGTCGATGGTGCAGGCAGACAGTCTTTTCTGTAGTCTGTAGGAGGCAAGGCCATGGCGTCGAAACATGTCGCGTCCGTTCCATTTCCTCTGTGTGTGATCCTCCTGTTGGTGGGTATGGCGTTCGCGGACCCGAACGCGCCTGCGTTGCCCGATGATCTGGTGGATACCCTGTACCCTTCTTTGGAGGGCCTTGCCCCGGGCAGTGAGGAGGCGCAGCAGAACCAGCGGCAAGCGGCGCAGGAACTTGGGCTGCCTGTCGAGGTCCGCACGCGCAATACCGGTATCGTTCTGCGTCTGATCCCGGCAGGGACCTTCACGATGGGCAGCCCGGAAAGTGAAGCCGGGCGATGGGATGAGGAAGGTCCTCAACATGAGGTCACGCTGACCCGGGCGTTCTACTGTGGCAAGTTCGAGGTGACGCAGGGCCAGTGGCAGCAGGTGATGGGCAGCAACCCGTGCTATTTCCAGAATGCCGGTCTGGATGCCCCGGTGGAGAGCGTGAGCTGGGACGACTGCCAGGAGTTCTTGAAGGCGCTGTGTGAGGTTGAGGGGGTTCCGGAAGGGACCTACCGGCTCTTGACGGAGGCCGAGTGGGAATACGCATGCCGTGCGGGGACGCAGACACCCTTCTGTTATGGGACCGATCTGGACTCGAGCATGGCGAACTTCGATGGGGAGTACCCCTACGGAGCTGGCGCGGAAGGGGTGTATCGCGGGATGACGACTCCTGTCGGGAGTTTCCAGCCCAACGCTTGGGGCCTGTATGATATGCACGGCAATGTGTGGGAGTGGTGTGAGGACTGGCATGGAGGGTATCTGAGCGAACCGGTGACGGACCCGCGTGGCCCCGCTTCGGGCGGCTACCGCGTCAGCCGTGGCGGCAGTTGGCTCGACATCGCCTGCATCTGCCGGTGCGCGGTTCGCTACAGGCTCTGGCCCATGCGCGACGACCGCTACGGCCTCTTGGGGCTCCGCCTCGCGAGGACAACGCCACAGTAGGTCTTTAGGAGTGTTTTGGCCGAGTGACGGCCCGCGGAGCGAGGCCAGTCACCGGCCCGGGGGTCCAGGGGGCAGCGCCCCCAATGTAGCCCAGCCGCCCCCGGCTGGGGAATCTTGAGCGGGGGAATCTCGGGAATCGTCCACCGCTGGGGAATCTTAGGAATCACCCCCGAGGGCGGGGGTGCCACATCATGCTGCCCCGGACCGCGAGATTGGCAAAGGACAGTGACACATGCCTTGCGAAGAATCAGAACCTGTAGCCCAGCCGCCCCCGGCTGGGGAATCTTGAGCGGGGGAATCTCGGGAATCGTCCACCGCTGGGGAATCTCAGGGATCACCCCCGAGGGCGGGGGTGCCACACGACACAGGCCCGTATCCCATCCCGAGTGGGATCGAACATGATAGGGCGGACAGGGCTGGTAGGGTGACCCGAACGTCCTGTCCGGCAAGCACTTGTACCGATTCGGAAGGATTCTTGCGCGGTAGGACTTGTCATGGTGAGCGAAGCGAACCATCTGGCCCGCGCAGGAGAGGCTTCCCAAGTCCACAGCCCAGATTTTTCGCTGCGCTCGAAATGACAATCCTCGTTTTGAGATAGTTACTTAGTGGTTGGTTTGCAGGCGGCCAGGCCCCATCTGCCGAGGCGTTTCATGGCTGTGCGGGCCTGCCGGAGCACCTGGGCACACACGCCGGATCGGCCCCCCCAAAACTCGCTTGCAATCGTATCGAGAACGTGGTCTATTAGCTCAATAATCCGCTGACAGCAAGCGTCTTACTGAGCGTATGGCCCATTCATCAGCACAGGCATTGGAGATCTCAGACTATGGTGAAAATACGGAAATGGACGAGACGAGAGCTCTTGAGGAGTTCGGCAATGGCGGCCGGCACCCTGGTGTTGTCGGGTGCGGCCGGGCCTCTGGCCTACGCACAGGGCAGCGATGAGATTCGCGTCGGCGTCGTCGGCTGCGGCGGACGCGGCTCCGGCGCCGCCCACGACTGCGTCAGCTCGTCCTCCGGCGTGAAGGTCGTCGCCCTGGCGGACACCTTCAAGGACCGCCTGGAGGGCCTCAAGAAGGACTTCAGCGTTCCGGACGACCGCTGCTTCGTCGGTCTGGACGCCTACAAGCAGCTCATGGCCCTCGATGACGTGAATCTGGTCATCCTGGCGACTCCGCCGGGCTTCCGGCCCAAGCAGTTCGCCGAGGCGATCCGCAAGGGCAAGCACGTATTCATGGAAAAGCCGGTGGCCGTCTGCCCGGCGGGGGCCAAGATGGTGATCGAGGCCTCCGGTCTGGCGACGCAAAAGGGCCTCGGGGTCGTTGCGGGCACGCAACGCCGCCACCAGCCGGAATACGTCGAGACCATCAAACGCATCCACGACGGCGCGATCGGCGACATCGTCTCCGCCCAGTGCTACTGGAATATGGGCGGCCTCTGGGTCCACGAGCGACAGGCCAGCGAGAGCGACATCGAATGGCAGATCCGTAACTGGCTGTACTTCACCTGGCTCTCGGGCGACCACATCTGCGAGCAGCACGTACACAACATCGACGTGATCAACTGGGCGTTCAAGGACGCGCAGCCGGAGACGATCTACGCCGTGGGTGGACGCCAGTTCCGCACGCAGCCCAAGTACGGCCATATCTTCGACCACTTCGGTGTCGAGTTCACCTATCCCGGCGATGTCAAGACGATCAGCATGTGCCGCCAGATCGAGGGCACGGCCGGCAACGTCAGCGAACGCGTCGTTGGCACCAAGGGCTGGAGCGACTGCGCCGGGACCATCGCAGGCGAGAACGCCTGGCGATACAGGGGACCCAAGGCCAACCCCTACGTTCAGGAGCACGCGGACCTCATCAAGAGCATCCGCGAGGGCAAGCCGCTCAACGAGGGCAAGCGGATCGCGGAGAGCACGCTGTGCGCGATCATGGGACGCGAGTCGGCCTACTCCCGCGTGCAGTTCACGCGATCCTGGTTCATGAACCGTAGCACGCTGAACCTCCTGCCGTCCGACGAGTTGAAGCTCAGCGATGCAATGCCCGTGCCGCCGGTGGCGGTCCCCGGCCGGTATGAACTGGCCGGCTGGGTCCGCGAGCGCCGCGGCAACACGGGATGAGCCACGCGAGACTTGCGGGTGTGGGCGGAAAGACACGAAGATACCGAACGAAGGAGATTCTCGATATGTCGTCACAAAGGAACACGATGTCCGGGACCCAGGCGAGCGTGGCAGCGGGCACGGCCGCCGTGCTGGCAGGCATGGCGCACGCACAGGGCTCCGACAAGATCAAGGTGGGGATGCTGGGCTGCGGCGGACGAAACAACGGCGCGGTCCGGCAGTGCCTCCAGGCCGATCCCGGGGTCGAAGTGATCGCGATGGCCGATCTGTTCAAGCACAAGGTCCGCAGCACGCGCGACAGTCTGGCGAAAGAGGCAGGCGATCGCGTCAAGGTCGCGGACGACCACATGTTCTGGGGCTACGACTGCCATGAGAAGCTGGCGCAGTGCGAAGCCGACCTGCTGCTGATGGCGACCGCGCCGGCGTTTCGCGGTCGGCAACTGATGGCGGCCGTCAAAGCGGGCAAGCACGTCTTCACGGAGAAGCCCGTCGCGACGGACGTCGCGGGCTGCCGGGAAGTGATGGAGGCCTCGCGCATCGCGGCACAGAAGGGCCTTTCGATTGTCGCGGGCACGCAGCGCCGGCACGAGTTCAGCCGGGTCGAGCTGATGAAACGCATCCACGAGGGCGCGATCGGCGAGCTGGTCGGCGGCCAGTGCTACTGGTACGGCGAGGGCATCTGGTTCCGTGGCGCCTCCGAGGGCATGAGCGAGCTGGATTGGCAGTGCGAGAACTGGTACCACTTCACCTGGCTCTCCGGCGACCAGATCTGCGAACAGCACATCCACAATATCGACGTGCTGAACTGGTGCTTCAACGGCCCGCCGGTCAAGATCACCGCGCTCGGCGGACGCCAATGGCGCAGCACCAATGAGGAGCAGGTCAGGATCGCCAAGGAGGTCTGCAAGAAGTACAACAACGGCAGCGAAGAGGGCTGGGAGAAGTTCAACGGCGATATCTGGGACCACATCTACGCGGAGTTCGAGTACGCCAACGGCGCACGCTGCCTGAGCTTCAGCGGGCACAGCCCGCCGCGAGGGTCGGGACGACAGGGCGAGAAGATCGTCGGCACCAAGGGCACCAGCGACTGTCGGATCGGGATCTCCGGCGCCAACGCCTGGAAATACGACGGCGAAATGGTCGACGGCATGCTCCAGGAGCACAAGGACCTGATCGCGAGCATCCGCGGCGGCAAGGCGCTGAACGAGGGCGTTCGGGTCGCCGAGAGCACCCTGACCGCCATCGGCGCCCGCATCTCCGCCTATACCGGCCAGGTCGTCACCTGGGACTGGCTCATGAAGGAGTCGAAGCAGAGCCTCGTGCCCAGCCAGGCGGATCTCATGGCGGGCAAGCCGCTCTATCACCCCATCGCGACCGGCCGCGACCCGATGGTGTGACAATTGACAATTTACTATTGATGATTGGCTGTCGCGAGTTCCGGGGGCCAGGCTCGAATTGCAGGTCGGTCATTAGCAGATGGTGAGACAACAAGGCTCGGCGGTCCTGTAGTGATCGTCGGGCCTTTTCTCCTGTATGCGATTGGGCGTCGTTCTGCAAGAGAATCTCGTTTGGGCGGCAGCGGTGGTACGCCGTCCATCTGAAAATGGTGGGCAAACGTCGCGGACCCCGTTGGGAGTTCCGCCTTCAGGCGGGTGAAGACCGCGTAAACGCGGAACTCCGAACAGGCCATACGCCGATAGGTTGCCCACCGAATTAACGTGGACGGCGTAGTAGCGGTGGACTGTGCCCACCGTTCTTGGACCGACGGGGAATCGAGCCATGTTGAGTGTCGTGTGTGTGCTCTCGTTGTCATTGGCTGCGGGCGGTGTCCCCGAGGTTCTTCGACCGTCATTTGCCCCGCCGGCCGAATTCGCGAACGATCTCGGAAGCTACAGATCGCCATTGCTGTTCGATGACGCGACGCCTGTCCGAACAGCCGCCGACTGGTCCCGACGCAGATGGCAGATCCTGGCGGCGTGGTGGAACCTGATCGGGCGATGGCCGCCGCTGATCGAGAGGCCTGAAGTCCAGTACGTGGAGCGGACGCGTCGCGACAGCTTCGTGCAGCAGAGGGTCGTCGTCGAGATCGCTCCGAACAAGCAGACGGTTGCGGGCTACCTGCTCGTCCCCGAGGGCGACGGCCCCTTCCCGGCGGTGCTGGTGGTCTACTACGATGCCGAGACGGCGGTGGGCCTGAACGACAAGGAACTCCGTGACTTCGGTTATCAGTTGGCCCGGCGGGGTTTCGTGGTCCTGTCCATCGGCACGCCGGCGTTTTGCAGTCTCGATCCGCCGTACAAGCCGCTCTGGGACGTGCCCGAGGGACAACCGCCGCTCCAGCCGCTCTCGGCCCTCGCCTATGTCGCCGCCAACTGCCACACCGCTCTGGCCCACATGCCTGGCGTCGATCCGCAACGCATCGGTGTCGTCGGCCACTCCTACGGCGGCAAGTGGGCGATGTTTGCCTCCTGCCTCTATGACAGATTCGCCTGCGCCGTCTGGTCGGACCCCGGGATCGTCTTCGACGAGACCCGCCCGAACGTCAACTACTGGGAGCCCTGGTACCTGGGCTGGGATCCGAACGTGCAGCGCCAGCGGGGTGTCCCGAGCGACGCCCGTCCTCGCACAGGCCCCTACAGGACCATGATCGAGACGGGTCGGGACCTGCACGAGCTGCACGCGCTGATGGCCCCGCGGCCGTTCCTCGTCTCCGGCGGCGCCGAAGACCCGCCCCAGCGCTGGCAGGCCCTCAACCACACGGTCGCGGTCAACAAGCTCCTGGGCTGCGACAACCGCGTCGCCATGACCAGCCGCGATACCCACAGCCCCACGCCGGAGTCCAACGAGCAGATCTACGCCTTCTTCGAGTGCTTCCTGAAGGATGCCGTGTTCGAGTCTCTGACCGTTACAGGGCGTGGCAGCTCTTGATGATGTAGCCGCCGGACTTCTCCTCGGGCTCCAGTTCCAAGATGCCTTGCGCCTGGGCCTCCTCCAGGAGCTGGCCGAAGGAGCGGAAGCCGTAGTAGGACTCGCTGAAGCCGGGCTTGCGGCGTTTCAGCGTCTGCTTGATCATGGAGCCCCAGATTTTCTCGCCCTCGCCGCGTTCTTCGAGCAGCGCCTCGTAGGTCTCGACGATCAGGTCCCACGCCTCCTGTTTCTTGTCCTCGGGGGGCTTCGGCGCCTTGGCGGGACCCCGTGCTGGTTTGCTCTTGGCCTCCGCTGTTGCCTCCTTCTTGCGGGGCGGCTGACGGCGGACCAAGTCGTCGTAGTAGATGAACTCGTCGCAGTTGGCGATCAGCAGGTCCGATGTCGAGTTCTTGACGCCGACGCCGATGACGATCTTGTCGTTCTCGCGGAGCTTGCTCACCAGCGGCGAGAAGTCCGAATCGCCGCTGAGGATGACGAACGTGTCCACGTGCTCCTTCGTGTAGCACAGGTCGAGCGCGTCGACGACCATGCGGATGTCCGCGGAGTTCTTGCCCGACATCCGCACGTGCGGGATCTCGATCATCTCGAAGGATGCCTCGTGCATCCCGGTCTTGAAGTCCTTGTATCGCTCCCAGTCGCAATAGGCCTTCTTGACGACGATATTGCCCTTGAGCAGGAGCCGCTCGATCACCTTGGAGATGTCGAACTGTGCGTAGTGCGCGTCCCGAACGCCCAGTGCGATGTTCTCGAAGTCGCAGAACAGGGCCATATTCTTCGTGTCAGACCGATTGCTCATACCGCGGTTCCTTCCACAGACAGTTCTTGCACCCAGATTCGCCGAATGCCACCTTCACCGGCAGTCACCTTCTTGCTCACAAACATGGCATCCTAACACACGGATCACTCCGATTCAAAGGTGATTTCCCGAACGACGATTCCGGGGGCGCATGACCGCAGTTGCAGCCTCCTGTCGCATGGCGGCCAGAGAACCCCGGCGTCCAAAGACCTGCGCGAGCCGATGCGGAGCATCGTTTCCATCCTGCCGGCCCAGTCGCAGAAACGGCCATGTACCCGGGACCGTCTTCGCGGCACTTTTCGGCTTCTTCCGCCGGCGGTCTGCCGGTAGAATCTGGCTCTGAACACGGGGGCTTGGCATGCCCTTGCGACAACGTCGTACCGTATTCGGGAAAAGGACAGGGGGTACCATGGGCAAGACATTCGGGAGCGTGAACGAGGTTCTGGATTTCGCGATTGCCGGGGAGACCGAGGCCAGCGAGTTCTACACCGC
>JAGOLX010000008.1:0-48239 GCA_017993835.1 Phycisphaerae bacterium
CTGTACTCCCGCGGCATCCGCGGTTTCTTCACAACGAGCAATTCCGCCGCATCCTCTGGGATTTGCGCGTCCTTCGCAGCCATCGCCCTGCTCATCGACGCGCTCCGGGGCATCCGAGGCGCCAAGGAACGACGTCGCCGCGTCTTGTTCGCCGTGGTGGCCACTGCCGTCGTCATCGCGGGCCTGCTCCTGACTCAGAGCAAGGGCGGCATCATGGCCTTCGTCGTCGGGTTGGCTGTCTTTGGGCTGCTGCTGACCATAGACTGGAAGTTCGCTGCCCACAAGCGGCGTATTCTGGCCATTCTGGTCCCCATGGCGGTCCTGGCGGTCGTCGTGGTCGCCGGCATCGCGATTCACTATGGCCTCCAACACGGCCGCCTGCCCGGCGGCAATTCCATGCTCGTCCGCTGGCAATACTGGGTGGCCTCGGCGCAGATGTGTGCGGACCATCTCTTTACGGGCGTCGGGCCGGGCAACTTCTCAGACTATTATCCCCACTACAAGCCTGCGGCCGCCCTCGAATCGGTCGCAGACCCGCACAACTGGCCGCTCAGCCTGCTCGCCCAATACGGCCCCCTCGGCCTGATCGCGTTCATCGCCATGCTGTGCGGCCCACTGTGGAGGTGGCTTCGCTCCGCGGCGCCTCGGGCTCCGATGGAAGCCCCCTCCTGTCAAACGGTCGGCACAGGAGCAGTCCTCCGGCTGCTCGCGGTGCTCGGCCTGTGCCTGCTCCTGGTCCGGCCGCTCATGATTCCCACCTCCGGAACCGGCGGCTTCGACACTTGGCTCTATGAAGTTTTCACCCTGTTCGTGGCGCCCGCTGCGGTGTTCCTCATCGGCTTTCTACTCGCTGCCAGTCCGTTTGAACGTGCGGAATCGACGTCGGCGACTGCCGCTGGTTCGACCCTGTCCGCGTCGCTCGTCGCAGCGATCGTCGCGGTCCTGCTGCACAATCTGATCGACTTTGCGATCTTCGAGCCCGGGGTCTGGACGGCCTTCTGGATCATCCTCGCATGTCTACTTGGCCTGCACGGGCATCAGGAACCCCGCTCCCATGTACTCCCGCGGCGGCCGCGACGCATCCGATACCTGGCGACGGTCGGCGCAGTCGTGCTCTTCGGGCTCTACGTCCTCGTGGTCTGGATGCCGGCGTATCGGACGACGATGGGCATCGCACAGGCACAGCAGGCGATTGCGTCCGGCCGGCTAGACTTGGCGCACGAAGTGCTCGACGAGACGACGCGGGCGGATCGACTCGCATCCGCCGCGGCCAGCCTCAACGGCAGGCTGTACTTGCAGCAATTCGAGCAGATCTCGTCCAGACAGCCCTCCTTGCTCGAAGAAGCGATCCTTTGCTTTCGCCAAGCGACCAGCACAAGTCCGGCCGACTACAAGAATTACGAAAAGATGGCGATAGCCTACGCCTGGCTTGGCAGGACGCAAGATGCCTACGATTGGTATCTCAAGGCCGCTGGGCAATACCCCGGTTGCGACCGGCTCTGGTTCGAGCTGGGACGACTGGCAGAGACGCTGGGCATGACCACGACCGCCGTCGAGCACTACAGGAAGGCCATTGAGATAGAGGATAGCTACCGCGAGCAGTTCCGCACGATGTACCCAGACCGCAAGCAGGTCGTCAGCCGACTTGGGGAAATGGAATACCGTCTCGCTCGGGAGCGCATCGCGAATCTCGCGGCACGGGATGGCAGACCCGACCCGCTTACGCCGAAGCCTCCACAATGATCTCAGGCGGGATATCGAAGTTCGAGTAGGCGTTCTGCACGTCGTCGTGATCCTCGATGGCCTCCATGAGTCGAATGATCTTGCGGGCGACGTCTGCATCCGCGATAGGGACTGTCGTCTGGGGGATCATGGAGATTTCCGCCGACTGGATCGGGATGTTCTTCGCCTCGATAGCCTTCTTGAGGCTTTCGTAGGCAGCCGGGTCGCAGATGATCTCGTAGGTCTCCCCGGTGTTCTGCATGTCGTCGGCACCCGCCCCGAGGGCCAGTTCCATCAGATCGTCCTCGCCGATGCTGGACGTTGCGATGTTGATCATGCCCTTCTTGCTGAACATCCAGCTCACGCAGCCGGGGGTGCCGAGAGCACTGCCGGCCTTCTCGAAGATCCGGCGGATCTCCGGACCGGTGCGATTGCGATTGTCGGTGAGGATTTCGACGATGATCGCCACGCCGCTGGGCCCGTATCCCTCATACTGGACCGATTCGAAGTTGACGCCCTCGCCGCCCCCGGCGCCCTTCTTGATCGCCTTCTCGATCGTGTCCTTGGGCATGTTGGCGCCTTTGGCCTTGTCGATCGCGTAGCGCAGCGTCAGATTGGAATCGGGATCCCCGCCGCCGTTCTTGGCCGCCACGATGATCATCCTGGCGATCTTGCTCCAGATCCTGCCCCTCTTGGCGTCGGCTGCGCCCTTCTTATGCTTGATTGTCGCCCAATGTGAGTGACCTGACATTCTGTCTCCTTTGTCACACGTTGACCGGTCTATCCGCAAGCGGACAACATTGCGAATTCCTGCGATTATAACGGGCCTTGTTCCCGTGTAAATAGGGATTCTCGAGCAAAATCGCACGGCAGGATCTCCAGCCAGGACAAGGACGCCAGTGTCGCGGCACCGCCTGTGATCGTTGCTAACCGCATGTCGGTTACATCCTGCCAACACGAATGCGCCAGGGTCCGTCTACGAAACGGTCCCTTGCACGAGTCTGCCCCGCCGCCTTGGCTCAGCTTGGCGTCCGATAACCAGCCAGCCCAATACGAGCCCGCCGCAGGTGATTCAACGGCTGTGCCAATCAAGCCGATTTTATCGCTTTTTTTCTTGACGCCGGTTTAGCACTCTTCTAACATGGCCGATGATAACGACAACTGTGAGCGAACACGGTTGTGGGTTGTTCCCTGTCGTGTGGGGGGTTGTGGCCCCCCATGGGAGGGATTGTGAGACAGGAGTTGTGAAACCTGTTTCAAATGGCAGCTAAGTTGTAGAGACACCTGTGGGGTCGCCGCGTTTGAGTTCAGGTAGATACCATCGTCCACTTTCTCCCGGCGGTCTCAGAGGTGAATATCGAGTGAAACGGGATTGAACTGGTATGAGTCGTCGCTTCCCTGCGTCGGAGGGGTGTTGTTGAGGAGAGAGTCGGTAAAGCTTCGTTGTTTGACGAGTCTCCAGCCTGTTCTTGACCAGGAATCGAGGAGACTGTTGGCCCTACCGAGTTGATTCTACACCCACGCGGGAAGTCTGTCGCGTTTCACAAGCACGTCTTTGGAGCTTTCCTGCCTGTCCACCCGTAGTTCGCCCATAGCCAAAGCCATTTGTGGACTATGTGTGGAAAGGTAGAACATGGACGCCGTTTTAATGACGATCACCGTCGAGGGCTGGATTGCCAGTGTGATCGCCTTCGTGCTCGGCGCCTGCCTCTGGGCCATCCTTCAGCAAATCAAGGCCCGGACGCGAGCGAAGACCATTGCCGAAGAGCTCCAAAGGCAGATCGACGGTGCCAAACGGGAAGCAGAGAACATCATCAAGACCGCCCAGATCGAGGCGGCCGCGGAAGCCATCAGAAAGAAGGAGGAATTCACTAACGAGGCCAATCGCGTTCGTGCGGAATTGCGAGAGAACGAGCAGCGCCTGTCCAAGCGCGAGGATGTGCTGGAGCGGCAGACCGGACTGCTCCAGGACCAGGAGAAGACCCTCAAGCAGCAGGAGCAGGAACTGGATCGGCGGATGCGGAACGTCGATGCCAAGGACAAGCAGCTCACGGTCCTGATCGCCCAGCAGAAGAACCAACTGCTTAAAATCACCGGGATGCAGGTCGAGGAAGCCCGCCAGTTGCTGCTCAAGCGCCTGGAGGACGAGTGCGAGCACGAGATGTCGTCCCTGATCCAACGGAAGACGGAGGAAGCCAAGGAGATGGCCGACGACAAGTGCCGCGAGATCATCAGTTGCGCCATCCAGCGGTATGCCGCGGAGCAGACGTGCGAAGTGACCGTCTCGACCGTCGAAATCCCGAACGACGACATGAAGGGACGGATTATCGGACGGGAGGGTCGCAACATCCGGGCCTTCGAAAAGGCCACCGGGGTCGATGTCATCGTCGATGATACGCCGGGAATGGTGGTCGTCAGCGGGTTCAACCCCGTCCGGCGCGAGGTCGCCCGTCTTTCCATGGAGCGTCTGATCCAGGATGGACGAATCCACCCTTCGCGGATCGAGGAACTGGTCGCCCAGACCCGGAATGACGTAAACCACAAGGTGCTCCAGCTCGGCAAGGACGCTTCCGTGGAAACCAACATCCGCGGCCTGCCCAACAAGCTCCTGAGCCTGCTCGGGGCCCTGAGTTTCCGCACCAGCTACGGCCAGAACGTGCTTCGGCACAGCGTCGAAGTCGCGTTTCTCAGCCAGGTCATGGCGGAAGAACTGGGCCTGGACGGCTCCGTCGCACGACGGGCCGGCCTGTTGCACGACATTGGCAAGGCCATCGACCACGACGTCGAGGGCAACCACCCGACCATCGGCGCCAACTTCCTCAAGCGGTTCAACGAGTCGTCCATCGTGCTCAATGCCGTCGCGGGCCACCACGGCGACGTCCCGCCGGACAACCCGTATACGCCGCTGGTCGCGGCGGCGGACGCCATGAGCGCATCCCGACCCGGCGCCCGACGCGAAACGCTCGAACGGTACATCAAGCGGCTGGAGAAGCTCGAGGAGATCGCCACCAGCTTCAAAGGCGTGGAAACCGCCTACGCGATCCAGGCCGGACGCGAGATCCGCGTCATCGTCGATGCCAACGAGATCGATGACGAGTGCGCCATGAAGGTCGCCCGCGATATCGCCGCCAAGGTCGAGCAGGAAATGACCTATCCCGGCGAGATCCAGGTGACCCTGCTGCGAGAAGTCCGCTGCATCGAGTACGCCAAATAGGCCCAGGACCCGAGGCCACCATGAAACTGAACATCCTATGCATCGGCGATATCGTCGGCCGGCCGGGGCGACGTGCGCTCGCGGAGAAGCTCAAACGGCTCATCAGCGAGCGATCCATCGACTGCGTCATCGCCAACGCGGAGAACGCGGCGGGCGGGTCCGGCCTGACTCCTCAGATCTACGAGAAGCTCCTCCACTACGGCGTGAACCTCGTAACGCTGGGCGACCACGCCTTCCGCAAACGGGACATCATCGAGACGCTGGAGAAGGCGGACAACATTGCCCGCCCAGCCAACTTCTCGGAGCAGGCCGCCGGGAGGGGAACCGCAATCTATAAGACCGCCAAGGGCCCCACCGTCGGCGTGATCTCGCTAATCGGTCGGCTCTTCATGAAGCCGGCGGATTGCCCCTATGCCGCGGCAGACAAGCTAATCCCGCGACTCCGCCAGCAGGCGGAGATCCTCGTCGTCGAGATGCACGCGGAGGCCACCAGCGAGAAGGTCGCGATGGGCTATCACGTCGACGGCCGCACCGCCTGCTGCTTCGGCACGCACACGCACATCGCCACTGCCGACGAGCGGGTTCTGCCCAAGGGGACCGCGTACATCTCGGATGTCGGCATGACGGGCGCCCATGACTCGGTGCTCGGCCGAAAGAAAGAGAGCGTCCTGAAGTCCTTCCGCACCCAAATGCCGGTCCCGTTCGAGATCGCCACAGGCGACGTGCGGATCAACGGCATTCTGTTCACGGCGGACAGCAGTACCGGCCGGGCCGAGCGGATCGAGCGGATCTGCGTGAGCGCCGACGCGGAGGACGCAACCGGCTACGACAGCGACGACGGCAAGCCGGAGTACTTCAACGCCTTCTAGTCGTTCGTAGTGATGCCCTGAGGCATTTCTTCCTCCGACCCACCGGTTCGGCTGCCTGGTCATTCCCGGCCCGTCAGGAAGGGATTGGCCCGTCGTTCCCGGCCGATGGTGGTCCGCATTGCGTGGCCGGGGTGGACGACCGTATTGTCGGGGAGCGGAAGGAGCTTTGTGCGGATGCTTTCGATCAGTTGATCCGTGTCGCCCCCTGGGAAGTCCGTCCGGCCCACCGAGTCGGCAAAAAGTGTGTCTCCGGCGAAGACCACGCCGTCCGATTCCGCGTACAGGCAGATTCCACCGGGGGTGTGGCCGGGGGTGTGGAGGACCTTCAATCGAATGCCCGCTTGGTCAATGGTGTCGCCGTCTTCCAGGAGGACTTCTGCGGGTTCGAGGGCGAAGGTCATGCCCGCCAGAGCGGACAGGTTCGCTCGCGGATTCGTCAGCATGGCGGCGTCGAGCCTGTGGATGTACACCTTGGTCTGCGGGAAGCAACGGCGCATCGCTGTGACGCCGACAATGTGGTCGACGTGGCCGTGCGTGAGGATGGTCGCAACCGGATTGAGCCGATGCTGTTTCAGAAAATCGATCAGTTCGTCGGCGTCCAGGCCGGCATCGACCACCAGGCACTCCGTCGCCGATTCATCCACACGGACGACGTAGCAGTTCGTCTGGAAGTCCCCGAGAATGAACCGGTCAATCTCCATGGATGATGGATGATTGTCGATTGATGATCCGTCAAATCAAAAATCACCCATCAACAATCACACTTCCCCTTCAACTGGGCTTGTTCGGCTCGACAACCGGCGCCGTGGGCGCCACCACAGGCTGGTTGGGCCCGACAGGTTGCGGGGCCGGCACGGGCTGGTTCGGCTCCACCGTCAGCGGCACGATCGGTTGATCGAGCTGAACCGCCGGTGTCGTCGTTTCCGCGGCCGGGGTTGTCTTCGGCTCTTTGTCCTCTATCAGCTCCGACTGCGCCTTCGTCAGGTACTTGGCCTTCCAGTCGGGAATCAGGTAGACCCAGGCCTGGTGACGGAGCGTGAACCGCTGGGCGCCCTCCTGGGCCAGCAGGATGGTCTCCTTCTTCTTGAGTTCTTCGGGCGAATCCACTTGCTGGGGATTGATCGTCACCTTGGCCGGGCTGGTGTAGACGGCTTGCCCCCTGAGATACGTCTGGGTCCCCTTCTTCGCCAGTTCCAGCGTGTACTCGGTCGAGTTGTCCATCCGCACGACGTACTTGTGATCGAAGTTCAATCCCTCGATCTGTGCGGGCGTGTTCACATCCTCGAAACGCAGGCCCTGCAGGGCGGTGAATACGCTCTTGGCGTCGCTGTCCTTGAGCTTCTTGTCGGCGGGCAGGGCGTCCATGAGCACATCGTCGCCGCCGTCGTTCTCCGCGCGGAGCGTGTAGGAGCCCTCGGGCGTGGTGACAGTCACCATATTGACGTCAGCCCGCTCGATGGAGGCGATTTCCTGGTTGACGTAGTCCAGATCCCGCGTCGCGAAGTACGGCGTTTCGTCGGCCAGGTACACGTCGTTGCTCGATGCCAGACGGACGTAAGCGCCCTGCCCGGACTCGCGGCTCTTGCCCACCACGACTCCGGTCAGGAGACTGCCGTCGGCCTTGAAGAACTTCACGAGGCCGTGTGCCTTCTCCTCGGTCACCTCCAGTTCGGCGTGATTCCCTGCCTCGGTCGTGTAGAGATCGCCGGTCTTGATGTCCAGGGTCTTGGAGATCAGGTCGTTGATCTGCTTGGCTTCGGCAGGATAGTTCACGTCGGCAACGATGAACTGGTTGTTCCGCCGGACGATCCTCACGGACTCCTTGCCCTGGCCGACCGTAATGCTGTCGATGCTTCCGGGGTCGAGACCCTGGATCAGGTATGCCGGTCCCGACAACTTCGTCCGCTCGCCAACCGGAGCGCGGGAACTGATCACCGCCAGAAGAACCATGACCGCCGCAACAGCGGCCAGAATGCCGAGTTTCTGGTTGCTCATCGAATACTCCTTCTATTGATTATTGATGGTGGATAATTGATGATCCGCATCCATGTCGGGGTGTGCTTCCGACGATCAATCATCCATCATCAATCAACAATCATCAATGCTATGCATCGCTCGCGTGGCTGATGTAGTGCCGCCTGCGGGCGCCCCGCCAGATTCCCAGAACGACGGCGACCGCCATGATCACGCCCGGCACCGCCGCCATGTTGACCAGTTCGAGCTTTCTGCCCAGCCGCTCGGTTTCCTCAAGGCGTTTCTCCTTGATGGCCCGCATGTCACGCTGCGCCTTGTGGATGCTCAGCTCGAGCTCGCGCTTCCGCTTGACGATGTCGCTGCCGAGGACCTCCTGTTTGTCCTGATCCTTGCCGCCGGAGACCAGCTTCTGCAGCTCCTGGTTGAATCCGTCGATCTCGGCGTTCACGACAGCCATCTCGTCCGCGGTCAGCTTTTCCGCCTCCTGCTCGATCTGGTCCACCACGACGAAGGGACGCTTGAAGTTGCCGCGGGATCGGATGGAGATCAGATCGCCCGAGCCGCCCAGTTCCTCGACCGTGTTCAGCAACAGGGCGCCGTTGTCGCCGACGACCATCTTGCCGAAGATCGAGCTGGCGTATGCCAACTGGTCGCTCATGAAATCCACGTCGGAGAAGACCACCACGGCGCAACCCTCCTTCGCCTCCGTCAGACCAGCGATGTGCTTCTTGATCTTCTTGGGTTCGTCCGCATTGTCGTCCTCGGCGTTCGGATCCTTGGGCGCGTCCACCTCGACCTCGATTCCCTGGGGGAAGCTGCTCTTGAACCGCCCGGTGACGAGGTATCCCATGGCGACCGGCCGGTCCCCATCGATGAAACCTGCCATCATCTTGGCCGGATCGGGGAACATCAGCTCGAAGGGACTTCCCACCTTCCACGCATTGCCCTTGTCCGTCGTCATCACCAGCGGGGTCTTGCGAATTGCAGGTTGCTCGTCGGCCTTGGCGGTTTCCTGGGCCTGATTGGCATCCACCGGCTTCTCCGCTGCTTTGGGCTGCGTGTCGATCTCCTTCAGGACGCCCGCGAAGAGCATACGGACCTGGTTGAGGTCCGTGGTAATGACGTGTTCCTTGTTGAAGCACTTCGGCCCAAGCTCCAGGTAGCCAATGATCTTCTCCGCCCGCTGATTGCGGCTGACCGAGGCCTCCAGCGCCAGCGCCCGGTCGCCTGCAAACGTGTTCACCGGCATGTCGAGCCCCCAGGTCTTCATGAGCCGGTCCAGACTGGAGTTCTGGTTCTGCACGCTCATCTGCATGGGGTTTCGCTGCGGGCGGTCCGAGATGCAGTGCGGGTCCACACAGACGATGGTCCGCCCACCCTTGAGGACGAACTGATCGATGGCGAACTGCGTCTTCTCCGGCAGGTCCTTCGGATGCACGACGATCAGAATGTCCACGTCGTTGATCTCGTTGACGTCCGTGGCGACCGTAGTCACCTCGTACTTGTTCCGCAGTTGCTCGACGATGGTCCACGGCGGCTCCGGCTGCTGGCCTTGCATCTGCATCATCCTCGCCATGTAGTCGCTCGTGTCCTGCCCCATCACCGCCAGGGAACTCATGATCCCGATCTTCTTCTTCTGCTTGGTGATGGCGGTGTCGATCAGGTAGCTGATGTCGTACTCGACGAAGTTGTGCCGGTCGGGCGAAAAGAACGGGATGACCTTGTCCACGCCGAACTGGGTCTGGACGACCAGGCCGAAGAAGAAAGTCTCCTCCTGCGTGATCGGGAAGCGCTGCAGCCCGTGTCGAATAGCCTGTTCTTCCTCGTCGGAGAAGGGCCGCGGGTCGATCAGCTCCAGTTGGACCTTGCCTTGCGAGACCGCGGCGTATTCCTCCAGCAGCGCCTTGACGAACTCGTAGTAGTTGTTGAAGTACTGGATCTGGTCGGGGGCCTTCATCGCCGCGGTCTTGGCATAGTACAGCTTGGCCTTGATCGGCTGGTTGAGTTTGCCCAGGATCGCCTTGGTCCCGTCGGACAGGGTGTACAGGCCCTGCTCGGTGATGTCCGCCTTCAGGCGTCCCCCGATGTTCTGGCAGATGGTGATGCCGCTGAACGCGATGATCAGGATCAGAACGGCGCCGAGAATGGTTCGAATCGTGCGGTTCATTAGCTGGCCTTCCTTTCATCCAAAACGACCGTACACGCGGCGACCCACCCCACGATCAACACGACGAAGTACGCGAGATCCTTGAATCGCACGACCCCCCTCTGGAGGGAGTCGAAATGCTGCTGAAGACTCATGTTCTCGATGGCGGAAACCAGTCCGGCCGGGAGGAACGTGGAAAGGTAATCGAGCGTCGAGGGCACCCCGGCGAACACCAGGATCGCACAGGCCACCACGGAGAGCACAAACGCAATCACCTGGTTCTTGCTCATCGCAGAGAAGAAGCAGCCGACCGCCAGGAAGGCGCCCGCCATAAGGAAGCTGCCGACGTAACCCGCCGCGATCAGGCCGCCGTCGGGGTCGCCCAGATAGGCCACCGTGAACACCATCGGGAACGTCAGCGCCAGGGCGATTCCGAGGAACACCCAGGCCGCGAGGAACTTGCCGATGACTGCCTGGGTGATGGTGATCGGCAGGGTGAACAGCAGCTCGACCGAGCCGACCTTGCGTTCCTCCGCCCACAGACGCATCGCGGTAGCCGGCACCATGAAGATGAACAGCAGCGGGATATTGACGAAGAACGTCATCATGTCCGCCTGACGGATCTCGAAGAACTTCTGCTTGTTGAACGTCAGGTAACCCGCGAAGAACAGGAAAATGACGAGGAACACGTAGGCCAGAGGCGTCGCAAAGTAGCTTTTCAGCTCCCGCTTGAATACCGCCCAGAAACTGTTCATAAGGACTCCCGTGAAAATTGGCGATTTACGATTTGTGATTTATGATTTGCTGTCGCCCGTCCGAGAAGTCCCGCCGCGACAGCGGCTTCAAACCTCAAATCGTCAATCTGAAATCATAAATCGTAAATCCTAAGCGCTTTTCTTCATCTTCGTGACGGTTCGGAAGATCTCGTCCAGGCTGGCTTTGTGCTTTTCCTTGAGTTGCTTGGGCGTCGAATCGACCAGGACCTTGCCCTTGGCGACGATGATCGTCCGCGAGCAGATCGCCTCGACCTCTTCCAGGATGTGCGTGGAGATGATGATGCACTTGTCTTTGCCCATGCTGGTGATGAGATCCCGCACGTCGTGCTTCTGATTGGGGTCGAGGCCGTCGGTCGGCTCGTCGAGGATCAGCACCTGGGGGTCGTGAATCAATGCCTGGGCCAGGCCGACGCGGCGCTTATACCCCTTGGACAGGGTCTCGATCATCTGGTGGTAGACCGAGTCGATGGAGCACATCGGGACCACGCGGTCGAGGGCCTTCTTGCGGTCTCTGCCCTTGATCCGCCGGACATCGCAGATGAAGTTGAGGAACCCGCCGACGGTCATTTCCGGATACGCCGGCGAGTTCTCCGCCAGGTAGCCGAGCGACCGTCTCACGCCGATGGGGTCCTTGAGGATGTCGTGCCCACACACGCTCGCGGTGCCGCTGTCCGGGCGGATATAGCAGGTGATCATCCGCATGGCGGTGGTCTTGCCGGCGCCGTTGGGTCCGAGCAGGCCGAGCACCTGGCCCCTTTCCACGCCAAACGAGATGCCGTCAACAGCAACTACCGGCCCGAAGCTACGCCGCAGTTCTTTGACTTCAATCATAACCATCTCCAAACCATCTTGCGATTCGACTGGGGTAAAGCCCATCAATTTACGGATTGCCGCCCGACAGTCAAGACCCCGGCCGATTTTCTTGGCTCGGGGCGCCGCCCACGCCGGACCCCCAGTGGGCATCCGTCATCTCGATGCACCTCCCCCTGCACGGGGATGCCAGGGCAATCAGGGAATCTACGAATGGAGGTTCGCTTTTGTTTGCATCCTGGGCGGATATGACCGACGACAGCCAGTCCGAGAAGAGCCCGATAACCCTGGTCAGGGCACAGACAGACGATGTGCGTCCCGCCTTCCAGCGGAGGGGATGAATCGTCAGCCGACGGCGCAGCCTCTCACGGCGTGACCGCGCGGTCGTAGATGCGAACGTCGTCGATCAGTCCTTTCCAGAAGGCGGACGCCGCTCCGGCGCTGCCGACGCCGATGGAGAGGTTCCCCGTCGAGCCCGCCAAGCTGTCCTGCGTATCGCGAGCGACCTCGACGTCATCGACATAAAGGGTTCGATGGGAGCCATCCCAGGCGAGGCCCACGCGATGCCACTGGCCGTCCGTGATGACGGACGAGCTGCCGAGCGGCTTGCCCTGACGACCTGCCGACTGCAGCTCGGTCTTCAAGGTCCCGTCGGGCGCGAGCATCAGCCAGTTGACCCCGCCCGCCTGCGAGACGATCGCCTGGCGGGCCCCTCCGCCCTTGACCCATGCGAAGACCGCAAACCTCGTCTGGCCGGGGTTCGGAGCAAACGACGTGCGAATGCAATCGTCCAGTCCGTCCAGTTGCAGCGCGCCGCCGACCGCCCCGCCGGCGGGCTGCCAGAGCGGACTGCCTTCGAGCGCCGCGTCGTGCTCGTCGAGCACATCGCGGGCCACGCTGCCGGAGGTCTCGTCCAGTCTCCAGTGCGCCGCGAAACGCCAGTCCTCGAGCCAGTAGGCCGCCCAGTCCACCAGATCGCCGAGATCCGCACGCCCGTCGCCGTCGGATGCGCCGCCCCACCGGTTGGCCAAGGCCGCGAGGTCGCGGAAGTCCACCTTCGCATCTTTGTCCCAGTCGCCCCGCTTTGTGGCGCCGGCGACCAGGGTGACCACGGAGCGAGCGGGGATCGCCACGGCGTCCTCCGGGTCGAGCCTACGGTAGGCCGTCAGGTTGTCCGTGCCGTCCGAGTTGCCCTTCGTGACATAAGGGATCAGGGAGGCCACGTCGGCGCCGACGAAATCTAGACGCACGACGCGGTCTTCGTTCGCCCGATTGACGAAAACGACCACGACGGCGCCTTCGTCCTGCCCCCAGTACGCAGACGCCATCAGATCTTCGACCGTGTCCTCCGCACCGGCCTTGTCGGATCGCTGCACCTCGACCCGCTTCATTCCCGGCCTGATGAACCGACTGAAGTTGCCCATCGCCCAGAGCATCTTCGATTCGTAGTAGTTGCCGGTGAACGTGCTCTTGCTCACGTAGACCAGGCCGTCCTTGTAGTCGTAGGGGGAGATCCCGAGCCACCACTGCCAGTCCGACGCCTCCGCGACCGTCAGATCGCAGTGAATCACCCGTGCCATCCAGAGCGCCGGGTCAATGCCCAGGTCCCGCCCGCTCCCATAGTCGTGGTACTGGGAAGGGATTCCCGAGTCGCTTCCAAGCAGAATACAGTATTCGGACATGGAGTAGCCAAGGCCCGGATAGAGGTCGAGCTTGTCGCGCAGAATTCGGCGCCGTCCCACAAGCTGGTTGTTCTCGGGCCAGCAGGTAAAGTAGCTGTGACCCGAAATCCGGTTGGCGAGCTTGTCGCCGAGGTAGTAGGGACTACCGGCGTTGAAGAAAGTGTCGATGTAGTCGCCCCGCGTGCTGAATCCGTCCGTGAGGTAGCCGATGTCCCCCGACTCCACGATCTCGATCTCCGTGTCAAGCTGCCGATCCTGTAACTGCTGATGCAGCGCAACGACCACGTTGCGAATGTCGATGTTGTTGTACCGGCAGCCCTCCTGCCCTGCCTCGTCCCAGTCCCAGTTCGGCTCATTGAAGGGGCTGACGCCCGCAAAGTCGATCCCCTCGACGTCGCGAAAGTGCTTCAGGATCGTCGCCAGATAGGCCGCGAAATCGGCGACCTTGTCGTCCCGCAGGTTCGTCGTGCCCGAGCTCGGCTGGCAATAGGCCAGGCCGTTCTTGGTCATGTTGATCGGCGGGCTGTTCACGAAGGCGATGAACCGCCCCACTCCCCTGGCCTTGGCGGCCTGGAGGAACCACCGCTGTCCGGGACATCGCGACCAGTCGTACCCGGTGAAGCTCCCGTCGAGGAATGTGTCCACCCGGTGCCAGGCGTCGTTCATGTTCTCCTGCCGGCTGCTCCCTGCGCCGAGGTTGAATCGCCACGCGGACAGTGCGATCCCCTTGGGGTTCTCGTACTCGTCCAGGCCCGTCTCGAAGAGCAGATCGGCGATGGCCTCTCGCTGGTCGTCCGGCCACTGCCCGACGTATTGCGCGGACCAGGCGTCCGATGCGCCGAAGCTGCGAATCGTCTGGCGGGTCTGTGACGTGTCGATCTTGATGACCAGCGAGGCCTGGGCGTCGGTTTTGAGATCCCCGCCGCCGCCGGGAAGGCAGGGGACATAGGTGGAAAGCCCGACCGCCGTGTGGCCGCTGCACAACAGGAGGACCGCCGCCCGCCAGACAGTCTGGAGCGCCCGGCCGCTCCGCCCATATCGCTCATTCGCCGCTCGACGCGCCCGCAGGCCGTCAGTTCCCGAGAAACGCCGCTCGCCCATCGTAGCTTCTCCTTCCAATAGGACATTATTGTCTTGATTATACCTTCTTGCGAGGCAGATGTCCACATCAGAAGGACTTGCTCGCCTGGGCGGTGCCGCCGTAGACGCCCTGGTTGATCCGCCCGCCGTTGGGCTCGGGCTCTTCGCCGATAGGACTGTTCGGATCACCCGCGTCGATACAAGGACTGCCGAAATCGTCCGGGACCCAGCCCCCGCTCGCTGGGTCCCATCGTCCCGCCTGGGACCTCAGGTGATAGTCTCCGTCCACCCAGACATCGTCGCTCGTGCTGCCCGCCATATCACTGGCGTCCCAACAGCCAGGTTGCACAAAGCAGGGATCGGCGTCGATGTTGCCCTCGCCGGGCCAAGCCCCCTCCACGTCACAGTAGCGAACGACGATTTGCCGCGGCAAGGCTGGCTCTCCCGATGAAGATCTCCCGGCAAACATAGGCGAAATCGATTTCTCGCCGTCCCAGACGATGCAGTTCTCCATCGTAACCACCACCTGTGTCGACCAGGCTTCCCACAGAAGAGTCGCATACTTGCTCGCCAGGTTGTCAGCAAATGTCGAGTTGCTGATCGCAAATCGTGCAGGATACCCGCGCAGGGCCCCGCCGGCATAGGCAACGTTGCCCGCGAACAGGCAGTGCGTGATGACCGCACCGCCCGCCTGAGAATCAGCGTCCCCTGAAAGGGACTCGTGTACGTGGACTGCTCCGCCCGATTCGGCGCGATTCCCGCTGAATGTGCAGGCGTCGAGAGACATGGGTGTGCGATCGCTCATGATGGCCCCGCCCGACTCTGCCATCCAATTGTGCCTGAACCGACAGCGGGTCATCGATGCCCTGCCAAGTTCCGTCAGACTGACTGCCCCGCCCTTATCCTGGGCCATGTTCTCTTCGAATGTGCAATCGGCCAGGGTCAGCGTGCCTTGCCGCTGGTAGATCGCACCACCTTCGTCATAAGCGCCGTTCTCTGTGAATGCGCAGCCCGTCCCGGCGAGATTCGCGTCTTCCGCGTAGATTGTGCCGCCTGTGTTGTAGCTCCAGTTGCTGAGGGAACTGCAATTCGTCATGGTCAGGTTGCCTGTCAAGACATAGATGACGCCGCCGGAGTAGTTGGCCCAGTTGTTCAGGAAGCAGCAGTCAGACATCGTCAGCGTGGCATCGGTCGCGGCAATGGCGCCGCCTGCCCTCAGGGAGAGGTTGTCCTCGAATACGCAATTCGAGAGAGCCACATCGCCTCCGTTGCTGCAAATCGCGGCGCCGTATGTCTCCTGACCCACATTCACTCGGAATGTGCAGTTGGCGATTTTCAGTGTTCCGCCGCGATTGTACAAGCCGTGCTGGACCGCGGATTTGATCACAAAGCCGTCCAGAACGATGGTCGATTCCGTGGCGCCGCTCTCGATCACGACGGCCCGGTTGTCACTGTGCAGCAAGCTGTACAGAGGATGGCCTACATCCCAACTGTCCACGTCATTGTTGTAGAGGTCTCCGCTCAGCACGGTCATATACTGCTCGATGTCTCGTGCATTGGGCTCCTCAGCTCCGAGCCCTGCAAAGCCGCCTCGCAGCGTCACCCCTGCCGGGAGGACGAAGGACGTGACCGACGAACCTGTTCCGTGTGGGCTTCTCATGGCTGCTGTCGCCGCGTATTCGCGGGGCACGTAGAATCCCTGGGCAACTCGGATCTCATCCCCTGCTTCGGCGGCAATCAGCGCCGTGTGGAGCAGAGTGAATGCATCGACCCAGGAGGAACCGTCCGCCGTCCCCACAGCGTTCGCATCGACGTAGAGGATTGCTCCCGAGGCTCCAGATGCAAAGAGAAGCAGGCTATGCAGGAGCACGCATTCCACGATGAGGGTCTGTCTGTTCATCTTGTCTCCTTCTGGGACTACTTGCTGGAGTAGGACGCGCTGGCTTCGGCAGTCCCGCCGTAGGCGCCCAGGTTGATCCGCCCGCCGTTGGGCTCGGGCTCGTCGCCAACGGGACTGTTCGGATCGCCTGCGTCGATGCAAGGACTTGGGACGTCGTCCAGGACCCAGTTTCCGCTCACCGGGTCCCAGCGTCCGGCCTGGGACTTCAGATGATAGTCGCCCGCGACAAAGAAGTCATCATTGGGATCGTCCGGCGTGCCGTTCGGGTCCCAGCAGCCCGCGTCGGCAAACCAGGGACCGACGTCGATGTTCCCTTCGCCTTCCCAGCCGCCGAAGACATCGCTGAACGTGATGTCCGTGTTCACGTAGCGGACGGGATTGCCGCCTTGGGCAGTTCCAATCTCATTGCCGCCGTCCCAGAGGATGCAGTTGATCATCACGACAGGCTTCTCGGGCAAGCCGTGGCAGGAGTACCTCGCCACGGCGTTGCCGTTCTCTGCACGGTTGGCGACGAAGGTGCAGTTGACGAACTCGGGGCCGGCACACTCCGAGTCGGCCGCGCCGCCGCGCTGGGCCCGGTTGCCTGCAAAGACGCAGTTCCTGACGGTCGAGTACTGCAGACCGTAGAGAGCCCCGCCCTGATCGGCGACGTTACCGATGAACACACAATCCTGGAGAATGGTCCCATCGCGGCTGTACTCGCCGTAAATCGCGCCGCCGCTGATGGCTGAGTTCCCCTCGAACTGGCAATTCGAAACGAACACCTCGGCATCGTCGAAACAGCCGATCGCACCGCCGTACCCTCCGCGTTCCGTGGATAGCAGAAACGAGGAGTTTCCTTTGAAGGTGCAGTTGATTGCCGCCAGCGAGCCGCCCATGACGTGCAGCGATCCCTGGTTCTGGGCGGCATTCCGCTCGAACGTGCAGCCGGTCATGGTGATATCGGCACTTTCGCCTGCCAGGGCGCCACCCACGCCGGCCTCGTTGCCGATGAACACACAATCGGTCAGCACAACGGTCGTGCCGTCATCAGCGCAGACGGCGCCGCCGAATTGCGACGCCCAGTTGGCGATGAACTTGCAGCGTGTCAAGACCAGCTCTCCCCCCCGGCTATAGATCGCTCCGCCGAAACTGGCTGTATTCCAGGAGAAGACGCAGTCGGTTATCGTAAGGTTGCCGTTCCAATTCTCTACGGCGCCGGTGGTCGCCCCTGTTACAGTAACTCCCTCCAGAATGGGGAGCCCGTTGGTACCATAGCACCGGACGACACAATGGCGGTTCTCGCTTCGGGTGGGTTCATTGGGAAGATCGTGCGCGTGTTGGACCTCGACGTCATCGCCGTTCAGGTCGCCGCTTAGGATGGTTCGATAGACCTCAGAGTCGCGTTCGTTGGGATCGGGCGCGCCGACTCCGGCGTAACCGCCTCTGACTAAGATTCCATCCACGAGAGCGAAGACCGCGTTTTGTTCCGGAGACACGCGAAGCGTGTCCCCACCCAAGGCAGACTGGTTCGGCCGATACGTGCCCTGGGCGATCCGAATCTCCACGTCGGTCGCTTCCCCACCCTGGTACCCTCCCCCTCTCGTAGGCAGGATGGACCCGGCGCTGCTCAGCGCGTCCTGCAAGTACACGAAGGCGTTGGTCCAGGACGAGCCGTCGTTGGCTCCGGTTGCGTCATCGTCAACGTAAACGATCTTCTCCGCCGCTGGGGATGTCGCGAGAATGCAAGACAGCACTAGGAGACATCCTGTAGTAAGCTGTAACCGGTTCATTTCAGTTACCTCCAATAAAAGTCCTCTTTGGCCCACTCAGAACGTTTTGCTCGCCTCGGCGGTGCCGCCGTAGACACCCAGGTTGATCCGCCCGCCGTTGGGCTCGGGCTCGTCGCCGACGGGACTGTTCGGATCACCCGCGTCGATGCACGGACTTGTGACCTCGTCCAGGACCCAGCCCTCGCTGGTGGAGTCCCATCGCCCGGCCTGGGACTTCAGATGATAGTGGCCCTCGACCCAGACCGCACCGCCGTAGCTCGCCGACACGACCGTGCTTAAGGCGCCGGCATTCGCCCAGTGCCCCGGCTCGGCAAAGCATGGATCGGCGTCGATATTGCCGTCGCCAGTCCAGCCGCCCTGCACGTCGCTGTGCGTGATGGTCAGTTCCACCCCTGCCATCACGTCCCTTGGGCCTCCTCGCGTGGGCGGAAATGACGCTGTGATTGAATCCTCGCCGTCCCACACGATGCAGTTTTCCATTGTGACCCGGCACACAATCTGCGTCGAGGCCCACCACGTGAGAGTCCCGCCCGTGTTGCCCGCAAACGTGCAGCCGCGGACTGTGAAATCCGCGAGGGAGCCCCAGAGGGCCCCGCCAGTGTTGGAGGCGTAGTTGCCTGCGAAGAGACAGTGCGTCATGACCGTGCCGGTCGTCGGAGATTCCGCATGGAGGGAGGAGAACCCGTGGACGTAGACGGCTCCACCCCATGTGGCTCGATTGCCGCTGAATGCACAGGCATCCAGAAACAGAGGAACGCCTCCATTCGCGACCGCGCCGCCGTAGTCGGCCAACCGGTTGTTCCGGAAGGCGCAGCGGGTCATTGACGCACTCCCCTGACCGGTCAGATCGACCGCCCCGCCTTGCCTGTCTGCCATATTGGTTTCGAACCAGCAGTCGGTCAGGGTCAATGCGCCTTCCTCATGGCGGATTGCCCCGCCCTGCCCGGCGGCATTCTGTGCGAACGTGCAGCCCGTCAGGACCATGTCGCTGTTCACGGCGTGGATCGCGCCGCCCAGGGTGGGGGTCCAGTTGCCGGCAAAGCGACAGTCGGACAGCGTCAAGACGGCGTCCGAGACGTAGACCGCGCCGCCCGAGATCGCAGAGGCGTTGTTCTCAAAGACGCAGGTCGAGAGGATCAGTTCACCTCCGAGGCAGAGGATCGCCGGCCCACTCGTCTCCTGGCTCGTGTTCCGCCGGAAGGTGCAGTTGCCGACACTCAGACTGCCGCCCACGTTGTAAAGGGCGCTCTGGGTGGCCGACTCGATCACGAAGCCGTCGAGCTGAGGCACTGCGACAGTGTCGCCGCCGCGGATCGCGTAGCTGCTCCAGATCACATAGCCGCGGTTGTCGGCGTGCAAGGACTCGTACAGGGGATGACCCAGACCCCAGCCGACGACATCGTTGCCGCACAGATCTCCGCTGAGGATCGTCTCATACCGCTCGACATCGCGGGCATTGGGGTCGTCGGTACCGAAGCCTGCGAAGCCGCCTCGGATCGCCACCCCCTTTGCGATCTCGAACGACTTGACCGACGGACTGACTGGGCTCGATCCTCTTACCGCTGTCGTCGGACTATGCAGGTCCGGCCGGTACACCCCCTGGGCGACGCAGATCTCGTCCCCCGACTCGGCGGCATTCAGCGCCTTCTGGAGTTGCGTGTACGCATCGGTCCAGGAGGAGCCGTCGGCCACCCCGACGGCGTCATCATCGACATAGATGGTCTTTGCCGATGTGGTGGCGGGCAGAGCCGCAAGGAGCATGCAGAGGGTCGCCCCGATGATGATCCTTCCATGCGCTTCCATTTTCCGCTCCTTTCACAATAACCGTTGTGATATGAATCCGGCGTGGAACGGGCACGTGCCCGCACCGACTTCGCGCAGAGTCTCTCCGCTGGCGGCGTCGTGGAACGGCAACAGGACTTCAGCGAGGGGCGATCCCGGACTCCGTACCCTCGTCGATCACCACGCCGGAAGCGCAGCGTTACCCGGATGTACAGAATATGTC
Organism: Phycisphaerae bacterium; assembly: GCA_017993835.1. Lineage (GTDB taxonomy): Bacteria > Planctomycetota > Phycisphaerae > Sedimentisphaerales > Anaerobacaceae > PLanc-01. The sequence goes on from JAGOLX010000008.1 coordinate 19,951, forward strand.
CCTGATCGCGAAGGTGAGCGGGTATGATAGATGAGTGCGATATATGACGAAGACACAAGTTATGATAACAGAGCTTGCCCGCCTTCGTATTTCATTATCTCCACTCTATCAAGTAGAGAATCGGCCTGTCAAGTTAATTCCCCCTGGAATCGACTTTTTTTTGACAGGATTCCCCGTCGTCCAGAACCGGCGTCGGCTCTCCCTTACGTGCTCTCGCTCGCATGTCGGCGTGAATGGCCACCTCGCCGATCATGCCCAGACCGACGACGCCTACGGCGAACCAGTACGGCCAGTACAGGCCGACGTGCTCGCACAGGTACCCGCCTGCGGCGGACCCGATTGTCAGACCCAGGGAGATGACAATCTCGTGGATCGCCATCCGGGTCGACCGTTGGCGGCTCGCTGCGGCTCCGTAGTACAGGTGGGAGCCGTACGCAAAGCCGTATGCGACGCCGAGGATGACCGAAGAGAGGAAGAGGACGCCCAAGGTCCTGCCGTAGAGGGTCATCCCCAGCACGAGCAACAGCACCGCCTGGGCCACGACCAACAGGCCGGGCTTGAAATGCCATCGGGCCCACCTTCCGGCCACCATAAGCGCCGCGAAGTTGCACAGAGCGTAGATCGTCAGATACAGGCCGAACTGCGATTCCGCGTACCCCAGGCTCGTGAAGACCAGAGCGAACTGCGAGCGGATCACCGCGTAACACACGCATGCGCTGAACAGGGCGATTCGCGAAATCCACCGACAGTCGGCGAGAAGCCGCAGATCAAGGGAAGGGTCGCCGGCGCTCGCTGGTTGCGACGGCTCGACCGCTTTGCGACTCGAACCGTCCTTTGCGAAGCTCAAGAGCACGAGCGAAAGTGCCACGCACACGATCGCGCCGGCCAACGGCAGGACCGGGTTGATTTCGACGAGCCAGCCGCCGAGCAGTGGGCCGAGAGTCGCGCCGCCGGACCAAGCGCCGTTGTATCGGCCGAACCGGCGGTTCAAGCGAACGCCCTCGTAGTCGGAGGACACCCAGCTCATCAGGAACGGCCAGTAGAGCGCCATCGTCGCCCCGCCGATCCCGCCCGCGGCGATCAGGACCCAGACCCACAGGGCGCCGTCGCACTCTTTGCGCGCCATGCCCGCCAGGACCGCGGACGTCATCGTCACGGAGGCCAGGAGCGCCACCGTGCCCGCCGCAAGGGTCGTCCGTTTGACGCGAAAACTCCCCAACTGCGATCCGGTGACCAGCAGAGCGATCATGTACGCGAGGTTGTTGATCGCGGGCGCGTAACCTACCTCCGCGCTCGTTCCGCGGATCGTGGTGAGAATGAAGGGCATGGCCGCCCACGCCATGCTCAGATACATGGCCATCATGAAGGCGGCACCGTAGAGCGGCCACGCACTACTGCGCCCGCTCGGCGGCAATCCCTTGCGTTCTTCCGACATTCGGATTCTGCTCCAAATGCCATGATTGTAGCAATCCGTCGGCGACACGCCAGTGGGTGCTGCGAGAATCAGTGAGCCGTGAGTCCCCCCCCGCAGAGGACCCACGGCTGGCCGGACCTGATTGAGGACCGTGCTGGGTGCGCGGGTCGCGCGACTACTTCTGCTCCGGTGCGCCCTCGGCGGGCTTTGCCGGCTCGTCGGCCTGTTTGAAGCCGTAGTTCTTCCTGGCGGCCTGCTCGCGGACTGCCTGCTGGATCGCGGTGCCGAGTGTGTCTTCCTGTTGCGGGCGGTTCTTCATCTGCTCGGCGATATACTGATTCCTCTGCTCGTTGAGCTTCTGGATCTTCGCCTGGATCCCGGCCCGCTCTTCGGCCTTGCTCGCGATGTAGGCGTTCTTCTGGTCAACGGTCATCCCCCTCATGTTCTCTGGCAGGTCTCCCGTGCGGACCTTGCTCAGATCCACCTGATTGGCCCGGACGGCATCGACCAGGTCCCACAGGCTGTTCTGATAGTACGCCGACGACTTGGTCAGAGCCCTCTGGACCTGGGCCTGCGGTGAGGACTTCGCGGCGTTCGTGTCCTGGGCCGCTTGACGCTGCTGGGCGACTTGGCCCTGGGCGCCAAAAGGGATGTACGTCCGGTTCAGGACCGTGCTCAGCTCCGTGATCTCGCGGTCCTGAGGAGCGGGGATATGGACAACCTGCCGGTTGTGGTTGATATTGAGATAGCGCCCGTCGGCGAGGATGGCGCCATCCTTCCACTTGCTGTCGATGCCCTCCTGCTCGCTGCCACAGTGGATCGTGTTGACGACGATCCCCTTGGCAATCGCGGCCTTGCAGGCGTCGCGGTAATCCACCGAACCCTGGGTGAACGGCTCATTGCCTGCGATGAAGACCACCTTCAGGTCGTCGGATGAGCCGGTCCAGGCAAGCTTCTCCACCGCCTCGCGGATCACCCAGCCGCAATACTCCTCGCCGCCATTGGTCTTGAGGGCAAACAGTTCCTCCGAGACCTTGTCGAGATCGGCGGTGAACGGGACGATCTGCCGAATCCAGCCGGCCTCCTGTGACAACCCGTTGTTGCCATATTCATAGAGAGCGACCTGGATCTCCGGCTGCTGTCCCGCTCGCTCGGCGCGGATGAACTCATTGACGATCGACCACAGTTCCGTCCTCGCCTGGTCGATCAGGCCGGACATGCTCCCGCTCGTGTCCAGCAGGATTGCCATCTGAACCAGCGGCTTGGGCCGAACCGGCGGGACCTCCACGACCGGTTGCACGACAGCGTTCTCCGCCGCCAGGCAAATCGTTGCACAAAGAGCCGCAAGAACAGTCCCAGTCAGACACCCCATTACGTTTCTCGTTCTCATGTCATGCTCCTTTTCCGGACGAATGCTGTTGTCAGTTAACGTTGGGTGATTTGATGAGCACGGGTTCGCCATCGACCATGAGCAGGATGTCGCCCGTCAGGGCAATACTGCCCTGGCGGTTCTGCCTCGCAAGGCGGCGGGCCAGATCGAAGTACTCTGTCGACCCGAACTTGATGACTCTGGCCGGCGTGACCTGATCCTTGCGGCTCACGAGCCTGCTGTCCACCCATTGCGATCCGCGGTTGTAGTAGGCTTGGTCGTTGACCTGCTGGACGGTACTGATGGATACCTGATCGAGCTTCTCGTTGTAGTAGTAGTTCCGAAGGTTCAGTTCGCTCTGGCCCTTCTGGCGGATGCTGTTGAGGCTCTGATTGACGCCGCCGATGCCGGAGCGGACCTCGATGGCCCGGCTGGACAGGACATCGGCCGCCTCCCGACGGACACTCGTGGGATTGGCGAGGTCTGTCCCCTCGCGGGCGAGAAACGCCGTGTACTCCGTCAGAATGCCGAATTCGGTGGACAGGCGGACGATCTCATCAACGAGTTCCTTGATCTTGGGGTCCTGCGCCGCTGTGGAGGGGTCGGCCCCTGCCTGGCGGACCGCGTCGATCAGCTCGGCGATCTTGCGGCTGGCCCACAGACGCGGCACGAACCCGTTTTTCTCGCTGGCTTTCGCAAAATCGAGGTTCGACCTGAATGTCCGATGCTTCCCGAAGTAGTTGCCCGTCACCTCGAAGACAAGCGGATCGCTCCCGACGTACTGGCCCAGCAGGATGAGCCGGTCCCCCTCGAAGAGGTCGGGCAGCCTCTCGGGCAGGATGTCCCGTGTCCGACCCACGGCGACGTCGCCATGCGAATCCGTGATCCGCAGCTCCGGCTCGGCCAGGATCGGCCCGGTCAGTTGGTTGAACACCGCGCCGACCTTCGCTTCCACGTCCTCCTTGGGCAGAACGAACTCCGCGCGTCCTCGGGATTGGTCGGCGATCTTCTCCAGCAGGGGTGCATTGACGTCGAAACCCACGCCGAAGGTGAAGACCCGCCGCCGGTGTGGGTTTGACTTGGCGGCCAGATCGCGGATAGCCGCCTCCGAGGTCTGGCCCACCGTGGGCAGGCCATCAGTGAGAAACAGCACGATGGGCAGCATCCCTTCCGTCGGCTCCTGCTGCAACGCAGCGTGCAGGGCATCGTAGAGATTCGTGCCGCCGGTGGCGGTGATGCCCTCGACGTACTTGCGTGCAGCCTCTTCCGTAGCCTGGCCCTTGATGACCGGCTTCGGCGAGAACCACTGGACGCTGTTGCTGTACAACAGGATGTTGAAGGCTTCGCCCGGGCGCAGACCTGCGATGACCTGCATCGCGGCCTCCTTGACTTGCTTGATCTTCTCGTTTCTCATGCTGCCCGAGCGGTCGATCACGAGCGTCACCTCCCGCTTGATCGCCTGCACGTTGGGGTCCTGCGCGGCCTTGGCGGGCAGGCCAGCCAGCAGGAGGAAGTACCCGCCGCCGACCTTCTCGTCCGGGTAGGCGAAGATCGACGCGGTCACGCCATCTTCCTGGAGCAGATAGGATAGGCGGAACGGCCCAGGCTCCCGGCTTGCGCCCGCTGCGATCTTCAGCGAGACCTCTCGCTCGCCGATCCGCTCCATCTCGAGCTTGTGACTGGCGGAGTAGACCGTGGAGATCGGACGCTCGGCCCGGATCCTGGCGGTGACATTCCACGGCACCGCGTACTGCAGCGACTCCGTGCGAGGCAGGACGTAGTCCACGCGGGAGCCGTCCACGTCGAGCAGGTGTTCATAGGTCAAGCGGACCTTCTGCTTGCCGCGGGCCTCGATGGGGAAGACGCTGGACCGGATGAGGTTGTATCCGATGAACTCGACGAGGGCGGGGTCGCGAATCCGCGAAACCAGACTCTCGTAGATCCGTCGGGCTTCGTCCTTGGGCAGGACCTGGGCGGTCACCTGCCCGCCCGGGCCATCATAGGCGAAGCCTCGCACCACGGCGCCGTCGGGCACCGGGAAGATCAACTCCGCCTCCTGCCGCTGGGAGGTGGGGTTCTCCAGGTGCAGCTCGACCGTGGTCGTCGCGGTCATCTCGACGATGTCGATCCGGACGCCGACCTCGGTGATCTGGACGTTGTTGCGCCGATCGGGAGCGAAGCCCCACGGACGGCTCTGCGGCACGAGGACGTTCGTCGCAGGCGGACGGATGACAACGTGCTCGATCTGGGCCAGGGAAGAGCATGGCAATGCGAGGAGAAGCAGCGCCATAACGACTTGGGCAAATCCGGACCTGTGCATCTTCGTGCCTCCATCAATGCGGGATACGGTTGCGTTCAGTTGCCACACTAACTATAACGCACGAGGAGGGTCCGGATGTGTAAAGAGCGTGTAAAAAGACCTGCATCAGCCAGATAGGTGGCCGGTGTAAAAACCCTGTAAAACAAGCAAGACCGGCGCGTCGTCCCCGGTCTACCAGAGCTGTTGCTGGTCCACTTCGTCCTTTGCGCCCTTCCTCTTGCCCGAGGATCGCATCGTCTCGACGATCTCGAAGGCGGCGTGCGGACAGGCGGCTTTGGGGCATTGTCCCGTCCAGCAGTACAGGCAGAGCTTCTGGCGAGGCAGGCCGACGGCGCTAATCATGTCGTCCACGGTCTGGTAGCGAAGCGTGGTGACGCCCAAGTCCCTGGCGATCCAATCGACCATCTGCGCGTACTGGGGCGACGTCGGGTCGATGTACTCCGACACGTCGGCCAGGTCATGGCCTTCGATGCTTCGGATCGCCCGCCGGGCGGCCAGCTCGTGGATTGACCGCGTGGAAAGGTTGAACATGCAGGGGAACATCAAAGGCGGACACGCAGGCCGAACGTGGATCTCCTTGGCGCCGCAGCTCCAGAGCTTAGCGATCGCGAAGTTCTTCAACTGGGTTCCTCGGACGATGGAGTCCTCGCAGACCACGATCCGGTTCCCGTCGATCACTTCCTTGATCGGGATGAGCTTCATCCTGGCGATCAGGTCCCGCGTCTGCTGGGATGGGGGCGTGTAGCTCCGGCCATAGCCGGGGGTGTATTTCACGAGCGGCCGGCGGAAGGGAATCCCGGACTCCATCGCATAGCCCAGACCGTGGGAAAGGCCCGAATCGGGCACGCCGGCAACCAGATCCGCCTGGATATCCTTGTCGCGCCGGGCGAGATAGCGACCGCACAGTTCCCGGACGATCTCCGCGTTGACCCCCTCGTAGCTGGAGGCGGGAAAGCCGGTGTAGATCCAGAGGAACGTGCAGATCTGCTGCGTCCTGCCCCGGCCGGGCCTGCGCTGCATGATCCCGTCCTCGTTCAGCAGGACGATCTCCCCCGGCTCCAGGTACTTGACGACCTCGAAGCCCAGATTCCCGAAGGCACAGGTCTCCGTCGTGATGGCCCATCGGTTGGGTCCTTTCCCGGCGATCAAAGGCATGTACCCGAATCGGTCCCTCGCGGCGTAGATCCCCGCCCGGTGGAGCAGCAGGAGCGAGCAGGAGCCCTCGATGAGGTCGAAGACCTTCTCGATTCCATCCACCAGGTCCGTCCCTCGCGTGATGAGCTTGGCGATCAGTTCCGTCGCGTTGACGCCTCGCGGGCAGACCTCGCTGAAAGACACTCCCTTCTTGAGCATCGCGGCAGCCAGTTCCTCGGCATTCTCCACAATACCGCTGGTGACCAGGCAGAACGGCCCGAATCGCGAATTCAGGTAGATGGGCTGCTCGTCCATGCCGCTGACGACGCCGATTCCCTTGTTGCCGTGCATGCGGCCGATGTCCTGGAAGAACTTCGACTTGAACTGGCTCTGACGGAGATCGTGGATCTGGCGTGCGAAGCCCTCCCCGAGGATCGCCAAGCCGCCGTACTCCGTGCCCAGGTGACTATGATAGTCGGTCCCGTAGAAGAGGAGTTCCGCGCAATCCTGCTTCGATACGACGCCGAAGATGCCGCTCATGCCGTGCCTCCTTACGCTGTGTCTGCCGGCGATGGGTGCCAGGCCGCCCTGCCCACGCCTTCCGGGCCGATCCATTGCCCAGGATACCACAGGCGACGGCAGAATTCAAATGCCCTGCCCGACGCTCATGGAGCCAGCCAAGTCTCCAGATTGGCCGCGACGAACTGGTCGTCGGTCAGGTGCAGGTAGTGACGCACGATCTCGTCGATCTGCTCGGTCTGGCCCGTCGAGAGCCGGTCCGCAGGGTCCAGCACGCCGATGCAGTTCATAAGTCCTTGGCGTTTCAGGACGTAGGAGATGCCTGGGATGCAGCCTGCGAAGGCGTGATCCGCGTCGAAGATCGCCTTGTTCGCCAGGGTCATCTGGCCGGCCAGCGTTAGGATTTCCATCGGGATCGGGCTGTGCTTCTGGCGAGTCTCTTTGATCCGGGCAAGGTGCTCGACCGCCCGTCTCGTCCAGCAGGCCCACTGGCCCAGGAGGCCCCCTGCCATGCCCAGCGTCACATCGCCCTGCTGGGTCCGGAAGACATAACGAGTCGCCAGATCGACCAGGATGTTGTCGTCGTTGCCCGTATACAAGGCGATGTCATCCTTCCGCCCGGACCGCGCGACCGCCTCCAGGACATCCAGCGTCTGATACCGGTTGAACGGAGCGATCTTCACTGCACGGACATTCGGGATCTCCACCAGGCGGGACCAGAACTCCTTCGGCAGCGTCATCCCGCTGATCGTGCTCTGCAGGTAGAAACCCATGATCGGAATGACTTCGGCAACCTGCCTGGCGTGTTCGATCAGGTCGTCGATAGACTTCCCCCGCAGCGCGGTCAGCGAGAGCAGACCCAGGTGGTATCCCAGATCGACCGCGAGTCTCGCCTCGCGGACGGCCTGGGCGGTGTCCCCCACCAGGCCTGCGATCATGATCGGCGGCTCGACTCCCGCGGAGGCGACAGAGTCTGTCGCGGTGCGGATCGCCAGTTCCAGCACGGGCCTGTACAGGCCCACCTTCGGACTGTGGATGGCGAACTGGGTCGTGTGGACACCTACGGCCAGCCCTCCCGCTCCGGCGGCGAGGTAGTACCGAGTCAGGGCCCTCTGAGACCGCTCGTCAAGTTGGTTGTCGGGGGTCAAGGCCAGCGGATGCGCCGGGATCACACAGCCCGCGCGCAGTCTCTCGAAGACGTTCGGCCCAATCATCCAAAGCCCTTTCCAAGCCTGCCGTGACAGACATCGCGGCGGGGACATCCCACCTGCGCCTGCACCATCCTACGAAGACAGGCGGACACCGGCAAGATGTCCTCGCCGCAGGAAGGGCTTTCGCGGATCACACACCATCACCCCCGCGGAACAAAGCCCCGCATGTCTATTGAAGCGGGCGGCCGTAGCCGATGTCGTCGATGTAGACAACACCCGTGCCGCCGGCGGTCGGATTGCTCCTGTTGCCCACGCCAATCGTCAGCGACTGGACTGCGGAGATCTTCACACCACCCGATGCAAACTCGCTCAGCGGGATCTCCCACTGCTGCCACTCGGTCGCGGTCGTCGCCGCCGCGTCGGCGTTCGCAACCGTCTTGGACTTGTCCGACTTGTCCTTCACCGTCACATACAGAACTTGGGCCGAGTTGCCTTCCGACGCGGCGACGCCTCGGAAGTACAGGCACAGGGTATCGGCCCCGCGAACGGTCCAGTCCTGGGACGAATCGAACGTCCGCTCCGCCTCCGAGTAATACGGCGACTTCGTGTTGTCGTAGAACAGGGGCATCGACTGTTTCCCGCCGTGGATGACGGTCCGCTCGCCGAATGTACCACCCTTGGATTCTATATACCCGACGGTCGAACCGCTCGTCTTTGAGGCGTAGCCGTCGACCCAGGTGTCGTAGATGCACCGGTCGCTGTCGTTGTAGCTCTCGAAGTCGTCGATGACCACGTATGCTTCGGTAGTGAAGCTCCAAACGTCGCCCACATACGTGCCGGCGTCGCCGACTTCATCCACCCTCCAGAAGTACTCTGTCGCGAGATTCAGAGACGAGGGGGCGTACCCATGGTCAGTCACGGTCTCGGCTGCGGCGGTTCCGTCCGCGACGGTGGTCTCGTCCTCGCTGAGATAGACCGTGTGCGAGGTTGCCTCCCGGCCGGGCCGCCAATTCAGCTCGACCTCCACGCTGACGTCTGTGGCATCGTCCTCCGGATCGGGTCCGAACGCCTGAACCGGAATGTAGAAGAACCTCACCTCGCTCAAGCTCGCCTGCCCAGAGCTGCTGCCGCTCCAGCAGCTTTCGACCGTCAGCTTGATGAACCTGGCCCAGACGCCGCCGAAATCGACAGTCGTATTCGGCGCGTAGCCCGACAAACCAGTCGCCTGCGCAAATTCGGGCGCGCCGGCCAGAGGCGTCCACGACTGGCCGTCCTCGGAGTACTCGATTGCGACATTTCTGACGCCGAGACCCATCATGTCTTCAAGCACGTAGTTTGAATTCCAGACCCACATCTCGTAGAGTTTGTAGGCCTGCTTGAACTCGAACTGAATCCAGACCGGCAGGCCGCCGCGGGTTACCCACATGTCCTCCAGGTCGGTGGAATGCCCGTCGTCGGCATCCAATCCGGAGCCATTGACCGTATTGTCCGTTCCCATGCCGGGCTCGTACGTGCTGGCGGTGGCGGTGACACCAGTGATCGGGTAGGCATAGGGTTCCGTCGTGAAAGTCCAGACCTGGCCCTTGTCGATCGTGTTCTCCGGGGCGTCGCCGACCTCATCGATTCGCCAGTAGTACGTCGTACCGAAGTCCAGCAGCCCGTCCGGATCGAAGGTCGCGTCGGCCTGTCCCTCACTGACCAGGACGCCGCGGGGATCGGTCCGGCTGGCGTCGTTGACATCGGTGAAGACCGTCCCCAGGTAGACGTCGTGGGCTACGGCATGACGCCCCGCCGACCAACCAAGGATCACGTCGCACGGGATATCGTTGCTGTCCGTTGGCGGGATAGGATTGAAGGCCCTGACGACCGTCAACGGCAGCACAACCGACTCCATCCAATCGACCTGCCAGTCGTTAGACGCACCTTCCTGAAACGCCGACACCGCGATGGTGCCGTCCGGAGTCAGTCCCAAATCCGCCAGGGGGATGACCGCGTGAATCGTGTCGCCGTCAATCGTGTACTCGTAGTCCTTAAACAGTTCCACCTCGTCTCCGGTCGATGGATCCAAGGTGTACGCGTACACGCCGTTGGTGGCGCCGTTGCGCCAACCGAATTGGATCATCACATCAACGCCAATGGGGGTTTCAAGATGCGTTGCGTTGCCCTCATACTCGTCGTTGAGGTAGCCGGTGGCCGGATCGTTGTCCGTATCGAGGAGCCAATGGTAATAGTATCGATTGGTCATGCCTGCCGGCGTTTCATCTACCGAAGGCGCGAAGACACCGTACACCGTCATCGTCAGATTCAGGTTCCCTTCGTCCACCCAAGCCTCGATACGCTCGATGTCGCCGCTCGAATCGGCCATGTCCGTCGGATCGTCCACGCCGACGACCTGCCCGCTGGCCATGCCGCCGTACCCGGTCATCGTCCATGCGATGGCAAACGCCACAAGCCACAGGACGCGGGAGTATGATGCACAAGATGCTCGCCCAGACAGTTTCTTACACATGACGATCCTCCTTCCAACATGAGTAGTGGTCAAAATGAACCGGTCTCGGTCACGGCAGAACACCCTTCGAATCTGAAGTACTCGATGCTGCTGCGGGCCGCGAGCCCTTTCGGCCGTCGGTTGAAGAAATCGTGAATTCTGGAGTGAAATGGACGGCCGGTATTTGGAAGAGCGGACTGCGATTCCGCACAGCCCTTGCCTACCCAGGCGGACACAACGGCCCATATTCCCCAAGTATACCGCGCCGCAGGCCAAGAGCAAGGAGGATTTTGGCAAGACACGCCGCGAGTGTCTATGGAAAGAAATGGACATTCGCAGAAGGGAGCCTGTTTGCGGCGTGGGATTGCGGAATTCCTTGGTTTGTCATTCCCGCGCAAGCGGGAGTCTATTCTTTGGGTTGCACCGCCTCCCAGGGTTCCTGTATTCCTGCTTGCGTAGGAATGACAGGGTCTCGCCCGGCGACGGTGAAGGCCCGGATGTCTGCATGCACCCCGCCGCGAGGCGTTATCCCTCGAAATCCGGAGTTGGAAGTGCAGAGTCGGAAGCGGTGCGGACCGTTCCTGACTCCTGCAACATCAAACCTGCAAATCCAGACTCCCCTACTGTGCCGTCGGCTTGGCCAGCGAGTCGCCAACGTACACGCGGTACTCCTTGATCCTGCCGCCGACCGAGTCGTTCCCCGGTCGGGGGGTGTAGCGGAAGCCGGTGATCGTCGCTGCCTGGCCCAGATCGATGACCAGTCGATGCGGATGGCCCGGTTGGGCCTGGCTCCACTCGGTGTGCCAGAAATCGGCGGTCTGGCCGTTGATCGCGTTGAGCGCCGAGCTGTCCTCGCTGATCCGTTCTTCGCTGTCCACGTAGGCTATCGTCCAGACGGTATGCGGGATGGGCTGCCCGGCAGCATCCAGGAGGTCGATTTCCGCGACCGCCGCGAAGGGTTTGCCGTCGGTGGCACTCAGGGTTTCCAGGCAGAACTGGCGACCCTGGGCGGACTTGGCGAATCGAACGTCCTGGGCCCCGGGTCCAGGAGCGAACGTACCGCTGTGGACCGGCCGCACGCTTTCCATCGTCAGGACAGACTGCTGGACCTTCTTGGCGAAATCGAGTTCCGGCCGGAGCTGATCCAGGATCGGCCTCTCCAAGCCGGCCAGCGCCGGTTCGCTCGGTCCGAGCAGGTCCAGGACGATCACTTCGTTGCGACCTGTCTTGAGCCAGGGTCCAGGCACGTACATCGTCTGCGTCGGTCCAATGTTCCAGAACCGGCCCATGCACCGACCGTTGACCCAGAGGACGCCCTTGCCCCATGCGCGAACGTCCAGGAAGGTGTCGGCGGGCTTGGCTACACTGAACGTGCCCCTCCAGAACGCAGGACCCCTCGTCTTGCCCAGCTTCCATCGCAGATTCTCGAGCATGGACCCATCCAGGGGCAAGCGGTACACCTGCCAAGGGCCGGGTTCTACAGCCGCCGCGTCTGCGGCCTTGAGCGTCACCGGCGCGTGCAGACCCTTGCGGTCGTGCACCTCGGGTCCGAAGTTGATGTGACCCATCGCCTCGACCAGGATGTCGAGCCGCGAGGATGCCTGGCGACGCGGGATTTGCACGCGGTACTGCTGGGACCGTCGGTCCATCGTCCCGACGAGCCTTCCGTTCAGGAAGACCCAGGCGAAATCGCGGACTTCCTTGGCACTCAGTTGGGCCGCGGGGCCGGCGGGCACGGTCGTTCGGTACAGGATGCACCCTCGACCCTGGTTGTAAGCCTCCATGTTGCGAGGGGCCTTGTCCACGACGGGCGTGGGCAGGTTGTCGAAGACTGCGGCGGACTCGGTCAGCTCGAAGCGGACAATCGCGGTCACCGGATTCGCGGCGGGCGGCTCGGGGATCGTCTCGCCCGGCAGCAGGTGCTTGGCCATCAGGTCTCGCGTGAGCTGGAATTTCTCGCCGATCCAGCCGGCTTCGCTGATGGGCGCGTCGTAGTCATAGCTGGAGGTATCGGGCTTGAAGGGCCGATCCGCACCCGACCACAGGCCAAACGTGGTGCCGCCGTGAGCCATGTAGATGCTGAACGACGCGTTGTTTTTGAGCATGTACTCCAGGTCTGCCAAGTACTGCGGCGTGTTGCCCAGATGATGGGGGAAGCCCCAGGTGTCGAACCAGCCGGGATAGAACTCGCCGCACATGAGCGGCCCTTTGGGCTGGACCTCCCGCAAGGCTTTGAACCCGCCCTCGGGGTCCTTGCCGAAGTTGACGACGTTGAACAGGTCGTTGCGGAACCCCTTGCGAAGGGCGTACGGCGGATTGCACGCGAACAGCGGGACGTCGAAGCCGCCATCGACCAGGGCCTGCTTCATCTCGCCCATGTACTGGACGTCGTCGCCGTAGAAGCCGTATTCGTTCTCGACCTGGACCAGGAGGATGGGACCGCCGCGTGTGACTTGCATGGGTCCCAGGACCCGCCCAACCTCCTTGAGCCAGCCCTTGGAGACGGCCATGAAATCCGGATCGCGGGTTCGCAGCTTGATGTCGGGCTTTTTGAGCAGCCACCAGGGCAGCCCGCCCCCCTCCCACTCGGCACAGGCGTACGGGCCGGGACGCAGGATCACCCACAGCCCTTCCTGCTGCGCCAACCGGCAGAACTCCGCGGCGTCCGCCTGCCCGGACCAGTCGTACTTCCCCTGTTCCCACTCGTGCAGGTTCCAGAAGAGGTACGCACACACGGTATTCAGGCCCATCGCCTTGCAGAGCGCCAGCCGATGTCCCCAGTACTCGCGGGGCACGCGGGCAAAGTGGAGCTCTCCGCAGCGGATTTGCAGACGCTGGCCGTCCAGAAGAAAGTTCTCGTCGCCGATGGCGAACGTGTGGGTAGCCTTGATCTGGGCCACGCAGGAACCCACAACAACACAACTGGCGATCAGTACACCAATCCAGGTCCTGCGCAATCGACAAGGCCTCTCTGCTAACATGTGGACATCTCCATCTTGTTCGTATTCCGATCCGGCCGAGGCCGGGTCTTTGAAAGGCATTATACCGACGCTTCCGCAGCCCGGCAATCCATCGGCGAAGTCGCAGGTCTCTCATCTCCGCACAGGTGGGGATCGACCGCACGGGGCGTGTCGCGCTGCATGGAGGACGTGCCCTCCGCCCGCGCTGTCGTTCTCAGCGACAGCGAAGGAACTGGGCCAGGACCAAGGGAGGCCTCTGGATCACTGCCCGGATCGTTCGGCCGGACACTTCGATGGCAACCCCGTTCCAGACCGTCATTTGCCCGAGGCGCCGGGCGAGCCGCCCACGAGAATGCTGGGCCACCAGGCGCTCTGGTCGTTGAGATCGGCACCGCTCGCCGGGTCCAGGACCGTCAAGGAGAAACCGGCGCCATCCGTCAGGTCGAACCAGTCGTCCCTGTACTCGAAGCTCTCGATGACCTCTCCGCCGGCGTCGACCAACTCGATCCTCTCGCCGCCATTCGCCAGATTCCCTGTGTACTGTCCGACGACAGGCAGTTGGTCGCCATAGCGGGCCTTGAAGGAAGCGAGGTCCCGCACGAGCAGGCAGTAACCCCCTGGAGACAGCTCGAAGCTTGGGAACGTATACCGGATTCCCTTCGTGAATTCGACCAGATTCAGATTGACCGTCGCGTCGCCGACGTTGGTCAGCTCGATGAATTCCGCGTTCGGATCGTCCGCAGGATGGTACATGATCTCGCTGATCCGCAGGCTCTCGGCCACCGGTCCCACTGCGAACGCGACCTCGTTCAGCGCACTCCAGGTGCTCCCGTTGAGCGAGCGGACCTTCACGTGCGTGCTCTGCGAGAGGGTGATCGGCCCGGTGTACCGCAGGGCGGTTTCGGCGATGCCGCTGGGGGTGGCGTCCGGCGAATCCGACTGGCTCGTCAGTTGGACACAGAAGAGGAAGTCCGAACCGCTGGTCGATTGATTCAACGCCTGAACCGCCAGGATGTTCTCGCCCAATTGCAGACGAGAGACATAGGCCGTGACGTTGAAGGACTCGAAGACCACCGCTGCCACATCGGGATGTGAAGCGCCGGCCGCGGAGTTCCAAGCGGGTGTGCCCTGGAAGTTCTTCCTCGCGATCTCTGTTCCATTGAGATAGGCGATGAAACCATCGTCATAGCGGACACTGAGAGTCAGACCGGTCAGCGAGGCAAGATTCTCGTCAGTGACAGCGAACGGAATCCGCACGTAGCAGGTGGCGTTCCTGTTGTACATCTGGCTCTCGACATCGATCTGGATGTAGTCCTCGTATCCCGTGCCCCGTTCGAAACCGACGCCGCCCGTTCCCCTGGTCCAGGCGGAATCATCGAATGCGGCACCGCCGCGCCAGGCGTCGGAGATCGCCGCGGTGGGAATCAGGACCCGTTTGGACGCCGCCTCCGCGACCAGGAGCCCTTCGTCCCCCTGCTCCGGCGTCGATCCGGGAACGCGAGGGTCGCTGCCGTCCAGGGTGTACCAGATCGCTCCGACTCCCCCATCGAGGGAGATTGTGGCGCCCGCGTCCAGATAGCCGCCATGCTGGCTGAAGGTCGGCGGATCGAAACTCGGATACCAGCCCGCCGTCTTGAACTGGTTCAGGACGATATTCGTCCGACGCGGGAAGTAGTTGGCGACCATCCCTTCGATGTCGGGCAGCCAGTCGTCGTCCCTCGTCCTGGGCTTGCTCCGTTTGGAGTCGCCCCAGCGGGCGGATTCGGCGATGATCGCAGTATCGATCTGCTCGGCGCGGGCCATGAAACGAGCGGCACAAACGTCCGGCGTCAGCACCCCGCTGTTGAAGAAGTGCCTGTACACACGGTCCACGAACCGCATCCGGTACTCGGGATGGAGGATCAGGTGCGTGTGAAACCACAGCGGATTGGACTGATTGAAGGACGAGCCCACCGCGGTCGTCGTCGCGTCAAACAGACGCGATTCATTCACCGAGTACAGCGAGTGCTCCCCGTCGTGACGGAAGAACTTGAACCCATCGGGCTGGACCCGGTTGTAGACCGCGTAGAAGTTGTTCGCCACGCGGGCCCATGCGCTGACCGGACCGTCCGGATCGCCCACATAGTACGTGCAGAGCATGTAGTCGATCAGGTTGTCGGCGTCGAGCAGTTTCGGGTAGGCGGGATTGGGCGTGCCGTCGGGATTCAGGCCCTGGGCACGGTAGTAGGTCGTATCGTTGGCGAATCCGGACTTCGAGGCGTCCCAGAGCATGCGCCAGTTATCGAGCACGCCGTCGGTGGCCTCGATGTCATAGCCGCCATTGCCGGCCCTGGACTTGATGACGTCGTAATCGTCCTTGTCGCCTCCGAAATAGGATGCGGCGTAGGATGCCTCCGAGCGCTCCTGAGTCTGATAGAGCCCCCAGTACTGGCCATCGATATACAGGTGATAGTAGCGGCTCCGCGTGTACGGCTGGCCCATGTCCCGCTGCGTATCCCGCGAGAAGACCTCCCGAACGAACGTGTCGTGGCTGTCGGGGTTGCCGCCCTCGTAGCTCCAGGAGTAGTTCTGACTCGTGCGGAGATCCACTCCTTCGAATTCGCCGACCCCCTCGTCGCCGAAGAGCGGATAGTCGAGCTTCGGCATGCCGTAGTCTGCGCGGAAGAACAGGCGGAAAGCGTGTTTGGGATTGCCGCCGCTGCGGCTGTAGCCCCCTCGGATCCGCAGGCCCGCGTTCGCCTGGAAGCCTTCCGTTCCATCCGGATAGAGCAACTCCACGGAGACCGGTCGCTCCCAGGACGTTCCCTGGCTGCGGGCGTTCACGTAGATACCCATCGCACTGTCGAAGAGATTCGCCAGGTCCGTGACCAGCGAGACCGACGGGATCGCCAGCAAGGCATCGTCCATCAGGTCCTTGTACCGGGCATCGTTGACCACGTCGGGGTCCATGCCGTAGTTGATGGTCTGGCCGTTCACGCTGCCGGAGGGCCAGCCGGCGCCCGGCCGCTCCCCCTGCGGCGATTGCTTGACCACGTCCCCGACGAAGAGGTACGTGGAGGTCGCAAGGGGCGAGGGACTCCACAGAGTCCTGACCGCCACGGCCCGCAGACAGGTGGTCTTCGATACGGAGATCGGCCCTGTGTAGACGGAGGCCGCTGCGACAGGCCGCATCCGGGTCGGTGAGTAGGGATCGCTTCCATCCACGGTGTAGTAGATCGTCGTCCCCTCCGTGGGACAGGTGATCGTGACCTGAATCGCGCCGTCGTAGAAACCGCGTTCGGGACTGATTTGCAGTTCCTCGACAACGCCCTGATAGATGCTGAAGTTCCCCGACTCGGGCGTCGGATAGGCCAATGGCATCCACGTGTCGCTGCCATCGGGAATCCGGCCGTAGGATATGTCCGTGGTCTGAACCGGGAAGCTGACGCTATCGATCAGGGTCGAGCCGTCGAGGTCGTAGAAGGCGATGGTTTCGCCCTCGGCGCTGAGCTTGAAATCCGCGTGCAAGCCCGAGCCCGTGACGTCCCCGTCGGCCCAGACGAGCAGATAGCCGTGCGCGGCAATGGTCGTCGCAGCCGCGTCGTCCGTGGGAAACTGCCACCGAGTCGGCGTCTCCAGGTCGTCCGTCAGGTACATCCCCCCCAGGTCGACCGGGACATCGCTCGGATTGTACAGCTCGATCCAGTCGTCGTATTCCCCTTCGGGATCGGCCAGGCACGTGCCGTTGGACGCCAGGACCTCGTTGATCACCACCGGGACCGGGTCGGCAGCCCAACCCTCCCCGGCGGCCAAGAGGATCATCGTGGCGACGGAGAGTATCACAGGGATGGCACAGTTCAATGCCCCAAAAGACCTTTTCACGTATTCCTCCAGTCCGAATGCTCCTCAGGCGAGACGACTTCTCCTCTCGTTAACCGGGCAGCAAAAGCGCATTCACTCTTCCGGCCCGCCTTTTCTCTATTCTACCATCCGGGCCGACGAGCGTCAAATCGAGAGCGCCGTTCCGGCACACACCGGTGGACTATTCCCCCTGGAGTTCGTTGCCAGGCGTAGCCGAGGGATCGAATCGCAACCATGGGCGAATCCCTTCGATGGTGGCAGGACCGATCCCTTCGACCTGGCCCAGATCGCCCGCGTTTCGGAAGGCCGGCTGGCGTTCGGTCCGATCCTGGAGGCGGGTGCGGAGATCCAGGATGGCCCGCGCCCGGGCCGGACCGATGCCGGGCAGACGCGACAGACTGGCAGCCGGGGCTTCATTGGGATTGACTCGCCCCTCCGGCAGGGGCTTCCGCTCCACCACGGCAGGCTGTATGGCGCGGACCGCAAAACCCGCCGCCAAGACCGCGCAGACACAGGACCCAACCAGAAACCCTAGAGACTGGGCCGCGTCAAGCATCTTGTCATGTCCCAATGCTCGCTGCCCCATGGGATGCCGCCCATCACAAACGCACGATTCTATCGCCTGAGAACCGATAGATGCATCTTCTTGAGAACCTCGAGCGATTCCTTGGGTTCCAGGTCCTGGGTGAGCAGGCCGCTATGGGCGATCGCGCCGCCGTCGCCGTCGGCCAGACTGCCGTAGTTCACCGCCTCGACGAAAGGCTTGCTCATGGCGACCCTGTAGAACCGCTCGAGCCATTGTCCCTGGTGGCCCTGATCCCACCGTCGGTGCCAGACGCCGGCGTGCTCGGCATCGAACTTGCCCTTGCCCTGCTTGCTGGGAATCTCGACGTCCGTGACGTACAGGGGCTTGGCGATGAGAGCGAAGCAATCCAGAATCGAGGAGATCTGCATCATGTCCCGCAGGTGCAGCCCCGATTCGTCCTTGCCAAACCGGACCTGCAGGCCAAAGGCGTCGAAGCTCGTCCCGCTCTGCACCACCATGTCCATGTAGACGAACGGAGGGATACTGCTGGGCGTCGTCGCGTAGTACTCGCCCCACGGACTGCTGACCTCGACGATGCGAACCGCCCTGCTGCCGGCGGCCCGCACGGCCATGTTGGCGGCGCGGGTCATCTCGAGAATCTGCTCGAAATTGAAATTGAACTGGTTGTACGCATTCAGGCCGCTGATGACATACCAGCGATGCACGACCTGGGCGTAGCGGGCAACCACCTTGGAAACGAACTGGTAGGCCAGCTCTCGCATCTTCTCGAACCCGGCCCCGGACTGGAGCAGCCATTCGGGGATCTGGTCCTCCGTAAAGCGCAGCAGGGGTCCGGCGGAGATCACGAGCTTCTTATGATTCAGGATCGCCATGCAACTGTCGATCAGCGAGAAATCGAAATGGCCCTGGCGGGGCTCGACCCTCGCCCAATTGATGGGCAGCGTGACCGAGGCGAAAGACTCCAGCAGGCGGTCCATGTACTGCGGCTTCGTCAGGAGGTTGGGGTCCACTCGACAGCCCATGCAGCCCCGCCCGAACCCGGGACTCTTGCGTCGCTTGTCGAACAGCGACTTGCCCTGGCGAACCGCCAGTTTCTCCGAGTAGATCGTGGCCTTCCGCAGCGAGGCATCAGCCAGTTGCGAGGCTTTGGACGCATCTTTGATGCACTGGATCGCCTTGACGAACAGATCCTGGGACTGCTTGGCGATCTCCTCCAGGCCTTCGACGTTATCGAAGAACGACCAGTCCTCGCGCCGGTTCGTGATCTGCATGAGCTTCGCGCGCGCCAGCTCGACGTTGAGGATATAGGGTCGTTCCCTGTCGGGCAGGCAGGTCGTCGGCAGGAGGATCTTGCCGAAATCCTCGATCGGCCAGAGCAGAGCCAGACCGGCGGTCTCCGGGTTCGGTCGGATGCACTCGACGCAGCCGTCAGAAAAGACAATCTTGGCCCGGCGAATGCTGATGCCATCCGTGCCGAACAGGTAGGCGCCGGACAGAGAAAAATCGTTGACTGCCTTGCCGTCTCTGAAAACCTGAAACTTCACTCCACTGTCCCGATCCCACAGTCCGATCCCGTTCGCGCACGCCGCACACGCTTGCGGAATGCTAGCTTCGTATTATAGCGGCCGGGGAACTGGACGCCAACCCAAAAGTCGCCGCGATATTCTGCGGCGCTGGCTCGCAGCCCGTGCGGCTGCCCAATGAGCGGTGGGCCAAGATCGGTCAGTTGACCGAAAAAGCCAGCCCGCGGTAGTGATTGACGTGCCCGCGGGCCAGAATGGCGGTCTTCTCGACCAGCCTGCCGATGAGAGTGACCTCGTTGATGAGAGTCTCGACCAGGTCGATGTGGGTCAGCGCCGATTCCGGACTGTACTGCGGGAGTATAACCACCACATACCCGCACTGGGTCTGGTCCGTCGCGAGCTGCGCCATGGTCACGCTGGTCTCGCCCACCTGGGTGATCACCGGCTCGGCTCCGTCGTCCACCTTGGCCCGGAGATCTTGGAGAAGCGTATCGGCGACACCCAGCGAGGCAAACTCCTCTGGATGGCTGAACCAGCATTCCCCATCGCGGTCCATGATGACCAGCATCGGTCCCCGGTCGGGCAGAACGTCGAAGACCTCTCGGGCAATCTGTTCGGTCAGGTCATGCGTATCGGACGTCTTCGTATTGCACAGATCCATTCGATCGACTCCTTCACTGCAGGAACAGCAAGTGTCCTCAGGAAGGATGTCGGCCAGAAGGGACTCACGCTTTGCGATCTTCGCAGAAGAGGGTGTTCGGGGGCCGTTTTTCGCCCGGCACGGAGCATGGGGGACGATTCGTCGGGATGGTTATGGGGCCTTATGGGACCGACAGGCGGTACGATACGAGGAGGGTGCGGAGATAGGAGAAACCGTCAGGAGGCCGCTCAGCCAGCAGGTGGGCTGCCGCGTTCCGGGGCCGGACGCCCCTTGTACCTGACCATGCGAAGACTGTTGCCCCGCGAGTTGTACTCCACGACGTGCATGTAAGCGCCCATCAGGAGCAGGCCCCGGCCCTCTGGCCGGTACAGGTTGGCGCCCACGCGAGGATCCGGAATGCCACGCGGATCGAATCCATCCCCCTCGTCGGTGATGCTGATTTCCACCTTCTCCTGGTCCACCGAGTACTCGACCGTCACTCTCTTGGTCGCATCCATCTTGTTGCCGTGCTTGACGGCATTGAGGAAGGCCTCCTCCAGGGCCAGATGAACAGCAAACAGATCGTCCTGACTGTAGCCCTGGGCATTGAGCGTCGCCAGGATCTGACGACACGGCTTGCCCAAGGCCGACGGTTCACTCTTGACCACAAGGGAACATTTGACCGGCGTCTCAGCCGCCATAACCGTCCACCTTCTCGTTCCAATACCCGGGGGCAATCCCCGCCGGGGCGCTTTGCTTGGGGGCTCACGCAGGCGTCACGAGCCGCGATGATTATCGGTGCTCGGAGAAGCTACGCGTTGCGCTATTCACATCCTCATAGATCTCAAACACATTGGTCAGCCGGGTGATCTTGAACACCTCGTGAATCCCCGGATGGATATTGCAGAGCCTCAGTTCTCCATCCTGCTCGTAGACTCGCTTGCTGATCCGAATCAGCAGACCGAGCACGGCGGATGAAAGGAACTTGACATGACGGAAATCCAGGACGAGGTGAATTCCCGGGGCCTGTTCGACGACGGATTCCACCGCCTCGCGCAAATCGCGAACGTCCGTCTCCTCCAGGATCTTCTCGTCTGTGAAGGCGACGATTGTCGCATCGTCTTTATACTCAACACTAATACGCGGCTGAATGGCAGCCATAACGGTCTCCGGAGCAACCATCACCATAAACAGGGCAATCCTAAGAAACCCGGCGGACCCTGTCAAGCCTTTTGCACGGGGATCCGACCGGCCCGGCAAAACCAACGGTATTTCGGCAGTTAATTGCGCCGGCGTTGGATAAATTCCGGTTTTTTGTCTACAAAACTCTTGCCATTTGAAGTCAACAATGGATAATTATGTCGGATTTTGTTGGGGCGGCCGCGGTGGGCGGCGACGCCTCGCAGGCAACGGTTGTGTGGGGTATGTCGCCTACGTACGGGGTTGTCGCTATAGGTCGATTTCCGTGTCGGTGCGGTTCTGTCCGCCCGCGGGGGCGGGCCACACGCGTGCCGGACACCATGACAGGGATAGAGGTTCTCGCAGATGATTCGGGCACAATGCGGGTAACGAGGCCGTCCCTGACGGTCTTGTTGATACACCGCTCGCATGGCGCATTTATTTATCTTTTGACAAATTCCTGGTGTATGGAAGGAGAAGACAATGAGAGTAAGCAGATCCACCGGATATGCGTTGTTGGCCGTCGGGTACATCGCCAAGAATCAGGGCGATGGCGTGGTCCTGTCGCAGGACATTTCCAACCAGTACGACATTCCCCTGGAATACCTCCTGAAGATCCTCCAGCAGTTGGTTCGGGCCAATGTGCTGCGGAGCAAACGAGGCCCGCGCGGCGGCTTCTCCCTCGCCAAGCCCACGACCAAGATCACGATGCTCGAGGTGATCGAGGCGGTGGACGGCCCGCTCACGGGTGAGCTGAACCTGACCGATCAGGCCGGCAATGACCCGTACAGCATCCGGGCCGAGCAGACGTACAACAAGGCAATCGCCCAGGCCAAGGGTGTCTTCCAGAAGACGAAGCTCTCCGCCTTGATCGGCAGCAAGTAGAATCGCGGGTTCGACGCGTTCGGCAGTCGAACTGCGGTGAGGTGATTTTTTCCCGACAAGTTGGGGTGCGCGCACGCCATGCAAATCCGTGAGTTCCAGGAGCTGATCGCTCGAAGATACAAGGAACGAGATCAGGAGCGTGGCGTGCCGCGCACTTTCATGTGGTTCGTCGAGGAGGTCGGTGAACTGTCCACGGCCCTGGCCCAGAATAACGACCGGGCCAACATGGAGGAGGAATTCGCGGACGTCTTCGCGTGGCTCTGCACGCTCGCGAACATCACCGATGTGGACCTGGAAAAGGCCATCGGCAAGTACACCAGCGACCGGGTCAAAGGCTTCAAGCCCAAATAGACACGACCGGGCAGAGTCCCGATCAGGGCTTCTTCCGCAGGGTCCGGCTCAGGCAAAACGCAGTCAGCCCAAGGATCATGCCCCAACTGATGATCAGGAAGGCCCACCCTGTGATCGTCATGTCGTCGCCTCCTTGGCCTCGCGCTTCCGCCAGGCCAGCCAGACCAGGAATGCCAGCGCGGCAAACAGATCAATCAGCAGTACACGAGTCCCGATGATGAACGGCACCTTCTCCCTGGGCGTGTTCTCCAGCAGCAGCATCGGCCTGCCCTGTTGGATGAAGTAGGAACCGAGAATCAGGATTAGGAACAGCGGCGTGATGTACTTGATGATGAACCGATAAACCTGCGGAATGCGAATGTCCGAGCCACTGTGCAACTCTCCCCATGCCTTGTCCATCCCGAATACCCAGGCGAACAGGACCACCTCCACTAGCGCAAAGACGACGACACAGAACGTCCCCCCCCAGAAATCCATCTCGTCGAGCACGCCCTGACCGTTGAAGAAGATGACGACCTGGCATAGATTGAAGGTCACAATGGCGAACAGAATGCACGCGGTCTTGCGATCGAGGTTGAACTCGTCCTGAAGAAATGCGATTGCGGGCAGAGCCAGAGAAATAGAGCTGGTGACACCGGCAATGAACAGCAGGAAGAACCACGCAAAGGCAAAGAACTGGCCGAATGCCACTTTCTGCAACACCAGCGGCATCGTGACAAAGCCCAGGTTGAACGCCCCGCCTTCCGCGATCTCCATCGTGCCCCGCGGGCCAAAGAACGCGAACGCCGCCGGAATCACGATACTGCCGCCTAGGATCACCTCCGCGACCTCATTGGTCGTCGCAGCCGTCAGACCCGAGAGAGCCACGTCGTCCTGCTTGCGCAGATAGCTGGCATAGGTCAGAATCACACCGAAACCAACACTGAGGGTGAAGAAGACCTGTCCGGCAGCGGCCAACCAGACCTTGGCTTGTTTGAGATCCGCCCAGCGAGGATTCCAAAGGAACCCAAACCCCTCGCGCACATTCCAGGCGGGCTGGGCAGGGTCCGGCGTGCCAAGCGTCAAGACCCGGACCAGGATCATGATGGCAAAAGCGAAAAGCACAACGAGCCCCAGCTTGCAGACCCGCTCGATCCCCCCGCGCAGCCCCAGCCACAGCACGGCGGCGTTGATGGCAAACGTAATCAGGAAGAACAGATACGCGGGAGTGATGCTCGAGAAGTGCTCGTTTTGTGCCAAGCCCAGGTAGCCCGAGAGAAAGGCCGCCATGCTCCCCTGGTCTGTGCACGTGGCACACTTGCCCGTCAGGGCGAAGATGGCGTAGCCGAGCAGCCAGGATTCGATGTAGGTGTAGTAGATGAAGATGACCGTCGGCCCGAAGATCCCGATGACGCCGAAGTACTTGATGAACCGGTTCTTCTGCCAGACGGTCTCGAAGATGCCCGGGGCGGTGCTCCGCTCGAGCCCGCCGCCGAACCGTCCGATGGTCCACTCGACCCACATCAGAGGCAGGCCCAGCAGCAGGAAGGAGATGAAATAGGGGATCATGAACGCCCCGCCGCCATTCTTGGCCGCCTGGACGGGGAATCGCAGGAAGTTGCCTAGCCCAATCGCACTGCCGGCGACGGCCAGGATCACTCCCAGCCTGCTGCCCCACGCTTCCCTTGGCGCCTTGCGCCCCTGTGCCATAGCTGCCATCCACCAATTGCCCGGATGTCTGCCGACGGCGATCCCTCGAATCACCGGCCGGTGACGTGCCGGATGCCCAGTAGGTCCAGCGAGTCCCGCTCGATCATGCTGCGAATGCTGCCCCGAGGGACTGTCGGCAGCTTCGTGTCGGTCAGCAGCATGTTGAATCCCAGCAGGGCCTCGATGCACTCTCCGGAACTCGCGGCCGGAAAGCCGCTGCCGAAGAGAAGTTTGTCCATCACATTCCGCTCGTGCGCGGCCACGACAATATTGTAGGTCTGCCAGATCTTGCTCGGGCGGATCGTCAGATCGGCGAACACATTCTCGTGTTTCGAGACCATGGACAGCGTCTGCTCGACGAACGGGACTCCCATGTTGGCGATGACCATCTTCAGTCGGGGACAGGCCCGGGCCACCTCGTCCAGCAAATACGGCTGGGCGTACTCCAGGATCGCCTCCGCATGGAGGGCATGGCTGCTGTTGTGGAAGAAGATGGGTATTCCGGCCTCCTCGACCGCTTCGTAGAACCGCATGGCCTGGCTGTGAGCCGGGTGAAAGCCCGCCGTGGAGCAGTACAGAACAAGCCCCTTGAGACCCAGCTTGTCGGTAAAAGAGGACAGATACTTGCCGTTGAGACGGTCCTGCGTCGGGTCCGCGACCCCAAAGCCGACCATCTTCTCGCGATGCAAGCCGACGTATTCGGACAGTCTGCGGTTGGCTTCCTCCCGGGAGCCGCCATGCGCCGCCAGGACAATGCAGGCGTCCACCGCTTCGACCGCAGCCAAATGCTCGGCGGTGTCCACACCCTCCAGTGAGCGAACGTGCGTATGGCAATCGACAATCATGGCTCAATCCAGTTTGGTCCCGGGCCGGACAAACCGCCCGCTGCAAAAGGGCTTATCTTAAGGACAATCCCCCGCGGCAGTCAAGGGCAAATCTCGCCCGATCCAATCCGCTCACGACCCGAGACAGGCTCGCCCATGGCCCATGGCACAGAACCACCGAAAGGCCGACGTCGCGACATCGCGGCCTACCGAGCCGCCGCCTGTGTCACATCGGTCGAACGGACCTGGAGGATCTTGAGCGCATTGCCACGGTAGATCTTCTCCAAGACCGGTTCTCGCAAAGCCAGGCCGTAAAGCGGCCAGTGGTAGTTGCAGTGGCTCCAGTCATAGAAGTGCTCATCCGCCGATTCGAGCACGCGGAACGTGTATCGGTACATGGGCACGCTGAACCGCATGTCCGTCCCGTAGACGAGTCGGTCCTGGTACTTCTCATAGAACCGCGCGACGTGTCTCGGAATGGCCGCGGTTTCCTCGTACCGCGCGGAGATGTCCGCGTACATACTCGGGTACTTGTCCAGCATTGCAGCGAGCAGACTCAGGTCGTAGCAGCAATTGGCGAAGTGGGCAACGACGAAGATCGTATTCGGATGTCTCCCGACGGCCCGGTCGAGGATCTCGATCATTCCCTGGTGCCCGACGATCCCCGGCTGGTTGTCCAGTCGCCACTTGTGGGCGTTCATCAGGCCGTCGTTCTTGGAGTCCATCGGCAGGTACATCCAGTAGGGGTCGGCCACGTGGATGTTGACAGGCATCTTCAGTTCGGCGCACTTCTCCAGCAAGGGGTCCATGCGCGGATCGTCCAGGTGCATCCCCCACGCCGGAGGCTTGCAGTAGAACAGCCCTTTGCCTTTGTCGCCCAGTTCGCCGACGCCTCGGGCGCCCACCTTGTAGCAGCGTTCCAGCTCCTTGACGGCCGCCGGACCGAAGCCCGGCTGGTCGTAGCCCGTGTAGTCGAAGCCGCACCAGACCTCGAACCGGCTCGGGTACTTCCCATACAGGGCGTATAGACGATCGAACGCGCTGCCCGTCGCGTACGTCAGGATGACGGCCTTCTCGACCCCTGTCTCATCCATCACGCGGACCCAATCGGCGACCTGCTCCGGCGTCTTCGCATAGGCGTGCGTGTGGATGTCGATCGCGGGGCACTTCGCCTTGGACACGACAGTTTGCGGCGTCTTGTAGACCGACTCCGGACGGAAGTCCTTCAGCAGCAGCTTCTCCGGCGGAGTCGGCTCCTGCGCAGCCGATACCACCGCACACGCCAAGCCCAATAGAGCGACACCGACACACAGAGACACGATCCCACGAGACATAGCGAAGCTCCTTTCTCCATATGCGTTCCGGGTCCGACACCGCCTCAGCGTATGCCCGCGCGCCCGTCCCGTCAAGCTTGGCGCTTGCCATTGTTCCGGATTTCGATATGGTGGATAGACCGCCCGGGCCCCGGGGGGCACCGCGGCCACGGTCTCACGAAAGGATGATCCGATGGACAACAGATCGGCCGCCAGAATGCTGTCGTTTCGATGGCTGATATTCGCGGTACTCGCAGTCGCCTATTGCCTGGTCTACTTCCATCGCGTGTCCCTCTCCGTGGTGGCCGATGAGCTGCAAGCGGACTTCCGCGTCAGCGCCAGTGTCATCGGCTTGCTCGGTTCCGTCTACTTCTATTGCTACGCTTTCATGCAGATCCCCTCCGGCCTGCTGAGCGACTCCGTCGGGCCGCGCAAGACAGTAGCGGTCTCCCTGCTGCTGGCCGCAGCAGGCAGTCTCCTGTTCAGCCTGGCGCCGAACATCCCGGTCGCCATCGTGGCCCGTGCAATGGTCGGCCTCGGCGTCTCCATGGTCTTCATCCCCACGATGAAGGTCCTGTCCCAGTGGTTTCGGGCAAGCGAGTTTGCCCACATGAGCGGGATGTTCCAGTCCGCCGGCGGCGTCGGCGTCCTCGCGGGCACCTGGCTGTTGGGCCTGCTCACAGTCCACTGGGGCTGGCGAGCTTCGTTCCGGATCATCACCGTCTGCATGCTCGCCATCGCCCTGGCGGCCTGGCTCATTGTGCGGAACCGCCCGGCCGACCGGGGCTGGCCCTCCATTGCGCAGATCGAGGACCGCGAGAACGAAGCAATTCAATCGGCCGACAAGATCGGCTTGTGGCAGGGAATGCGGAGGGTCCTGGCGGAGAAACACTTCTGGCTGGTGGGCCTGTGGTTCTTCCTCGACTGCGGCATCTTCTTCGGCTTCGGCAACCTCTGGAGCGGGCCGTACCTGATGCACTGCTACGGCTTGAGCAAGGCCCAGGCAGGCACCCTGCTGAGCATGATCGCCTGGGGCATGGTCATCGGCGGTCCAGTGCTCGGACTGCTTTCTCAGAGAGTGCTCAAGAGCCGCAAGAAGACCCTGATCCTGTCGATGTCGGTCCTTGCGGCGCTACTGCTGCTCACGACTCTCTTGCCGGCGAACCTGCCCCATGCGGCTCTTGTCGGGTGGTTGTTCCTGTTCTCCGTCTGTTCGTCCGCCATCGTCATCATGGGCTTCACAGCGACGAAAGAGCTGTTCCCGGTGGAGATCGCAGGCACCGCAATCGGCACGGTCAACTTCTTCCCCTTCTTCGGCGGCGCGGTCTACCAGCCTATTCTCGGCAGTATCCTGGACCTCTACGGCAAGAACGACGCGGGCCAATACCCCGTCGAGGCGTATCGCACGCTTATGCTTGTCCTGCTGTTAACGGCACTCGCCGCCCTGGGCTGCTCGACCCTCATGAAGGAGACTTACCGCAAGTAGTCCATCCCCGCATCAAACGCTACCCTCTCGCAGAACGCGTCGAGGGTAGTACGGTTCAGAGCAACTTCGCAGGACAAGTCGGGGATAACTGTGAGCCTATGATGGGACCGCCTGCCATCTCGCGGACGAATGTTGTGTGGATGGGTCGCGATCCTCAGAATCCCGGCTGCGAGGTGGTTCGCAGCAATTTTGCTGGAAGCTTGACCGGGTTCATTGCCGGTTTCCATCCCGCTGTCTCAGGCACCCACGCCGTGTGGGAGTCGTGGGGTCCTGTCGCCGGGGTCTTCAGTAACTTCGCCGGTCAATTGGCGAGCGGGGCCACCGCGAGTCCGCACTATCCGGACGTGTCAGGCACGAATGTTGTGTGGGTGGAACACGGCACCACCCCTCAAAGTGCCGAGATCTGGACCAACTTCGGGGGCGTGGTAGTCAGCGGTGTCGATGTGACCGGGCCCGTCGCCATCTCCGGCACGAGTATTGTATGGGCCGGCAACGACAGCCAGATCTACATGGCCACATTCAGTGGCGGGTTGATGCTCGAGGACCCCCTCATGCCCAGCCATGTCGATGATCAGGGATGGCACTACTGTTTCCTGGCCGATCTTGTCTACCCAACATACGTCGATCCGCTCATCGCGATAGGGGTACGACTACTTC
>JAGOLX010000008.1:48339-173982 GCA_017993835.1 Phycisphaerae bacterium
TTGATGCTCGAGGACCCCCTCATGCCCAGCCATGTCGATGATCAGGGATGGCACTACTGTTTCCTGGCCGATCTTGTCTACCCAACATACGTCGATCCGCTCATCGCGATAGGGGTACGACTACTTCGTGGATTCGGGTGCGAACTTCGCATCCGTGCTTCTGCCCTCCGAGGGCGACAACCTCTACAACCTTTGGCTCTGGGACACGATCTTGGCGGATTGGTACGATTCAGGCAATCTGCTCACCGGCGATTCGCAGTACTTCTCTGGCGGTGAGGGCGTGGATCGATTCCGCATCCTGGGCATCGAAGTATCGGCGGGTCTGGACCCACACGACACGACCGCTTTCGTGACAGGATTGTGGTTCACGGATGAAGATGTGGTGTCGATGCGCCAAGTCCCCATAAGTGTCGACACAGGCGTTGTCCCACTACCGGGGGCGGTTCTGCTCGGCATCCTTGGACTGGGTGCGGCAGGATGGAAATTACGCAACTATGCGTGACCCCATTCGACAAACGTGCCCGCAGACGCCCGTCATCACCACTCCCAGGGTAGTCCCGCCGCGTTCGAGTTAACCGCGCAGGCGGGCCGGGGATGCTGTGCGTCGAAGACGTAGAGAGTGTCCTTGGGCTCGATGACGACGAAATCCTCGTTGATGCAACCGCTGGCGTCAATCACCTCGGCCAGGCACAGGCCCAGGTGCTTCGAGAGGAACTTGTAGGCGCCGACGCGCTTCGACCAACCATAGTCGTGCCCTTCATCGGCCAAGTGCAGGGACTCGACCTTGTCTGCGGCGCCGAACAACTGGTAGACGTTGCGGATGTAGGGGTACTCGACGTTGGGCGTGTTCTTGGTCCAGTCTTGGCCGTCGGAGATGAGCATCTGCGGGCGCGGGGCCGCGGCGGCGGCGATCTCCACATTGCTCGTCTCATAGCCCTTGGCCTTGTGGATGGGCATGCCGCTCTCGCAGACGCACCCGCCGAAGAAGTGCGCGGAGACCTGGACGACCGGGATCGAGACCGCGACGCGGTCGTCCACCGCGGTCAGCATGAAGCTCTGCGTCCCGCCGCCGGAGGCGCCGGTGATCGCGGTCCGCTTGGGATCGACTTCCTTCATCGACGTGAGGAAATCCACCGCGCGAATGCTGTTCCACAGTTGCAGCTTGAGTGCGTCGGGACGGTTGTGCTTCCAGCCGGCGTTGGCCCAGTCGCCATAGCCGACCATGTCGTACGCGAAGACCACCGCGCCCATGCGGGCGAACGTGGCGCACCGTTTCTGCATGTCCGGGCGGAACCGGCCGTAGTCGTTGGGGTCGCTCCAGTGGCCGTGGGGGCACAGCACGCCGGCAAAGGGTCCCTTGCCGTTCGTCGGGCTGTACAAGTTGCCAGTGACGAACACGCCGGGCAGGCTCTCGAAGGCGGCGTTCTCGACCGTGTAGCCGTCGTGCTCGCGTCTGCTGTGGATAATCGGATTCAGGGGGCACTTCTTCGGCAGCGGCATCAGCTCGGCGCCCCGCAGGATGCCTTCGCGGATGCGCTGGGCTCGCTGCTGCCACTGGGCCTGTGTCGCATAGGTCGCGGCGAATCGTGCGAGCTGCTCTTTCGCCTGCTCCACTGTCTGGTAGTTCCCGACGCACAGTTGAGGTTCCTCGACGGCCGCCCACACAGACCACGACATCAACAGAGCAATCACCACCACAGACTTCCGCACATTTTGCATAGCAGACCTCTATTCCATGAACACCAATCACCACGTCGCCAACGGCCTGACCTGGGCCGTCTCAACGACCTTGCCATCCTTCCATCGCGGCGAGAGAAGCACCGCAACGCACGTATTGCCGCTTGCCTGCGGCAGTCTGACCATGAGCCGCCTGACTCCATTGTTCCTGCGTTGCGGCGGCTCCTGTCCGGCCGACTCCACGGCAAACCCGCCACCGGACGGGCTCAGCAGACGAGCGACCAGTTCCTTGCCGTCGAGCCTGAGCACAGCGACCGTGGCCTCCTGGATATCGATCTGGGCGTCAGTGGTCGTGCCCCACGCCAGTTCGCAAGGCGTCTTGATGTCGAACTCGTCCTGGACAAGGACCGCCCGCCTGCCCTCGATCATCGTCAGCCCCCGGCGGGCGGAAGTCGCGAAGTCATCATACGCGTCGGTCAACTCGACCACAACCACCGGCTGCGAACCGTTGATCTCGGCCTTCGCGATAGATGACTTCGCGAGGGCATCCTGGCTGCGGCCCGCCAGCGTCACGACGTTGTGACTGGTTGAGTTGAGTCGGTAGTAGGACCACCTCTGCCCCCCACGCCCCCCTGCCCAGTAGCCCGGCAGGTTGTAGTTCTCCGAGCCCAGGTCCCTCGCCCAGCGGACGCCGAGAGCATCCAGCTCGAAGTTGCCCAGGTCCAGGTGCCCGTGATTGACCTGGTTGTAGCCCGCTTTGATGCCGGCAAACAGGGCATCCGGATCGTCCCATGCACTTCGCAGGGTCACCACCTCGACCGGCCCTCGGAAACAGGCGTCGAGCTGTCTGCGGATCGCTCGCTCCGGCGGCTTGGCAGTATACCAGACCAGATGGGCCGCACTGGCGGGGCGCTTGGCGATCTGCTCGTGCTCCGACCAGGCGTAGAGCGGATTGTGAAAGGTGCGGGCCAACCAGAACATGCAGGGCATCGGCCTGCGGGCACTTCGCTCGCCCACATCCGCGAAATTCAAGTACAGGCCCGTCGGCCCGGCGGTGTGGACCGGGAACGACCCCGCCTTCCAGAGGCCATCCACCTCAATCAGGTCAAAGGTGCTGCCCAGTGCCGTGTCGAGCGCCGCCAGGCCATAGGCGGTGTAGTGCGTCGCGTAGCTCCAGTAGCCCGGCCCTTCACCCCAGGCGCCGTCCGGCCCGTAGCTCTTGAGCGCCAAGGGCAGAGACTTGATCGCCGCGGGAACAATCCGCTCGGCGTAGTTCGGGTCGGTTTCCGCAATCGCCAGTGCCCCGATGAGCATGCCGCTGTTGCAGACCTGGTTCCAGTTGAACTCGCTCTGCACCCACCAACCGCCCTTGGCATAGACCTCCAGGCCTGGCTTGAGGCCTTTCTCGATCAGGGCCGCTCGAATCCGGTCGCGCGCCTGCGAATCGAGGTACTGGTAAAGCCAGTCGTATCCGATCGCCACCGCGTGGGACATCTCCGCGGTGTCGAGGAAGTGCGACGGATTCCAGTCCGGGAACGCACAGACCTGGAGCAGGTTCTCCCTTGCCTTGGCGGCATACCGCTCATCGCCCGTCCACCGGTAGGCCATGGCCAGCGAGTAGATCCGCCGGAGGCAGTCCCGGCTGACACTCAGCAATCGTGGCCCCTCCAGCTTGTGGACCAGCAGCGGCCTGGCGAGGCACTCGTTGGCGTCGTTGCGGACATCCAGCACGCATTTCTGCAGGACCGGATCCTCCGGATAGGACGCCCGCAACCAGCCCAGATCCGTCTCCTTGAGCATCAGTCGCGGGTGCTTCGCTTCGAGCGACGACAGGATGGAGGATGCCTGCGAGGCGTGCGCAGGCTCGCAGGTCCACAGCACGGCAACGGAAAGAAAGGTCAGCGGGGTCAAAAACCTCATGGCACCTCCCGATTTACTATTCACAACCTACCGTTTACTATGTAGCGTGTCGGTCGAGCCGGGTCACAGCCAGGCATCTGAGAATGGTAAATAGTCAATGGGAAATAGTAAATGGCAAAGGTGAACAAGTACATCTATCAGACCAAGAGAGAAGTCGGTATCGCGGCGGCCAACTGCGCCGCGCAGGCGATCCGCGCTGCGATTCGCAACAACGGCCAGGCCAACATCATCCTGGCGACCGGCGCCAGCCAGTTCGAGATGCTCGAACAGCTCGTCGCGAGCCAGGGAATTGACTGGCTGAAGGTCGTCATGTTCCATCTGGATGAATATATCGGCCTCGGCCCCGATCACCCAGCCAGCTTCCGGCGATACCTCAAGGAGCGATTCGTGGATCACGTCGCACCGCTGCGGGCCACGTATCTGGTCAGGGGCGACGCGGAGGACCCCGCCGAGGAGTGCCGGAGGCTGGGAGTCCTGATCAAGGCCCACCCGATCGACGTCGCCTGCATCGGCATCGGCGAGAACGGCCATCTCGCGTTCAACGACCCCCCCGCCGATTTCGAGACGGAGGAGCCATACCTCACCGTGCAGCTCGACGAACAGTGCCGCAAGCAGCAGCTCGGCGAAGGCTGGTTCAAGTCGATGAACGACATCCCCACCCGGGCGATCTCCATGAGCATCCGACAGATCGTCAAGAGCAAGCTGCTCGTGGTCACGGTGCCGGACATGCGGAAGGCCCGGGCGGTGAAGATGGCCCTCGAAGGGCCGGTGACGTCCCAGTGCCCTGCTTCGATCCTGCGAGAGCATGAGAACTGCTCCCTCTTCCTCGACGAACGTTCGGCCTCGCTCCTGACCAACAGATCGTGAATCCCAAGGGTGTCCGCATCATGGAATCGACTTGCGACGAACCGGCCGGCATGACGGGGATACCGGGACTGGTCGATCTCCAGGTCAACGGCTACAAGGGCGTCGACTTCTCCGGCAGCGACCTGACGGACGAGAGTTTCGTCTGGGCCTGCCGACAGATGCTGGCGGCGGGCACCACCGCCTTCCTGCCCACCGTCATCACGAGTCCCGCCGACGTGTATGCGCGGAATCTGCCGATCATCGCAAGACGGATCGACACCGAAGAGCTTCGCAAACGGGTTCTCGGCATCCACCTGGAGGGCCCTTTCATCTCGCGACAGGACGGCGCTCGGGGGGCACACACGGCGCAGTGGGTCAGAGCCCCCGATCCCGCCTATCTCGAAGAGTTGATCCGCCTGGCCAACCGCCACATCCGGCTCCTGACCATCGCCGCCGATCAGGAAGGGGCCGATGACCTCGCTCGTTGTGCGGTGTCGCATGGGATCGCCGTGGCCCTCGGACACCACATGGCAACCGACCGAGACCTGGAGCGTCTCGTCCAGGCGGGCGCCACCGCTCTCACCCATCTCGGGAATGCCGTGCCCGCCATGCTGGAAAGGCACCACAATCCCGTCTGGGCGGGTTTGGCGAACGATGACCTCTCAGCCACGCTGATCACCGACGGCCATCACCTGCCGGAGACTCTGATCAAGACAATCCTCCGGGTCAAAGGTCCGCAGCGGTGTGTCGTGGTTAGTGACGCCTCTCCGCTCGCGGGGATGCCACCAGGCAGGTACCACTCGATGGGAGCCGACGTCGTCCTGGAAGAGAGCGGACGGCTCTACAATCCCGCCACCGGCTACCTCGCCGGCTCTTCGGCAACAATGCGGCAGTGCGTGAATCACCTGTGCGGGCTCGGGCTTCTGGATCACGACGACCTCGCACAGGTGTGTTTCGTCAATCCTCTGCGTCTGATCGGATGCACGCCCGAGGACATTGCGCTGGATTGAGAAACGAGTGCCGTCAACCTTCCGGGAGATAGGAGGATTCGTATGGCTCGGATTCAGAATCGCAGCACCGCGAGAGTCGCTGTGGCGTTTGCTGTGCTGTTCCTCGCGGCTGGCGTCAGCCAAGGCCAGGAGAATGCCCTGACCTTCTTCGCCTGGTCCGATCAGCACATCCAGACGGATGGGAACGGCGAGCACCTGATCCCCGCCATCGACGCGATGAACGCGCTGCCAGGCACGCCGTATCCCGAGGCCCTTGGCGGCGTGGTTGCCAAGCCCGCCTTCGTTCTTGGGCTCGGGGACATCACCGAGTGGCCATCGCAGGCTGCCAAGAACACCTACGAGCGGTTCCTCAAGGAGCGATTGAAGTTCCCCAGCTTCGACATCGCAGGCAATCACGACATCGGCGGCCTGTCGCCCAGCGACACCGTCCTCAACTGGCTCATCCAGCGCCATGGGTCGCTCCGCTACACATTCGAGAAATCGGGCGTGACTTTCATCGCCCTGTTCTCCGAGTACGACGAGACCCTGAACAATCCTGCCCAGCCCATCTCAAAGGCCGCTCTCGATTTCCTGCGCAAGACCCTCGCGAAGATCCCCAAGGATAAACCCGTGGTCGTGGCTACGCACCTGTGTTTCGACGCCATCACCAACCGGGATGAATTCGTGGACGCCTTCGGCGATGCGAACGTGATTCTGGTTCTGGGCGGTCACTACCACAAGGCCGTGGTGAGCCGGTATCGTGGGGTGAGCTTCGTCCAGTGCCCCTCCCCCGAGCCGAAATCGGCAGGCGAGTTCACCGTCCTGCGGATCACCGAGAACCGCCTGACCGCGATCCCCTTCAACTACCGACAAGATCGCTGGGCACAGGAGAAAGGCAATGTCCTCGATGTCCCCATCAAGGGACCAGCGAAGTCGGCGCCACAGGAACGGTCGGCTGAGCCGACTCAATAGCATCCGCTATCCTCGCCGGCCTGCCAGTCTCACCTCGTCCGCGATGGCTCGAATACCGGCCTCGACAACCTTGGCGTCCTGGGCGTAGCTGACTCGGATGCACTCGTTCGTGTGCGGCCAGGGTTCGGCCAGGCCGGGGAAGGAATAGTGGCCCGGGACCACCAGGACGTTCCGCTGCTTCAGTCGCTCGTAGAGTTGCTGGCAGGTAATCGGCAGGTTGGGGAACCACAGCCAGAGGAAAAATGCGCCCTCCGGCTTGTGGATGTGGTAGTCGAGCCCCGCGAAACACCGGTGGACCTGGGCAACCGCGTCTTGCATCTTTCGCTCGTAGAATGGGCGGATCACGTCCCGACTCATGCGGAGAATGTCGCCCGAGCGGATCATGTCCGTAACGAGGGCAGTCCCGACGCCGCCGGGGGCCAGGCTCATCACCGCGTTGGCCCGCGCGACCATCTCGATGATCTCCTCGCGTGCGATCACGATGCCGGTCCGCACGCCGGGCAGGCCCAGCTTGGACAAGCTCATGCAGACGATCGTGTTCTCGTCCCAATGCGGCTCCGCGTCCGCATAGACGATGTTGGGGAACGGCACGCCATAGGCGTTGTCGATGATGAGCGGGACGCCTCTGGCGCGTGCCAGATCACTGAGTTTCTCCAACTCGCAGTTCGTCAGCACGTTGCCCGTGGGGTTCGTCGGGCGTGAGACACAGATCGCGCCGACGTCGTCGCCGATCCGGAGGCTGTCGAAATCGACGTGATACTTGAAGGTGTGTTCGTCGAGGTGCTCGATCCGCGGCTTGCTCGCAGCGAACAGGCCGGGACTGAGTCCGACATCCGCATATCCGATGTACTCCGGAATCACAGGCAGAAGGATCTTCTTGCGAGTCCCGTCCTCGAAATCGCCCGCGAAGAGATTGAACAGGATGAAGAAGGCGGACTGACTGCCGTTGGTGACCGCGACGTTCCGCGGGCCGATGCGCCAGCCGAACTGGTGGGTCAACAGGCCGGAGATCGCCTCGACAAATTCGACGTTGCCCTGCGGCGGATCATATCTGCCCAACGCCCGGTCCAATCGGTCCCCCTCGTCGAGCATCCCAGCCACACTCCGGCGGAACAGCTCTTGGGCCGCGGGAATAGACGCGGGGTTGCCGCCGCCGAGCATCAGTGCCTCGTGGTTGCCGGACAGCGCAGCGCCGAGATCGTCCATGAGCTGCCCGATGCCCGATTGTACTGCAATCTTCTTGCCAAATCTCGAAACGTTCATAGCAGCAATGAGTAGTCACTTGATTGCGACAAGTCAACGGTTTTCGTGTGGCGATGTGCACCTCAACTCTGCGCCGGCGGGGAAACAGCGAGTATCAGACCTGTACGGCCTGTTGCGGCGACAGGAAGTAGAGCCACTTTGCGAGGACCTTGCCGCCGCCAATGGCGGACGCCGCCTGGGCGTAGAGATCCAGTTGCCCTCGATAGACCTCGGCTCGTTCAGCCACCTGGGGCCCCGAGACGCGGTCCGTCTTGAAATCGACCATAATCAGTCCCTCGGGAGTCTGCACAAGCAGATCAATCACGCCTTGGACGACAATGGTTTCCCGCGCACCCTGGAGCGTTTCGTCCCCCTCCTCGCCCGCGGGGACGCCGAACGTAAAGGGCCACTCTCGCCACACCGCGTTTCGCTGGTCGCACACGATCCTGCCGAGATCGCCCTCGAAGAACGCCAGGATCGCGCGTGGATCGATCCCCCCGGCCACACCGTCCGGGATTGCCCCTTCGCCGACGAGCCGGTCTTGCGTCCGCTCGATCCCCTCCAACGTCACGGGCTGCGCGAGGTCGAGCGACGCGATCACCAGATGGGTGGCGGTGCCGAGCACACGGGCGGGAACACGGCCCGCACTCTCGCTGCCGGACACCACGAGCGCGGCCGGCAACCGCTCCAGGGCGCCCGAGCTGTCGGGACGCGAGAACTCGTCGTTCGGATGTGTCAGACGGGTGACAGAGTCTTTCGCCCGCCGCTGCACGGCGTCGGGGAATCGATATCGCCAGCACAGTTCCCCCTTGATCTTCTCCAGCAGAGTCCGGTCCCCTTCGTCGGCCTGGCCTGCGTCACAGGACACCGGGACAGTCTTGGCCGCACGCAAGGCAAGAACACGCTGCGACAGGCGATTCAGATCGTCGCTCCCATAGAGGCGCAGGTCGAAAAGACCGTCCTCACCCGCTGGAGCGGCCAGATCGGTATGAAACGCCTCGTGGAGGACCCGCTGGTTGCTGAGCCCATAGAGGACCCATTCCAGGGAACTCCGACACGACTTCAACAGCCAGGCAGGCAGGGTGTCCCCGCCGAGCAGAAGGCCCTTCGTCAGGACCCTGCCACACTGGGCTCTCTTCTGCGAAGCGGTCAGAATCAACCGATCCCTCGCCCGCGTGGTGGCGACGTAGAGGATTCGCATCTCTTCGGCCAGGCCCGCGGCCAGTTTCTTCTCCGCAATGATCTGATGGCCCAGCGATTGCAGCTTGACGTTGGCCCGTGGATCGATGACCCGCAGTCCCAGCGTATCCCGCACGTCGAGGACCATGTCGGCCTGCACGTCCTGCAGATTGAACCGCGTCTCCAGCTCGGCCAGGAAGACGACGGGGAATTCGAGTCCCTTGCTCTTATGGACGCTGAGGATCCGCACGGCGTTGTCCGCCACGACGCCCGGCTGAGCCGGCGTCCAGTCCTGCCCTGCCTCCTGGAGCTTCTCGATGAACGCGACAAAACGCGTCAGGGACGCGATTCCGGCGCTGCTCGCGAACCCCTCGAACTCGATGGCCCGGTCGTGCAGCTTCAGCAGGTTCGCCCGACGGGCCTGCCCGTTCGGCATCGCCAAGACGAACGCGAGGTACCGAGTCTGATGGTAGATGCGCCAGAGCAGGTCCGCCAGACTGCCGCGCCGGGCGGCGTTTCGCCACTGGTCAAGGGTCTCCATCGCTCGGGCGAGTCGCTCCTTCAGGTCCGTCACCCTTCCCTGGCGGCAGTAGAGCACGACGCAGGCGTGAAAACTCAAGGTCTTCGACGCCGCACGCCCTTCGAGGCGGATCCGGGCCAAGTCCGTGTCACTGAACCCGAACAACGGGCTCCGCAGCGCGGCCGCCAGTTCGATGTCCCGCTGCGGATTGTCCAAGACCTTCAACAGGCACAGGATGTCGCTGATCTCGGTCGCCTCGAAGTAACCGGCGGTCGCGTCGCAGTTGACCGGAATGCCTGCCAGACGGAAGATCTCCACGTAGTCGTTCGCCTTCTTCGCCAGCGAGCGCATGAGGACGACGATGTCGCCATACTGAACGTCGCGCGGGGCGCCCGTTTGAGGATCGCGGATCTGCATTGCCGGCCGGCCGGGACAGGTTCCCACCAGCTCGCCGATCCGTCCGGCAACCCACATGGCCTGCCGCTGACGGGATGTAATGGAGTCCACGATCTCGTCGTCCCCGCCCTCCGGGCCGTTCTCGGCGTCCGCTCCATCGTCCGGGGCCGTCTCGTCGAAGATATGCAGTTCCACCACGGGCTCGGCCCGCGCGGACCTCGCCGGCGGGGAATCCTGCGGCGGCCTGAGGCGTGCAGATTCGTCGTAGTCCATGTCGGCCACCGCCATGGTCATGATCCGACCGAACAGGCGGTTCACAAAGTCCAGGATCCCCGCGACCGAACGGAAATTGCAGTTCAGGTCGATCCGCCGCCCCTCCGACGGGTCCGTCGGCTCGACAGCCGCACAGGCCAGACGCTCCAGGAAGATCGCGGGCTCAGCCCCGCGCCAGCCGTAGATGCTCTGCTTGACGTCGCCGACGCCGAAGACGTTGTCGCCCGAGCTGAGGGCGTCGAGAATCGCCTGCTGAACCGGGTTGACGTCCTGGTACTCGTCCACGAAGATGTATCTGTACCTGCCTCGCAGCGCCAGCGCCGTCTCCGACGGGACGACGGCCCGTTCCGCCGGCTCTCCTTCGACCAGCAGTCGCAGGGCCTCGTGCTCCAGGTCGGCGAAATCCAACCCGTTCAGCGTCCGCTTCCTGGCGGTGTACAGACTGTCGAACCGACGCACCAGCTCGATCAGGATGTTCGTCTGCGCGCCCGCCGAACGACCTACCAGGTCGAGATACCTCGGCTCCAGTACAGCCAGGTCCAGCAAGTCCTCGTACCCATCCAGAGCCTTCTTGCGAAGGTCCTTCACGATCTCGCCCAGTTCCTTGGGAAACCCCTTGAGCATAGGCGCCCTGGGCTTCGCGAATCCGCGAATTATCCGAGCGCACGCGTCCCAATCGCCCGTCCGGCAGCGCTCCAGACAAGCCTCCAGCGGCTCGATGACCTCCGCGCGCAGCGCAGCGCCCCATTTGCCATCCGTGGGCTGCGACTCATAGACCCGCAGCGAGCCGCGAAGCTGGTCCAGAATGGCGTCGAGACGGTCTTCGACAATCCGCTTCTGCGCCCGACCCAACTCGCCGCTCGGCGGGTCGCCCTCGCTCGCCAGCGTGCAAGCTCGTTCGCACCAGCGGTCGCGCGACACCACCCCGTCCAGGAAGTCATCCAACCGAAGCAGGCCGGCGAGAAAACCGCCGTTCTCTCGGAGGTTGCGGCGACGAAGCAGCGAATGCAAGCCCTCGACCAGACGCGGCTGCTCCCACGCCCATTGAATCGTCTGCTGCAGGATTTCGGTCTTGAGGAGCATCGCCTCGTCCGCGTCGATCACGCGGAAAGACGGATCGAGCGAGAGCGTGTGAAAATGCTCAACGATGAGCCGCTTGCAGAACGCGTGGATCGTGCTGATATCGGCGCCTTGCAGCAGCATCACCTGGCGGCCCAAACGCGCGTCCCGCGTCTGGTGATGGGCCTCGCGAAGCCGCCTGGCGATTCGCGACCGCATCTCCTCCGCGGCCGCCTCCGTGAACGTCAGGACCAGCATGCTTCGGACATCGGGACAGGCCGAGGCGTCCGAGATCAGACTGACGCACCGTCCCGACAGGACCGCGGTCTTGCCCGTGCCGGCGGAAGCAGCGACGAAGACATTCCCGCCGCGGGCGGCAATCGCTCGCGACTGCTGATCGGTCCACTGGATGGTCTTTTCGGTCCTCATTCGCTGCCCACCGTGCCGACGAGATCGAGCTTGCCTCTCGACGTCAGAAAGTGGTAGTCGTTGATCTGCCAATCGAATCGGCAGAGGGCCTTGTAGTCGCAGTTGGCACAAGGCGACGTGGTCCCGATCCGATAGGGATGCACCTCAACTCGGCCTGCGACGATCTCTCCCGCCAGCGCCACGATCTTCTTCCGCGTATGTTCCAGAACCGCGGCGAAATCGCCCGGCATGAGAGCCCCGCTGCTGGCGTAGTAGCCGTACGGGCCCTCCTGATTGGTGACGGCAAAGTTGTAGTAGAGGCTCCAGCGCGCACCGGCATCGGGGTCGAGATGCGCCGCGTATTCGCCGTTGAACAGGCCCTTGCCCTTGCGACCGAAGCGATCCGCCTTCTGATCCAACTCCCGCAGCGAGGCGCTGCCCGGCGGAAGCTCGATCGGGATGCAGAACGCCCCCGCCACCGCGTCCGCCCACGGAGATCCGACCTCGCGAAGGGCCAGCAGGTAGATCGGAAGCTGCATATCCAGGCCGTGATGGAAGTCGGGCCAACGGAACCTCGCGCCGCCCGCACTGCTTTTGTAGTCGATCACGAGGGCCACCTTCCTGCCCTCGATCT
The DNA here is from genome assembly GCA_017993835.1 of Phycisphaerae bacterium. Classification (GTDB taxonomy): domain Bacteria; phylum Planctomycetota; class Phycisphaerae; order Sedimentisphaerales; family Anaerobacaceae; genus PLanc-01. The sequence goes on from JAGOLX010000008.1 coordinate 60,455, forward strand.
CGGCAACATCCAATCGGTCGATCTTCCCTCGCAGCAGGAGCGTCCGGCCGTTCGGCAGCTCCAACGAGAAGCGGCCCAGACTCTGCTGGACATCGGCAGTGTCCCCGAACCCTGCCTCCGAGAAGACCGGACGAAACGACCCGGCCCGAGTCATTCGCGAGAACTCCACGACCGCGTCCTCCAGCACCTCACCTGCGTGGTTGATGAGAAACGCATTGTGCCCGGAATGCCGCACGAAGTTCGCGATGAAGGGGTCCCGGCGAATGCGGTCCGCGACCTGCTCGCGCAGGACCTCGATCAGCCGGCGTTCCTCGACGGTCCCCAGGTTGAGCCCCTCATCGGCAAGACGCTTGTGCAGGGCGTCGAGGACGGCGTGGTAGAACTGGCCGAGGTCCAACGGCTCCAGGCGGAATTCCCGCCGGGGCTTCAGGGACAGCGAGTACCGGGCGAAGTGCTGGAACGGACAGGCCGCGAAGGTGGTCAGCCACGTCGTCGAGCCCTTCAACTCGCCGGCGAAGAGCTCCGCCACCACGTCATCACGCAGGTCGGCATGATTGTCGTATTCCAGGGCCTTCGTCACGGCGCGGGCACAGGGCCCGAGCGCGTCGTCGGATCGCATCGCGTGCAGCAGTCCGGCGGACCGATCATCCCTCTGCACCGCCGGCCCGAAGAGGTCACGACCCAGCGAAGCACAGAGCCGCTCGGAGAGTTCCGTCTCGGTGCGGACCTCCGCAATGTCCTCGCAGCCATCCGAGATCGACTCGGCCTCCAGATCGCTGAACAGCGTCTGAAGGTCGTCCACCAGGTCGGAGCGGACAACGGGCCCGCCCTTGGCATCGACGCACGGGTAGCTGATGTGCAGGAACGCGGAGGGACGCGTGAAGGCGATGTAGGCCAGGTAGCGACGTTCCACAAGCGATTGCGCCGATCCCGGCGCCAGACGAAAATCCTGGGCCTCGGCCGTCTCACGATCCGCATCCGTCAGCAGACCCGTGGGAGGCATGGGGATCGGGAAGTGCTTCTGCGTGGCGCCGAGGAGAAAGACCGCCTTGAGATTCGGATGCCGGCTTCGCTCGATCGAGCCGACGAGGACCTGGTCCAAACTCGGCGGAATGAACGCCAGCGTCATCTGCGAGAACGCCGACTGCAGGATGCCCAGCGCCTCTGGAACGGTCAACTCGTCGCGTCCAAACACATGGACGAACTCGTCGAAGACATCCACCAGACGGTCGAAGAACTGCCGATGTTCGTCCGCTGCGGTCAGTTCGCCGCGGGAATGCGACTCCTCGATCCATCGAGCGACCGTCTCTCGGACCCGCAACGCGTCGAGAAGATCCCAGATCGCACGCACAATGGCACCGGGGGGCGTCTTGTGCCGGGCGTCGCCCTCGGGACACAGGGCAGCCCTGAGCGCAAGCAGAGGTCGGACGACCTCGTCACGCGTCACGTTCACCGCCTTCTCATCGAATGCCGCGTCGTCCGGAGCCTGATGCCGCCAGGGGTCCGCCCCCAGCCAATCGCGGCCGCCGACGCCGAACGCCAGGCAGTAGTTCTCCATCGCATCGATGCGGGCCGGTTCCGCGGGGACCAGACCCGTCTTGAGATAGGCGAGCACGTCGGCAGTGGGGAAACCGCCGATCACGACCTCCAGGGCAGTGCAGATCAGCTCCACCACCGGATGCCGATTGAGCGCCTTGCGCCGGTCGATGAAGAACGGGATTCCATAGTCCTCGAAGCAGGCTCGAACATAGTGCTCATACTGGCCCAGATCCGACGCTACGATTGCGATGTCGCGATACCGGCAGTCCTTTGTCCGCACGAGACGGAGGATCTGACGGGCCACCCACTGAACCTCGCATCGCAGGTTCGGGGCAGCCACCAGACGGATGTCCCCTCCGGTCTTTGCCTTGCGGGCGCCGAGGCAGTAGAGATTCTGCTCCACATGCGCCAAGGCCGGACAGGTCGCGAAGCGTCCCACGTGGTTGAGCACAACCGTCTTGCCCAGCTTGATTCCCGCCTTGCCGAGCTGTTCGAGCAGTTCGCGATAGGTAGCCGCGGTCGGCTCGAAGAGCCCGGCCCGACTCGCCGCACCGGAGTCCGACGAACCCGGCCCTCCATCGGTCGGATCGAGACACAGAGCCACCCAGGTATGGTCGACCGCCTTGAGCAACTCGACCAGCAGAGCCATTTCGCCGCCCGTGAAGGAGGCAAAGCCATCCACCCACAGACGAGCCCCTTTTGCGATCGCGGAGCGGGCCACCGCTTGGCAAGCAGCCCTGACTTGGGCATCGGAATCGACGAACCTGCCAGCCAGCGCGTCCGCGTAGCTGCGGAAGACCAGGGCGATATCGGCGAACTTCAGCACCGACAACTCTGCGCCGTCGCTGTCCGGGCGCAGACACTCAACGAATCGGGCGGCGTCTTCCGGCGTTTTCGCGTACTTGTGGAGTTCCGTGATCGCATCGGCCATCTGACGAGCGAATCCCGGCTGTAGCGCCGACCCACCAAAAACCCGCAGCTTGTCCAGATTGTCCCGGAGGACCTTGTGGACCATCATCTGCCGGCCGATTCGCGAAATGGCGGGTCTCCCTGTGGTTCTGCCCAACAGGAGGAATTGCAGCCGGTCAAAGGACAGGATCTGCAGGCGGTGGTAACCTCGGACTCGCGGATCGCCCAGGATCGCCCGCTCCGCCTGGTAGGTCGCCTGTTCAGGCACCAGGAACAGCAACGGCTGCTCCGACGGTTCCAACAGCGCATCAACGATCGCACGAACGCAATGGCTCGTCTTGCCCGTCCCGCTGCGTCCCAAAACGAACTGCACCGCCATCGTCACCTTCCATGTGGACAACAGATATCCACGCGCAGCATACCGCATCCAGGGCCATCCGGCAAGTCTCAGAGTCGTGCCGGAGAGTCAGGAATCGGGAGAGACAGTCAGAAGGGTCGTGCAGCAGACTACGCTACGCCGATCAGGCGAAGGCTGGGCGGCGGGTCTTTGACGGTGATGGTCTCGACGTCTGCGAGTCGCCGCGTGTAGAGATGGTCGGGGTCACCAATGGTCTGGAGCACCCTTTCGTCGGCGGCCTCCTCGCGGAGCCTGCGGATTGCCGCGTTCACGAGGAGAATCAACGGATTGTAGAAATACAGCACCTGGAGGACATTCTGTGCGAGGTTCACCCACAGGTCGTTCCGTTTGACGTGCGCCAGCTCGTGGAACAGCACGTCGCGAAGGTGTCGCGATCCGAGCTTGGGCGCCAAGTTGCGCGGCACGATGATGACGGGATGGAACAGGCCGCAGACCGCCGGCCGCGTGCCCTCAGGACCGACTTTCAGACGAACCTTGGCCTGGACGCCCATGCGACTGCGGCAATACAGAAGAATGTCGTTCATCAGGGCATTGGCGGCAGGGACGCGATCCAGCCGCCTCCAGGCAGCCATTGCACGACCCAGCAGCACGCCGCCCAGGACGATCACACCGATGAGCCAGAGCAGAAAAATGCCGCTCTGCCAGGAAAGAGTGCCCCCGTCGTCTCGATCCCCGGCGCCAGTGGACGCCGGGAGAGTCGCGATGGGGGACTCGGAAGTACGTGGCCGCTCCCCTATCCCGCCCAAAGTGGTCTGGGAGGACCTGGGCTCGCCGTCAGTGGCGGGCAGATCCTCGGTCTGTCCGGTGGCGGGCGAAGATAGGGGAGCGTGTGTGTGGCCCGCTGGCGTAGAGGACGTCGGGACTGCATAGGCAGTTTGGGGCCCCCAGAATCGCAGGCTTGCGACGTGGGAACCCCCGCCAGTCGGCCAATGGGTAGAAGGAGGATTGAGTGAAAGCAAAGGCATCAGGACGAGATACGCCAGGACACACGCAACCAGCATGTATCGCAGGTCGGCGCGGACCCGTCTTCGCAGCACAGACTCGGCCAGCAGCACGATGCCAATCAGGATCGCTGAGGTGACCAGCATGGGAAAAGCGAGCCCCACGAAGGCTCTACCCATCATATTCACTTGTGTCAGTATCCATTCCATATCACGCTCTTCACCCATTAAGACGCCCGAAATCGGACAGTATTACACCCCTGCGCAAAAATATTTGCGTGTGGACCAGCAAGGGACAGCCCGCTTCTCCGCAGGGGGCTCTCCCTGTGGCCTTGTGTTCTGAGGTGGTTTGTGGTAGATCAGGATTCAGCGAAATCAATGAACAGCCTGCCACGGCGGGCATCTGGCAAGGAGATACAGTGGAATGCTGGCTACCGTTCTGATGGGTCCGGGCGAAGTGCTCGTGCTCGTCGTCCTCACGGCGATCATCGTGTTCGTCGCCATATGCAGGCGAAGGATCAAGTAAAGCCCGCCGCAACGTATATCGCGATTACGTCCAGTCGTCGGGGTCAACCTGCCTTCGCTGCTTGACCTGGCTTCGGTGCTTCTTGCTCCTCAGACGGTTCTCCCTCGCGGCCGCAGGCGTCTTGGTCTTCCTTCGAATCGGTCGCGGCTTTAACGCCTCGCACAGGAGCACCTGTAACCGCTCCACCGCCGCCTGACGATTGGCTTCCTGGCTTCGATGTTTCTGCGAGATGATGCGGAGAACGCCATGCTTGTCCAACCGGTTCGACAGGGCGCTGCGAATCCGCTGCTTGTGTTCGTCGCACAGGCTGGGCGAATTGCCGACATCGAACAAGACCGTAACGCGCGTGTTCAGCTTGTTGACGTTTTGGCCGCCCGGCCCGCTGCTGCGAGAGGTCTTGAACGTCAACTCCTCTTCGCCGATGAACACGTTGTCTGCGATCTCGATCATGTGCCAACCTGCCTTATGAAATCCCTGCATGAACCAGGAGAATATCCTACCCCCTGCGGACTGGAATCACAAGGCGGGCGATGCGAAACCGCGAGGCCGTTCGAAAGACAGTTTTTCACAAGTTCGCGAGAGAATTTCCTCGCCCCGCCCCGCGGGTTATCGGGGCTAAACCAGGCAAACCGATCAAATCAGAAGAGACCACCTGAGCAGCCGCCCGGTGAGGGCAGGCAGACTGGGCATCCGCGGCCGGGCTCCTCCGGAGGCCTGTTCTCTCCTACAGACAACCCCCTTGGGACGCCTGTCGGCGAACCGGCAAAAACCCTAAAGAGGTCGAACACGGATCGCCGATACGTAACCCCAGGGTCAACGAAAAAGGAATTAACGGAATTATCAGTATCAATAGTCCTGTTTTACTGTGGAGGTGCCGAGAACCGAGAGAGGGTAAGAGAAAAGAGGAGAATACTAGACCGTCGCCCCTGGCTGAGCATTGAGCGGGTATTTCAAACAACGCATCCTTATACTGGCTTACGGGAATGTCCTCGCTTCAGCTCCGCAGGGGCTTTTTTCTGCGCACTTCGCGCCTCCGGGAAAAACGTCTATAGTAGTTGGCTGGACCGCAGGCCGCTTACCGAATACGGGGTTCTTCCACTCACAGGAGGCAACACATGGCAAGGCCAAACCGAATCACTGCACGAGCGATATCCGTGATCGTGGCGTCCGCCCTCGTGGGCATCGCGGCAGTCGGCGCCATTGCGACTTCTCTCCCAGCCGCCCAGCAGACAACCAGGCCAGACCCGGACGAGCTGCGGGCGGGCCGGGGTTTCATCGAGACGAAGACCTACTCTCACCAGGAGGACCTGGACGTTCTCCAGCTTTTCGATGGGCTGCGAGTAGCGGATGTCTCGGACGGAATGGACAAAGTCGGGCTGGCCAATGTCGGCCTGATGTCGCCGGAGATCCATGCGGCGTGGAAGGACACGAAACACTACAAGCACCGTTTCATCGGCATCGCCGTAACGGTGCGGTACGTTCCGACGAACCATGCCCCTGCCGGCCCTATGGAGACCGCGGTGTTCGATGCATGGGTCGCCAGGACGTACAACGAGATAACGCCCGAGCCGTTCGTTCCACTGATCCGCCAGGGAACCGTCGTGGTGTTCGACGATGCCCCGGACTCCGACGTCGGCTCCATCGGGTCAAACAACATCATGGGCTGGAAGCTGCGCGGCTGCGTAGGGGTGGTCACCGATGCCACCGCACGCGACACGGATGAGATCGCAACCGAGGAGATGCCTCTGTACTTCCGCACGGTGGGTCGAGGCATCCGCCCGGGTCGCAACCAGATCGAGTCGGTAAACCGGCCCATCGAGTGCGGGGGCGTCCTCGTCAGACCGGGCGACGTGATCGTCGCCGACGGCGACGGCGTCATCGTCGTCCCGCGAGAGAAGGCCAGGGAGGTCACCGAATACGCCCAGGCCACGATGAAGGGCGACAAAGCCGGCCGCCGCAACCTCTACAAGCAACTCGGCCTACCCGAGGACGATTCAGTGAGATAGTCGCTATTCGAATCTCGCCCGAGCGGGGGCCGGATTCCGCGCTGGGTTCTGCCGGCTCTCTGCCAGGGCAGCAGACGGGGGCGTTTTCACTGTTGGCGGCCTGCGAAACACGGGCGCCAGCGTCCACGCGGCCAGACACAAGACGACCGACAGGAATGCCCACGAGCCGAGATTCGGGCGAGTTCGCGCCACGACGTCGCCGTGGGCAGGGATGAGCCGGCTCTCGTAGCGGCAGCGGTCGCAGTGGATGCAATCCAGACGGTCCCGGCCGCTCAGGCCGAACTCGCACCGCCCGAACTTCTTGGCGGGCAGGAACCGCCCGAGCCAGCCTCCGGCGTTGAACAGCGACAAGAAGGCGCCCGTCGGGCACAGGTATCGACACCACATCCGCGTCACGATCAGGGCGCCGAACAAGACGACCACCGCCGTGATCAGGCCTGGCGAGGCGAGGAACCCTTCCGACCAGAACTGTCGGTTGAACACGAGCGTCAGCGGGTCCATTTCAAGGAAGTGCGTGCTGCCTGTCCAGAAGAAGGCGACGACAAGCACAAACAACACGCTGTACTTGAGGAACCGCGCCGCCGTCATCGTGGCAAGGCACGGACGCGCCTTGAACCGTTTCGGCAGGACGATGCCAAGCAGCTCCTGAACCGCTCCGAACGGACAAAGGTATCCGCAGTAGACATTCCCCAGCAGCAGCACGACCAGGGGTACACCCAGCAACAAACAGACGGCCGCAATCGGGCTGTCCAGCAATCCTTGTCCGCTCAGCAGGCGGATCACATGGTCGGTGGAGTACTGGCGGTTGAGCCAGACGCCGCCGACGCCCGCCGTGAACGCCAGCACCGCCAGGCGGCTCCACAGCCGACCGTGGCAGATCGCGACCAGCGCCAACAAGATGCCTGCCGCCCAATAGACAACTAGCCAGTTCACCCGCTGCAGCCAACCCTGGTCTACAGCGTCGGCAACGCGGGCGCCGCTGAGCGCCGAGGCGTCGAACTGAGGGCCCGAGGTCCGCAGCAATCGCAGGATCGCGTTGCAGCTCAGCGTCGCGCCACTGACCGCGTTAACACCCTGCACAGGCGTCGGCCCGAACACTCTTCTTCCCTTGAGCGAGGCCATCCAGTCGCGGATGCGGCTGATGTATCGCGGCGTCTCGCGGGATCGCGTGATCCGAAAGTCGATCAGCGTCCCGCAGGGATCGGCGAATACGATCACGGACATGGCCCCTCCGTAGCCATAGACAGTGTTGGAGAAATCCTCAGACCGGAAGATGTAGCCTCTGAGTTGCGAGTTCTCGCGGACCTCGTGATACGTCGCTTCCTTCGACGTGACTGTGGAGACGACCTTCCTGGTGGACAGGCGACGCCCTTGAATCCAGTCCTGGATGGCCACCGTCGCCTGCGATCTCGTTTCGGCGCGTTCCCTGTAACCCAGGACATGCGAACCAACGATAAGAGACAAGGCCGCCGCGAGCAGACAATACCCGACCGGGGTGAGTACCGGATGGGCAACCACGCGCTTGCCGGGACGCATCAAGTCCTGGCGGGCACCTCCCACGAGGAAGACCTCACCCAGTGCAAAGGCAGCCGCAACCCACAACGCTGCGTGGAAACCCGTCAGCGGGATCAAGAACAGGCCCGCCAGACCGCCCCAAACCCCTCCCAGATAGTCCGCACCCGCCAGACAGGCCGCGAACGGGGCCGCCTCCTCGCCGCATTCCTCCAAGACTTTCCCCCCGAGAACCACGGTCGCGCCGCTGAAGAACCCGTACACGAACAACAGCACGGCGAGAACCGCCCACGGCGCCGGATGGTCGAGGACGAGACCGGAAGCCGCAAGACATACTACTTGGATCGCCAGCAGAGCCCCCAGCGCGAGCAGCACGGATCGCAGATGGGTAGGCCCCTTCGGATGCAAGCGTGAGACCGCCCATTGTGCACACAGAGCACCAAAGGCCGATCCGCCTAGAAACAGGGAGAAGGCCAATCCCACGCACTGGGACGGCGCGCCGCAGCCCAACAGCCACGCTTGCATCAGCAGAACCAGAACGATGGCACCCACTGCGCCGGCGCAGCCACACAGAAGCAGCGAATCGGATCGCAACGTTTCGCTGCTTTGCAGATCGGTTCGTCCTCTGGCCCGCGGCGCGGTACGGACGATGTAGACGAGGCGCATGACAGCGAATAGCAGGATCGGGACGATCACGACCGTCAGCCCGCCGCGAAAGAGGAGCCGAACGGGTTGCACAAGTGGTAGGCCTGATCGATCCATCGCCTGAAGAAGGCTGCACAAGCCGTAACTTGGCTTGGCGTCGGAATTGACAAGCCTTGCGGCCGGAAGCTCCACAGCATCGTAGCGATTCAGCATCTTGAGCGATCGTTCCGGTCGATACACGCCGGACAACAGTTCAACCGGGAAGATCTCGCCCGCGTTCTCCACGAGACCAAACCGGGTCTCCAGACCGATGGGCGAAACCTCGACGGAGCCGCCGGCCGAACAGATGAAGAAGGTCCGTCCCGCGAGGGGCACGAGCAGCGACTGAGAGAACACAGAGTCCAGGGTGCGTTCTGCCCAGGCGCCCTGGTACGCCGGCTCGCCGCCGGCCAGATTCCAGTCGCCTGCGATTCCCATGACCAGCACGCCAAGGGGACGCAGGGACGGCTTGACCTGCTCGAAGAACTCCGTAGACGCAAGATGGTGAAGCGAGGCATCCACCACGGACGGCAGATTGACGACCACCACATCGTACGTCCGGGGCGACGCAGCCAGTGTCGCTCGAATATCATCCGTCACGTAGTGCAGGCGCGGATCGGATACGCGAAATCGCTCGGGCAGACGGGCCGTCATCGCCTGGATGTACTCGCGATCCGGGCAGAACCAATCTACTCCCCTGATGCTCGTTGACAGCAGGAATCGCTCGCAGACAGCCAGTCCGTCGCCAATCACCAGGACCCGCTCAGCGCTGAAGTTCTGAGAGAGGGCAAGAGCTGCAACCTTGCCGGGCTGCATCGTTTCCCCGACGACCTCGCACATCCCGCCGGGACCGACGACACCCCACCGCTGGCCGTCGGCGCCGCAGAGATACACACCTCGTTGCGTGCGAAAGCTGCCGTCGAGGGTCCCGCTCGACAGGCTCCGGCTCCAGCGTTGTTCCTGCAAGGCTCTCGTCAGAGGGATGTCCGCACGCAGAACCGCGACGGCAAGGACAACGAGCAGACACGCGCCCGCGGCGACGCGAATCCACTTCGCCTCCGACGGGTGACCGACGCATGTGCGCCACGCGAGAACGCCGCAGAGGGGGACCGCCAGGATCATCAGGATCTGGATCGTGCTCATCCCCACAAAGGGAAGGAATGCCGCAGCCAAACCACCGAACACCCCGCCGGCCACTCCCCAGACCCAGACGACACTGAGAGACGAGTGTTCCTTCTCGGCCCGTCGGGCACAGAGGGTCGGGAAGAACAGACCGGTCGCAGCTCCGCCCGGCGAGAAGATCAGCAGGGACCACGCCAGGACCTCCTGCAACGAAGGGACCGAACCCGGTTCCGGGCCTACCCTGACCAGCAGGATAACGGCAAGGTACTGAAGGTATGAAACAGGAATCGGCGCGAGGAGGAACAGTCCGGTCGCCGGTCCCAGACGCACGAGTCCATCGCGGATTCTGCGGAAGAGGAAGGCACCCAGAGCCCCGCCGAGGAACCACGTTCCCAGGAGCGCGCCGGCCCACAGATCGCCGCCTGCGAGGACCATGCCGACCTCGCGCATGAGCAACACCTGGATCGCAACGACCAGCAGACCCCAATAGAACGCCAGACTTGCATGAAGCTGCATCACGTCGTCCCCACCACATCAGGCACACTTTCACCCAGATAGTGGTGAGATCTCGACGTGGGTGACAAGAGAAGCAGCTTCTTTTGGAAGTGCAAGGAAGGCGTGGTCTCCCACAGGGATATCCCGGCGCTTCCATGCACGCCGGGGTATCCGCGGGGATCAGAACTGCTTGAGGAATCGCAGATCGTTCTCGGTGAGCCAGCGAATGTCTGAGATCTCGTACTTCCGCATGGCCAGACGCTCGATGCCAAAGCCGAAGGCCCAGCCGGTATACTTCTCGCTGTCGATTCCGACGGCGTCGAAGACGTTCGGGTCCACCATGCCGCACCCGCCCATCTCGACCCATCTTTCCTGCCCTGCCTTGTCCACCAGGAGCAGATCCACCTCGGCGCTGGGCTCGGTGAAGGGGAAGAAGCTCGGGCGGAACCGCCACTTGGTGTCCGGCCCGAAGAAGACGTGAATGAACTGCTCGATCGTGGTCTTCATATCGACCATGGTGACCCCCTCATCGACGACGAGGGCCTCGAGCTGATGGAACATGTACATGTGCGTTGCGTCAACCGTGTCGGGGCGATAGACCCGACCCGGCGCAACCACGCGGATCGGTGGTTTGGTCTTCTCCATCACGCGGATCTGGATGGTCGAGGTCTGGCTGCGCAGCAGGACGCTGTCCTCGACGTAGAAGTTGTCCAGCGGATCCCTGGCCGGATGCTCCGGCGGGATGTTCAGCGCGACGAAGTTGTGCCACTCGTCTTCGACCTCGGGGCCGTAGGCGACGCCGAAACCCATTCGGCCGAAGATGTCCAGCAGTTCCGAGATCGTCTGCATGATCACATGACGCTTGCCGATGGCAAATGACGCCCCAGGCAGCGTCACGTCAACCAGTTCCCGCTGCGGCCTCTGCGACGCTTCCAGGGCCTTTCTACGCTCCTCGAAAGCCGCGGTGACGTCGTTCTTCGCCTTGTTGGCGAGCTGCCCACCACGCGGCTTCTCCTCCCGGGAGAGCTTGCCCACCTCACTGAGCAGGCCCATGATCAGACCTTTGCGCCCCAGGTACTTGATGCGGAAATCCTCAAGGGCCTTCAAGTCCCGGACGTTCTCCAGCTCCGCGAGAGCCTGTGCACCGATCTGTTCGAACTGATCGAGCATCGTCAGGCCAGGGCAGCCTTGGCCTCCTGGAGGATCGCATCGAAGCCCTGTGGGTCGCCGATGGCGATCTCACTGAGCATCTTGCGGTTGACGGCGATCTTGGCCTTCTTGAGGCCGTTGATGAACTCGCTGTAACGGACGCCCCGTTCACGACAGGCGGCGTTCAGACGCACGATCCACAAACCCCGGAAATCCCGTTTCTTGGCCCGGCGGTCGCGATGAGCGTAGACTTCGGCGCGTCGCACGGCCTCCGTCGCCAATCGCCAAGTGTTCCGCGGCATCCCGCGATGCCCTCTCGCGCGCTTGAGTTCCCGCTTCTTGGCCTTGCGGACGGCATGGCCCTTCGTTGTTCTCGGCATGTCAGCTTTCCCCTAATGCATGAAAATCCCGCTTGCTACGGCAGCTGAGACGCCGGGAAGCAAGCAATCATTGTTCTGCCAGTCTGCAACGGAGCGAATGCTCAACTGTGCAGTGCGGCAACCATCTTCTTCGTCAAGGCCTTGCTGGTAACGACGCCCGGATTCCGGAGCCGCCGCAAGTGCTTGGCGCTCTTCACACTCATCAAGTGACCGGTGCCGGCCCTGCGATGCTTGATCTTGCCGCGGGCCGTCAATTTGACCCGCTTGGCCAACCCCTTGTGAGTCTTCAGTTTCTGTTTCGGCATATAGTTCCTCAAACAGCCTGTACACCTTGCCTGCTATGGACAAAAGAAGAAGTATACTCTCCGCACCCGGTGTGGTCAACCGGTATTGAAAAAATTCGCGAAACCGTCGACGCCATTTTCCGAGGACCGTTGGAGATCCCCGGTCTGTCCCAGCCCCCAGAGACCATGCCGCCCCGGGGCGTTCGTCGAACCACTATTTGGGAACGAGCAACAGGGTCATTCGCCGCCCGGTCAGCATGGAAGGCCGCTCCACCTTGGCGAGATCCCCCAGAGTCCCCATAATCTGGTTGAGCATCTCATACCCATGTTCCTTGTGCAGCATCTGACGCCCACGGAACAAAAGCGAGAGCTGGACCCTGTGTCCTTTTTGCAGGAACTCGCGGGCATGGCCCACCTTGATCTCCAGATCGTGCTTGTCGGTCTCCGGGCGAAGCCGGATCTCCTTGAGCGTCGCCACGGGATGCGCCGTCTTCTTGTGGGCATCACGGACGCGGCGCTTCTGTTGGTAGAGCCACTTGCCGTAGTCCATGATGCGACACACCGGCGGCTCGCTGTTCGGAGCGACTTCGACAAGGTCCAGACCAGCCTCTTGGGCCTTGCTCATCGCCTCCTCTTTCGAGACGATCCCGACCTGGTTGTTTTCTGCATCGACCAGCCGAATCTTGTCGGCCCTGATCCCCCCGTTTACACGCAAACCTCGTTTCACTGTTGTCGACCACCTTGCCTTCCTCAGAACAGCCTGATCCGTCGGCCCTCGCGAGCCGATCCGGTCACGGAACTCGAGTTCCAAGTTCCGTCACATCCGATACATGTGCCAGTCTACCATATCCACCAGCGGTTTGGGCATATCAAAACGCCACATCCACCGCTTTCTCGGCTATTTTCTGCTTCGCTACCGCCAGGAACTGATCGGCGGAAACGGTCCGCGTCTCCTGGCTGCCGCGGATTCTCACGTTGACCATGTTCGCCTCGGCCTCCTTCGGCCCGACCACGAGCATGTAGGGGATCTTCTCACCGTGGGCTTTGGCGATCTTGGCCCCGATCTTCTCGTCGGACAGATCGGCACCGCAGCGGAGATCGGCTCCGCAGAGCCTCTCCTGGACCTTCGCGGCGTACTCGTTGCTCTTCTCGCTGATCGTCATGACGCGGACCTGCTCAGGAGACAGCCACAGCGGCAGCGCGCCCGCGTACTGCTCGATCACGATCCCCATGAACCGCTCCAGCGAGCCCAGGACGGCCCGATGGATCATGACCGGGGTCTTTTCCGTGTTGTCCTCATCCACGTAGGTCAGCCCGAACCGTTGCGGCATCGAGAAGTCGAGCTGGATCGTGCCGACCTGCCACGACCGGCCGATGCAGTCCTTGACGTGGAAATCGATCTTCGGGCCATAGAAGGCGCCGTCGCCCTCGTTGATCCGGAAGCTGATTTTCTTGTGGTCCAGGGCCGCCTTCAGGGCGCTGGTCGCGGTTTCCCAGATCTCGTCGGAGCCGATGTGCTTCTCGGGCTTGGTCGAGAGTTCGATCGCGAAATCGCTGAATCCGAAGGATTTGTACGTCTCGAAGATCAGGTCGATGACCCCGATGATCTCCGACTCGATTTGCGACGGCATGCAGTAGATATGCGCGTCGTCCTGGGTGAACTGGCGGACGCGGAACAGGCCGTGCAAGACGCCGCTGGCTTCGTGTCGATGCACCATGCCGAACTCGGCCACCCGAAGCGGAAGCTCGCGGTAGGAGTGCCGGGTCGTGTTGAACAGCAGGCAGCCGCCGGGGCAGTTCATCGGCTTGACCGCGTAGGTGATCTCATCGATCTTCGTGAAGTACATGTTCTGCTTGTAGTTGTCCCAGTGCCCGCTGCGATGCCAGAGCTCCTCGTTCAGGATGATCGGGGTGCGGACCTCCTTGTAGCCGTACTTGCGATTCATCTGCCGCATGAAGTCCAGCATCTCGTTCCAGACGAGCATCCCCTTCGGGTGCATGAAGGCGAACCCCGGCCCCATCTCGCTGAAGCTGAACAGCTCGAGCTGCTTGCCCAGCACACGATGGTCCCGCTTCTTGGCCTCCTCCAAGCGGTTGAGGTGCTCGTCGAGGTCCTTCTTCGTGGGCCAGGAGGTGCCGTAGACGCGTTGGAGCATCTTCTGGGTGGCGTCGCCATGCCAGTATGCGCCGGCGACCGACATGATCTTGAAGCTGCCGATTCTGCCCGTGCTGGGCACGTGCGGCCCCCGGCACAGATCCTGGAAACCGTTGTCGCCGTGCGAGTAGAAACTGATGACCTGGCTGTCGACCCTCTGGATGTTGTCCGTCTTGTACCTGTCGCCCTGGAGCTTGTCCAGGGCCTCCTGACGCGACATCTCCCTGCGGGTGAACGGCTTGTCCGCCTGCACGATCTCCTGCATCCGCGCCTCGATCCGCGAGAAATCGTCCGGCCGGATCGGCTCATCGAGATCGATGTCGTAATAGAACCCGTCTTGCACGGTCGGGCCGTAGACGAGTTTCGTCTGCGGCCAGAGGCTGCAGATGGCCTCTGCCATGACGTGAGCGCAACTGTGGCGCATCACCTCGACGCCTTCTTTGTCCTTTGGTGTGATGATCTGGACGCGCGGACTACCCGCGATCGGCGTGTTCAAATCCACCAGCTTCCCATCGATCTTCGCAGCCACGGCGGCCTTGGCCAACCCCGGGCCGATCTTCTCGGCGACTTGCTTTGCCGTGGCGCCCTCGGCAACTTCGAGAGCACTGCCGTCCGGTAGTGTAATCCTTGCCATACGTCCTTCCAAAAACTGCGTCAGTCTTACGCTTGTCCGAATATACTGGACCCGCCTCCAAAGTCAAGTATCGTCCGAATCGCAGATCGATGCTACATTTCATGGAAGCCGCCGCTGCGGGCTCCAGGCAGGATCAGATGACGAACGAATACTCTAACCAGTTGTCTCCAAGGCACTTACGACGCCACAGCAACCGGGGACCACTGCGGGAGTCACTTTGTCCGCCTCGGCTATTGTTATGGGACGGGTTTAATGGTATGATATAGAGGTTGGAGTGCGTGTGCATCGTACGCGTGAAGGGAAGCCAATGAACGCAAATTTGGTGCTTCTCAGCGACAACGGATCGTACAAGACTTTCGCCCTGTCGAAACCGGTGACGGTTCTCGGCCGAAGGCATGACTGCAATCTGCGGATACCGCTGCCCGTGGTGTCGCGACGGCACTGTCAACTGACCCAGAACAGCGACTCGATCAAACTCCGCGATCTCGGCTCGCGCGGCGGCACCTTCATCAACGGCAAGAAAGTGGACGCGGAGAAGGATGTCCCCATCAAGCCGGGCGACTACCTCCGCATCGGCCCACTGACCTTCGTCTGCCAGATCGACGGCCAGCCCGCCAAGATCACACCGCCTGCCAAGGCCAAGAAGTCCGCCCCTCACGGAGCCAAGCCCAAGAGCCAAAAGCCTGCCGGTCCGTCCGCAGAGGAACTGGGCCAAGAACTCGACAAGGAACTGGACGGAAAGGCAGTCGATGATCTGGATGAGAGGTTGAGCGACGAGTTGGACGACCTCGACGTGTCCGACAGCTTCATCAACCTCGATGATCTGGACGGCGACGCAGAGGACCTCAAGAACCCCTGACCGATGCCGGTCGCTCAATCATGGCACACCCCCCTTCCCCTTCTGGCGTCTCGCCCGTCCCAGAGCCTCGCGCCTCCGCAGGCACAGGATTCTGCGAATTGCACGTCGCGGCCGACTGGTCGGCTTGGCCGCGGTCCAGGCCCAGAGCCGATTCTCCAGGAGGATTCGCAGCCCCAGGAACTCCAGACCGATCAGGATCAGCCACGACCCCGGCGAGAACGGAGTGACCAGCGCCAGGAACCCCAGGACAATCAGAATCACGCCAACAATCGTCCGCGTGACCTTGTTCATTCAATCCCCCTGGTCATGCTGTCGCCCCAGCCTTCGGCCTTGCGGATGCCACCGCCGCCGACCCCTTCCGCAGGATCACTTGCGACGAGCCAGGGTTTCTTCGATCTGGTCCATGGTCCGGTTCATCACCGCCATGGTCTTCTGGAACGGCTCCGGCGTCGTCATGTCCACCCCGGCCTCCTTCAGGATCGCGATGGGATAATCCGAACCACCGGCCGAGATCAAACGCAGGTATCTCCTGGCCGCGTCCGCGTTTCCGCTGAGCGTCTCCTCGGCCAGAGCAGTTGCGGCGGTAAACGACGTCGAGTACTGGTAGACGTAGAAGTTGTAGTAGAAGTGCGGGATGTACGCCCACTCCACCGTGTACAGGTCGTCGACGAGACAGACCCCTTTTTCGTGACCGTAGTAGTCGCGAACGATCTCGGCGTAGAGCTTCGTGAAAGCGTCGCCCGTGAGGGGCTCGCCCCGCTCGGCCGCCTCGTGCATCCTCAACTCGAACTCCGCGAACTGCGTCTGGCGAAACACCGTTCCGCGGATCTCGTCGAGGTGGCTCATCAGCAGGGACAGCCGGACCTCGTCGTTGTCAATCTCCCTGAGCATCTTGTGGATCAGCAGCGTCTCGTTGAACGTCGAGGCCACCTCCGCCACGAACGTCGCGTAGTTCGCCAGCGGGAACGGCTGGCTCTTGTTCGAGTAGTAGCTGTGCAGAGCATGGCCCATCTCGTGGGCCAGCGTGCTGACATCGTCGTACTGGCCGTTGAAGTTCAGCAGGACATACGGATGCACGTCGTAGGCGCTGCCGTTGGAGTAGGCGCCGGACCGCTTGCCCGGCGTGGGATAGACGTCGATCCACCGCTGACTGAAGGCCGCCTGGGCCGCCTTGTGGTAGTCCTCGCCGAGCGGGCCGAGGCAATCGAGGTACAGGTCCCGACCCTGGTCGAACGTGTACTTCAGGTCGATCCCCTTGACCACCGGCGCGTACAGGTCCGAGTACTTCAGCACATCCACGCCGAGCATCTGGCGACGGAGACGAAGATACCGATGGAACGTATCGAGATTGCCGCGGACGTTCCGAATCAGGCTGTGATAGACCTCGACCGGGATGTTGTTGCGGTCCAGGGCGAGGTGCAGGCACGACTCGTAGTTCCGCGACCGTGCGTAGAAGATGTGCGTCTGGAGGTGCGAGTAGAGCTGGACGCCGAAGGTCTGGCGGAACTGGTTGACCGCCGACCAGAACGCCTGGAACACTGCCTCGCGGTCCTGGCGATTGGTCGATGCCCGGTGCAGCGCGTAGCCGGACTTGTTCAGCGTCGCGACCGTCCCGTCGCTCAGCGTAATCTCGGGATAGGGCATCTCCGCGTTGCTGAAGACCGTGTAGGTCGAGCCGGGACCGTCGGCGATCTGCCCGGCGCGGGCGAGGATCTTCTCCTCCTGCTGGGAGAGGGTGTGCGGCTTGCCGCGAAGCACGTCGAGCAGGTACATCCGATAGACCTTCAAGCCCAGCTCGGCGACCATGAACTTCTCGATGGTCTGGGCGTCCAGCGCCACCAGCTCGGGCTCGATGAACGACGCTCGCGTGCTGTACTCCGTCGCCAGTTGCTCGATCTGCTGCTTCATGGCCAGGTAGGTTGCATCTCGCGTGTCCTGGTCGGACTTCATGTGCGCGTAGCTGTTCAGACGCCCGAAGGTCTTGGCCATCTCGCTATTGAGCGTCAGGCACGCCAGCAACTGCGCAGGCGAATCGGTGAGCTTGCCCCTGTACTCCAAGACCTCGTCCAGTCGGCTCGCCAGGTCCATCTTCGCCTGCTTCCATGCGTCATCGGAGGGATACAGGTCTTCGAGTCTCCACTGATGCGCGGCGGGAAGATCCGCCCGCTGCTGCATCTGCCCCCGTCCCCCCACAGCCGCCCAGGAAATCACCATCATCATCAAACCACCCAACAACTCAAATCGTTTCATGTCTATTCCTTATCAATGTTCGAGCCGCAGGCATGGTAAACGACCCATCCGCTGCCTGCAAGACCGTGCCCGCAGGCAATCCCAAGTCGTGAAGAAGACGTTGCGATGTGCACAAGGCTCGCTTAAGGGGTGCCGCCTGATGCCCCCTCCGGACGGAGATGCAACGCCGGCACGTCGATCTTGCGTTCTCCCTTTGATACGCAAGGCCGATCCTGCCATATCAGACTGTAGCCTTCTTCGAGCACGACGAAACCCTTGAGGTCGTGCAGCGACTTGCCGTGCAGGCGCAAGGCGAACAAATCGACAGGCAAGAGAACGGTGTCCACTGTAAAGGTCAGGGGAAAGTCAACAATCAGGAAAAGCGTGACGCAAGCCCAGTCCACCGCCGTGAGATCGTCATCACCTAGCGTCTCCATGGCGGAATATACCCCCAGCTTCACCCCTGAGCAAGGAGGATCCTCGTGCCATTTCTCGCCACAACAGCACATGCCGCGAGAACCGAGCGCGAAGCATCCGGACAGACACAACGTGGACACCACAGTCAGGGTCGTCGCCACAACCCGCACGAAGAAACCGGGAAGGCACGTCCGAATACCTGGCGGCTGGCTGCTCTGGAAAGGCGTCAACAGGGCAGCCGTGCAGGCCGCCGTATGCTTGTTGCGGCTTTTATCTGTGTGCCGTGAGATTCGACGGCCTTGTCGCTAAACCGCCCTCCGCCATCCGTCGATAAAGGACACAGGTTCAAGGTGTGGCGTACACACCAATACCGATCTGGAGATGGCGTGTGGCGCACCTCAGGGTGATGACCGACAAGCAATGACGACATAGCCCGAGTAGCTGCGGCCGAGAGGCTCGCGGTCGGGCGGGAGGAGCATATCATAGTATTCGATGTCACACTCAAAGACTATCTCAAGGAAATCGACGAGGCATCCCTGCTCACTGCCGCAGAGGAATACGAGTTTGGGAAGCGGATCGCGGAGGCGAACGACCCAGAGGCCCGCGAGAAGCTCGTGCGGAGCAACCTGAGATTGGTTGTGAACATCGCGAAGAAGTACGGCGGACGGGGCATGAGCCTGGGCGACCTGATCGAGGAGGGCAACCTCGGCCTGATCAAGGCGGTCGATTACTTCGACCCCGACCGCGGGACGCGATTCAGCACATACGCCGCCTGGTGGATCAAGCAGAGCATCAAGCGGGCCCTGCTGGAGAACATCCAGCCCGTGCACGTCCCGACGTACATGGTGGCGCTGATCAACCAGTGGCGCCACACGGCCTCCGAGGTCGAGGGCCGCGTCGGGAGGAAGCTGACGCTCGATGAGATGGCGGACCTGATGCACCTGCCCGTGCGAAAGGCCAAGGTAATCAACCGGATCGTCGAGGTCCTGGGCAGCACGAGCGAGAACCTGTGCTCGGACGACCAGGACGACACCGTGGCCCTGGAATCGACGCTCGAAGACAACAACGCCGGCCTACCGGAGGATTGCCTGGTCGAGAGCGAGGAGAAGGCCAAGGCGGTCCGGCTACTCGAAGAGCTGGACCCGCGAGAGGCCCAGGTGCTCCGCTTGCACTATGGCCTGGGCGAGAAGCGACCTCTCAGTCTCAAGGAGATCGGCAAGAAACTGGGCCTGACGCGGGAGCGAATCCGCCAGATCCGACGCGACGCGCTCACCAACCTGTACCAGGAGATGGAGGGCGAGTAGGGCTGTGCGTGGCAAGACGCCGGGAGGGCCTCGACACCCTGTCGTCGGACGAATCGCGACGGCTCTTCACGCGACGGGCGCGTTTGGCTCGGTGACCGGCTCCGAAGCAGGACGACGGCCCGTCCTCAGACCCACGATCACAAGAAAGAGCCCGAGTGCACCCAGAGCGATTCCCATCAGGGGATTCGTCTCCGCCGCTCCGTTGAGGAAAGGGGCGGCCGGGAGGTACCGAACCGCGATGGTAGAACCCACAGCGGGGAGCGTCGTGGCGTTGTACACTTTCTTGCGATCCAGGTTGCCCGCGTAGTCCTTGCCGTTGACCGCGAACCGATAGCTGATCCGGTAGTTGTGGTCCATCTTGTCGGAAGTGTCGCTCACAATCTGCTTGACGTCCGTGACGGCGCCCTGGGTGAGAGTCCCCGCGACGCGGACCACGACCCCCCGCAGACCCAGGAACACCAGAAGAGCACCAACCCCGACCAACACAAGACGAGAGGACCCGCGTTTCTTCACATGCACTCCTTTCTTCGCTGCTCGATCATGTCAATGTAGGCCATCTGCAGGAGGTTGTCCTCAAGGATGCCGATCCTGTGCATCAACTGGCGGGCAATCGCGACTCCCTCCTGGGCGTCTTGTCCCTCGTCCAAGACGACCTCCAGCTCGACGAATTCGCCCAGGCCTTCCACGCGGTCCAGGTGTATCCTCGTTCGGCCGACGAGGTAGAGCGTCCGGCGCTTTCGGACGACGCCGCGAAGGCCCAAGGCCCGGGCCAGCGCCTCGCGGAGTCCGTCGGGATCGCTCGTTCGATGCACGACGTACTGAGACTCCTTTGGACCCGCGGCATCGGGGCGGTCGTAGGCGATCAGTTCGCCCTGCCTGGCATCGGCGAACCGCCGGAGTTTCAAACGACCGTGAAGGCAATGAAAGAAGGCGTCCTCCTGCTCGAGGACGATGGGACCATCCTGAGCCAAAGGCGCCACGCGTTTCTCGACTGCGGTCAGATCGGCCACTCGGGCCTTGATCTCCACGTTCCGACTCATCGGGGGCATCCATCTCTCCCGGCTCGAACGGCTAACGCTGCGCCCTGCGACACAGGCGGTCAATATCCTTGGCTACGATCTCCGCGACGATTCGCTGGAGTTCGGGCAGATCCTCAGCAAGCTCCTCGTCCACAGAGGTCGTCGGCTCGCGCGACGCGGGCACGGCAACGGGTCCCTCCTGTAGCTGACCGGGCGAGCGTCGTCGTCTCGACGCGACCCGCCTCTGCTCGGCCAGGATATTCTCCGCCAAGTCGTACTTGGGTATCTCCCCGCCCGCGGCCGGGGAGAGTCCCATATCCGGGGCGGATGGGGAGCGGGCGAACGGCTTGGCCGCAGCATCCTGTTCCGCGTGGCTGTCGCTACCCCCTGGTTTCCGGACCGCTCGCTCCGACGGCCCACCCTCGGTCCCCTCGGCAGCCGTCGCCTCGGGTAGTCTGTCGAACGGCGGCATCACATCGGCCGCACGCAGTACCCTCGTGCGTTTGGGCCTTGTACTGTTGTCCTTCTCGTCCACGATGAAACCAACCTCCTCTGAATACCCGCACGCGAACGCGGACGACCACAACTCTCTGCCGTTCGCGTGCCCTGGCATGATACCTTATGTCGCACGACTTCGCCAGAGATTCCTATCGGCCTGCGCGGGCCACATACAGGTAGTATGCTCCTCGCGAGGCGCCGTCCTCCGCGGTCAACCAAGTCTGCACTCTGACCTTGCCCGGCTCCAGCGGGATGCGGAAGACCACCTCCCTCGCCCCCTCGGGGATATCCTTCTCCAGGTCAACACCGCCGACCAGGATACGGGCCTTCGTCGCCCGAATCGCCTCGCCGCCGGGAATGGCGCCCTCGATGGGCTCATCCACCTCCCTCGGCCACCTCCGGAGCGCAAACTCGTACTCGCCCGCACGGGCAATCTCAATGGCCCAGAAACCGTTGCTCGCGATGCCCTGCCGGATGTGCGCCTGATTCCAGGGGAGCGGATCGGCCTCGTGCCAATCGTGGCAGGTCAATCTGGACGGATTCTCCAGGTCCGAGCCGACGACGATCTCGCAGCATTCGTCAAATCGCGAGGAGATATCTGCCCACCATCTCTCGTAGGCCCCGCGCAGCTCATGCACGGTCTCTGCGCAGGTCTCGCTCACATCGTTCCTCTGTCCAGGGTCTGCGCCGATGTCGTAGAGTTCCTTGCCATTGACGAGCCGCCAACGGTCGGTCATGACGGCACTGCGGCGCCACTTCTGCGGGTGCTCGATGCGCTGCGAATCCGTAACGAGGACGCGATCCGGCCAGCCGGCCTCCCGCCCCCGGAGCAACGGGAGAATGCTCGCACCGTCGAACGCCACACCGACCGGGCTGGGCAGGCCGCACAGGTCGATCAGCGTTGGAAGCAGGTCGATGTGGGCCGTCAGTCGGTTCACATCCCTGCCCCCGCCCAGCTCCCCTGCCGGCCAGCGAATGAAGCACGGCACACGGTGGCCGCCGTCGTATTCGCTGCCCTTGGTCCCGCGCATGGCGGCGTTGAAGCCCTTGCCGCCCTGCAATCCGGCGGCGGTACCGTTGTCCGTCATGAAGACCACGATCGTGTTTGCTTCGAGATCCAGCGACTTGAGCCTCTCCATGAGCCGGCCCATGTTCTCGTCGAGGTTGGCAATCATGCCGTAGAACGCAGCGTTCGGGACCTCCGGCCCCCCGTACGGTGCACTGTATGCTGTGGGGACATTGTATGGGCTGTGCGGCGCATTGGGTGCGAGGTACACGAAGAACGGGCGGTCTCGATTGGCCTCGACGAACCGCATCGCAGCGTCGAACCAGACATCGGTGCAGTAACCGCTATGCTTCTCAGGTACGCCGTTATGCCAATACGTGTCGTCGAAGTAGTCGTTGCCCCAGAAGTCGGGAGTCTGGCCGACCCCGCCGCCGCCGTGGACGAGGACTTCGTGGAAACCTCGATCATGCGGACGGAACGGGAAGTTGTCGCCGAGGTGCCACTTGCCGAAGATGCCGGTGCGGTAGTCCCGCGCCGCGAAGATGTCTGCCATGGTCACCTCATCCCGGCGCAACAGGGACCGACCCATGATCGTGTGCCAGACGCCCGTGCGGTTGCAGTAGCGTCCGGTCATGAGCGATGCCCGCGTCGGGGCGCACGTCGGCGACGCGTGGAAGTCGGTCAGGCGGGCGCTCTGCCGGCGGAGCGCATCGAGGTTCGGAGTGCGGAGAATCGGATTACCGTGACAACTCAGGTCGCCGTACCCCTGGTCATCCGTGACGACCAGGATGACGTTGGGCGGCCTGGTCTTCTCTATAGACCGAGCCGTCGTGGAACTCTGCCCAACGGAGCCGACCAGAGTCCAGCCCCCTGCTGTGCCAAGCACTTTGAGGAATTGCCTTCTGTACACGCGGCTCCTCCTTGTGTTATCCTCCCATCTTCGCGGTCAGGCGGCGGCTACCGGACCGAGGACGCACTGCGTGTGACTGCGAAGATCGATCTCCCCAATGAGACGATTGACGTCCTCGACGCGGACGGCCTTGATCGCCTCGACATCCTGCTCGATGGGACGGTACTCGCCCAGGTACATCCAGTTGAAGCCCAGGTCCACCAACCGGCCCATCGGCAGCTCGTTCTTGAGCACCAGGGCGCTGAGGACCTTGTTTCGGGCCTTCACCAGCTCCTCCTCGCGCACACCGTGGGAGACCACATCGCTGAAAATGCCCTCCACAATGCCCAGGATCTTCCCAACGTTGGGCGTGCCGCAGCGGAAGTAGCTGCAAAACGCGCCGGTCCCATCCATCGGGCTGAAGTGCATCGATGCCTCTTCCGTGAGGGCCTTGTCGACCAGGTCCCAATAGAACCGAGACCCATAGTCGTCGCCGATGATCACGCTCAGCAGTGATGCCGCGAAGCGACGCGGATCCTGGGCGGAAACGCCCGCGTGCATCAGGCAGATGTGCTCGCGTTTGAGGTTCGCCTTCTCGACGCGCGTCGATTGCCTGGTGCCCTCGAAGTGGGCCAGCGGGCGTTCCGCCGGCTGGGTTGTCCATCCGCGGGAGGCTGTTTCCACGGTCTCGCAAAAGCGGTCCCAGTCCAAATTGCCCGTGCAGGCCACGACCATGTTGTTCGGCACATAGCGACGGGCGAAATACTCGCGCATCTGCCCGGCCGTCAGAGCTTCCACGCTCTCGACCACCCCCAGAACACTGTAGCCGCACGGGTGATCCCCGAAGTGCAGGCTCCGACAGCGGTCCATCACGTCGAACGTCGGCGTATCCTGGTACATTGCGATCTCTTCTTTGATGACGTTCTTCTCAATCGCGAAATCGTCATCGCGCAGGGCCGGACGCATCAGCTCACCCCAGAGCCCCGTGATCTCGATCAGGTACTCCGGAAGCACCGCGGCATAGAAGACCGTCTGCTCCTCGCTGGTGAAGGCGTTGAACTGTGCCCCGCGCCGGTCGAAGGCTTCGTTCACCTCCAACGCGCTGAGCCGGCCGGTGCCCTTGAACAGCATGTGCTCGAGGAAGTGGGATACGCCGTTGATCTGCGGCGTCTCGTCTCTCGCCCCCGTCCGGACGAAGTATCCGACCGCCGCGGATTTGGCCGAGGGGTTGATCTCGCCGATCAGGACCAAACCGTTCGATAGTATCTTCTGCTTGAATTGCATGGCGTTATCCGACACGAACCTCTTTGGGACCGATGGTGACGACCGTGTACTCTTCGAAGGGCCGGCTCCGGAGGAACCCCAGCACGGACTCGACCGACGTGGCTTCGATGCGCTCCTTGATCTCATCCAGCGGACGGACCCGGCCGAGCATGTAGTAGTCACCGCCGATCGAGCCGGCCCGGCTGCCTGACGATTCGCTCTGGAGAATCACGCTGGACTTCAGGCCGATCTTGGCCCGGACCAGTTCCTCCTCGCCGATCCCCTCGGCAAGCCGCTGGAACTCGCCGACGATCACGTCGAGCGTTTCCTGGGCCTTATCGGGCGTCGTGCCCGCATAGCAGAGGATTCCCGCGGCCTCCTTGAGCGAATGGTACTTGGCACCGATCGCGTAGCACAGGCCGCGTTTCTCGCGGACCTCGGTGAACAGGCGGGAGCTCATACTGCCCGAGAGCACGGAGACCGCCATGCGGGCGTTGTAGTAATCGTCATCGACGAACCGGGCCGTGTCGGTCATCAGGCCGATGTGGACCTGCGCTCCGTCGTGCGGAATGTGCGTGTAACGAGGCCCCCGCGACTTGGTTCTGCGAGGCCCCAGCTTCTTGCCGTCGCTGGCGCCGAAGGCCCCTTCGAGCTGCCGACAGACGGAGTCGAAATCGTACTTGCCCGCGACGCTGAAGATGGTCCTCGGGACATTCAGGTAGTCCTTCGCGATGCGCCGGCCTTTCTGGGCGGTCAGCTTCTCCAAGTCTTCGACCTCCCCCATCGTGCTGCGTCCAAACGGATCGCCGTAGAATCGCTTCCGCAGCTCGATCGTGACCCGCTGGCGGGGCTCGTCGTCCAGCGAAGCCAGCTCCTCCGCGATCAGTTGTCGGGCCGGCTCGAACTGCTCGTCGCTCAGATGGGGATTGAGTATGACGTCCGCATAGATCGCCAGGGCCTCCGCCAGGTTGCTCGCCTCCAAGGCGCCGCCGAGATAGAGGTGCGAACTGCCGATGGAGGTGGACCGCTGCACGCCGAGCCCGTCCAGGGCGTCGCCCAGCGCTCGACTGTCCCGCGATCCGGCCCCGCGAAAGATCCACTCCGATAGGACGTTGGACGCGCCGCAGCAGCCCGACGGCATCCAGACCACTCCCGCGGGCAGCATGAAGTCGAACGACACCGACTCCACCCCCGCCATCGGCTCGCCCAACAGGACCATGCCGTTGGACATCATATAGGTATCGATCCGTTGCTGCATAAACATCCTGCACAGAGTAGAAGGGGCTCCCGCCCACGCTTTTTTCGTGGATGCTCCCCGCGTCAGTCCTACGCCGCCGCGGTTTCGCTGCTGTACTCGTCGAAACGGACCGCGATCTTCTTGCTGACGCCCTGCTGCTGCATCGTGACCCCGAAGAGCGTCTGCGCGACGCTCATCGTCCGTTTGGAGTGCGTAACCACGATGAACTGGCTGTCGATGCCGAAGTCCCGCAGGAGCATGGTGAATCGCTCGTTGTTCGCCTCGTCCAGGGCCGCATCCACCTCGTCGAGGAACAGGAACGGCGAAGGTTTGGCCCGGAAGACCGCGAACAACAGGGCCATCGCAGTCATTGATTTCTCGCCTCCACTGAGCAACGAGATGCTCCTCGTCTCCTTGCCCGGCGGCTTGGCAATCACTTCGATGCCCGCTTCCAGCACGTCGTCGGACTCCTCCAGGACGATATCGGCCTTGCCGCCACCGAAAAGCTTGCGGAAGATCTGTTGAAAGTTCGTCCGGATCTGCTCGAAGGTCTCGACGAACCGCTCGCGGCTCTGCTTGTTGAGCTTCGCGATGAGCTGCTGGAGCTGGTCCTTGCTCTCGGTGAGATCCTGGACCTGATTGGCCAGGAAGTTGTGACGTTCCTCCAGGGTGTCCTGCTCGGCGATCGCGTCGAGGTTCACGTTGCCCAGGCGCTCGATCTTGCCGCGAAGCTCGGCGATCTCGTTCTTGACCTGTTCCCAGTTCACGTCGCCGACCGTATGGGTTCCAAACGTCTGGGCGAGGTCGATCTGAAGCTCCTCCTTCACGCGGTCGATCAGATCCTGCTGGCGGACCTGCAGTTGCCCGAGCTCGACTCGCAGTTCGTTGATCTTGTTCTCGACCTCGGCCCTGCGGACCCGCGTCGCGCGCACGACGTCCTCCTTGCGCTTCTGCTCGGCCACCAGCGTCTCCAGTTGCTCGCGCAGCGTCCGATTGCTCTGCTGGGCGGCTTCCTTCTCGACGTACGCTTCGGACACGGCGGCTTCACAGCTCAGGATATCCCTCTGGGCCTCGATGAACTGGTCGGCGCCGACACGAACCGCCTCCTCGACGCCCGCCAGACTCCGGAGACTTGCCTGCATCTGACTCTGGAGACGTTCCATGATCTGGCGCAGACCCTTCTGCTGCTCGAGCGCCTGGCCGAGCTGCACCTTCAGGTCGGTCAGATCCTGCATCCGGTCCTGTTGCTGGCCGCGAAGCTCCCCGTAGCGGTCCTCCAGAACGGCAATCCTCGCCTTTCGCTCGTTATTGACGGTCTCCAGCTCCGTGAGACGCTGTTTGGAGTCATACTCCCTCTGCACCGACTGGGCGATCTGGGCCTCGAGCGAATCGATCTCGCCGGCGATGAGCGGTTCCTCCTCTTTGAGGCGTTTGATGTCCCGCTCGTACACGCCCAGCTTCGAGTGGACCTGCGTCTTCTCCGTGCTGGCCTCGTAGATCGCGGTGCGCAGCTCCTTGCACAGCTTCTCGAGATGGGTCTTGTTCTGGCTGTTGTGCCGGATTTGCTCTTCCTGGCGGGCGATCTGGTCGTTGAGAGTCGCGATGCTCGCCTCCAACTGCTCGATCCGGCTTCGGCGGGAGATCAGACCGGTCGCCTTGCCCAGGGGTCCGAGGCGAAGCACACCGTCGGCGCCGAGGCATTCGCCGTTGAGCGTCACGAAGCTGTAGCCGTCCCGCGCCAGACACGAAAGCTGCAGGGCCGCATCCAGCGAATCCACGAGAAGGGTCTTGCCCAGCAGGCTCCAGGCCAGTCTCGCGTAACGACTGTCACATCGGATGAACTCGACGAGCCGCCCTCGAACGGATGGGTACTTCGCCAGATCCAGGTCATCCACGAACGGCTCGACCCGGTCCAGACCGCGGAAATGGACGCGACCTTCGAGGCTCGACAGATCGGGCCATTCGCCCAGCAGTCTGGCCGTGTCCTTGACCAGCAGGACATCCGTGAGTCCTTCCAGCGCCGCCTCGACGGCGGCTGCATACTGGACATCGGTGCCGATCTTCTCCGCGAGGATCCCGTCGATATCGTCCCGCCGAGTGCTCTCATCCTTCTGAGACCGGACGATGTTCTTGACCGCGTTGCCCAACCCCTCGTAGCGGCGTTCCATATCCGCCAGCACCGCCAGCTCACTGCTCAGCGCGCTGCGGGCCTCCTTGTCGGCGGACAGACGCCTGCCGCCTTCCGAAATCTCTTTTTCGGTTTCCTCGGTGTTCTGCCGCTTGGCTTCCAGATTGCGTTCCAGTTCTTCGAGAACCCGCACGATGTCGGCAAGACGGGCGTTGTGCTGCGCCTTCTCGGTCAGCAGCCGCTCGACCTCCGCCTTGGCGGTCTGGGCCCGCCCGGCCAGACGTTCCCGCTGATTCGACAGGTTGCTCCGGTAGTTCGAGAGGCTCTGAATCTCGTTGTGAAGCTGTGCCGTCCGGCGGACGATGTCGATGATACCTGACTTCTCATCCTCCAATTCCGCCTGCAACGATCGCAACTGGATCTCCACCTCCTGCACGATCTTCTGGATGCCAGCGATGGCGTCGTTCTTCTGCGCGACCGTTCGGTCGCTGGCGGCCAGACCATCCCGGTGGCTCTCCAGGTCTCGCTTTAAAGCGTCGCCCTGGGCCCGAAGCCTCTCGATTTCCTGCGAGGCGGTGTTCTTGCGTTGCTCCAGCTCGACGATGCGAGATCGCAGGAACTCGATCCGTTGGAGTTTCTGATCGATCCTGCTCTGGATGGCCACGAGCGAGTTGCCGGTTTCGCTGAGACGGTGCTCGCGGTCCAGGATCTCGTTGCCGAGCCGGCTCAGTTCGGCCTCGGCGCCCGCCTCCTGGGCCACCGCGGCGGACAGCAGTTCCTCCTGCTCGCACAGAGTCGCCGACCTCGCATCGAGCTGCTCCTTGTTCTTGCCGTACTCGACGAGCGAGAAGTTCACCTGAAGCTCTTTGAGACGCTGGCTGTACTCCAGATAGTTGCGCGCCTTGCCCGCCTGGAGCTTGACGCTGCGGAGCCGCTTGCCCACTTCGGACAGGATGTCCGCCAGGCGAAGCAGGTTCTGCTCGGTCCGTTCGAGCTTGCGGAGTGCCTCCTTCTTGTGGGCCTTGTACTTGCTGATGCCCGCTGCTTCCTCGAAGACGAGCCGGCGGTCCTGCTTGGAGGCGCTGACCAGTTGATCGACCTGTCCCTGCTCAATGATCGAGTAGGCCCGCGTGGCGACGCCGGTGTCCATGAACAGCTCGCGGACGTCCTTGAGACGGGACAGCTTGCCGTTGATGCGGTACTCACAGTCGCCGCTGCGGTAGATCCGCCGGGAGATCTGGACCTGCTCGGTGTCGATGGGCAGTCGGCCGCCGGCACTGCCCTGCGGATTCGAAAGCACCAGTGTCACCTCGGCGGAGCCCATGGGCTTCCGACTGCCGCTGCCGCTGAAGATCACATCGGCCATCTGGTCGCTGCGGAGGCTCTTGAGCTTCTGCTCGCCGAGCACCCATTTGACCGCATCGACCACGTTGCTCTTGCCGCAACCGTTGGGCCCCACAATCCCGGTGATCCTGGCATCAAAATCGAACTCCGTCTTATCCGCAAAACTCTTGAATCCGTCGAGTATGATCTTCTCAAGTCGCATGGCCTACCCAAATCATCCTGACTACCACGTGGACACCCATCCTTCGCGCCGCCGGCTCAGCACGGCATGTCTTTATTATCGGCCTTACCGCCGTCATTTCTTCACAGGAAGACCCATTTTCCCAGGGGGTCCCGGCCAGAACTCGGCGGCCACGCCTCCCTTGGCCACCAGTCGTTCCAGAATCACCATAATCTCCTCGTAAGAGGCCCCCACGCCGCGAAGTCCGCCGCCACCTCCGGCGGTTATCTCCCCCCCGAGCGCACGGACGATCTCGCCGACGTCGAAGCCGGCCCGGACCGGACCCACAATGCCGGGACGAGTCGGATGCGTGCGCGCAATGGACACGTGGTCCTGCTCCTGGCGGGCATTGACCACGATCGATTGATCCTGGGATTCCACAAAAAGGCTGTTACTACATTTCAAGGGAGCGCCGAACAGAACGATCCGCGGATCGCCGCTGCGCGACACGAAGATCGCTCGCCGATCCGTCTGGACAACCTGTTCGAGATGGAAACTGCGACCCACGACTTCCTTGCTGACCGCGGGATCATCGAGGCGGCGAAGGTGCTCGTAGGCAGCCAGCACCATGGCCGCATCCCCGTCTCGCAGCAGTCGCCTCGCGAGAGCCAAAGCATCGTTTCGTTTGGCCGAAGCCATGATCGCATCGAACGCCTCTACGCGGAACGGGGACTTCGAGTCCACCGCCAGTTCCCGGAGCGTCGCGTACCCGCGGTCATCCCCCAGCCCGAGGACACACCGTCCGGCCCGCAGACGGACCTCCGCCTCGGGCGAGGTCAGAAGCGTCCCGAACTTGTCCAGGCCCTCCCGCCCGAGCGCTTCGAGAGCGATCTCGGCATTCTCGCTGTCTCCACCTACGGCCAGCAGACGAACGAGCGCGTCGATTCTGGCGTTGGACAGTTCCTGCGTGACTTCCACATAAGTCGCGCGAACCATCGCGAGGAATCGCTCCTTGCGCCACAGGTACTCCGGTGGAATCTGCAGGTGGATGTCCCGATTCGACATCGCCCTGGCGACGTTGGGGCCATAGCGTTCGCTCAGGCGATTGCGAATCGCGCTGGCCACACGATAGTCGGCACGACGCAGCCGCAGCAGCGTGCTGTACTCATAGAGGGTCCGACCACCGCCCAGAATATTGCCGCGTCTGGGATCGACGTCGCCGGAGGAGAGGGGATCGATGAACACGGCCCCGCTGACGGTCGCCAACGGTTTCGTGTCCGCGCCGAACGTGCCCTCGGACACGAGTTCGGCGCGGTTCAGCCAGCCGCCGCGAATCGAAGTCGCCTCCGAACCCTCGATCAGAGAGACCTGGACGTCGAAATGGTCGCTGACCGAGGGAACCGCCGGAAGCACCCCGCGAAGAAGGACGACCGCCGTGTTCTTGCTCTCCAGCAGCTTGTCCAGATCCGCCTTCTCCGTGGGCAATTGCGTCAGGATGTACTGCTTGAGGTAAGCCCGGAGTCGCGGCGGGCAATACGCCGAGCCCGTGCCTCGCAGCCCGACCACGAGGCCGACTCCCTCAATCGCCATCGCATCGCTCTTAGGCATGTCGGCCAGAGAACCCACGGTAGCCCCCAGATCGAGGGAAGCCACCGATGCGGCCTCCGCGCCACCGGCCGTCTTCCGTTCTCTGTGGCAGCCGACCATCGCCAGAGTTGCGATCAGGCCCGACCAGAACAGGATCTTCCAACCAAGATCTCTCATAGCAGGATACCGCCAAACAGACAGGATACAGATCCAATACACGTGCAGTAATCATAGGCCCTTATGGGACTATCGTCAAGGCCGGTTCTTCAACAACCCCCTGCGAAATCAAAGTCGCCGCGTTCGCCTCCTGGAAGCAGGGGCAATTGCGCGATATAAGCTTGATTTGTGGCTCCCTTTGGCGTACTCTGGCCGGCTCATCAAGAATGAAATCCTGTCATGGTCTTTGGGAAAGGGGTTCAGATATGAGGTACGGAAGACAGACAGTGCTCGCGGTCGCTGTTACGATGGCTATAGTGATCTGCGGATGCGGGAAAAAGGGTCCAGAGGACAAGCAACCTTCGGCGCCGGGCCAGAGTTCCCCGTCGCAGAGCGCGCAACAGGCCACGCCGGCGCCGCAGGCCCCCACAGGCGGCACAGTGCCCTCCGCTACCGAGATGACCGCCATGGCGGAGAAGAACCGGGAGACTCTGACCCAGTTGAACCAGGGCAAGCAGATCGCGGCCGTCACGGCCGACACCCTCAAGGGCCTGCTGCCCGAGACGCTGGCCAGCATGAAGAGGACCGACGCATCCGCCGAGCGGAATCAGACCATGGGCGTGGACATGACGATTGCCGAGTCCCAATACCAGGGAGAGGACGATACGTCGATCGACCTGACGATCACGGACATCGGCAACATGACCGGCGCGATGCGAATGGGCATGACGGCCTGGACCCTGGCCCAATATGACCGCCAGAAGGACTCGGGCTACGAGAAGACCACCACCTTCGGCAGCTTCAAGGGCGTGGAGGAATTCGAAAACGAGGGCCAGCACGGCACGATCCGGGTCTTCGTCGCGGATCGGTTCGTCGTCGAGCTGAACGGCGACGGCATCCCGATGGATACCCTCAAGAAGGCCCTCGATCAAATTGACCTCAAGAAAATGGCCGCCCTAGCGTCGGGCTCCTGACCCAGCCAGGAATTGGACTCATCGTCGCGCCGGACGCGGTGTTCGGGAAGATAGAGACAAGGCGGCGTCCCTGTGGTAATCTGAGTACGGTGTCCGTCGCCGCTGGGCGCTGCGTCCAACCGGCGTGCCCGTTGGGCTTCCGTGCGGCATTCTAGCTGAGGAAACGGGGAGTGAAGTCGGCCCGGCATATAGGTCTGCTTTTTGCGATCGTGCTTCTGGGAGCGGTGGGCTGCGAACGGCATACGAAGCCCGGTGCGCCGCCGCTGCATGAGGCCGCCAAAAACGGCGATCTCGAGCGGATTCGTTCGCTCCTGGCGCGGGGCATCGACATCAATCAGAAAGACACGAACGGTCGCAGCGCGCTGTTCTGGGCAATCGATCGAAACCACGCCCAGGCGGTGGAGGTCCTCCTGGCCGCGGGGGCAGACGTCAACCTCAGAACATCCAGCAACGACATCCCCTTGATGTATGCCGTCGCGAATAAACGCGCGGAAATCATCCCCCTGCTCGTGCGCTACGGCGCGAACGTCAACGCGCGGAACATGGTTTCCGCGACGCCGCTGCATCTGGCCGCATCCCGGATGAACAGAGCCATGGTGCAGTTCCTCGTTGACAGCGGCGCCGATGTCGGCGCTCGGGACACACACGGTGCCACCCCGTTGCACAACGCCGCAGCCCTCGGCGACCCGGCGTCCGTAGAGTTTCTGATCGCGCACGGCGCGAATGTCAACGCTCAGACCCGCGAAGGCCATACGCCGTTGTCGGGCGCCGTCGCCCAGGGACGTGCTCCCGTGGTCGACCTCCTCCTGAAAAAGGGGACCGACCTGGGCAAGATGGATCGCATCGGCGTGCAGGCGCTGTTGTGCTATGCCATCGAGCAGCGTCAGAGCGGTATCACCAAAGCCCTGCTGGACCACGGCGCCGACCCCAACGCCCGCGGCAACTCGTCTTTGACGCCATTGCACGTCGCCGCTCGCACGGGCAGCGCCGAAGCAGTCGAGATGCTCCTGGCGCGAGGCGCCGAGGTCAACTCAAGAGACGAGCACCGGGCCACCCCGCTGCACGAAACGATCGCCAGCGGACAGCACATCGAGGTCGTGCAGGTCCTCGTCAAAGGGGGCGCCGACGTGGACGCACAGAACGATTCCGGCTGGACCCCCCTGCACGAGGCAGTGTCCGGGGTGCGTCCCCGCGATGTGTTCACGCCGGGCGATATCCGTATTGTAGACCTGCTCCTCGTCAAAGGGGCCAATGTCAATGCGAAGACTGACGAGGGGGATACCCCGCTGCACCTGGCGGCACCGCGGGGCAATCTGGACGTTGTCCAACGCCTGATCGCGGGCGGCGCCAACCTGGACACGACGAATCGATCCGGCGCAACCCCCCTGCTGGAGGCTTTCCAGTACTACCAGCAAGAGACAGCCGCCTTGCTGCTGTCGTCGGGCGCGCGGGGCATGGGCCAGACCGTCACCGGTTCGACGCCGCTTCACCACGCGGTCCGACTGGGCGACGCGAACCTCGTGAGAATGCTGATCGCCAGCGGCGCCGACGTCAATGCTACCATCAAGACGGGAGAACGAGGCAGGCCCGACACCGAATGGCAAGGCCAGAGTCCGCTGCAAATCGCCGCCGCGGGCGGAGTGTACGAGATCGTCGAGATCCTCGTCTCCGCAGGCGCCAATGTAAACTGCGCGGACGCCTACGGCACCAGGCCGCTTCATGAGGCGGCGAACCGGGGTCGTCGGGAATTGCCGAAGGGGAGATTCAAGGACGTGGTCGAGCTGCTCCTGGCCAACGGCGCCGACGCGAATGCCAGGGACGAAGAGGGCCAGACCCCCTTGCACCGCGCAGTGGCCAACGGCGAGGAGGAAACGGTAATCCTGCTCATCGGCGCGGGTGCAGACTCCAATATCAAGAGCACCGAGGGCGCCACGGCTCTCCACGGGGCGGCGTTGGAGGGGCGTCGCGGCGTGGTAGAGCTGCTCCTCAACGCCAAGGCTGACGTGTCGGTGCGGGACAACGATGGAGACGACCCCATCCACGAGGCGGCACGGCGGGGTCACAGGGATGTGGTCGAGTATCTCGTCGCCCACGGCGCCTCCTCGGACGACACGATCGAGTCCCTTCTCAAGACTGGGGCGACCGCGCTGCACCAGGCCGCCGCCGCAGGGGACAGCAAACACATCAGAGCCCTGCTGGGCCAGGGCGCCAACATCAATGCCAAGGACCGGGCCGACGCGAGGCCGCTCTACTACGCAGCGGAGAAAGGACGCAAGGAAGCGGTGGAACTGCTCGTAGCCCGCGGCGCAAAAGTCCGCGCGAGGAACACGCGACGCAACGAGACCGCACAGGAAGCCGCCGCCCAGGCAGGCCACGCAGCCATCGCCGCGTTCCTGGCGGCACAGCCGGTGAACTGACCTTCACGCCTGCAGGAGCCGCTCGAACCGACGAATCGAGCGTCGGTCGCGAATGCGCAGGACGAGAAGTCTGCACGCGAGAACCAGCACCATGGCGGCGAGCGCCGGGAATACGATGATCTCCATGACGAAAGCGGCCCGTGTGGTCGGTGACGACCCGGGGACGCGATCGAGTTCATCGAGACTCACAGGTTGAACACCCCGCCCGACGCCGGCAAGACCGGGGCCGGAGGACTTCGCGGGATCGACCCTCCAGCAACGGTCATATCTCCAGCCTGCGTTGGGATCAGAACCAGCGATCAGATCGGCAACCCTGTTTGCCGGAGCGTCCTGGACCGCCGCGCTCCCGGAGGGGGTGGCCTCGCCGACTCCGGCAGCCCAATTGTCCGGACCGAAATCCGACGCCGAGTGCATCAGGGTTTCCTCGAGTTGATCGAGAGTTCGGAGGGCTTCATCCGGCGCGACGGCCCGATTCACGTCCCGCGATTCCAAGGGATGGACCAAGCCTTCTTGACTCTCGGCCACCTCTTTGTCCGTCAGCATAGAGACCGTGTTGACCGCCTGGGCGACTCCCGCAAGCAGCAAAAGCACGATCCCTGTGACTTCATACGTCTTCATGATATCGCCTCCGAGCACGATTCCCGTGGACGTGCGGCAACACAGTCCGATAACTCGGCCGCACCGTGGGCTCTCCTGCGCCAGCGAGTCCTGCCGAGAGGCCTCGCGATGTCCTCCCTGACATCCCGTAGTCTATCACACACGCGGGTCCGGAGCAAGAGCAAAGACGGATCATCCAGCCCTCATCATCCGTCAGCTCGGAGGCGTATCCGGCCTACGTCTCGGGTTCTTCTTCCGTCTCGTCCGTCTTGGCGTGCCAGCTCGTGCGCTCGTTCCTCTTGATCGCGGCATTGATGCGTTTGTAGGACTCCTCGACCGACGCCAGAATCTCCAGCAACTGATCCTGATCGGCGACGGAGACAGAACCCCACTTCTGGCCGGAGTTCTTCCGACCGATCGGCTCGACGCCCTCCAGCACATCGCCGCCCGTGAAGAGCACCAAGCGGAGCTTGTTCTGACGGGGTTGCACGTGGATGAACGTCCGCTCCGGGCTGTAGAAGGTGATGGCTGTCTTGCCAACCCGGTAGAAGCACTGCTCGTCGACGGACTTGACGTGGTCGGCCAGCGACTGAAACAGACCCCTGACACGATCCTGCACGCCGTGCTCATCGAACCAGACATCCAGGTCCTCGCCCTCTTCTCCGCCGACCGGCTCGTCCGGCCTGCGAATGGGCCAGTTCTCCATCTCCTTGATTCGATCGCGCAGCTCAATCACTTCCACCGGACAGCCCGCCCAGTCGTGGTCCCAGCAGATGATCAAGTCGCAGCGATCCGCATCGCCGCTGTGTTGCTTGAAATCGCTGGAGCGATACTCGAATTCCACGCGGAGTCGTTCCCACCCTTTGCCCGTGAAGCGCCGCGCGATCCCGTCCGGAGCCTCCGGGCGAATCTCCTCGATGTACATGTTCAGATCCTCGGCCATCTTCGCGAAGAGGAAGACCACGCCGCTCTCGTTCAGCGGAGCGTACACCATCCCACGGAAATTGATCAAATCGCCGACGATGCTTCGTTCGATATTCGCCATTGCTCGTTCCCTTCCTTGCCGTGAGTAATCATCCAGCCAACAACCCGCGTGTCACCCGTAACCGACACGTCCCGTCATCGTATCGCAGCCCCGGCATTCCGCAAGCCATTTATTCTCGGACTATCCGATTCATTCCGTAGACGACCCATCGACCTGCGCCAGGGGCAGCGAGATCGTGAACGAGGTCCCTTTGCCCAACTCGCTGTGAACTTGAATGCGCCCCTCGTGTGCCTCAATGATCTTCTTGGCGGTGGCCAGGCCCAGTCCCATCCCGCCCGAGCGGGACGATTGATACGGTTGAAACAGGGTCGCCACGCGTTCCGGAGCAATGCCACGACCTGTGTCGTTCACCACAACAACCGCAAGCTTCCTCTGCCGGGAGGTGTGAATCATCAGCTCGCCGCCGGGGCTCATCGCCTGTTGCGCGTTGATGAACAGATTCAGCAGCACCTGCTTCAACGCCCCCGCGTCCACTCGACACACCAGCGGCTCGTTGATCAGGCTCTGGCGAACAGTCAGCGAGTAGCTGTATGCCTGGGGCGAGTAGAAGTCGATCATGTCCCCGACCAGCTCGTTCAGGTCCACCGTCTCCAGTTGCAGATCGGGACGACGGACATACTTCAGAAAGCCCTCCAGAATCTGTTCGAGTCGGTCCGTTTCCTTCTGAACGATGCCGATCTTGTGCGCCGCCCCGGTGAGATTGCGCCGGCACGAGTCCCAGAGCACGCGTCCCGGATCGCTCAGGTCGACGTCGCGCAAAGCCTCCTCTGCAAGCTTGAGATTGACCTTGATCGTGGACAGCGGGTTCTTGATCTCATGGGCGAGCTCCCCGGTCAGTCTCGTCAACTCTTCGGTGTGATCGGCAGCCTTCTCAGAGGCCGCTCCTTGCCCGCGTCCCGGCCTGGAGACCTTCGCCGCAACGGCGGCGCCCGCCGCGTGCAGCGATGAACGCACTGTGCGGAAGAACCCCTTGCACACTCCGCGCACTCCCCTGGTATCGGCATCCATCAAAACACAGAGCCGAAAACACAAGTCATGGCCGCGTGTCGCCGAGCCATGACTTGTGCGTTTCGGCTTCGTCATTCTCGTAGTGTTATCGATCGGGCCGATCCCGGCGATCTCCTCGCCGATCCCTGCCCGATGGCTTCGGTCTTCTGTCCCGGTCCCGGTCCCTGCCCCGCTCTTCTCCTTCCGGCCTGGGCTTGATCTCTTCTTTGATGCCCAGTTCCGCCAGAGCGGCCTTGCGGGAAAGCTTCAAACGACCCTGATCGTCGATCAGGATCAGCTTGACCGGGATCACATCCCCGACCTTGCAGACCTCTTCGACGTGCTTGATGTACCCTTCGCTCAGCTCGCTGACATGGCAGAGGCCCTCGACCCCGGGGACGATCTCCACGAAGCAGCCGAAATCCTTCACCGAGACGACCTTGGCCTCTTTGTAGAGTCGGCCCACCTCGGGCGGCTGGGTCATGGCTTCGATCATCTCCTTGGCCTTGAGGTGGCCGTCGCCGTCGAGGCAACTGATGTAGATGGTGCCGTCCTCTTCGATCTCGATGGTCGTGTCGGTCTGCTCCTGAAGGCTCTTGATCATCTTGCCCGCCGGTCCGATGACCTTGCCGATGAATTCCGGATCGATCTCCATCGTGATCAGCTTGGGTGCGTACTTGCTCAGCGTCTCCCGCGGCGAACTGATGACCTTGTTCATCGTGTCGAGGATTTGCGACCGCGCGACGCGGGCTCGCTCCAGCGCCTCGACCATGATCTGGTGCGGAAGGCCCATCGCCTTGATGTCCAGTTGGATGCCCGTGATCCCCTTCGTCGTGCCGGCGATCTTGAAATCCATGTCGCCGAAGTGGTCTTCTTCGCCGATGATATCGGTGATCAGTTTGTACTGCCCGTTCTCTCCAGTCACCAGGCCGACCGAGATGCCGGCCGTCGCTCCGAGGATGGGGACGCCCGCATCCATCAGGGCCAGCGAGCCGCCGCACACGGAGGCCATCGAGCTGGAGCCGTTCGATTCCGTGATGTCGGACACGATGCGAATCGTATAGGCGAAATTCTCTTCCGCCGGTCGGACATTCTCCAGAGATCGCTCGGCCAGGGCCCCGTGTCCGATCTCCCTTCGGCCCGGACCGCGAATCGGCTTGACCTCGCCCACCGCGTACGGCGGGAAGTTGTAGTGATACGTGAAGCTCTGAGCGTATTCGTCGAGCAGGCCGTCGATGATCTGGGCATCACGGATCGTGCCCAGCGTGACCGTGACGAGGGCCTGCGTCTCGCCGCGAGTGAACAGGGCCGAACCATGCGTCCGGGGAAGGACGCCAACCTCGCAGGAGATCGGGCGGACCTCCGTCTCGGTCCGACCGTCCGGACGCGACCCTTCGAGAATCATCTTGCGCACCACCTGCTCTTCCAGCGTCATCAGGATGCGGTTGAGCATCGTCATGTCCGCCTTCGGCCCGTTCGGACCGGCGGCCTCGGCCGCCTCTTTGTATTGCGTGCGGACCTCGTCGAAGAGTGCGTTGACGCTGTTGTTGCGCTCCTGCTTGCCGTGAATCCTCTTCAGCTCGATCAGCTTGTCGAGGATCTGGGCCTTGACCTTGGCGTAGAGATCCACATCGAGCTCGACGATCGGGGCTTCTTTCTCCACCCCCACAGCGGCCTGGAGTTCCGCGATCATCGCGATGACCTCTTGGATGGTCTCGTGCGCCTTCTTGACGCCTTCGGCGATGACGTCCTCGGACAGTTCCTTGGCGCCGACTTCGATCATGTTGATGGCTTCCTTTCGGCCGCCGATCAGCATGTTCAGATCACTGGTTTCGAGCTGCTTGCAGGTCGGATTGACCACGAACTGGCCATCGACCCGCCCGATCCGACACGCGCCGAGCGGACCTTGGAACGGGATCCTGCTGATGCACAGCGCTGCGCTGGCGCCGATCATCGCCGGGACGTCGGGATCGTTCTCCCGGTCGGCGCTGAGCACGGTGGCCATGATCTGGACTTCGTTGAAATACCCATCCGGAAACAGCGGGCGCAACGGCCTGTCGATGTTGCGCGCGGTCAGAATCTCCTTCGTGCTGGGCCTGCCCTCGCGTTTGATGAATCCGCCGGGGAACTTGCCCGCGGCGCTGGTCCTCTCGCGGTAATCGACGCTCAGCGGGAAGAAGTCCACGTCGTCCCCCCTGGGCGGCGCGACGACGGCCGCGACGAGCACCATGGTCTCCCCGTAGGTGACCAAAACGGCGCCGTCGGCCTGTTTGGCCACCTTGCCGGTTTCAATCTTGAGCGTTCGGCCGCCGATATCCCTGGATACGGTATACACACCTGCCATAACTTCAATTCCTTCAATGGCTTAGAAACAAATGCGTCCTGAGGTGCGGTTGGGGTCCCCACACCCGCGGGCGCACCGCCGCAATAGAGCCCCGGCGCCAGTGCCGGCGAAACGACACTGGGTCACTTGCGAAGTCCGAGACGCGAAATGATCGCCTGATAACGCTTGAGATCCCGATCCCGGACATACTTGAGCAGTGCCGAGCGGGTGCCGACCATCTTGAGCAGACCGCGACGGGAGGAATGATCCTTGGGATGCTCCTTCAGGTGCTCGGTGAGATCGTTGACCCGCTTGGTCAACAAGGCAATCTGCACCTCCGGCGATCCCGTATCCCCTTCATGCACCTTGTAGTCTGCTACAATGGTCCCTTTTTCCTCTTGTGTCAGCATACTGTCGATCAACCCTTCTTGTCTTGGCCCTACTTGAGCTTGTCAATACACAAATTTAAGAATTGTGTACTCTAAACGATTCTCGGTGGCGTTGGCAAGTTTTTTCCGCCCAGAGGGAAAAAAAGGACGCCGGACACGGTCCCGTCGGCAACAGCAGCCCCCTGGATCTCTGCACTCAGAGAACGCCGGGCTCACCACCGGGCTCGATGTTCTTCCGATCCAGGAAGGTCTGCAGGATGTCGGCGGCGGCCAACGCGTCCAGCCGCTCGCGTTTCTTGCCCCTGGTCAGGCCGATCTCGTCCAGTCTCTGCTCTGCCTCGAAACTGCTGAGACGCTCGTCCTGGAGGTGTATCGGAACGGGAATCTGCCGGCCAAGCTCCTTGGCGAAGGCAAGAACCAGCTTGGCCTGAGGCCCCTCCGTTCCATCCATATTCAGAGGCAGGCCCACCACGATCGCGCCGATCTCCTCGGCCGCCACGATCCGCTTGACCCTGGCGATCAGATCCTTGCGTCCCTGGACCACGGTCAAGGGGGAGGCAATGGTCTCGCGAGCATCGCACACGGCCAGTCCCGTCCTCTTCGTCCCGTAGTCAACAGCCAGATACCTCATCGTGCCCTCGAACTACAGGAACTTGGTGCGACCATGCTGCTCGATCCGGTCGAGCAGGCTCTTGAGCTGCTCAGTCCGACCGACATGGCAGATGAGCGTCGCATCCGGCGTATGAGCGATAACGACGTTCTCCAGTCCAATGGCGGCGATGAGGTGGTTCTTGTCCTCCGTTACAACAATGTTGTCCCGGCAGTCCACCAACTCGCTGATCTCGGCGACGACGATGTTGTTATTCTCGTCCGATTCGACGATATCCGCGAGGGCGGCAAAGGAACCCATGTCGAGCCATTTGCAGTCGAGCTGAATGGCGTAGACATGCTCGGCCTTCTCCATGACCGCATAGTCAATGCTGATCTTGGGCAGCTTGGGGAACCACTCCATGAGGACCTTGTCCTGGGCTGGCGTGTCCCAGGCGGCCGCGATCCGGCGCAACGGCTCGACCGACGCGGGAAGGAATCGCTCCAGGTTCGCCAGAATGGTCCCGGCCCTCCAGACGAACATGCCCGAGTTCCAGGAGTACTCCCCGCTCTCGACGTACTGGGCCGCAGTCTCTACGTCAGGTTTCTCTCTGAAGGCCTCCACCGAGTAGATGGTGTTCCTGCACCGCGGGCACTCCCGCGGATCGGAGCATTTGATGTACCCCAGTTGGGTGCTGGCAAAGGCGGGCTTGATCCCGAACGTAATCAGGGCATCGGGCTTTGCCGCGAGAAACTCGAATGCATCGGTCATCGCCTGTTGCAGCTTCTCCGGCGGCTCCAGGAGCTGGTCGGCGGT
Organism: Phycisphaerae bacterium; assembly: GCA_017993835.1. Taxonomy (GTDB): domain Bacteria; phylum Planctomycetota; class Phycisphaerae; order Sedimentisphaerales; family Anaerobacaceae; genus PLanc-01. The sequence goes on from JAGOLX010000008.1 coordinate 101,442, forward strand.
CACGACCGCCATTGTCGCTTGCGGATCGTACTTGGCCAGCACCGCGGCCGCCAGACCGATCGCACCGGCCGTGTCGCGGACCACCGGTTCGGCGATCACGTTGTTGCCGGGCAGGCCGTGCAGATTCTCGCGGACCACATCGACGTACCCGGCATTCGTCAGCACGAGGATGTTGCGCATATCGAAGAGAGGGCAGAGCCGCTCGAAGCACCGGCTCAGGAGCGTCTGCCCATCCAACAGCTTCAGAACCTGCTTCGGACGTTTCTGGCGACTCAAAGGCCAGAGCCGCTTGCCGGTCCCCCCTGCCATGATCACGGCGTAGTTCATTGTCGGTTCCCTTATCAAGCCAAACGCACATCTACGGTCGTCTCGGGCCCTCTGTCAAGGACGAACCTGCCGGCGAGCCGCTGGTCCCCCAGGCTGGCTTGAACGTCGTAGTGTCCCAGGAATCCCTGGAATCGGAGCGCCGCCTGCTCTCCCGTCCGCACCTCGACGTCCGTCCACCACTTGCCTTTGATCAGCTCGCAGAGCCGTTCGTAGGCGGGTTTCGGGCTCATATCGCTGCGGACCAGACCCGCCGGTGCCTGCTGCCACGCATCCTGGTCGCTGAAATCCCACCATGTGATGGCCTCGACCGCCGGATGGGAGAACAACACCGTGTAGAACTCGGCCACCTGCCGTGCCTGCTGCTGCTCGCCCTCGGGCGTCGTCGGCCAGTCGCGACCCTTCTTCTGCCCTGAAATGACCGTGGTCTCGGTGAAATGGAGCGGCCTGCCGAACCGGGCGAAACGCTCGCAGACGCTCCACGCTCTCGCAGCACCCCAATACCCGCCGTGCATGTGCGACTGGATGCCGATGATGTCGTAGAGCGGCTTGCCTTCGGCGTCCACGAGCTGCGAGATCACGTTGTCCGCGAACGCGGCGTCCGTGCGGTAGTCGTTGATGATGAGCTGAGCCTTGGGATTGGCTTGGCGGGCCGTTCTGAAGGCGGTGCGGACGTACTCGCCAACCCCCACGCGGGCGATGGCTTCCGTCAGCTTCGGTGCATCGCGTTTGAGCTGCTCGCGGTCGTAGTGCGTCGCTTCATTGACCACATCCCAAATCCCGATATCGCCCTTGAACCGCTCCACACAGCGAGCGATCCGATCGATCTGGAGACGCATGACTTCCTCCGGCGTCCCGCTCAGCCATGGCGGATCGACGTAATTCCAGGCCAGCGGGTGTCCCTTCGTCGTCACGTCGTGGTCCTTGCACCAGCGGACGATCTCCTCCGTGCGGTCGTCCATCGGGCGGCCTTTTTGACGCTCGTAGGACCACCAGTAGAACGGCAGGGTCGCGAAATTCAGCAGCCTGGCGAATCCGTCGGCATAGGCGCCGCTGTCCGCCGGCGTGCGACACCGGCTGAGCTTGAAGATGTTGCAGCCGAAGAGGAACTTGTGCTTGGTCTGGCGAATCCGCAGATCCACCCCGGCCGGCAGCGGTCGCCCGTCGGGAGTAAGCAGCCGCAGCGAGATTGCGCCCTTTCTGTGCTTCTCGATCCGCTCTTCGGCCCGTCCGAGAACCTCGTCGCTGCCCGGCGCCGAGGGAGGCCACTGGCCAAACGCGACATGGGGGGCGTTCGCCGCCCACGCCGCTCCGACACCGACGACCTTGAGGAGATCTCGTCTGTTCACGTCCATGTTTCCTCCTTCGGAGCTGCGAAGCTGTTTGCAGTGCACCCGTGAGGGCAGGTTTTCAGAGACCTGGAAGGCAACGCCTTACGGCGTCACTACAAACCGTCCACGAAGGGCCACTCAGGCCTGCGCCGGGGCCGCCTCGTCGATCAGCTTGATCCCGGTGTATCGACAGAACTGGCCCAGTTCCTTGCGGATATGGCCGTAGACGGTCTGGCGGTGCAGACCCTGCGACCAGTTCTTCCAGAGCGTGGTGACATCGCCATCCACCTTTACGGTGATCTTGGTCCGACAGCCCCTGTCATGCTCGACCCCGACCGGAGCGTCGATGATCTGACCGGTGAAGTGAAGCATCGTATCGGCGCCGACGAGAATCGCCTGCGTAACCGGCTGGCCGACCCGCATCTGGACCTGCGGCGTGACACCCTCCTGACGCTCCATAACCGTGCGGATCTTGTACGGTGCCTGCGGCCCGTTGGGCCCGTCCATCCTGCTCGAACCCAGGCAGTGCGCCAGGATGATGCTGCCCTTCGATTCATCGACGGTCGGATCGCTGATGAAGCCCGGCCGGCCCGTCAGACCCTGCAAGATGATGTGCGTCATGGCCGATCGCAGGTCCGATTCGCAGATTCCGCCAAGGCCCATGTCGTTGAGCCGGCAGAAACCCAGACACGGATAGGCCGGCAGCTTGATCGTTTTGTCCCACATCGTGCCGTAACAATCGATCGTCAGCACCGTGGCGTTCTCCTCGGCCAGCATGTTCTCGAGGGCCAGCGCCAGCTTGCACGATTTGAACACGTCCTTGCGGGACGGCTCGATCACCTCCTGGGCGCCCTTCATCCACCGCTCGGTCTCCGCTTCCGCGTCCTTGTTGTCGATGGCCTCGTACGCTTTGACCACGGTATCCAGATCGACCTGTTTCATCTCCGTGCCAAACTTGGCCTTCATCAGGTCCGCGTAGTCCTGGAAGGACCGTGTGGTCACGTTGAGGATCTTGGCCTCCCGAGCATGGTGAATCGCCCGGAACGGGCGGATCGCGGCAGCAAGCTGGGAGTAGTCGCTCGTCAGAAAGCACTCGAGCTTCGCTCCAATCGGTTGCTTCTGAAGGCCCCCGAAGCCCACCCACTCGTGCCCCGAATAGGGCAGCGCAAACACCGCAGTCGGCTTGCCGACGCCCAGGATCTCGCTGAGGATGGCGCCGGTCCCCATGCTCAGGTGAATGACGAGAATCCCGTCCACATCCTGGAGTCTCGCCTTGATCCGGCCGACCGCCTCCGCGGAGGTCACGATCTCATCGACGACGAAATCGACGTCCGCCATTTCGACGCCGAACTTGGCGAACTGGGCCTCGTAGACGCGGATCTCGTCCTGGAAGCTCAGCTTGGGCGTGGGCCACAGTCCCTGGCTCGTGCCCATGTAGACCCGGGCAACCTTGACTTTGCTCCTCCTGCAGCCGGGACTGACGAGGGGGGACCCTGCCGCCCGCGCGCCGGCCGCAAATGCTGCTGCGCCCGCAAAATACGCGACGCCGCCTGTTGTGATCTGCAAGAACTCCCTGCGATTGACCTGTCCGGACATGACCATCCCCTTCAATAGTGGCCCAGATATAGACCTCGATCTACATCTTCGTGAGGTCGGCGTATTGTAGCAGCAGCGACTTCGTCTGTCCACTATTGAAGTTGATCGTCACGACGCTGTTGGCGCCCATGTCCACGAACTTCTTGACGCGGCCGAGGCCAAAGGTCTTGTGCTTGACGAGTTCGCCCGGGGCATAGGGGGCCAGCTTGCTTTCGATCTGCGGCGTCGGCGCGGCACGGCGGACCAACTCCGGCTGCCGTTGGGGCAGCGGCTCATCCAAGTCGAGCGGCTCGGGAATCAGGCCCGCGCCCAACTCGTAGAGGAACTTGGAAGGGATCGTCCGGAGAAACTGGCCTCGGAACGTGCGGTACTGGGCGTAGCTGACGTAGAGATTCGTCTTGGCCCTCGTCATACCCACGAAGAAGAGCCGGCGTTCCTCCTCCAGGTCCTCGTGGCTGCCGTTGGCCCGCTCGTGGGGGAGGATGCCGTGTTCGAGGGCGATGATGAAGACGTGCTCGAATTCCAACCCCTTGGCCGCGTGCATCGTCATCAGGGCGACCCGCTCGCCGGAGCTGTCATACGCGTCGGCATCACTGAACAGGGCGATCTGCTGAAGGTAGTCCACCAGGGAGGGGTTCTCGGTCTGCTTATCGTAGGCCGCCGCGGTGTTGATCAGTTCCTCGACGTTCTCCAGCGAGGTCTCGCCCTCGGCGCCGGCGGCCTTGAACGACCGCTCCAGACCCGACTTGTCGAAGACCGCCTCGACCACCGGAGCCACCTGGCCATCCGCCTGCGCCGCGAGGCCTTCCATCATCCGCACGAAATCGAGCAGCTTGGTCTTGACGGCATCGCCCAGGCCGTCGATCCCACCGGCGTTTCTGAGGGCGTCGAACAGCGGGATTCCGTTGCGAGTCGCGTAGTCCTGTGCCTTCTCGACGGTGACCTTGCCGATCCCGCGAGCGGGCGTATTGATGATCCGCAGCAGCGAGATCTCGTCGGCCGGGTTCACCAGGACCTTCAGGTAGGCGAGCACGTCGCGGATTTCCTTGCGATTGTAGAACTCGACTCCCCGAACGACCTGGTACGGCGTCTTATGGCGGATGAATGCCTCCTCCAGGGCCCGGCTCAGCGAGTTGACGCGGTAGAAGACCGCAATGTCGCGCCCGGAGACGCCGGAGGCGAGAAGTTGCCGGACCTTGCGCCCCACTGCGTCCGCCTCGGCCGCTTCGTCCGGATGACACTGGACGGAGAACTCGCCCTTGTGCGTGCGGGTCGGGATCAGACTCTTCTGTTTGCGGTTCCTGTTACAGGCGATGAGTCGGTCGGCGGCTTGCAGAATGCACGCCGCACTGCGGAAGTTCTCCTCCAGGCGGATGGTCACCGCCTCCGGCCAGTCCTTCTCGAACGCGAGGATGTTGCGGATGTCTGCGCCCCGCCAGCGATAGATCGACTGATCCGGATCGCCCGTGGCGCAGATGTTCCGATGGTGTACGGCGATCGCTTTGGCAAGTCGATACTGAGCGTGGTTCGTGTCCTGGTACTCGTCGATCAACAGGTACCGGAAGCGGTCCGCCAGCTCCCCGCACACCGTCGCATTCCCCTCCAGCAACAGGGCCACCCTCATCAGCAGGTCGTCGAAATCGAGCCCGTTGCGTTCGGCCAGGAGCTTCTGATAGCGGGTATACACCTTCAGCAGCGCCTGCGTGAAGTAATCGACCGCCTGCTCCTTGAAGGTCTCGGGATCGATGAGCTTGTTCTTGAGCGTCGAGATCGCTTCAAGCATCCGCCCGGCGGGGAACGCGGTCGTATCGAGACTGCAGTCAGCGAGGGCCTGCTTGACGCAGCGAGTCTGGTCGGCGTCGTCGTAGATGCTGAAGTTGCGTCCGATGCCCGCCGCATCGGCATACCGATGCAAAATCCGCACGCACAGGGAGTGGAACGTGCTGATGCAGGCACCGCCGGAAGCGCCGAGCGAGACAGCTCGTTGACGCATCTCTTCGGCCGCCTTGTTCGTGAAGGTGATCGCGCAGATGTTGTACGGCCTGACGCCCGAGTCGATCAGGGCCGCGATCCGATGGGTAATGACGCGGGTCTTGCCGCTGCCGGGACCGGCGAGGACCAACAGGGGTCCCTCCCGATGGCATACGGCCTGCCTCTGCGACGGCGTCAAAGACTGCAAAAGTGCCTCATCCATGCTCGAAGAAACTCGAAATCGAAATCCCGAAATACGAAACAAGCACGAACGACCGAAATGGAGGGATCCGAAACCACCCTGCTCCACGATGCCTCGACCGACTCGGATTCTCGAATGGGCTTCGAGCTTCGGTGTTCGTGCTCACTTTCCCGTCTTTGTCTTCTGCTGTTGTTCCAGTTCCTGCTGCAACTGCTTCGCGGCCTGCTCCAGTTGTCGCACAAGATCCGGCTGCTCCCTCTGGATGCGTTCCCAGAGGGCCTCTCGGATGTACAGCGGATACGCATTGCTCTGAAGGAACTGGCCCAGCGCGATGTATCTTAACCTCTCCATGGACGGCAACGCAATCCTGTCCGTGTCGCCGAACTCTCTGTAGTACATCTGCCAGACTCCTTCGGCCAGTTGCTCGTTGCCGGCCGCCCCGTCGTCATCGTGCAGGGCCAACAGACGATAAGCATTGGCCAGGAGCGTCATGACCTGCTCGCTAGCGTCGTGGACACCGATGCTCTCGAGCTCCTCCTTGATCCGATTCATGGCAAACTGATCGAGCGGGACCTGGAACTCCGGGTAGTCGGGGTAGCCCGCCCTCAGTTGCTCCAGGATGTTCTCAGCCTTGGCCCTCAGACCCGCCTGATAGAAGGACAGCGCGGCGTTCTTGAGCATGTTCCGATGCCCGTTCCTCCGTGCCTCGAGCCGCCCACGGTCATCCGTGTACTTCTCCAGCACCGCCAGGGTCGTTCTGTTGTAGGAATCGAAGAACCTCAGGTCCGGACTCACGAAGAGGTCCTTGCCGACCGGCGCTCCTGTGTTCGGGTCTGGGGGACGCTGCGTAATCAGAATCCTGCCATAGCGAAAGAGGTTCTGGAGACTGTGCAGCACGATCATGTCCGTGTTGGCCTCGTGCGTCGAGATCTCGCGGTCTTTCTCCTGGATCGCCACGTCCAGCGCCTTGACGGCCCAGTAGATGGCATGGCTGTCGGGATGACGCCAATCCATGGGGAAATGCACGTTCGGATCGCTGTAATCGACCGGGCCGTGCAGGAGGCCAACCCGGAGCATCAGCGCCGGGTCCATCTTCCACACGTGCCGCAACTGGTAGGCCTTGGCGAACAGATCGAACTTCCTGAGAGCGATGGTATCGCGATACGCTTCGATGGCCTCCCCGGCCGCCGGCTTGAACCGCGATGGATTCTGGCGCAGTGAGAGGTAGCTCGACACAAAGGCAGCCTCGGTGGCAAAACCCTCATCGGCCCCCTGCAACGCCTGGAGGAGCGGCGCCAGGTTCGGATCGCTGCGGATCTGGGCCCACTCTTTCGGCGCCGCGATCAGGGCTTCCAGATACTTGTTGTCGTTCGCGCCCAGACCGTTGTCCGCGGAGTCCAGCACAGGTCCGATTTCCTCGGCGAACTGGAGTTTGTAGTACTCTTGCGCATCGTCAGAGACGCCGCCGAGCTTATGCTGGAAGATCCGACCCAACTCGCGGTACAATCGAATGGACTTGGGATTGAGCGGGATGCCCTCGTCCCGCAACAGCTCATACCCGTTCTTGACCCACCGCCAGCGCTGCTCGGGCTGCGTCGCCGGGATCGTCACGGAGATGTTGTAGGCCATGTTCCAGGCGTGGAACTCCCACACGGCCCCGAATCGCGGCTGTAGCGTCGTGATCCATTTGGCGAGCTGGAGGGCATCGAAGAACTGCCCTTCCTCCTTGAGTTTGTCGGCCCGCATCCAGAGGATGTCGACAATCAGGCCGCGGAAGGCCCCCATCGCCACCGTGGCGAACGCCAGGGACGGCGGCGCATTCTCCAGCGCGGGGTTGATGGTGAGCTTCATCTTCTCCCGCTGGCCGTTGATGAAGTCGAGCTGCGACCCCGCCGCAAACAGCGAAACCGCCGCTACCAGGGCACAAACCAACAAGATGACGAGATCACGCGTACGCATTATCCGTTGTCGAGCCCCGCCAGAGGCCGGGCTCCCATCTGTCCTTCTTATACCACGACCTTCGCCAATTCCCGGAAGCTGAAGATGATCAGGCCCAGGACCAGCACCAGGGCCGCCTTCAGACACAGCAGTCCGAGCGCCACCCGCCCGAGGAGCCCCCACGAGATCAGACGGGCGGGGACCAGGAACTGCGCCGGGTTCATCTTATCAAACTGCGGCAGAAGCTGAATCACCGCTTGGATCGAGTACTGATAGACCAACCCGACGCCCTTGCTCATATACCCGAATGACTCAATGATTCCGCCGCTCGTGGCGCCCGTGACGAAGATCGCCAGACAGAAGAGAACCGCCACGGGGAACGACAGGAAGCTGGCCGCCATCACACCCAGACAGGCTAGGAACACAAGTCGAAACAAGATCAACAAGGTCGCCCGGACGTAGTTGGCAAGGAACGAGTCGGCCTTGTACAGCACCTCCAGGCCGTCATCGACAGGGAACAGGACCACCGTGTTGTTCAGAGTGGGGTTCATAAAGCCGACCGCCAGATACCCGTCCTTGGCAACGGCGGTGGCGGGCACTTCGATCTCGCGGAATTTCCGCACAGGGTCCTTGCGAGGCGCCCGCCAGATCGGCGTATCGGGCGCCGTCCCATCCTCTCGGGTCCGCAAGTCACCGATCCACCAGTCGCCATACACTTGCTCATCGGGTGGCGTTACGGACACGTCGTACTTGAAGCGGATGAACAGACTCTGGTGGTTCGGATCGCTTGGGTGAACATTCGTGAACTCCCAGGTCAGTCTCCCACCGATCGTCGCGGCCCGCTTTTCGAGGCGGAGCCGCTGCGTCAGGTACTTCAGGATCTCCTCACGACTGCTCCTGGGATACGCGGCCTCCAGTTGATCGTTGGCCTCGAGCTTCGCGTAGAGTTCCTTCACTTCCCTGCTCACATCGATCTGGGGCGGCACGAGACTTGCCCGCGCGGTGAAGAACTCGTTGTCGATCTGGACCCGTTCCTCCGCGGACGCGCCGGTGAATCGCGGAAGGAGGACGACGACGCCATAGATGATCCCCGAGAAAAGCGTCAACAAGGCGACGTTGAGCACGATCACGCCCAGGAGCTTGCCCAGGATCAACTGGTATCGACGGATCGGCTTGGTCACAACGGTGTAGATCTGATGGTGCTCGATGTCGCTCGTGACCGAGTAGATCGACGCGATGATCGTCAGCAGGCTCAGCAGCAGGCCTGTGAGAGACAGGCCGTAACTGATGAAGGTCTGGAGCCGGCCCTTGAGCGTGCCGTCGCCCGAGGCGGTATACCCCATGACCGGCAGCAACACCAGCAGCAGCACGATGAAGATGGCCGCCACCTTCATGCGCAACGCCTGCCGGATCGTGTTGGTCGCAACGGCCCAGACACTACGCATGGCCGCCGTCCTCCCTGGACCCCTCGGACGGTTTGACGGTCGAGCCGTCGGGGTGTTTCTTGCCGGTCAGTTCGTCGAGGATGTTCTTCCTGACCTGTTCCTGGTGGACCGTCGTTTCGGGCGTCGTCACGGCCGGCTGCGTCCTACCCGGCCCAACGGGCTCGACCTTCGAAATGGACGCGGCCTGCGCCAACTTGCTGAGCAAGCCCTTGTTGGGTTCGGGCACCACGGCTTCGCGAGGCTCCGGCCTCTCCGTCCGAACCGGACCGGCTTCCGCCTTCTCCGTGACGGGAGCCGCGACCAGCTTGTCCAGAATGTCGCCCTGGCGCGCCCCGGCGGTGAGGAACTCGCCGATCTGCGTCGTGCTGACCGCCCCGCTCGTGGGCGTCGCCTGTTGCTGCGCCTCCACGACCGTGTTGATGAAGAACGTCTCGAGCCTCTCCATGGGTGAAGAGATCTCACAGTCCGCGTGCTCCTCCTGGAGAATCTTGCGGATGCGATCGGCGGCGCCGTCGCTGATGGCGCTGGTGAGGATCTGTCGCTTGTTCGTCTTCTGCAGCAGGTCCTTGACGCAGCCGTGTGCCTGGACCTTGCCGCCGTAGAGGATCGCGATCCGGTCGCAGACGTCCTCGACGTCAGCCAGCAGGTGGCTGCACAGCAGGACGGTCTTGCCCCGCTCGGCCAGCTTCATGATCAGGTCCTTGATCTGCCGCGTGCCGATGGGGTCGAGACCCGTCGTGGGCTCGTCGAGGATCAGCAGGTCGGGATCGTTGATGAGCGCCTGCGCCAGCCCGATCCGACGGGCCATGCCCTTGGAATACGTCCCGACCGGCCGGCTCGCCACCGCCTTGAGGCCGACCATCTCCAGCAGGGCCTCCGTCCGCATTTCCCGCGTCTTGGAATCGAGTCCGAAGAGCCGGCCGTAGAAGTCCAGCGTCTCGCGGGCGTTCAGAAAGCGGTACAGATACGACTCCTCGGGCAGAAAGCCGACGCGGGCGCTGATCTTCGGGTGGGTCCCATCCCCGCCCAGGATCAGGGCGTGCCCCCTCGTCGGGTGCAGCAGGCCCAGGAGCATCTTGATCGTGGTGGTCTTGCCGGACCCGTTGGGGCCCAGCAGACCGAAGACCTCGTTGGGACGGATCTGCAGATTCAGGTCATCCACCGCGTAGACCTTGGCCCGTCCCCACCAGTCAGAGAAGACTTTCGTCAGTGCAACGGTCTCTATGGCGTAATCCATGTCACAACCTTATGCCGTCTGCGGTTCGTATTGCGGTTCCCCTTCGCGATGCACCGCGACCGGCGGCCCGTCCAGTTGTTCGCCCTGGCGGAACAGGCGGGCGCTGTTGAACACGACAACCAGCGAACTGGCGAAATGCAGGAAGGCGGCCACCGCCGGTGGCACGAACTTCGACAGGGAAATGCCCAGGACGATGAACGCGATTCCGAAGATCAGGTTCTGGGCGATCACCCGACGGGTCTTGCGGGACACATCGACGAGGAACGGAATCCGCCGCAGATCGTTGTTCATCAGGGCGATGGACGCGGAGTTGATCGCGACGTCGCTGCCGGCGGCCCCCATCGCGATACCCAGATCGCCGGCCGCCAGAGCCGGAGCGTCGTTGATCCCGTCGCCGACCACGACGACCGTATGTCCCTCTTTCTTGATCTGCTCGACGACGGCCAGCTTGTCCTGCGGCAGGCACTGGGCCTTGTAGTCCGTGCAGCCCAGTTCGCCCGCGACACGGTTGGCAACCTCGTTGCGGTCGCCCGTGAGCATGGTGACGCGTTTGACGCCCATGTCCACCAGCTCCGCGATGGCTCGTTGTGCCTCGGGTCGGGTCTTGTCCTGCAGGCCGATCCAGCCGATGCATCGGTTGTCCTTGGCGACGTACAGCGTGCTAAACCCCTGTTCCTCGTGCAGCCTGGGGTCCGTCACCCCCTTCGTGTCGATCCCGTTCTCGGCCAGGAACGTATCGCGCCCCACCAGAATGCGGGCCGAATTGATCTTCGCGGAGACGCCCTTGCCCGGCGTTTCTCGGAAACCCTCGGATGCAGGCAACGTCAGACCCGCCTCCTTGGCCACTTCCTGCAGGGCCCGGGCGGCGGGGTGCTTGCTCATCTGCTCAGCGGCCGCCGCCTCCGCGAGCAGATCACCCGGCTCGACCCCCTCGGCGGGCGTCAGCTTCGTCACGTAGAGCCGCCCGGTGGTCACGGTGCCCGTCTTGTCGAACACCAGGGCCGTCATCTTCCCGGCCACTTCGAGATACGCGACGTTCTTCACCAGGATGCCCAGGCGGGCCGCCGCCGAAATGGCGGCCACCATGGCGGTCGGAGTGGCCAGAATGATCGCACAGGGACAGGAAATGACAAGGATCGTAATCGCCTGGTTGATGTTCCGCGTGAAGACCCAGGCGATGAACGCGATCATCAGAATCGTCGGCACATACCAGGAGATATAGCGGTCGATGATCCGCATGGCCGGGATCTTCGTGTGCTCCGCCTGGATAATCAGGGTCTGGACCTTCCCCAGCGTCGTGTCCTTGCCCGCCTTGGTCACACGGATGTCAAGAACGCCCGTGAGGTTGTTCGTTCCGGCGAAGACCTGCATGCCCGGCACCTTGTCCACCGGCAGGGACTCGCCGGTGATCGTCGCCTCGTTCACGGAGCTCAGGCCGTCGTAGACCTCGCCGTCGGCCGGGACGTTGTCGCCCGGACGCACGCGGATCCGGTCGCCCGGACGCAGCTCGCTGACTTTGACCTCCCGCTCCTTGCCGTCCTGTTCGAGCAGGTTGGCCTTCGTGGGCGTCAGGCGGATGAGCGATTCAATCGAGGCTCGCGCCCCGAGGGCGGTCCGCGTCTCGACCAGCTCGCTGAGCAGCATGAAGAAGCCGATCAGGCCGGCGGCCACGTACTCGCTGACGGCAAACGCCGCAACGATGCCCAGCGCCGCCAACTCGTCCATGTGCGACTCGCCGTGGATCAGGCTCACGATCGCGTGGATGACGATCGGGGCCCCGAGCAGCAGCGCGCCAAGCATCGCGAACAACTGCGTGTTGAAGCTCTCGGGCGCGTAGAACGCCTTTCCGATCCAACTGTTGATGAGCAGGACGCCGCCCGCCAGCGTGCCCAGCAGGGCCAGGCTCACACGGAACTGCTTCTCGCGGGTCTGCTCGGTTCCGAACTGTTCTTTCAAGTGCAGATGTTCATGCGGCATAGTGCGGTTCTCTCAGCGAATCGTGACAGCGGACCTCGGTCTTGCCGCCCGGCCTGTCAACTCCCGATGCGTCTTACGGATTGCTCTTGGGTTTCAACTGCGTGTCCCGATTCAACAGAATCCGGAATTCACGACTCCCGGCCTTCGCCGAGGCGTCGAAAACGAATTTCTCGTCGGCGTTCGTCAGGATCTCCTGGATGGCGGCAAGGTACAGCTCGCGCGCGACCAGCGCAGGACGCTTGCGGTACTCGGGCAGGATGCTCATCAGGTAATTGGCGCTGGCCCGGGCGCCCTCGACGACCTTCGTCTGATAGGCCTGGGCCTCGGAGATCGCTGCCTGGGCATCACCGGTGACCTGAGCCCACAGCAATTCCCGCTGCTGCGGTTCGCTGTTGGGATCCAGCAGGGCCTTGCACAGCGGTTCCGCCACATGACCGGCGGTCTTGTTCAAGGTCGTCTCCGCGTACGTCCTGGCCTGCGTGACCGTCTGCGAACTCTTCTGACTGGCCTCGACAAACGCCTGGAACGCCTCATCCACCTGCATGGGCCACGTGGTGCTGACCAACTGCATCTGTACGACGCGAATCCCGCTTTCCAGTGCGTCGAGCTTCTCCTGGACAAGCTGCTGAACCCGGCGGGGGATCGTATCGACGCTCTGGATCGCCTCGTCAATCGTGTAGTGGACCATCGTCGTCACGATCGCATCGTCCACCACGCTGCGAAGCAGCGGCGTGATGCTCGCGACCATGATGTCCGAGTAGACCTCGCCCGGCTTGACATCCCGCACGTGGACATTCCGGAAGAACTGATCCACATTGTTGATCTGGTAGTTGATCTGCCACTTCGTGTGGACGATGTTGTAGTCGCTGCCCTCGCTGTCCCTGGCGAGCTGCGCCTCGGGGGTCTGCGCCGCGCCGCCGGCCGCCTGGTTCCGCGTCAGGCAATACCCTTCGACCAGCGGATCGAGCTTCTCCGCTCGCACATTCCGCGGCTTGACACCCTGTCCCATGACATCCTCTCGCGTCTCCTTGAACCAGAACGTGTTCACGGGCAGGTTGATGTTCTTCCCGACGGGGATCTTCACCATCTCGTCGATCGGATAGGGGAAAACCCAGTGTGCCCCGGGCCCCAGGATCGCTTCGTCGCCAATCCCGCGGATCTTGCCGAACCGCAGGACCAGCGCCCGCTCGTCCGGACCGACCGTCCGAAAACCCGACGCCAGGAACGCCACGACCAGCACGATCATGATGATCTTCAGAATCGTGAAGCTGATCCGCAGCGCGTCCGAAAGCGATTTGCCCGCCGCGTCGAGCTGCTCGATGGGCGCCCCCTGCTCCTGCTCGCCGGCATGGTCGTGCTCGTGCCCGTGGTGGTGTTCGTGATCCTGTCCGTGTTTGTGTCCATGTCCCATGGCAGTCTGCCCAGTCTATTCGTATCTTGCGACTATTTCGCCGACCCTTCCGTCCCCAGCGACGGCATCTCCTTCAGCAGCTTGTACGGGTCCGAATCCATCGGGATGACCACCGTGGAACGGGGGGAGATGGCTCTGAGCGTGTCCAGATTCGCCAGGAAGATCGCCAGGTTCGGATCCGCCTCCAGCATTTCATAGTACCTGGCGGCATCGGCATCGCCCTGTCCGCGAATCTCCTTGGCGCGGCCCTCTGCGGCGTTCAGCAGCACGTCTCGCATCCGGTTCGCGTCCGCCTTGATCTGAATGGCCATTCCCTCGCCCTCCGACGTGATGGCGTCCGTACGACCCTGCCGCTCGGCTTTCATCCGCTCGAACACCTTCTTAGTGACGTCCTCGCTGACCTTGAGCTGCTTGATGCCCAGTGTCTTGATCTCGATGCCATACTCCGCCTGGACCGGCCCCTTGAGGTCATCGAGCATCTCCTGCTGGATCTTGTCGAATTGGATCTTTGTCGGATCGCTGTTGACGAACTCGCCGAACGAGTGCTGCCCGATGACCCGGTTCTGCGTGTCGTTGATGTGGTTGCGAAGCTTGCTCTGGGCGTTGTCTTCCGTCTTGACCGCGTTGAGGAATTTCAAGGGCTCGGCCACCCGCCAGACCACGTAGGTGTTGACGATGATCGGGACGTTGCCCCGCGTGGTGGTCTCCGCCAGTTGCGCAGCCTCCAGAACCCTCAGGCGCGAATCGAACTTGTGGACCTGTTCGATCGGCGTGGGCCATTTGAGATACAAGCCGGGCTTCGTGACCTCGCGGACCGGCTTGCCGAACAGTGTCACAAAGCCCGACTCGGTCTCGCGGACCTGGAAGGTCACGAGGTACACGATCATCACGATGGCAATTATGGCAATCAGTATCGGAATCGCTACGTTCTTCATTGTCCACTGCTCTCCTGTCCACTGGAAAGGCGTCTCAACAGATCTGTATCGAGCTTCTCCTGCAGGTCCATGATAATGACTTGACGATCGTTCGGGTCGGTGGCCATGATGTACTTGCGGATACCCCTGAGGGCCTCTTCCATGGCCACGGCCCGTTGCTCGCACTTGTAGATCTCCGGCGCCGCCCGGTAGGCCTGAAGCTGGCCGGCAAATTGCCTGCCCGTCGCCTCCGCCAGGGTGGCTTTCCCGAACCGGTAACTCTGGGCCTCACTCAGACGGCGGAAAATGTCGCCCCGGGCCTCGTTGAGCAACGCGGCGTCGAACTGCTCGCCCAGTTGCTTGATCTCGTCCGAAACCCCTCTTCGCTGCGCCCCCTGATACCGGGTGGCCAGTTCAGCAAGGTTCGACGCTCGTGATACGGAACCCGCCAGCGTGCTGAGGGTCCTGTTGCGCTCCGCCTCGGCGCCGAGCACAAGGGCCTGTTTGGCCTGGACGGCGCCGACGACCGCCTGGTAGTCCGGGGCCACCTCCGGCGGCGGATGGATGCCCTGCAATCCGACAAACACCACCTCGACGCCCAGGCCTTGCTCATCGGCAGCTTGCTGAATCCGCCGCGTCAAAACGTCCTTGGCCTTGGCCCGGCCGGCACCGAAGAGGTTGTCGGCGCCGTCGCCGTGTGTGCCTCCGACCTCGACCTTGGCACTGGACGCCAGGCGGACCAGCTCGCGATAACAGATGTCCTCCAGGAGCTTGGGCGGATCGCTGTGGTTGTATATGTAGGCACGGAGGTCCTTGATCCGGTACTGCACCGGCATGTTCGTCTTGACCAGGCTGACCGGCACGGCCCCTTCCGCCAGGACCTCGCCGACATCCGCAGGCGTGTAGTCCGCGGCCACCAGCAGATCGTGCTCCTTCTCGTAGTGCGTCTGGCCCCACAGGAGTCTCATCTCCTGGACAACCGTGCCGTTGGGATCGACCTTAGGCACATACCCGATATGCAGATCCATGACTTGCCGGGTTGGATGCATATAGGCAATGTCCATGGGCCAGGGCAGCTTGAGGTGCAGGCCGGGACCGATGTGACGAACCTGCCCGTCCGCCGTAGTCGGCCTGCCGAATCGCTCGACGATCCCTTCTTCATTGGGACCCACGACCACGATGGAACTGGCCAGGTAAAGGGTCGCAGCGGAGAAGAGAATCAACGGCACGATCGCCTTCTCCAGAAGCTTGTAGAACCAGGTTTGCGAGATCTGGAACCCGAACTGGTAGTCCACCGCAGCCGCGACGCTGCGGAAGATGCCGCCGGGCTCATTGATGATCCCCAGCAGCCGGCTATCGAATGCTGCCCGGCTGTATTGGCCCTGGAGTCGCGGCCGGTAGACGTCCAGGACGATGTTCAGGGCCGTCTCAACGCCCAGCACGACCAGAAGGGAGGGAATCGCGTAGGTGACGACCGCCAACAACGACCCGATGTGAAAATGCACCACGGCCAGCGCGATCGCCAGGGCGAAGCACAGCACGGCCACGCTGAGGAAAAAGCTCCCCCCTGCCCGCAGCGGCTTCCACCGAGGTTCGGCGGACATCCCCGTTGCATACCGCGACAGGAGGAAACTGACGAAGGCAATCGCTGTCGCGACGATGGCGCAAACCAGGGGTTGCTGGGTCTGCACATTCGCGCCGGATGGAATGCTCTTGAACAGGTAGATCCCCATCCCGACTTCATAGACTGCGATCAGGGCGGCGAAGATAGGGATGAACCACCTCTCGAGGACGTCCACGCGTCGCTGGGCAGCCGCCAGCAGCGCCGCGGTCTCCCCCTTCTGAAAGATCGTTGCGGTGCTCTTCTCCCTGGCCAACTGCGCCATGTCGAGCTTTTCCTGCTCGGCCAGACTCCGCTGATGGAACTGGATCGCCAGGACCAGCCAGATGAACCCCGCGGCGAGCGATTGCCAGCCCACGGCGGACACGGCGTGGAACCCACTCCAGCGCCCCAGGAAGAACGCGATGCCGAAGAAGACCAAGCTCAGAACCAAGGCCACCCAGGCGACCTGCTCGGGGCGTTTCGACGATACTGTCATTGGTGATCAAGCTCCAAGCTGCGAACTAAAAACCCGCATATCCAGTATTAACCACTACGGGCCCAGATCCTTTACAAACAGGAAGCCCGGCACTATAACACCCAACAGGACTTTCGTGTAGTGACAATCGTGAAAAATCCGTCCATCGCAGTCTGGCGTCAGCGGCAACGGTTCAGAGGCCGGCAGAATCTCGGGTGAATGATGTACAAACTGATGACAATCGCGAAAAACACCTTCGTAGAAACCCTGCGACAACCCGTATACGCCGTCATCCTGGCAGCCGCTGTGCTGTTGTTCGTCATCAGCCCTTCGCTGGCCATGTACACAATGGACGATGACAACAAACTGCTGCGTGAAATCGGGCTTTCTACGCTCTTTCTGACAAGCTTGTTCGTAGCAATCTTCTCGGCCTCAGGGGCTGTCTCCATCGAGATGGAGAACAAGACCATCCTGACGGTGCTGACCAAACCCGTCCGACGTCCGATCTTCATCCTGGCCAAGTTCCTCGGAGTGATCGGCGCCGTCGCGCTGGCACACTACCTGTGTACAATCGCCTTGCTGATGACGATCCGACACGGCGTCCTGGAGACCGCCTCGGACACCCACGACTGGACCGTGATCGCATCGGCGGCCATCGTGGCGGTCGTGACCATCCTGCTCAGCGCATTCTTCAACTACGCCTACGACTGGAAGTTCTCCTCCACCGCCGTGGTGCTCGCGGCGATCCTCGCTTCGCTGGCCATGGTGTTCCTGGCTCTCATCGACAAGGACTGGCAGTTCGACCCGGCCAAGAACGGCATCCAACGTTTCGATATCTACGCGGCCATCCTGTTGTTCCTGGCCGCCGTGGTCATCGCGGCCATCGCCGTGGCCATCTCCGCCCGGTTCAACGCCATCGTGACCCTCTCCGCCTGCATCGGCGTGTTCCTGCTGGGCCTGATCAGCGACTACGTATTCGGGCGACTCGCCGATACCCACCTGTGGGCGCAGGCGGGCCGGTTCCTCATCCCCAATCTCCAGGTGTTCTGGATCAGCGACGCCATCTACGAGGGCAATGCGGTGCCATTCCGATATCTTCTGATCGGCGCAGCATATGCCCTGTGCTACACGGTCGGGATCCTCGCTGTGGCCGTGGCGCTGTTCCAGCGCAGGCAAATCGCCTAGTCGAGGGACCACAGGATCTCACTGCCTCTCTGTTAGATCTCCCCAGAGGAGGCAGGGACGTTCAAGTCCTGGACCATGGCGATCTCATCACACTCATCCTGTTTTGGACACCGTGCGCAATCACTCCAGACCTTCATGGGCAGTTCGTCTTTCTTCACGACGCGGAACCCCATCCGCTCGAAGAACCTCGGCTCCAAGGTCAGCGCAAAGACCCTGGGCACCCCAAGTTGACGCGCCTGCTCGACGGCCGCGGAGACCAGCGCCGTGCCGACGCCCGAGCTTCGACTCTCGGGCCCGACCGCGAGCGACTTGACCTCGGCCAGGTCCGACCAGACCACCTCCAGGGCACAACAGCCGACCAGCTTGTCACCCTTCTCGGCCACAAGGAAGGTCTGGAGGTTCTCATAGACCTCCGCCAGAGAGCGAAAGAGCATCTTGTCATGCTCGGCATAGTAGTTGATGAGCGAGCAGATGGCCTTGGCATCCGGAATTCGTGCACTGCGGATCTTCATGGGCGTCAGTATAGCGGCTGGAGGCCCGTTTTCAACCGCGAGCGCTCCCCGGAGGCCGTCGCACTGTGCAAAAAACGAAAAAACAGTGGAAAAACAGTTCGGAGCCACTACAATGACCCCCGTTTACATAGGACGGCTCGGGCATACATGAAGTTCATATTGATAGACAAGATCGTTTCGCTGGAAGAAGGCAAGACGCTGACCGCGGTGAAGTGCGTATCGCTGGCCGAGGAGTACCTGGGGGACCATTTCCCCACGTTCCCCGTGCTGCCGGGCGTACTCCTGTTGCAGGGACTCGTGGAATCAGCAAGCTGGCTGGTTCGCACGACGGAGAAGTTCGCCCACAGCATGATCCTGTTGCAGGAGGCGCGAAACATCAAGTACAAGAGCTTTCTGGCGCCGGGATCGCGAATCGAGTACACCGTGCAGGCCCGGACCATCGAAGAGAACGTGAGCAGCTTCAGCGGGTGCGGCGTCGCCGACGGGGAGAAGATCGTCGAGGGACGCTTCGGCCTGAGGCACTTCAACCTGTCGGATCGGAATCCCGCGCTGGCCGCCACGGACGCGCAGGTGATCCAGGCAATGAAGAATCGATACGGTCTGTTGTCGCAACAGACCTGAACGAAGAGTTTCCAAGGAGGTAGCAGCAACCATGGCCATGAGTCGGGATGTAATATTCCAGAAGGTGCAGGAGGTTCTCGTCGACGCCCTCGGGGCAGACGAGGAGGAAGTGACGGCGGACGCGACGCTGATGGGCGATCTCGGCGCCGAGAGCATCGACTTCCTGGACATCGTGTTTCGCCTGGAGAAGGCATTCGGGATCAAGGTACCGCGGGAGGAGTTGTTTCCGGTCGAGAGTCTGTTGAACAATCCGGAGCTGGTCAGCAACGGCAAGCTGACGGCGCAGGGATTGGCCGAACTCCGGGCGAAAGTGCCGCACACGGACCTGACCGAGTTCGAGAAGAATCCCGACATCAACAAGCTGGCGGACCTCTTCACGGTCAACGCCATCGTCAACTACGTGGACGGCCGTCTGAACCCGGCGTAATCCCAGGCACAGACAGCCGATGCCGCAGGGCAGGGTTGTGTCTGTCCTGCCATTGACCTTCATATGAATTCCCATGCGTTGGATCTGGATCGACAAGTTCGTTGAATTCGAAAGCGGCCGGCGGGCGGTGTCCGTCAAGAACGTCTCCCTGGCGGAAGAACACCTGCACGACCATTTCCCCGGCCACCCCGTCATGCCGGAGTGCCTGATGATCGAGGCGATGGCCCAGACCGCGGGCATCCTCGTGGGGCAGGCCCGCAACTTCCAGGAGAAGGTCGTCCTGGCGAAGATCAGCAAGGCCGTCTTCCACGACTGCGTCCTGCCCGGCGACAGCATCCGCATCGAGGCACGGATGGAAACCATCGCCCCGGAGGCGGCCGGCACGACGGGACGGATCACGCGGTCGGAGCAACTGATCGCCGAGATCGACCTGATGTTCAGCCATGTGGATCAGAACCTGGCTGGCAAGAAGTTCCCCAAGGACAACTTCGTATTCACCGGGCTGTTCACCACGCTGCTCCAGGATGTGGCGTCGAATGACGCCCGCACCGAACCGCGACCCACGGAGTCCGGAGCATGACCGCATCGCGCGTCGTCATCACGGGGCTCGGAGCGGTCGGTCCCCTGGGACTGACCGTCGAGGAGATGTGGGCCGGGCTGTCCACAGGACGGTGCGGCATCGCTCGAATCAAAGCCATCGACCCGACGGGATTCGCGTGTCAGATCGCCGGCGAGGTCCCCCCCTACCGTGTCCAGGACCACGTCCCCAAGGCCATCCGAAAGGCCGTCAAGCTCATGTGCCGGGACATTGAACTGGCCGTCGTGGCCGCACGGGAGGCAGTTGCCTCCAGCGGATTGGTCACCAAGGGGATCGACCCGGACCGCGTGAACGTCGAGCCCACCCGCGTCGCGATCACGCTGGGCGCCGGGATGATCAGTTGCGACCTCGCGGAACTGGGACCGGCAATCGCTGTCAGTACGACCGACGGGCGTTTCGATGTCCGCAAGTGGGGCAAGGACGGACTCTCGCACATCACTCCGCTGTGGCTGCTCAAGTATCTGCCCAACATGCTCGCCTGCCACATCGGGATCATCCACGACATTCAGGGTCCGAGCAACACGATCACCTGCGCGGAGGCCGCGGCTGGCTTGGCCATCGGAGAGGCAACCCAGATCCTCGCTCGCGGCGGCGCCGACATTGCCCTGGCGGGCGCTGCGGAGGCCAAGGTCAACCTGATGATGCTCGTGCGCCAGGAACTGCTGAAACGAGCGGTGACCAACAGCAATGATGCCCCGGAGCGGGCGTGTCGGCCTTTCGACGCCGATGCGGCCGGCTTGGTCCTCGCCGAGGGAGCGGGAATCCTCATCCTGGAAACGCTCGACCATGCCCGTGTGCGAGGCGCCAAGATCCTGGGCGAAATCGCAGGCATCGGTCAGAGCCACAGCCTCCATCCGGAGTACAAAAGCCTAGAAGGGGACGGCCAAGGGATTCGTGTCGCGGTCGAGAAGGCAATGGCCGACGCCGGCATTGGTCCCGAGGATTTGGACCTGATCATTCCTCACGGAACGGGGGTCCTGCACGACGATCTGGCTGAGGCCAGGGGGCTCGAAGCCGCTCTGGGAGAAGCTGTTCGTCGCATCCCGGCATGGCCTACGAAAGGCATGATGGGCACCGCCGGGGCCGCGGCGGGCGCGCTGGACGTCATCGCGGCGGTGCGGGCCATGGCCAGCGGCGTCATCCCGCCGGCGACGAACTTCACGAAACCCGCCACCGGCTGCCATCTGAACATTTCGACACAACGACGGGAGGGTAGACTGGGCCACGTCCTGTGTTGCAGCTACACGCCCGGCGGGCAGACCGCGGCGGTCGTGCTGAAGGCTACCCAGGGAGACGCGACGAGTTGAATGAGAACCATTGAGAGACAAGAACGCGTCGTCATTACGGGAATGGGTATCGTTTGCCCTCTGGGAAACGATGTGGACGCCATGTGGGCCGGGGTTCTGACCGGACGCAGCGGCGCCGGCAAGACGACCATCTTCGACGCTTCGACGTTCCCCACGACGTTCGGCGCGGAAGTCCGAGATTACGATCTCCGCGACTGCCTCCGCCATCCGGAACCGCACGCCGCATGCAGTCGAGGCTCGGGATTCGCCGTCGGCGCCGCGGTCCAGGCATGCAGGCAGGCGGGCATCGACGTGGAGACCTCCGAGCCCGCCGACGGCATCGACCGCACCCGCCTGGGGATCTACCTCGGCGCAGGCGAAGGCTCGTTCGACAACGAGGCGTTCTTCGGGTGCATCGTCGCCGGGTGGGACGCGGAGCGACAGCAGATGCAGTGGCCCCAGACGTCGCGATTCGCCCTCGCCAACATGAGCACCACGCGAGAACTCGAACAGGAACCCAATATGGCGGTTTCCCACGTCGCCGTGCTCACCGGGGCTCGCGGGCCGGTCCGAAGCTGTCTGACCGCCTGCGCCGCCAGCACCCAGGCAGTCGGTGAAGCCATGATGCTCATTCGCCATGGCGACGCGGACATCGTGATCGCGGGCGGCGCCCATTCGATGATTCACCCGCTCGGGCTGGCCGGGTTCAACCTGTTGACCGCCCTGTCGCGTCGAAACGACAGTCCCGAGACCGCGTCGCGTCCCTTCACCGCGAGCCGGGACGGATTCGTCATCGGCGAAGGCGCCGCCATCCTGATCCTCGAGTCGCTCGCCAGCGCCCGAAAACGCGGAGTCCCGATTCTCGCGGAGCTGATCGGCTATGGCAGCAGTTCCGATGCCTTCCGCGTCACCGACATGCACGAAGAAGGTCGTGGCGCAGTCCAGGCAATGCGTGCGGCACTGGTCGATGCCAAGCTGACGCCTGGGGACATCGACTACATCAGCACCCACGGGACCAGCACGTCGGAGAACGACGCCATCGAAACACTGGCCATCAAGACGGTGTTCCAGGAGCGGGCCAAGCAGGTCCCCGCCAGCAGCGTCAAGAGCATGATGGGTCATCTGATCGGGGCCGCGGGCGCCGCGGAGCTGATTACGTGCGTCCTGGCGATGCGGGACAGCATCGTACCCGCGACGATCAACCTGCACGATCCCGATCCCAAGCTGGACCTGGATTACGTGCCCAACACGCCGCGGAAGATGCCCGTCAACGTCGTGATGAAGGAATCCTTCGGCTTCGGCGGGCAGAACAACGTCGTGATCCTAAAACGATACACTGAGGGTTCGAGATAGCGTCCGCAGGTCCAGTCGGTCCTGCGCGTCCTTCCTTTGCGAGGCAGCGGTTATGATCGATATCAAGCAAATCCGAGACAACCCCGATCTCTACATCCAGGCAGCCAGAAACAAGCGAATCGACGCCGACATCTCCAGGCTTCTCGAAATCGACGGCCGGCTCAAGGACATCAAGACCCGTCTGCAGGACATCGCCACCGAGAAGAACCGCGTGGGCAAATCGATCGCGAAGCTGTCGGGCTCGGAGAAGGAAGCCGCCCTGGCGCTCCTGGCGGGCCTCAAACCACAAGAGGATCAACTGGAACAGGAAGTCAAGACGCTGCAACCTCAGTTTGACGCTCTGCTGCTGGAGGTGCCTCAGCCGGCCGATCCCGACGTCCCCGTCGGCAAGGACGACACCGAGAACGTCGAGGTCCGTCGGGAAGGCGAGGTCCGCCCCTTCGATTTCGAACCCAAGGACCACGTCCAACTGGGCGCCGCGTTGAACATGATCGATATCGAGCGAGGCGTTCGCCTGGCGGGCACTCGCAATTACTTCCTCAAGGGTGACGGCGCCCTTCTGCATTGGGCGGTACTGCGATTCGCGATCGACTTCATGATCCAGCGCGGGTACACCCCCATGGCCGTCCCGCTCCTGATGCGGGACGAGGCCATGCGAGGCACCGGTTATTATCCCGGCTCCGAAGAGCAGACCTACCGCATGGAGCGGGACGAGCTGAACCTCGTCGGGACTGCGGAGGTCCCGCTGACCGCGTACCGGATGGGCGAGATCCTGCAGGAGGACGAACTGCCGCTGAAGACCGTGGGCCTGTCGAGCTGCTTCCGTCGAGAGGCAGGCGCGGCCGGCAAGGACACCTACGGACTGTATCGCATCCACCAGTTCGACAAGGTCGAGCAGGTGGTGGTCTGCCGCAACGACGTCGAGGAGAGCAACAAGTATCACGCGGAGATCCTGGCCAACTCCGAAGGCGTGATGAAGGCCCTCGGCCTGCCCTACCGCGTCGTGGTCGTCTGCACGGGCGACCTCGGTCGCGGCCAAGCCAAGAAGTACGACATCGAAGCCTGGATGCCCTCGCGCAAGAGCTACTCGGAGACGCACAGCGCCAGCAAGTTCCACGAGTTCCAGGCCCGGCGGATGAACCTCCGCTACAAGGACGCCAAGACCAAGAAGAACCTCTACTGCCACACGCTGAACAACACGGTGATCGCCTCGCCGCGGGTCCTGATCCCGCTGATGGAGATGTATCAGAACGCCGACGGGTCCATTACGATTCCGCAGGTGCTCCGACCCTACATGGGCGGACGCGAAGCCATCACGCCATGACGGCTCGTCGCTCGTAGTGTGCGCGTAAGGGCACGTTTTCCCATCATGGGGAGAAGATAGACCTCGTGGCGTCAGCGTGCGCCCCGATCTTCAGACAACCACTGCGAGATTGTCATGCTGAACGAAGTGAAGCATCCGGCCGGCGAACGCAGATGTGGTTCGTTCTCTTGCCCAGCCCAGATCGTTCGCGTTGCTCAGGATGACAGCCCCTTTGGCACAGTCCGCCTATTGGGTATCCACGCATCGCCACGGATGCTCGTAAGGTCCCATCTCGTCGAGCGGCATAGGCGATGCGAGGATCGACCTCAACTGCGGATCATTCCGAATGGATTGCTCCTGTGAAAACGCTTTCGGATCGAGCGACCGGTCCGTCATCGCGTTGAGAACCGACTTCTGGATGCCGCCGTCGCGCAGGAAGATCGCGTCGCAATGGGCAAACAAGTTGCGGCTGATGAAGTTCACGTCGGCCTCGCTCTTGAGGTTGCCCAACGCCGGATATCGGGTCGAATAGGGAGGCTCGCTCGCCTGCTGCAGGAATCGCTCGATGGATTCGAGCCAGCGCTTGTCGCCCCAGCGGGAGAAGCTGATCCCCGCGTGACAATCGACGAAGACGTTGCCGTCCACGAGGTTCTCCTTGCCGCCGTGGATCTGGACGCCGCCGAAGAGCTCCGCGCCGCAGCGTTCGAAGAAATTGCCGTGCAGGACGATGCCCGAGATCATGTCGTCCAGGCGAATGCCCGCGGCGCCGCAGTGCGTCCCGCCGACGATATCGCTCCATCGGTTCCAGCGAATCACGACGCCGCGATAGAGCGGATTGCCGAACATGTCGATCCCGCCCTGGTCGTCGGATTCCTGGACCGCGTTGCGGACGACGTTCAACTCGACGAGGTGGTCGTTGCCCTCGATCCGCATGGCGGAAGACGGCATTCGCTCGAAGAGGTTGTGGGCGATCCGATTGCCGCACCCGTCGAAATGGACGGCGGGCGTGTACGTCCGCTTGATGCGAGAGATGTCGAAGACCGTGCAGTTCTCGACGAAGTGCTCCCCTCGCGTCAAGGTTTTGCGGTCGCCGCCGGCAACCTGGGCCCCGCCACATCCGAGGGCGTGCATCGTACAGCCGAAAACGCCGTGACGCTGCCCGCCTTCGACGACGATCGCGTCGCCGCCGAAGCGCCGCATCATGCAGCCCGCCACCAGGCAATCGGACCCGCCGCGAATGTGGATCGCATCGCCCCGTCCTTCCTGGAACGTCAGCCCGACAAGCGTCACGTGCTCAACGTTGTCCATCGTCACGAAGGGCTGGTCGAACACACTCAGGACCGTGTCGGCCTTCGACAGATCAACGCCTTCCGGCGGCAGCCAATAGGCCTTGCCCGCGGCGCGATCCAGATACCATTCGCCCGGCGCGTCGATCTCGCGGAACACGTTGACCGCATGGTACCGCTGGTCCTTTCGATATCCGTAGTTCGAGTACGGAGAGGACAGCGTGAAGACCTTCTGGTTCGCATCGATCGAGGCCACCTTCTGGTACTCCTCGTACCAGTCCCAGAACCAGTAGCCGTAGAGGCGAACGTCCTGTTCGTCCAGCCAGCGACTGGGCCGGTCTTCGACATACCGGAACTTGCCGTCTTTGCAGCCCTGGATCGTACCCCACTGGGTGAAGGTGTCCGTGCCCAGGATCTCGCCGGTCTTGACGAAGCCCTCGTTTGGCCAGCGGGCGAGCGTCTGCGGGACGCCATCGACGAACAGTTCCGGCCGACGACGCAGCGCCGTCGCATCCCCCAGATCCGCGACGCCAAGCGCCTTCAGATCCGCCTCCAGGACGCGGTCGCGGACGGAGGGATCGAGCCTCTCCCGCTGCTTCGAGTCGGCGACGGGTTTCCATCCGACGACTCGCACGCCGCCATGGAAGACAGGCGTCTGGCCGGTTTCGGCCTCGTAGACTACAGGCGATTCCTCGGTCCCCGAGTCTTGGGAAGCAAGTGCCAGCGGATGCTCGACAAGATAGGAGCCGCCAGCGATCACGATCTTCACACCGCCTCTGGGAAGCTTGCTCCCCTGGGATCTCCTCAACGCACGCACGGCATCCCGTGCTTTCTCGACGCTGCGGAACGGCCTGGCCCTGGAACCGTCCCCGTCATCGCCAGCCGCCGGGGCGACGTGGAACACAACCGCGGGCTCCGGCAGCGCAGGCAACCGCACGCGGTAGGCGGCCGGATCGCGACCGGGCAGACCCTGCTTGCGACGTTCTTCTTCCACGATGCACCGTTGCGCGGTGTCTCTGAAGAACTGGGGGATTGTCGAATCGGCAGCGGCGCGTCGCCACGCCGCGACAGCCCCAGCGGAATCCTCGCGTGCTGCGGCGGTGTCCGCCAGGCCAAGCAACGCCAGACCTCGAACGAAGGCCGGCGACGCCGCGTCTTTCGCAACCGCGTCGAAGCTGGCAGCAGCCGTGTCAAGCTGCCCTCCCGCGAGGGCTTTCGCCGCTGCATCGAGCGCAGCGGAACACGTCGCGGGCACCTCCGTCGCCCCGCTCGCAAGAACGGGCACGACAACCATCAAAAGACCCCACGTCAGCAGAAACCTCATCGGCTGTCGTATCATAGATACCCATCATCCTTCATCAGTCATCAATGCGGATCATGCCAGCTTGTCGCGGTTCTCGTAGACCTTCGCGATCGCGTTAGCGATATCGTCCATATCCTGCTTACTCGTCAGGAGCATGTTCTGGCCAATCCAGACTGCCTCCTTGCAGAGTTGGTCGTTGCCTGGATAGTGCAGTTCGTCGCGATAGCGGTCGAGCCGGGCCTTGGGGAAGGCCCGCTTGAAGTTCTTCGAGTTCAGGGCAGCCTCGATCAGACCGTCGTTGTATTGGGGACCGTATCCGCCACTGCACGGGATTCCTTCGGCGCTAAGGGCCGCAAGGAACTTCTCTCGCGGCGCACCGTTGAAATGTTCCTTCAGATAACGGAACGGATACAGGTGGTATACCGCTT
The DNA here is from genome assembly GCA_017993835.1 of Phycisphaerae bacterium. Classification (GTDB taxonomy): domain Bacteria; phylum Planctomycetota; class Phycisphaerae; order Sedimentisphaerales; family Anaerobacaceae; genus PLanc-01. Next base: position 128,168 of record JAGOLX010000008.1, read on the forward strand.
GCGTCACCCCATCATAGAGCCTGTGCGGGACGATGCCCGGAATATCCTTGATCTTCGAGGTCAGGTACTTCCCGTTTTCCCATCGCAAGGCGGTGTCCGCTTCAAGGCGTTTCATCTGGTTGAGCAGGATCGCCGCCTGGTACTCGGTCATCCGGCGGTTCGTCCCCAGCACCGAGTTGGGGCCCGCCTTCGGCATGTTCCCAAAGGCCCGGCCGCAGTTGTGGTATGCGTGGACCCTGTCCATTAGATCCTCGTCGTTACCCACCACGGCGCCGCCCTCGCCGCACGGGAGGTGCTTGGAGTTCTGGAAGCTGAAGCACCCGAGGTCGCCGAGCGTGCCGCAGCACTTGCCCCGCCATTTGGCGAGCCAAGCCTGGCAGGCATCTTCAATCACCTTGAGGTTGCGCTTCTTCGCGATCTCGTTGATGCGGTCCATGTTCGCCGGGATGCCGAGGATGTGCACGGGCAGGATGGCCCGCGTGTTTTCGGTAATTCGTTCCTCGATCTTGTCCGGATTGATCTGGAACGTCTCGGGATCGGTGTCCGCGAACACCGGCAGCGCGCAGGAGTTCAAAACCACGTTGTACGTCGCGATGAACGTATACGGCGAGACGATCACCTCGTCGCCCACGCCGACATCGAGCAGGTGCAGGGCCGTCATCAGTGAATTCGTCCCGTTCACCATGGCCACGCAGCGTTTGGCGCCGAGCAGCTTGGCATAGGCCTGCTCGAACTGGGTGACGGTGTTGCCCTGGCCTCGGTACCAGTTCCCGCTGCGCAGGACCTCCAGAACCGATTCCTCTGCGGACCGGTCCCAAACCGGCCAAGCGGGCCAGGGTTTCGCGCGGAGGGGCGTGCCGCCCAGCATGGCCAGCTTGCCCGCACTCTTGCCGACGTTGCCGAAGGCGGGGACCGTGCGCGAAGCAAACGCCGCAAAAGTCCCAGCCGAAGCAGCACCCACGAATTGTCGTCTACTCATGCGTTGTGCGTTCATCTCTCGTCCTTTCACTTGCGAATGCTGATCAGATCGGTTTTCGGGGGCTTGGTCTCTGTGACCCTGGCCAAGCAGTAAACGGCGCCATCCTTGCCGACGGCAATCGAGTTCACGTAGTAGGGCCGTCGGCCGTCTTCATAGAAGATCGGGCCGTGATCGGTGTACTTGCGGGCGGGGATGTCGTAGGTAATCAGGTGCAGGTTTTCGAGCCCCTTGGACTCGCCCATCGCGGTCTTCGACTTGCCTGCGAGCCGCTTGCCGTCGACGTAAATCGGGCCGCCGGTCAGGTAGTACAGGGTCTTGCCGTCGGGTCCGAGGGTGAAGCCGAGATAGCCGTAGCTGAACTGGTCGAACATCCCGCTTCGCTGCGAGGGCAGGGACGTGATGCGGTCCACGATCTGCACCTCGGGCACCTTGGGATCGAAGCGGAACAGGTAGCCCGAGTTGCCGTGTACGCCGTAGACCGCCCTCTCGGGTTCGTACCAGACGGTCTGACGCCAATTGTACGCCATGTGACCCGCGGAGGTCGGGTCGTACAGGCCGAGGTAGTCCTTGCGCATGTCGTCGCCGGTCACGACCTCGATGGCGTCGCGGTCGTAGATGTATCGGAAGATGTCGCCATCGCCGACCGTGTAATAGACGCTGCCATCGTGCGGATCGACAACGAATGAGCGGCATAGCGTGCGGTACTTCTCGCCCTTGCCGTTCTCGCCCTCGCGAGAGATCGGGCCGAGGTCCTTGAGTTCCTTCTTCGCCAGGTCGTACCGGAGGAATCGGCCGGCAGGCCAAGTCAGGCCGTAGAGCCGCCCGCGCTGGGTGTCCATCGTCATGGTCAGAATGCCCTCGCCTCGCGGGGCCTTGCCGAGATCCTCGAATTTCCTGCTTTTCATATCATAAGCGAGGAAGTGGCCGCCGGGATAGGGCTTCCAACCTTCCGGCGGGATGCCGATCTTCTCCATCCCGTCGATGATGCTGTACCAGCCCACGTGCGTCGCGAAATAGAGCTTTCCGTCCCGTTCCTGGAAAGTCACATGGGACTTGCCCTGAACGACGGTCTTGGCTCCCTTCTCGCCGCAAGCCTCGGTGACGTCGCCGACGTGCTCGATCTTGTCGGTCTTCGGGTCGTAGCAGTACATCTGGGCGCCGATGTCGAAACGCTCCGAGGACAGGACGTAGAAGATCCGGCCGTCGCTGGCCGTGCCCATTCCGTTGTAGGTATCGTGCGCCTGCGCGAAACCGGAGTCGTGGATTCGCGCGACCAGTCCCGCGTGGGCCGGGGCGGCAATCACCTGAAGGCAAAGGGCAAACGGTAGAAGGTAGAACATCCATCTCATGTGCAGCACTCCCGCTTTCGGACTTTTCACTTCCTGCTTTCTACTTCTCACCTCTCACCTGGCTGACCAACTCGTGCACCTTGTCCACAATCAACTGCTCCACGGACGGCCTGAAGGGCGTCATCGTCGTGCCATAGTAGAGGACGGCGCCTCGCGCCTCGTAGCCCCCTTCCTGCAAGACCCGCGCGGAGGGGACGTAGCCAAAGACGTCGTTGCTGTATCCGGCCACCCAGACCGGCTCGCCGGGCAGTTCTTTCTTCAGGCGGAGCGAGTAGTCCACCAGGACCTCGCCGGCCAGGGCGATCATCGTCAGGTCCCTGCCGAATTGAACGACCTGGACGAGATAGGGATATGTGTTGGATCGCCGACCCGGGCCTTCGATCTCGCGGAGCATCTCCTCCGCATAGCGTCTCTGGTACTTGTCCTGGGACTGGGTCTGCTGCTTCAACTCCTCGACGCTTGCAGGAGGCTCCAGTTCCAGCGTCGCTTCACCCAGCGCCACCCGCAGTGGTCCCCGCACCGGGCGGGGCTTCGCCACCAGGGCCGCCTCCACCGCATTGGCCAGGGTCCGTCCGTGCTGCCGAGCCCATTCCATCGTGCGGCGCGGCGTGGGGTTCTGGTCCCCGCCGCAGCCTTCAACGAACATCGCCACGGTCCCCGGATGCGTCTCTTCCACATACTGCTGGGCGAACCCGGCGTAGTCGCCGCAGAACTCGTAGTCGCTCAGCGTCGTATTGTGGCACGCGTAGCCGAAAACGAGGGCCCGCACCTTCCCATCCGCGCCGCTCACTTGCAGGATGGGGACATCGTGATCGACGGGGCCATCGGCATTCGGCGAGATCGCATACCCATCGGCGGTCCGCGACCGACGGTTCATACCGAGGCCCGCTCGCCCGTGCGTATAGGACAACTGCGCGGGGGCGAGATCCCTCAGTGCCCGGCCCACGAGGTCGACTACCTTGCCGAACAGGACGTCGGAATACTGCTTGCCCAGCTCGATCTGCTCCGGCGGCAGGTCCCATGCCTGCGTGCCTCGCCAGTCGCGGAGTTCCGGCCCGGAGTGCGTGTGAGAGACGTTGAGCAGCAGGCCGGAAGGAGCCAGTTTGTATCGCTCGCCGACCTCTTTGATCATGCGATCTCGAAACTCACGGGGAATGCCGATCAGGTCCATCGTCACGAGCACCAGACGGGTGCCCTCCGCGTCTTCCAGGGCCAGCGCCTTGGCAAACAGATCATGGACCTTCCCTTCAGAGGGTTTGTTACGGGCGGCGTACCCCGCCATCCACATGTTCTGCTCCGGCGTGATGACCACCCTCGCGACGCCGGCCTTCCACGCGACGGGCGCGTCGCCCGCCCCTGCGACAGACGTTAGCGATGCTGCAAGAACAAGCCCGGCGGCAACAATTCCCGGCCGCCAAATGTGCAATGAAAGACCGTTCATGTCATTCACCTCCAACACAAGTCATCTCGGTCACTTCGCGGGCTTCAGAACGACCGAGCGAAGGTTGATCGCCTGCCAGCCGTCACGCAGCGGTTTGACGCTCAACTCACACGGACCCGGCTTGATCTCGATGGTCCCGAGCTCGAAGGTCTTGAAGGTCTGGTAGCTGCCGGTGCTGGCGACCTCGGTGGACAGCTTCTGATCGCCCGTGACGACCTCGAACTTGCTCGCGGACGGCGCCGCGATGACCGCGGTGACGTTGAACCGTCCGCCTTTGCCCACCTTGAATCCCCACGCGACCGAATCGCGCGGGTTGGTCCACCAGCCAATATTCGACTCGCCTTCGATGGATTCGACCTGGGCCTGACTCCCGCGAATCTCGGCGGCCTCGGCCAATAGGGTGAATGTCCCGTCGGCAGCCTGACCGGGCAGGACCTTCTCGATGTCCAGGGCGCCTTTGACCTCCAGGACAATCACCGTGTCGATCGGGTCCAGCGCCGCCGCGGGTACGTCGATCGTCACGCCGGCCTCGCCGGCGGTCACCTTGAGCGTCTTGTCCGTGGCAAGAAGCCAGGCGCTGCGGACCTCGTTGTGTAGGCCTGGAACGAGGAGCTTGCCGTCCTTGGGCCAGTTGAAAACGTGCAGATAGAGCGTCGCGCCGGAGGCGTTCAGCTTCTTCGTGCAGCGTCCCCAGGCCAGACGAGAGAACGGGCTGGCGGTGGTCGCGTAGATCGATTCCCCGTTGACCTTCATCCACTTGCCGATTTCCTTGAGCCGCTCGACGCTGGGCTGCGGGATCTCGCCCAACGAGGTCGGGCCCACGTTCAGCAGGTAGTTGCCGCCCTTGCTGGCGATGTCCACGAGGTTGCGAAGGAGAGTTTCGGTGGACTTCCAGTTGTGGTCGTAGCTCTTGAAGCCCCACGTATTGTTCATGGTCATGCAGGTCTCCCAGTCGCGGCCGGGGGTGCCGGTGGCCGGGATGTGCTGCTCGGGCGTGCTCAGGTCGCCGCCGTAGCCCCCGCCGAGCCGGTTGTTCGTGATGATGTCCGGCTGGACTTTCAACAGAGGCAATAGCATGTCGGCACGCTCCCTGCTCATATCCACTGGCGTATCCCACCACAGGACGCCCAGCTTGCCGTAATTCGAGAGGATTTCCTGCACCTGGGGGGCGGCAATCTTGCGGATGTACTCATCCATGCTCCCGTCCTGGGCGGGGTCCCAGTGCCCGCCTGCGGCAGCGCCGCCGGGATGGTTCCAGTCCTGGGCCTGCGAATAGTAGAAGCTCAGGACGATGCCGTGTCTGGCACAGGCATCCGCGAGGGGCTTGAGCAGGTCCTTGCCGTACGGGGTGGCGTCCACCACGTCCCAGTCCGTCACCTTGGAGTCGAACAGAGCGAAACCGTCGTGGTGCTTCGACGTGATGACGATGTACTTCATGCCGGCCTCTTTGGCCAGGCGGACCCAGGCGTCCGGGTCGTAACGGACCGGGTTGAACTGCTTGGCGTACGCCTTGTATTCAGCAACCGGGATCTTGGCGTTGTGCATGATCCACTCGCCAATGCCGCCGATCTGCTTGTCTTTGTAGGTGCCGGCGGGAACCGAATACACCCCCCAATGAACGAACATGCCGAAGCGGGCCTCGCGCCACCACTTCATGCGGGCGTCCCGCTGCTCGGGCGACTCGCCCGGCCGGCCGAGGATCTCCTGCGACCACACGGTCCCGCAAAGACCCGCGAGCAGCGCACTCGCGAGCACAACAATCCGCCCTGCCCTGTTCCTGTCACGACGTGTCATATCGGAACCTCCACGAATTGACGATTCAGTCCAGCCGGATGCCCTTCTCATGAAGCCAGTTCTTGAGGTCTCCCATCTCACTGAAGACCTCGTTGTCGTAGTCTTGTTCGAGCTTCGTGACGCTCTCCGCCAGTTCCGGCTGCTCCTGCACGACCTCCGTGAGACGACGCTCGAACTCGTCGGCGCTCGCCTGCAAGTCGTCCATGTCCAGGTGTACCCCGAGGATGCCGGCAACCCTCTTGGTCACGATCGCCACGCACTTGGGATTGGCGCCCTGCACATAAGCGGGAACGGTCGCCACGAGAGCCACCATCTCGATCCCCTCTTCCCTGGCCCGTGAGGTAAGATAGGTCACAATGCTGGCGGGCCCTTCATAGTCGTTCAACTTGATGCCATAGTTCTCGATCCGCGGCTTGGTCCGCTCATCCGACACGGAGCAGAAGAACTGCGGATCCCGCGTGTGCGGCACCAGGCCCGCCACGCTGCCGACGAAGCAGATCGACTGCACGCCGAAGTGCTCGCACAGGCGAAAGACGCAGTCGCCATACTCGACCCACCGCATGTTCGGCTCCTTGCCGGAGAACAGGATCAGGTCCTGCTCTTCCGACACGAAGAAGGCATTCTCCGGGAACACGAGTCTGCGAATGACGCCCTCGCGAATCTGGCAGTGCGGGCGAAACAGGCTGGTCACCTCCATCGCCCCCGGGAAGCTGTAGATGTAGAACCCCGTGTGGTCGATTTCCGCGATCCGACGGGCGTAGAGCTTGTCCACCAGCACTCTGACGGTCCCGGTCGAGACGTCGCCCCCATCCATCCACCCCGAGAAACCCATCAAGAGCCGGGGGGTTCGCAGATTCGCCTCTCCCAGAATCCGCAATCGGTCCACCGTCATGAGGCATTCCTTCCAAGCGAAGTCACAGTCACCCAACACAACCGCTTATCGAGAATAGTAAGCCGCCCCCGGCATGGCTGCAAGGGGAAAAAACGGCGACGATTCACCAAGAACGCGCCGGCCCCCTTGAACGACCGGCATCCGCGGCTTAGCATGGGGAAATGGCGGCTCCGCAAGTCCTGCGTCGGGACCGCCGGCAACGCAAACCGCAATGACAGGAGACCCTGACATGGCACGGCTGCAATCGCGTCGAGCATTCCTGCGGTCCGCAGGGCTGATGGCCCTCGCGACCGCGATCCCTCTCCCAGCATGGAGCACCCGGACACGGCGGGCCAATGTGGTTCTGATCTACGCCGACGACCTCGGCTACGGCGACGTGGGCTGCTACGGCGCGACCCGCGTCGCGACGCCGAACGTCGACCGACTCGCCAAGGAAGGGGTCCGCTTCACCAACGCCCACTCCGCGTCCGCGACGTGTACGCCCTCGCGATACGCTCTGCTCACAGGCGAATATGCCTGGCGCCGCAAAGGCACCGGCGTCCTGCCCGGCGACGCGAGACTCATCGTCGAGCCCGGTCGGACCACGCTGCCCTCGCTGATGCAGCGGGCGGGTTACAAGACCGGCGCCATCGGCAAGTGGCACCTCGGCCTCGGCGCCGGGGACCTCGACTGGAACGGCGATATCCAGCCCGGTCCCCTCGACATCGGTTTCGACCACTGTTTCCTCATCCCGGCCACAGGCGACCGCGTGCCGTGTGTCTATGTGGAGGATCGGCGGGTCGTGGGTCTGGAGCCGAATGATCCGATCCGTGTGAGCTACAAGGAGGCCGTCGGCGACGAGCCCACCGGGCGGGACCACCCAGAACTGCTGAAGATGCACCCGAGCCACGGCCATGACCAGACTATCGTCAACGGCATCAGCCGGATCGGGTACATGACCGGGGGCAAGACCGCCCGTTGGGTCGATGAGGACATGGCCGACACGATCACCGCCAAGGCCCTCCAGTTCATCGAGCGAAACAAGACGGCGCCCTTCTTCCTGTACTTCTCCACGCACGATATTCACGTTCCGCGCGTGCCGCATCCCCGCTTCGCAGGCGCCACCGGCCTGGGTCCGCGAGGCGACGTGATCGTCCAGCTCGACTGGTGCGTGGGGGAGGTCCTGCGCGCTCTCGACAGGCTGGGTCTGGCCGAGGACACCCTCGTCATCTTCACGAGCGACAATGGTCCCGTTGTGGACGACGGCTACAGGGATCAGGCGGTGGAACTGCTCGACGGGCACAAGCCCTCCGGCGTGCTTCGCGGCGGCAAGTACAGCGCCTTCGACGCCGGCACGCGAGTTCCATTCATCGTTCGCCAGCCCGGCCGGATCACGCCAGGCACATCGGACGCACTGCTCTGCCAGATCGACCTGCTGGCGTCCTCCGCAGCTTTGACTGGACAGACGCTGGGCAGCGACGATGCGCCGGACAGCTTCGATGTCTCAGCCGCTCTGCTCGGCCAGTCCCGGACCGCCCGGGACCATCTCGTCGAGCACGCAGGCACACTCAGTCTGATCCAGGGTGAGTGGAAGTACATCGAGCCCAGCAAGGGGGCCCGGTTCAACAAGAGCACGAATACGGAACTCGGCAACGATCCCCGGCCACAGCTCTATGACATCGAGACGGACATCGGCGAGAAGACGAATCTCGCGGATCGCTACCCTGAGAAGGTGAGAGAAATGGCCATCTTGCTCCAGAAGATCCGCGAACAGGGTCGTTCTCGGCCATAGCCAGAACCGCCATCCTCCTACGGCTTGGGCAATCGCGACTTCTCCGCATCGGTCGGAGGGTAGTACTGGAAGACGGACCACATGCCCGGCGTGCGCGCATTCCAGACCACCTGCGACCAGACCTTGTCCTTCTTCATATACTCGACGTGCCCATCGTAGAACGCCAGGTTGACCCCCTCGCTGTGTCGGTACAGGACCGGGCCGTCGCAACCGACATTCTTGTACGGCATGATCGTGTCCTGGCCGAGAGCATCCCATCCAATCGTGTAGTTCGCGCCCTTCCAGTGGAGCCACCAGTCGTTGCTCTCGGTGAAGGCCATCTCCGCCGCAGGGGCGGCCACCGACGTGGTGTTGTGCCCTGCGTACTTGACCCCGAACCAGTCCGTGCCGTAGTACCAGTCCGTCACATTACAGCCGTAACTGATCCAGGAGGTGTACTGCGAATCCTCTCGCTCCTGACTGCACACCAGATCGCTCGGACACTGGTACTCTTTGGGCGCGTCCCACGTGCTGTCGGTGGGTCCCTCCTTGTCCTTGTAGCCCAGCAGCCTGCGAAAGAGCTGGTTGGCAGGCCAGTACCAGTCCTTGCCCTGCGTGCGGTCCATGATGGGGACGTACCAGCCGTTGTTGTCGTCCGCGTAGAGCGCGTTGGCCATCCCCATGCTCCGCACATGGCTACTGCAGACGATCCGCTTGGCCGTCTCCTTCGCTCGCATCAGGGCAGGCATGAGAATCGCCATCAGCACCGCGATCACCGCGATGACAACCAGCAGTTCAATCAGCGTGAACGCCCTTCGGATTCGCATGACAAACCACTCCCGAAACGCGGTTCCATCGACCCACTCGCCATTCACCCTCGCGGCTGCACCTCTGAATTATATCAGGCTGCCCCTGCAATCGCAAGGCGGCGTGTACCATCCGCACGCAGGAGGGGGCATAACCGTCCTTGTGGCCTTCCATGGGGCGACGACACGCGGGGCCGGACACTGCCATTCCTGCGCCAAGCAGGAATCCAGAAGTCGTGGTACATGGCGTATTCGGGGGAGTGGATTCCCGCGTTCGCGGGAATGACAATCCTGGGTCGAAATGAACCCCCGTTGCACGCCTGCAAACACAGTCACGCACGCCATGCAGGGGCCACGGGGATTCCCCAGCGAACACCGGAATCCCTCCCCCGTCATCACAGGGCTTCGCGACAGAGATCCCGATGCTTGTTCTGGTCGTCGGAACCCTCGACGCCGGCGGCTCCTTGGCGCCACGCTTCCTTGGCTTGCTCCAGCCGCCCGAGGGCTTGCAGCGTGCGGCCTCTCCAGTACTGGGCGGCCGCCTCCTGCGGCTGGTTCGACCGGCCTACGCCGATATTCTCGGGATAGCTCAGCGCCGCTTCGAAATCCTGCAACGCACCGGCGAAGTCCTTCGCATCATAGCGGATTCGCCCGCGTGCCATGTGCGCCCGATGGAAGAGATCCCACGTGATGGTCTGGCCTTCCCAGTTGACGAAATATGGCGTCGATTCGAGCAGATGGACCGTCTCGTCATAGCGTTGCTCGTCGAGGTACGCCTGCGCCAACAGGATAATCACCTCGGCTCGCTGGAGTCTGTCGGGTGGCGTCGCCTCCAGCAGCGTGATGGCCTCGGGATGTTTGGCCTGCGCGATGAGAATCTCCGCGAGGTCCCTGTACAGGGTCTGGTCCTTTGGCCGGGCATCGATGGCCTTACGGTAGCATGCCGCGGCCTTCTCCAACTCGTTCTCCTCGGCCCAGGCATAGAGGCCGAGGTTGCGCCACCCGACGCTGAGCGACGGGTTCGATTCGACTGCCTTCTGCCAGTGGCCCGCAGCTTCCGCCGGTCGTCCGAGATGGGCGTAGAGATTCCCGATGTACAGATGGGCCTGAGCATCGCCCGGATTGACCTCAATCGCGTAGCCCAGCACGTCCAGTTCTTCGGGACGCGAAGGGAACACGTAGTCCCTGGCTGTCGCAGCGGCCTGTCTCAGCCAGGTCCCCGCCTCAGGCGTACCCTTCGCAAGCCAAGCGAGATAGTACATCGGCAGCGGGCTCCGCTCGCCCGACGGGACGGCGCCCACACAGACTGCAGAGAGGATCTTCGCAGCTTCCTTCACAAGACCCAATTCCGCAAATCGAAGGCTCGTCTCCAACATCTCGAAGTCGTCCTCGCCGACGAATCCTCGGACCTCTGCGACGAAGACGTCCATTTCCTTGGCGCCCTGCAGAGCCAGGATCGCTCGCGGCACCAGATCGGTCGGGTACTTGTGGACAGCGTCCTGGGCACGCTTGAACGCCGAGGCTCTGTCCCCGGAAGCGTATATCGCCAGCAGCCAGTGGTCTCTGGAAATCCCATCCCGCGGGTTCGAGCGAGCCGCCTTCTGGAAGGCATCCAGAGCCGCCTGTTTCTCGCCAAGCGCCGTGTACGCCCGCCCGGCAAGGTCGAAGGCCGCAGCGCCCCCGTGCGAACAAAGCGACGCCTTGCGGGCACAGCGCAGGGCCTCCTCGGCGCAGTGGTTCCTCAGGCTGACGACGCCCAGGAAGTACCAGGCCAGCGCGTCATCCGGATCACGCTCCAGGGCCTTCGCCAGATGGTGTCTCGCATCGTCATACAGGCCGGCCTCCAGATCGAGAATGCCCAGGGCTCGCAGGGCTGGGGCATGACCGGGGTCCTCGACCAGGACCTTCTCATACGCCGCCCGGGCCCCTTTGCGATTCGTCGCCAGGTCGAGCTTGCGAGCCTGGAGGAACCTCTCCTCCACGGTCAACTGCTCGTCGGGTTTCTCCACCCAGGCGGGACGAGTCGGCGGATTCGTATTCGGAATCGGCAGCGGAGTCGTGAATGAAGCCAGCACGACTCCCCGCCTGGTCCGGATCGTCACATCGACCGGCCCTTCCGGACGGGGCGACAACGCCACTGTCTGCGGATCGCTCGGGGACAGGTCCAATCGCTTCGAGACAAGCTCCCTGCCCTGCTGGGAGAGAACACAGGATGCTTGGGGGAACTTGCCCGTGGTAAGTATCCGCAGTTGAAGCTTTTCGCTCGTGCGAGCGGTCTGGACCGCGACATCCTTCGTGGCAAACTCGAAGCCGTCGCCCAGGCCGTGTACAGGATACCACCACTCGCGCCACGCGACCTCCTGTCTCGGCGTGAGCATCCCGTAGTCGGATTGCGTCGGCAGCGGCCCGCTCTGAATCTCGATGTACGGCCCGTCGTCATCCGTCAGGTTCTTCTGGCTGACCAGGCCGAAATCCCACTGCCCCCAGGTCCAGGCCTTCTTGCCGCTCAATTCGTAGTGATTCGCCACCTGCACGACGCCGCGATCCGCGTCCACGTCGTAGCCGCCGAAGAAATCGAACACGCAGTCCACAGAGAAAATCGAAGCCCACGTCTCGTAGTTCTTCAGCCAGGACAGGTCCTTGCCCTCGTGGATGGGCCAGGAGAAGGCCTTGACACCATAGTGGTCCGTGCCAAGCGTCATGGGATAGATGAATCGCGTCCCCTGCCTGCAGGGAAATGCAGTGCAGTTCCAGAAGTAGTAGGGATTGATCGCGTCCACAGGGTTCGCGATGCGGATCTGTTCGTCGAGATAGGCCTTGCCGGGATGGAGGGTCACACGAACGGTCCAGCGGGTCCGCAGCGTCTTCTCCAGGTTGCTCACTTCCAGATACGCGGAGCCGTCCGGATTCGTCCCAACCAAGGCATTGACCGGCGAGAGGATCGTGACCGTGTGGACCTGGGGTCCGGCGTTCCACTCGACGCCGCCGCTGATGAAGGCCCCGCGCATGGCAATCATACTGGGCTTGATCACGTTGTTCAGATGGAAGGTCTCCTGGCCCTGCGTCTTGTCGAAAACCGAGTGCAGCCGGCCGCCGAGTTCCGGCAGGCAAGTCACCTTCAGATACTCGTTCTCGAGGAACAGTGCCTTGTACGTGCGGTCCTCTTTCACCCGGTACAGATGGTCCTGCATCGGATACGGGTAGACGATCGCCCCTTTGACCGTCGTGGACAGCTTGATCCGGTCCTCCAAGGCCCAGAACTTCGGGTTCACGTCCTCGGACCAGCCGTAGGTGGGGATCGTCAAGGTCCCCTCCCAGGCACACACCTTCGCCCAGCCGGGGGACAAGATGCACAGCCCGAACACAATCCCCGCGATCCCAATTCTGAGGTCTCGTCGCACGCCGCTCATATCGCACCTTTCGAGTTGGAAATGCCAAGATCAGAACCTGCCCACGTCAATTCAGGCACTCATCTGGAGAATCCTATCTCGAATCGGAATCGGTGCAACCATGAAATGTCGAGGCATCCAGAGGACCTCCGCCTCCAGGCCGTCCAGCCAGGCCTGGCATGTTCAAGAAAAAGGACCGGCTTCTTCGTGAGCCGGTCCAGGAAGTAAAGGGTTCTTTCGGTTGTCAAATCGCACGCTCGCCCGTAGGCTCGGCGGGGGCGGGTTTCTCGCTGTTCTGCTCTCCTTGTTTCTCTTCGTTTCTCTTATCGAGCAGCCGATTCAAAACCTCTCGATTGTGCTCCTCCAGCGACTGCATCCGTTGCTGCATACGCTCCATCTGCTCCTGGAGTTCCTTCAGGACGCGGTCCTTGCGCTCAGCCAGGTTCTGCATGTCCACGTCGGGGGTCGCATCAAGGAGTTTCCGGTACATCTCGGGCCAGTCCGCATCCGGCAGGGCAAAGTGCTTGTCGATCCTCACGTCCATCTGCACGTTCTTGCGGGCGCTCTCGATCGCGTCACGAACCGGGCCGCGGTACTTCTCGGGGATTGCGTCCAGCTTGCCGACCGTGGTGCGGTGTTCTTCCCCGCCGGCCTGCACGATCACGTCCGAGTTCTCGTCCTTCGGGTCGCCCTGGATGGTGATCGTGTAGTCGCCGTCGTCCGCCGTATGATGGAACGTGTAGCTCTGCTTGAAGAACCGGTCCACGTCCACATCGAACCGCGGGAGTTGATCGAAGGGGATCTCCGCCCACTTGCGACCGTCGGGACCGAATTTGAAGATCTTCCCCGGTCGCCACGTCGTCATGGCCTCGGGCTCCGGCGGGTACTTTAGCTTCGCGTTCTCCTGGGCGGCATCAAGTTTCAATTGCACGCTCTTGTTCCGGCCCAGGTGAACGATCTCCAGCGAAACCTCATCGCCAATCTTCCCGGCCCGCACGGTCTCGACGATCTGCTCGAAACCCGTGACCTTCTTGCCCTGCAGGACAATGACCAGGTCGTCCCGCTCCAGGCCCGCGCGTTCCGCCGGACTGCCGACGGTGACGTTGCGAACCCGGACGCCCTGCCCAGGTTCCAGACCGAGGTGCTTGGTCAACAGGTCGGGTAGTGGCGACGGGTCCAGCTCCACGCCCATGTACCCTTGCTCGCTCTGAGCGTAGGACGCACAGGCAAGGAAGGACATCATCAGACAACCGAACATCAATGCGCTTCTTCTCATGGCATATCCTTTCCTAGACTTCAGTACTCATCACAAACCGCCACGATAGGAAACGGGCGTGGCCACCCCCTCACGGAATCCCTCGACGAGCCACTGATTGCCCGCCTGATCCGTGAAACCATACCATTCGACCTGGCGGGTGACCTGAGGCAACTCCGGTTGCGCACGCACCGGCCGGAACCCATTCTGACCACCCGCGTTGGCAATCACCCCTTGCGTCGCGCCGTCGATCCGGGACTTCGCGTCCCCGACGAGCACGGCGTGGAGAATCAAACCAAGAACAAACCCGGCCGCCAGGCCCGCGGCAAAGCGAGACAGGCCGCCGATGCGGATCACTCTCCGCCAGACAGCCGGCCTGCTCTGCCGCCAAGCCCGCTCGAACACATCCTGAGGGTCCGCCCCCCCCGAGCGGACCTCTTGCGCGACGACCTGGCCGCTGCACTCGTGCAGCACACGCATCTGCTCCAGAAGCGTCCTGGCCCGAGCATCCTGCTCCAACTGGCGGTCGAGCAGTCGCTGCTCGAGCGGCGAGATCTCGCCATCCAACAGCTTGCCGATCAGCACTTCCACCTTGTCGTCCGTCGCACTCATATCTCACGCACCTTCTGTTCGCTGTAACTGGGTCTTGTTCCTGTAACCTGGTCGCGGACCATCTGTCGGGCTCGGACCAAGCGAATTTGCATCGTCGTCATCGGGACGTTCAACACCTCGGCCATCTGGGCGTACGTCAGCTCGCCCGAGTGGGCCAGCACGAAGACCTCGCGGTATTTCGGGGGCAATCCCCGGACCGCCTCCAGCACCCGCCCGTACAACTCTCTTCTTTCGAGGTCGTCCGATGGATCGCCGCCGTGGACGGGCTCTTCCGTCGCGACCACATCCGGCCTGGATCGACGGTGGTGCTGGATCGCCGTCCGCTTGGCCAGGATGGCCAGCCAAGCTCGGAATCGCTCTGGCTCGCGGACCGTGTGGATCTTCGTTATGACCCGCACGCAGACCTCCTGCATAACGTCGTCCACGTCCTGGCCGTTGCCCAGGACACTGTAGACGATTCCCTTGAGCCAGCCCCAATTCTGCTTCAGCAGCGTTTGCAGGGCCCCTTTGTCGCCCTGCCGGGCGGCACATACCAGCGTCAACTCGTTGTGTTGTTCGTCACCCATGTCGTTCTACCAATATAGATACGTCCGGCGGGTCGCTCATACATGAGTCGTCCGGTTTTTCTCTGAGACTCTGGGATAGGATCGACGGGTCTCGCGTGGTAGGATACGGCGATTTGTCAGTTTTTTCCGCGCGTTTATGCTTGACGCGTCGGGAGACTTCGGCTTAACTGAGTGACTGAGTAGGCCGGGGGACCGCCGAAGAGCTCACACGGCGGAGGCAGAAACCATCTGTACGGGGTTCCGGCCCGGTAAGAAACGCATTGCCAGTGCTTAAGGAGGCATCAGGATGACAAGGATTGTTACAACCGCGGCTGCGATTCTCACAGTGACGATCGCCATGGGGTGCCAGAGCGACACCGGGCGGAGCCGGAGGCTGCCGCCGCGAACCGGTTCTGAGACCACCCAGGCGCCGACGCCCCTGGCCACGCCCGCGTCCACGAACGAGATCGACCTCGTGGAGCAGTTGACCTCGCATCGGGAAGCCTATCGGCGCAGTTTGCTGGCGCTCGAACAGTACTATGACACCACAGGAAACCACCAGAAGACCGTGTGGGCCCAGCAGGAACGCAAAGCCCTGGACCAAATCCCGATGTACCGTTACATCGCGGTGGCGGATGTATTCCCTGCGACGTTGAAGGCCACGGCGTCCATCCCGGCGGCCGACCAGTTGTTTGCGGAGGCCGAGCAGACGCGCAGGCAGGCCGGAACCATGGTCCCGGATCTCCTGAAGAACGAGGATGTCCTGCGAAAAGCCTTGGGCAAGTACGCCAACATGATCCGCCAGTACCAGACGAGCGATAAGATCGACGACGCCGCCTTCAGGATGGCCGATATTCACGAGGTCTTCAACGACTTCCAGCTCGCGCTGCAGTACTACCAGCGAGCGTACCAGTGGGACCCCGCCACGCCGTATCCCGCCCGGTTCAAGGCGGCCAACATCCTCGACCGGAAACTGTACCGTCGCGCCGAAGCCCTGGAACTCTACCAGGAAGCGATCGCCAAGGAGGCACAGTTCGGCGATTGGCGACGGCGGGCGGAGCAGCGAATCAAGGATCTGAGTACGTCCAACCCCAAGTAGGGTTGGCGAGGTCATTCGATATCCAACGGGTCTGACGCGTTGTCAGACCCGTTTGCATTTGGGCCCCGCGTCACATGTCGGACAGCATGGAAGAGAAGGTGGCGGGTTTCCTGAGCCTGCACGGGATCTTCGCAGGAGCGGCTCGGGTTCTGGTCGCGATCTCCGGCGGCGCCGACTCCATCTGTCTGCTGCACCTCCTCGCGAAGCTCCGCAGTAAGGGAACCCTCCCAGCCAGCTTGGTCTGTGCTCACGTCAATCACCGCCTGCGCGGACTGTCGAGCGACGCGGACGAGCGGTTCGTCGCCGAGTTCGCATGTAACCTGGGCGTCCGCATCGTCACCAGGGCGGTCGATGTCCGCGGGCATGCCGGTGAACACAGGCTGTCTGTCGAGACCGCGGCAAGGGAGTTGCGTCTGGCGGCCCTTGCGGAGATCGCGAGGGAACACGACTGCTCCTGGGTGGCTGCCGGCCACCAGAAGGATGACAACGCCGAGACGCTACTCCATCGACTGCGCCGGGGCACGGGCTTTCGCGGCCTGGCCGGCATTCGCCCTGTTCGCTCATTCGGCGACGGGCTATGGCTGGCCAGACCTCTGTTGTGCGTGACGCGCGACGAGGTTGTCCGCTACCTTCGCAAGCACGGCTTGGCGTGGCGGGAAGACCTCACAAACGCGGACATCGCCTACACGCGGAACTACATCCGACACAGGCTGCTTCCTTCACTGCAGCGGGAATCTCCGAGCCCCCTCGTCGAGGGACTCTCGGAGCTGGCGTTCTCGGCGGCAAGGCTCTATAACCGGATCGAACGGGAGGCCACGGCAGCATGGGCCGCCATGGCGAGCCCTGGAAACCACTCGGTCCGCATCGACGCTACGGGGCTGGCACTACTCCCGCAGCCCGTCGCAATCGAACTGGTCCGCCGGGCGTTGGTGAGCCTGGGGTCCGGTGAGCGGGACCTCACTGAACGTCACTACGGGAACATCCTGGGACTGGCAGGGCAGCGAACGATCCACGAACGGATTGCCCTGCCCGACGGCTTCTCCGTCCGATATGAGTCGGGCACACTCCTGGTCGCACGTCAGCAACTCGCGAGCGGAGACGGGAGTGCCCACACGCACGGTGCGCCCGCAGAACTGAACATCCCGGGAACGACCCGCTTTTGCGACTGGGAAATCACCGCGAGAATCCTTGAGCGAGACGGGATCGACGTACGACAAGTTACAAAGGACAAGAGTTCCTTCACCGAGTGCCTCGATTGGGACCGGGTGAAGCCTCCGGTCCTCGTGCGCCCTCGGCAGACAGGCGACCGATTCGAGCCGCTCGGACTGGGGGCAACCAAGAAGGTCGGCAAGTTCCTCACGACGGCGAAGGTGCCCCACGAGCTGCGCCGGCAGACGACCATCCTCACGGATCAGGAGAAGATCCTCTGGGTATGCCCCATCCGGATCGCCCAGTCTGTCAAAGTGACGGAACGAACGCAACGGATTCTCGCATTGGAGGCCCGTCGCTTATGAAACCACTTGAGAGGATGGCGACAACAGGCGTCACACGCCGCGGAATCCTCAAGGCCACCGCCGGCGGAGTGCTTGCAGCGGTCTTGCCTCATTGTCAAGCAGCCGAGCCAGATGCAGCTACGCGGCGTGGCACGCGCCGGCCCAACATCATCTTCATCCTCGCGGACGATCTCGGCTGGGCCGAGTTGGGCTGTTATGGCAACACCTTCAACGAGACCCCCAACCTCGATGAACTGGCGCGCGACGGCATGCGGTTCACGGCCGTCTACGCGGCAGCCCCGGTCTGTTCGCCATTCCGCGCTGCTCTGATGACGGGCCAGTCGCCCGTGCGAACCGGGATTACCGACTATCTGCGGCCCGACGACCCCAAGCACCTCGCGAAGGACTACACGACGTTGCCCGAGATGCTCAAAGGTGCGGGGTACGCCACCGGGATCGTCGGCAAATGGCACCTGACCGGCTATGCAAATCACGGTGCGACGGAGACCCCGCCTCGCGAGCACGGCTTTGACGAGGTGATTGTCTCCGAGAACCGGGGCATCGGCAGCGGCAGCTACTTTTTCCCCTACCACTTCAACAGGGAAATCGAGCAGCGCCTGCCCGGCACGGAGCATCTCGTGGACCGCTGCAATCTGGAGGCTGTCGGATTCATCGACCGTCACAAAGACGAGCCCTTTCTCCTCTACCTGGGCCACTACGCCGTCCATACGCGACTAGACGGCAAGCCTGATCTCGTCGCGAAATATGAAGCCAAGCCGCATGCCGGCAAGGGATTTCAGGCCCGGCGGAACAATCCGCACCTCGCCGCCCAGCTTCAGTGCATCGACCAGGGTGTAGGCATGATCCGAGCGAGGCTCCGTGCACTCGGGTTGGTCCAAGACACAATTGTCGTGTTCACGAGCGACAATGGCGGCGAGGACAGGGTGACCTCCAACGCGCCGCTTCGGGCCGGCAAATCGACTCTCTACGAGGGCGGCATTCGCGAGCCGCTGATCGTCTACTGGCCCGGCGTGACACAGGCCGGTGCCGTGTGTGAGACACCGGTCTGCACGATGGATTTCTATCCCACGTTCGCAGAGGTTGCCGGGAGTGAGACTCCACAGGGACAGGTCCTCGACGGTGTTTCTCTGATACCCTTGCTCAGAGACCCCGGCGCAGGCCTGGCCAGGAATACTCTGTATTGGCACTATCCACTGGACAAGCCGCACTTCTTGGGCGGCCGTTCCGCCGGGGCGATCCGCAAGGACAACTTCAAACTCATCGAGTTCTTCGACACGGGCGAAATCGAGTTGTACGATCTCGCCACCGATCCGAGCGAGCAGCATAATCTCGCTGTCACTGAACAGAACAAGCGCCGCGAGTTGCTCGACGCCCTGCACGACTGGCAGCGTCGGGTGGATGCCAGGACTTCTGCAAATGGAGGCAAGACATGAATGCCTGCGAGACAACCCGTCGAGATTTCCTCAAAGCCGTTGGCCTGGGCACGTTGGGTGCCGCATGGACCGGACCGGGTGCCGCATCCGTCCGTGCGGCACAGTCCCATCGGCCCAACATCCTGTTCTGCATCGCAGACGACTGGTCGTGGCCTCATGCGAGTATTGCGGGCGACAGAGTGGTCAAGACGCCCACGTTCGACGCGGTCGCTCGCGAGGGCGTGCTGTTCTCGAACGCCTTTGTCACAGCGCCGTCGTGCACGCCGTCGCGTGGCTCGATTGTCACCGGACAGTGGCACTGGCGTTTGGAGGAAGGCGGAAATCTCTGGAGCACGCTGCCAGCCAAGTTCCCCGTCTACCCCGATCTACTCGAGCGAGCGGGCTATTATGTGGGCTGCACCCGCAAGGGCTGGGGTCCAGGCCAGCACCAGCCTGGAGGCCGAGCGAGAAACCCCGCAGGACCCTCGTTCAAGGACTTCAAGACCTTTCTTCAGGCCCGCCCAAACGGAACCCCCTTCTGCTTCTGGTTCGGCAGTCACGATCCCCATCGCGACTACGACTGGGAGTCCGGCGTCAAGAGCGGCATGAAGCCCGAAGACGTCGCGGTCCCGCCGTATCTGCCGGACAACGAGATCGTGCGAAAGGATCTCTGCGACTACTACTTCGAGGTGCAGCGATTCGATCGCGAGGTCGGCGAACTGCTCGACCTGCTGCGGGAGGCAGGCGAGCTCGACCGCACGCTGGTCGTCATCACAGGCGACAACGGCCTGCCCTTCCCCCGCTGCAAGAGCAATCTCTACGACGGCGGGACGAGGGTGCCGCTGGCGATGCGATGGCCCGCTCGGGCCCAGGGAGGACGCGTTGTCCAGGACTTCGTCAGTCTACAAGACCTCGCGCCGACCTTCCTGGAGGCGGCCGGTCTGACGCCCCCCGCCGCCATGACGGGCCGCAGCTTGCTGGCGGCGCTCGCCTCCGACGGCTCGGGCTGGATCGACCCGGCGAGAGACCATGTCCTCACGGGCAAGGAGCGCCATGCGTGGGTCCGCAAGGGCGGGCTCGGCTATCCCTGCCGGGCTATCCGCACTCGCGACTTCCTCTACATCCGCAACTTCGAGCCACAGCGGTGGCCCGCCGGCGACCCGACGGACGGTGGGGAACCGTACTATCCCAATCGCGCCTACGGCGATATCGACGATTCCCCGACGAAGACCTATATGATGAAACACCGCGACGATGCCCAAGTGAAACCACTGTTCGAGCCAGCCTTTGAGAAGCGGCCTGCGGAAGAGCTGTATGACCTGCATAAGGACCCGTATCAGCTCCGCAATGTCGCATCCGACCCGGCGTATGCGGATACGAGAAAGAAGTTGGAGTCATCGCTTCTGGCGGAACTGAGAGCCACGGGCGATCCTCGCGTCCTTGGCGGCGCCAGGTTCGACGACTATCCGTATTACGGGGGTCAGCAGCCGAAAACGAGGTGACCAAGCCTGTCCGATCAGAACTCGCACACGCCGCTGGGGCAGCCGCCGGAGTAGTCGAGATCGGCCCGGATGAAGTCGGGGGCGTCGCTGGGCAAGGCCTCCATCTCCTCCCCCACCGAGAGGACTTGGTCGGCTTTGGAGCCGTACCGGTAGACCGTGATGCCCTTGCAGCGGAGTCGATGCGCCGCCATGTAGATCTCGCGGACATCCTCGACCGTCGCATCCGCGGGCAGGTTGATCGTCTTGGACACCGCATTGTCCGTGTGCCTCTGGAATGCCGCCTGGATCTCCAGATGTTGGCGGGGCGTGGCATCGAACGCAGTTGCGAACAAACGCTTCACGTCGCGAGGGACACCCCTGACCTTCGCCAACGACGGACGCCGGGCCACCTCGGCCGCGAGGTCGCGCCGATAGAAACCCCGCTCCCTGGCGATCTTCTCGAAGAGCGGGTGGCTCTCGAACAGCCGCGTCCCCGACAGGACGTTGCGGACGAAGCTGACCGCAAACAGCGGCTCGATCCCGCTGGAACAGCCGGCAATGATGCTGATCGTTCCCGTCGGCGCGATCGTGTTGACGGTGGCGTTGCGAAGCCTTCGCCCGGTCCCGGCGTAGATCGACCGGCGGAAACGGGGGAAGACGCCCCGCTGCTTGGCGAGACTCTCGGATGCAACGAGGGACTCCCGGCGAATGAAACGCATCAGCTTGTCGGCAAAGGCCACCGCCTCCGGCGTGCCGTAAGGGATGCCAAGCCGAATGAGCATGTCGGCAAAGCCCATGACACCCAGGCCGATCTTGCGGTTGGCCCGCGTCGCGAGGGCAATGGACTCGAGCGGGTAGCAGTTCACGTCAATGACGTCATCGAGGAAGCGGACTCCCCAGTGGACCCGGTCGCGAAGGCGGGCCCAATCGACTCGGACGCTCCCCGTGCGTCCGGCGGTCTCGTCGTCCGTGGTCATCCTGTCGAGGTTGATCGACGCCAGGATGCAGCTCTCGTGCGGCAGTAGCGGCACCTCCCCGCACGGATTGGTCGCCTCGATCCGCCCGAGACGCGGCGTCGGGTTGCACCGATTGACCTGATCGAGGAAGAGCACGCCGGGGTCTCCCGTCCTCCAGGCCGCGTTGACAATCAGATCGAACAGCGAGCGGGCCCCCACACGAGCGACGCTCCTGCCCGTTCGCGGATTCACCAGATCGAACGGCCGATTCCTTGCGACCGCCCGCATGAACTGGTCCGTCACGCCGACCGACAGGTTGAAGTTCCGCAGGGCGTTGGAGCCGACTTTGGCCTCGACGAAATCCACGATGTCGGGATGATCGCAGCGGAGCACTCCCATGTTCGCACCCCGGCGTCGGCCTCCCTGGACGATCACCTCCGTCGCCTCGTCGAAGATGCCCAGGAACGAGATCGGGCCGGAGGCGCGTCCCATCGTCGAGCCGACCAGGTCGCCACGCGGGCGAAGACGGGAGAAGCTGAAGCCCGTGCCGCCGCCGGTCTGGTGAATCCTCGCCATGTCGGCCAAGGCCTTGAAAATGCCCTCGACCGAGTCCTCCACCGGGAGGACGAAACAGGCGCAGAGCTGCCCCAGCGGCGTCCCGGCGTTCATCAGGGTCGGCGAGTTGGGCAGGAACTCACGACTTCGCATCATGCGGTAGAACACGTCCTCCGCTTCCTGCACGCGGGAATCCGAGCCGTAGCCGGCCTCCGCCTGGGCGACGTGGTGCGCCACGCGACGGAACATCTCGCTGGGCGTCTCGACGATCCGCCGGGACTCGTCCTTGAGCAGGTACCGTCGCCGGAGCACCTCGATGGCGTTCACCGGCAGCTTCAGATCGTCCTTCAACCCGAGAGCGGACTTGGCGAAACGGACCTGCGAGCGGGTCTCCCGATAGAGGATATAACCCCGGGCAATGCTGCGGTATCCCTCGGACATCAGCGTCGCTTCGATGAGGTCCTGGATGTCCTCCACGCCGGGGGTCCGGCCCGCGGATCGTCCTGCGAGATCTTCCGTCACGAGGCGCGTCACGCTCCGGGCGATGGCTGCCGCCTGCTCCCGGTTCTGAAGCGTCTCCATCGCAGCCCGTTGGACCGCTCGCTCGATCTTCGACGCGTCGAACTCGACGATCGATCCGTCCCGCTTCCTGACTGTCTCGACCGCCATCCTCGTCATTCTCATGGCCGCCCCTGCGCTGTGCGGATCACGACACCCGGACTTCGCTCGGACACCGGCATACGTACACGAACGCCGGCGGGAAGTTCAAGGGCACGAACTTGAGCCGCACGTCGGAGAAATATCGCCTCAGATCCCGCGTGATGGCCGTGGTGTACTGCAGTTGGACGAACCGCCCGGCCCGTCTGGCAATGGCGAGGATCGCCTCCCGAGCCCGCCCGTCAAACAGCGTCAGGGGCAACCCCGAAACGATGCAATCGGGCTGATCCACGTATCGCTCGCAGTGGAGGGCGTCATCGTTGACGACCTGCAGGCGTGGATCGTCGATCTCCTCAAGACATCGGCAGAAGTCCCGATTGATCTCGAAGGAGGTCAGAGTGGCATCTGCCGGCAGGCGGCGGAGAATTTCTCGTGTCACCGGTCCGGTTCCCGCTCCGAACTCGACCACCTGGACGCTGGGACCCACCTCGTCGGCCATTCTGCCCGCCAACGCCCGGCCGCTCTGGACGACCGTTCCCAGTTGTTTCGGATGTAGCAAAAACTGCCGCGCAAAGCGCAGATTGTTCATATCGCCGCCTCCAACGAATAAGCGACAACACAGCGCATCCACCATACGATGCCGTCGCGGCAATCGTCAAGTGATTTCGTAGATTTTGCGAGGAAGGGAACCGGACGGGACCGCTCGCGGAGTACACCCGGGTCCTCCGGCACATCCATCGACATGACGGACGACAGCCGGGGACTACTCCTCCCGCATGGCGAGCCAACTGTCCACGAACGCTTCGAGATCGCGAACGTCGATCACCTCGTCCAGGTAGAAGTCGCACAGGCGGTTCCACTCGGGATCGGACGGGGTCGAGCCCCAGGCGGATGCCAGGATCGCAAAATCCGCGACATCGACCACATCGTCGAAATTCAGATCGATGTAAGCGTAGGGCACGGGATCGGACACGTGCAGATAGCCGGAGCCGGTCGTGGTCGGCTCCAGAACCACGTTGCGGTTCCAGAAGAAGTTCGTGCCAAGGACCCCGTCGAGTGAACCGCCTTCGCTGGACTCCATGTCCACAACCACGAACGGGACGTGCGAGAACTCGAGCGCGCCGCCCAGGGCGTTGATCCGGACGTAGTCCACGTAGTAGCCGGACACGGTGCTGGTCCCGCCGATGCCGCAGACCTCCGCAGTGAAATCCGGCTCCAGAGGCAGGTTCAGTTTCGCGGCGATGTTCGAGCTGATGATCGAACTCTGCGCTCCAGTATCCACGAGCATTCTGGCGGTCTGCAGTGAATTGAGCGGTCCGGCCTCGCCCTGCAGCACGCCCACATCCGCGAAAAACGAGCCGCCTGTAGGCAGCGAAAGACTGGACAGCGACAGCAGGGTCGGCGTCAATGGCAGCCATTCGCCCAGGATATCGTCGATGTCGGTCAGGTCGGGAAACGCGTAGTAGCTGGCCGTTGCGACAGGCGACAGCCCGCCCAGTTCCATCGGGATGCTGCGGGTATACGCGGAGGTCGTGACATCATACGAGTCGGCGATTTGGACATCCGGCCCGATGAACGTCCGGTCACGAACGGTCACCCGCCGCGGCTGATCCACGTTGATGGCCGTCATGAAGAAGGCTAGGAGCGGCGTGCCCACGACCGCCGTGACACTCTCGCCGTTGTCGCACTCGATCGCCGGCGACGCCAGGGCACACGTGTTCGTGTGACCGATCACCTTCGTCAGATCGAGTCGCCCGTCCGCCCCGACCGCGCCCAGACCCGCGGTGAAGATTCCGACCGGCTTGGTAATGGTCGTGTCCAGGGTCCCGCTGACGCCGCCGATGGGAAACAGGCTCGTCGTCAAGTGAGAGCCTGTGAAACCCAGGATCTCGGCGCTCTCGCCCGCTGCCAGATCGACCACCGAGCCGGTGTCCAGGATGCCAATGACGAAGTTCTCGTCGGCCGGCGCGTTCAACGGGCTGCCCACATACGAGTTCTGGATCTTGTGTTCCCAGTCGAAATCGTCGGAGCTGGCCCGGTTCGACGTGGTGATCGCCACCAGCGGCGAGAACCCGGCAATCGGCGGCACCGGGTGCTCCCACGTCGTCTCGCCGGCAATCGAGATCCGCCCGGTCCTTTCAGCGTCCTGGGCCGACGGTGCGACCGAGACGATCTTCAGCCCGCTCGACAGGCGGTATCCCGCTTCAGGGTTGCACGTCCGCACCTGGGCGAACCCTCCGGTATGTGCGCACAACACGACGACGCACCCTGCGGTCCATAGTCTGCCAATCATGGCCACGATCCTCCCAATTGCCGACGCGCCCCTTCTCCCCCATACCAACTTCATTATACCGATTGGGGGGTCGCGAAGCAAATGGAAGAATACCGGTCAGTCACCAACATGGACGGATTGGATGTTCGCCCGCAGGATTTCGGCGATCTTCTTGTTGCCCGAGGTGGGGTAGGATGCGGAGATTTTGAGGCTGTCAGCGGAGACCTCGTGGACGCGGGCCGTGTAGATCGTCACCGGGCCCATCCTGTGAACCATCCCCAACGGCGGGGGCGGCGGAGAATCATCGTACGGCCCGTTCGTCACCACGACGCAGCGACGCCCCACATGGGCGGCGGTCAACTTGTCGAAAGAAACACCGGTCATCCCGCGAGTCATGGCATCTCGGGCCGCGGCAATCTCAGCTTCGCTTATTGTCTGCGCCGACGCTTGGCCGGCGTCGGGCTCCTCACGCTTGCATCCACTCACCACCAGAGCCGCCAGGATTGCCAGGAAGATCCATCGCCGATAGCTCACGTCCGTGATCCTTTCCCCCGCTGTCCGGGCTCGTCACAACGTCCCCTTGCCCGTGTACCACCGGCGGGGAACGTCCTCGCCAGTGCTCTGCTTGATGCCGCTGACGTGCCCGTCCAGCCAGCAGGTCATGGACGTACCCTTGTGACGGAAGCACTCGCCCACCGTGTCGTAACCTTGCCAGTAGGTGTTCACGAGGCTGCTGCCGGGACGCCACTGGGAGAGATTGACCCCACCCGAGCCGACGCAGAACATGTCGGAGTCGGCGCTGTCCAGCTTCTGCTCGATGTGGTCCTGAAAGACAATCACCTCGTCGTGCTTCTTGAATTCGCGGTCGACCCGTGTCCATTCCACCTGGCCGTCGCCGTTGGTGTCTCGGCTGGACACATAGGAATTGAGGCCGTAAGAGCAGTACCGGAAGTACTCCTGGTATTTCAGTCCCCATCCATTCTCAGGCCAATCGTCCACCCGCCGGGTGGCGGGGCATCGAAAGACCTTCTTGTTCGGGGCATACGGGTGGTAGGCGATCCCCCAATAGGCGTTGCCGTCGTTGGGTTTGTACTTGATGACAACGCGGCCCCCCTCGAAGGTGTTGTCCCAAAGCCCCTGGTTGGGCGAATTGTGCGTCTTGCCGTCCGAGTCATCCACATACATCCGCATGGCGACGCCCAAGCCCTTCATGTGGCCCGAGCAGACGACTTTCTTGGCCTGGTCCCTCGCTTTGCCGAGCGCCGGCGTCAGAATCGCCATTAGGATCGCGATCACCGCGATGACCACGAGCAGTTCGATCAACGTAAAAGCGCGCCTGCGTTTCATGACTCCTACCCTCAACGTTGAATGACGTGAACTGGAGTTCCACGACAGACCTCTTCTCATGTTACCCTACCGGGGCTCCATCGTCAACAGTCCGCCGCTGGAAATAAAGCACCGATGTCGCAGAATCGCCGCGCGGTGAATGAGAGCTTGACACGCCGAGCATCCGATGCTACCTTGCTATAATTGCTTCAGTCATCATTTCGTTGACGCATCGAAGGGAATTTCCTGTACTGGAAAGCGGATCTCCTGGGATGCGAAAGCAGAAACGACGCGATGAGAAAGGACGATATCCGTCCGGATTGAGATAGAGAGGCTGGGAATGACAGAACAGTGCAGAGATTGCCCGTGGCTCGATAAAGGCAAGAGACAATGCCGTCGAAAGGCGCCGCGGTTCTGTTTGCTGGATACCTCCGAGATCGCGGGCCCGTCCAAAGAACTGCTGGGGGTGGTCCAGCCAGGTGCGCAGCACGAGGCCCCATTGCGGTAGACACCGCCGCACGATTGGAACTCCTTGTCCTATTCCACTTCCTGTGTGACGACCCGCAGGATCTCTTTCTCCCGTCGCTGGAGGACTTCGCCGAGAGCGGAGAGGCTCAGGCCGCAGATCGTGACAATCACGGCTGATTCGACGGTGGAGAGAATCACATGTGCCAGTCTCGCCACCAACACGCAGGTCTCCGGCCACAGCGTCGCCACAACCGCCTCCTCCCGAAGATACGCCCCTGCACACGTCCGATAAGCAGAATTGCCGTCGAATCACACACCGCACTGGCCTTTCCGATGCCCAGTGGCCGATAAACAGAGTCGATATGACGAACTGGCAATTGAGAACCCATTCGGATGAGAAGGCCATGTCGCAGCAGGTGGATTCCGTGCCTGTGCCCAGGTCGCCCAGGACCCGGCACCGGACGAAGGCGTGCCCGTTCTGCGCCGAGACGATCCGGTTCCAGGCGATCAAGTGCCGCTATTGCGGCGAGTTCCTGACGCCCGAACTCCGCAAGGCAGCCGCGAGGGGCCAACAGGACCCTGCGGAAGAGCAGCCCGAGGAACAGCCCGCCGAAGGAGCGGAAGAACAGCCCGAGAGCGATGTCCTCTGGTTTGGCAGACCCAGCCTGTTCGCGGTGGCCGGCGCCGCCGTCAAGATCGCCTGCCTCGTTGCCCTGTGCTGGGCGGCCTATCATTACCCGATCGCCAGGGTGATCTCGTATATCCCGAAGGTCAACGTGCCGCCGGCGCGACTGATGCAGGTCGAACGCTGGATCGACCTGAGCGCCCTTGGACTGACGGTCGTCGCCCTGATGGTCCTGGCCTGGAAGATCGCAGTGGTCAAGAGCATCGGCTACGAGGTGACGCCGGACCGCATCGAGTGGTCGCGAGGCATCTTCGACCGCCAGGTGGACAACATCGACATGTTCCGCGTGATCGACCTGAAGCTCCACCGCTCGCTGCTCGAGTGCATCCTGGGTATCGGCACGGTGGTCGTCATCACCAAGGACGAAACGGACCCCGAGTTCGAGTTCATCAAGGTCCGCCAGTGCCGGTACCTGTACGACACGCTGAAGGAAGCCGGTCTCAAGGCCGACAAGAAGCGAGGCGTCCTCCACCTGGAGTAACGCCTTCGCCCCCGGATGCCCTCAGGCCCGCCCACGCGGATTCTCCCAGGAATTCGTAACCGCGGATTCCTCGCAAACCACTATCACGGTATCATGGCGAAAGTTGCTATGGGCGCATCGGAGAATCCATTGCCTGGGCTGGATCTCGGGGACGATCGCGGACTGGACAGACCGGGATCGGCGTCCCTGCTATTGCTCGCGGTCCTGTTCGTCGGGAGCGGGTGTTCCGCACTGATCTACGAGATCGTCTGGCTCCAGTCGCTCCAGTTGGTGATCGGCTCCTCCGCGACATCCCTGGGCGTCCTGCTGGGCACCTTCATGGGCGGCATGTGCCTGGGTAGCCTGCTGTTTCCTCGGCTGGTCTCTCCCCGACGGCACCCTCTGCGGGTCTATGCCCTGATCGAGCTGGGTATCGGCGTGTGCGGCCTGATCCTGCTTGTCGGCCTTCCCCACATCCACCAGCTCTACGCGACGCACATCGGCCACGGCCTGGGCAGCGTCGTCGTCCGGGCCGGGGTCTGTGCCTTGTGCCTGCTGGCGCCCACCATGCTAATGGGTGCGACGTTGCCCGCCATCGCGAGAAGGGTGCAGGCCACGCCGCGAGGAATCGCCTGGCTCGGCTTCTTCTATGGGAGCAATATCGCCGGCGCGGTCCTGGGCTGTCTGCTCGCAGGCTTCTACCTGCTCAGGGTCCATGACATGGTGGTCGCGACCTGCGTCGCAGGGGCCTTGAACCTGGGCGTGGCGTCCATCGCCCTGCTCCTGACGCGATGCACGGCCCACCACCCGCCGGCAGGCTGTCCCGAAGCGACCCGCCCGCTCGCATCGCAGGCGCCCCGCCCCCGGCGTGCTGCAGCTTGCGTGGTCATCGGGCTTTCAGGCTTGTGTGCCCTCGGCGCCGAGGTCGTCTGGACCCACATCCTGTCCCTGCTCCTGGGCGGGACAGTCTACACGTTCTCCCTGATCCTCGCGGCCTTTCTCGTCGGACTGGGCATCGGCAGCAGCGTCGGGTCGGCCATCGCCCGCGACAGCGGTCGGCCGCGACTGGCCCTCGGCGTTTGCCAACTGCTCCTGACGCTCGCGGTCGCGTGGGCCGCCTACGCGTTGGGCGAATCGGTCCCCTACTGGCCGGTCGATCCGTCGCTCGCGAAGAGTCCCTGGCTCAGCTTCCAGATCGATCTGGTCCGCTGCTTCTGGGTGGTCCTGCCCGGCGCGATCCTCTGGGGCGCCAGTTTCCCGCTGGCGCTGGCCTGGGCAGGATCGCGAACCGCCGATCCCGGGCGGATCGTCGCAGGCATCTACGCCGCCAACACGGTCGGCGCCATCGTCGGCTCGCTCGCCTTCAGCATGGTCCTGATCCCCTGCCTCGGAACGCAGAACAGCGAGCGGGTCATGATCGCCCTGGCGGCGCTCGCAGCAGCACTGGCCCTGATTCCATGGGAGAAGTTGACAAGGTCAGAAGATGAGAAGGTGAGAACAGAATCGGCCCCCGCCCTCCGACCTTCCCACCTTCGGACCTTCCTACCTTCTCTCTTCGTCGCGGCAACAGCGGCCGTCTCGGCCCTGGCGACTCTCCTGATCTGGCAGACGCCGCCGATCCCGCCCGAGTTGGTCGCTTACGGCCGACACCTCCCGACGCGGACGGGAACCGCCGAGGTCCTCTATGTCGGCGAAGGGAGAAACTCCGCGGTCGCGGTGACCCGTCTCGACGGGAACGTCACGAGCTTCCATGTCTGCGGCAAGGTGGAGGCCTCAACCGAGCCTGCGGACATGCGTCTCCAGCGGATGCTCGGGCATCTGTCCGCCCTGCTGCACCCGAAGCCCCGGAAGGTCCTGGTCGTCGGCTGCGGCGCGGGAGTCACCGCAGGCTGCTTCGTGCTGCACCCCGAGGTCGAGCGGATCGTCCTGTGCGAGATCGAGCCGCTGATCCCGAAGGTCGCGTCCCGGTACTTCGCGAAAGAGAACTACGACGTGGTGAACGACCCCCGCGTCGAGATCGTCTACGACGACGCCCGCCACTACATCCTCACGACCCAGCAGAAATTCGACGTCATCACCTCGGACCCGATCCATCCGTGGATGAAGGGCTCCGCCGCCCTCTACACGCGTGAGTACTTTGACCTCTGCAAGCGTCACCTCAATCCCGGCGGACTCGTCACGCAGTGGGTGCCCCTCTACGAGAGCGACGAGGACGTGGTCCAGAGCGAGATTGCCACCTTCTTCACCGCCTTTCCGGAAGGGACAATCTGGAGCAACGACATCAACGGCGAAGGCTACGACGTTGTCCTGCTCGGACGGATCGAGCCCCTGCGGATCGACGTGCCCGCCCTCCAGGACCGCCTGGACCGCGAGGACCACGCCCGGGTGGTCGAGTCCCTGCGCGAGGTGGAGTTCCACACCGCGCTGGATCTGCTCGCGACCTACGCGGGTCAGGGTCCCGACCTCGCGCCCTGGCTCGCGGACGCCCAGATCAACACGGATCGCAACCTGCGCCTCCAATACCTGGCGGGCCTGGGATTGAACGTGTCCGAAGGCCAGCGGATCTACGACGACCTGATCGCCCGTCGGAAGTTCCCCGAGCGTCTCTTCATCGCGCCGCCCATCGAGAAGCTCGAACTCCGCGACGCCATCGGGAACTGACGGACCTCCGCTGACCGCGCGCGACCGAGAGAGTGGATTCCCGCATCGGGGGAACGACAGGATTGGATCTGCATTCATCACCGGTTTCCATGCCGTGGTTCGTGACTCGTGGCCCAGGGGGTGCATTCGGGTTTGAAATCCTCCGCCGGGTGCATTATCCTGATGCGCGGGCCGGCGGGCAGCGCAAGCCGGGAGCTGTGAAATGGACAGGGTCTGTGGAAGGAACGAGCTATGCGAAAGGTCAAGCTGATCGCCATCGTCGTGCTGCTGGTCTTCACGATCATCATCTTCCTGCAGAACAGCGAGCCGGCGGAGGCCCGAATTCTCCTCTTGCACGTGCAGATGTCGAGGGCCCTGCTGCTGATGCTCACCTTTGCCCTGGGCCTGGTGACTGGGATCCTCGTTACGACCGTCCTGCTGAGAAAAAAGAAAGCGAAGACGTGAAACGATTGATGATGGATGAAGGAGCGTTGATTTCGCGTGCGTCGCCTCGAACAGGCAAGGCCGTGTGGGGGACAACCGCTACTGTTGCTTCGCGAATGGTGGCCGGCGCAATAGCGTGACTGTCGCGGCAACAGTGAGAACGCCGGCCAAGATCAACATGACCCAGCGCATTGCTGCCTGCCTCACGGACCCACTTCCATAGGAGCTTCTCCAGGGTGCGAGGGCGCTCCACGTGTTCAGGTCATCGCGGTCGTTGCCGTTGGAGATCGTCTTGCCATCTTCGCCGCACGAGTAGATGCCAAAGCCATGTGGCAGCTTGGGGTCCGGGACATAAACGAGCTCACGCCCCCACCCGTCGCGCGGCAAATCCGAGGTTTCCAGGAAGTGCGTCCATGGAGAGCCGGTGGGCCAATCTGCAGGCATCGCAACAAGGACACTCAGACCCTCCCTGGCCGTGGGTAGTCGGCCGGACGCCTTCGTGAATGCCCTCACCCCTGTCTCCATGAGTCGCATGTTCGCCTCTGTCATGACGTGCTTCTCGCTGTCCAAAGGCATCGAACATGTCAGTAGTTGCAGGCATAGAGCTGTGATTCTCATCCCGGTCCGCTCCACGACAATCCTGTCTCTCACCATCCTGACTTGCACGCGAGCAGCGAAGATCGAGGCGTGCCTACTCTGATAGACACCGGCGCGGACCGGAAGTTCCGTCTTCTCGAACTGGCCGCTCGACTGACCTCCTGCAGGTGACGGATTCCGATCACGGCGATGCGGTGTGGGGAGGACACCCGGCTGCTGTCGCCGAGCATCTCGGGCAAGCAGCACCTTCCTCTGCGTCTCTGCGTGAGTGGATTCGTTTCCGTTCGCGTTCTTCGTGACCTTCGTGGTTTCAAGGAGTCGGTCAGTCGCGTTTCCGCGTGAACAAGGCGTAACCCAGGAGCGCCAGCAGGACGATTGCGGAGGCGTGTTGGACTAGGCCGGGACCCATGTCGTGGACGTGTGTCCCGGCACCGATATCGACGTGTGCGACGAGGGCGTCGAGGATGAGGCCCCCTGCCAGGGCGCAGGAGGCCACCGTGACGAGGTAGAGGATCGCAGTGCGTCGGCCCAGGGCGTTCCAGATCGTCGCCAGACCCGCTGCGTTCGTGGCCGGGCCTGTCATGAGAAAGACGAAGGCGGCGCCCGGACTCAGTCCGGCGGCGATCAGTGCCGCGGCCACCGGGACGGACGCCGAGGCGCAGACGTAGATCGGGATGCCGATCAGCATCATCACCAGCATCGCGGGCAACCCCCTGCCCAACCGGTCGGCGAAGAAATTGTCGGGCACGAGGGCCGAGATGACGCTGGCAACGACCAGGCCGATCAGCAACGCCTTTCCGATGTTGCGAGGCAGAGTCACGAAGCCGTGCTCCAGACCATCGCGGATTCTCCGCCCGAACGGCACGACGGGCTCGGGCTCCCGAGGCGAGTCCGCAGCGGCCTGCGTGGGCGATCCGTTCTTCCGTCCGGAGAGGTTTACGAGGATGCCGCCGACGAGGCCAGTCACAAGTGCCGCGATGGGACGAAAGACGGCGAACACTGGACCGAGGAGACTGTGAGTGACGAGAATGCTGTCCACCCCCGTCTGCGGCGTGGAGAGCAGGAAGGCGACCGTCGCCCCCCGACTGGCGCCGTGTTTGCGCAGGGACATGGCGACCGGGATCACGCCGCAGGAACACAGAGGTAACGGGACGCCAAACAGCGACGCCTTGAAGATGGGTATCACGCCGACGCCGCCCAGATGCCGCTCGACCATCCGCCGGGACACGAACATGGCCATCACGCCCGCGACGAGGAAGCCGAACAACAGGTACGGCGACATCTCCGCAAACGTCGCCCAGAACCCCACAACAATCTGTCGCGGAAAATCAAGCATTGTCTATGGTCCAGCATCTGCTGTCTGCCCGACTGTCAGGCGTTCGCTCCGCAGGACCTCGCCGCGAAGCGAGATCGTGACATCGTCGAAATACGCCGGGCGGCCGCTCAAGGCAATCGCCTCGCGGGCAATGCGGATCAGACCGGAACAGCACGGGACCTCCATATGCACTACGGTCAGGTTGCGAATCTCGTTGGATTGCAGGATCTGGGCCAACCTCTCGACGTAGTAGCGGGCGTCGTCGAGCTTGGGACAACCCGCTGCGACACTTCGGCCCTTGAGGAATCGCTGGTGGAAGTCTCCCATCGCGAAGGGCACGCAATCCGCAACGAGCAACACGTCCGCGTCGGCGAAATACGGCGCGGTCGGCGAGACCAGCTTCAACTGAACCGGCCAATGGGCCAGTTGCGAAGGGACGGCCTGCACGTCGTTCTGCTGAGCCGTGGGCTCGGCTCGGAACTGGTGCGCCAGCAGGCCGGGACAGGCGAATACCGGCTCAGGCTTCTTCGCTTCATGGCCCAGATGGGCCTTGACCGCCTGTTCGTCGAACGCGGAGGCCTCCCGCTGCTCGATCGTGATGGCGCCCTGGGGGCAATGGCCCAGGCAGGCGCCGAGACCGTCGCAATAGGAGTCGCTGACGAGCTTCGCCTTGCCGTTGACGATCCGGATCGCCCCTTCGGCACAGGCGGTCGCGCAGAGCCCACATCCGTTACATCTGCTCTCATCGATCTTGACGATGTTTCGCACTGCCATAGATCATCCCCAACGATTCTGTTCATAGTGACCATGTAGGGTGGGTTCTCAACCCACGCGTTCACCCGGTCGGCGTTCTGACGCGTGGGTCAAGGACCCACCCTACGAGTACCGCGAGCATGTACCGTCCCGCATTACGCGGCCAGGGTCGCCGCGAGATCCTCTTGGACCGTGCTGATCGGCTTGATGCCGAACTTCTCGACGAGGATCGCGAGGACTTCCGGCGTAACGAACGCGGGCAGGCTCGGTCCCAGGCGGATGTTCTTGATGCCCAGGTGCAGCAGGGTCAGCAGAATCGCCACCGCCTTCTGCTCGAACCAGGACAGGATCAGCGACAGCGGCAGGTCATTGACTCCACAGTTGAAGGCGCCGGCCAGGGCCACCGCGATCTGGACCGCAGAGTAGGCATCGTTGCACTGTCCGACATCCAGCAGACGCGGGATGCCGTCGATCGCGCCAAAGTCGAGCTTGTTGAAGCGGTACTTGCCGCAGGCGAGGGTCAGGATCACGCAGTCGTTCGGGACCTGCTCGGCGAACTCGGTGTAGTAGTTGCGGCCGGCCTTGGCGCCGTCGCAGCCGCCGATCAGGTAGAAGTGACGGATCTTGCCTTGCTTGACGAGGTCGATCACCTTGCCAGCGACGCTCATGACCGTATTGCGGCCGAAACCGACGGTGATGTACTCGGCGGGCTCGTCCGCGGCGAATCCCGGCGCCGCCAGCGCCGCCTTGATGACCGGCGTGAAATCGCCGTTGGCGATGTGCGCCACGCCGGGCCAGCCCACAAGACCCGATGTGAAGATCCGGCCTTTGTAGCCGTCCTTGGGCATCTGGATGCAGTTCGTTGTCATCAGGATGGCGCCGGGGAAGGCGTCGAACTCGGTCCGCTGGACCTGCCAGGCGCCGCCGTAGTTGCCGACGAGGTGCTTGTACTTCTTGAGGGCGGGATACGCGTTGCAGGGCAGCATCTCGCCGTGCGTATAGACGTTGATGCCCTTGCCCTCGGTCTGCTTGAGCAGCAAATCGAGGTCCTTCAGGTCGTGGCCCGAGACGAGGATACACTTGCCCTTGACCGGGGTGATGCGGGCCTGCGTCGGCTCGGGATGCCCGTAGGCGCCGGTATTGGCAGCGTCGAGCAGTTCCATGGCCTTGAGGTTGATCTCGCCGGTCTTGAGGGCCCGGCCCAGCAGTTCGTTGGCGTCGGTCGGCTTGCGGGTCAAGTAGTCGAGCATCTCGTGGATCGCCGCATAGAGCGGCTCGTCCACCTTGCCCAGGATCTCGGCGTGGTCGGCATAGGCGGCGGCACCCTTGAGACCATACACGATCAACTCCTGCACGCCCGCGACGGTGGCGCCCAGCTTCGCGATCCGTTTGTCGATGGAAACCTCGCCCCCCTTGCGGATCAGCCCGGCCAGGTCGTTCGTGCCCTCCCACCAGGCGACGGGACAGTCGAGCTTCTCCGGGGTTTTGCCGGCCTTCTTCGCCGCCGCTTCGTAGAGGCCCTTGGCCTTCGTCCGAATCGTGGCGGCCTGGGTCATGTACTCCTGGAACCGCTGCGGATCGAAGTTCACATTCGTCAGCGTGGTGAAGAGCGCCTTGACGACGAACACGTCCACATCACGATCCCGCGCCCCCAGTACGGCGGCTCGATGGGCGTAGCGTGCGATGTCCTTCACCGCGTAAACCAGCAAATCCTGCAACGCGGCAGTTTCCGCGTCCTTCCCGCACACGCCGCGTGCGGTGCAGGAAACCCCTTTGGCAGTTTGTTCACACTGGTAACAATACATCTCCATACCACACTCTCCTGTCATACCTCTATTCCGTTCCTATCGATGGGCGGCGACTCACAAAACTCTCGTCCCCTCTGTGGGACGGGGGGTTTTCACGACAAGAACCCGCAACAGCGCGTCGCCTTCGTTGTACCAGCAGTGGGGAATCCTCGCGGGACTGCCGATCAACGTATCCGGCCCGACCCGGCGTTTCTCGTCCCCTACTTCCACGGTGCCCGTCCCCTCCAGGACGTAGAAGAACACGTCCACAGGCGTGATGTGCCTCTTCAACGATTGGCCCGGCTGCAGTGTGATGTGCATTACCTGCGCGTGCTCGGTATCGTGAAGCTTGCGAACCTCCACGCCGTGTGGATTGCCGACGGTCTGTTGTTCTCTGACTTCAATTGTCTGCATCTGCCCGTTCCTTCCCTTCTTGATGTCATCCGGCTAAGCACGGATCATGGTCAACAACATCTTGAATCGCTCATCGGCAGCCACCGCATGCGGGACATTGCCCGGCATGATGACGATCTGGCCCGCCGCCACGGTCACCGGCGCACCGCCAATGGTGAGCCGGCAGCGGCCATCGATGACCTGCACGACTGCATCATAAGGGGCCGTGTGTTCGCTGAGCTTCTGGCCGGCATCGAACGCAAGAAGAGTAATCGTGGCTACAGACTTGTCTATGATCGTTTTGCTCACGATGGAGTCCGCGGCATAGTCGATCAGACAGCCCAGCCCTTGCGGACGGGCAACACACGCATCCAGGACACCCGTCTTCGTCTGTTTCTCGGTCATTCCATTCTCCCGTCAGATTCGTCCTTCTTTGCATCGCGGCCTTCGTGCGTCCGGACCAGGTCTGCCAGTGTAACACTGCCCAGATACTCCTCCATCCGACTCTGCAACTCGCCCATGCGAGACCGCACGGGGCATACGTCCCTGCGAGGACAACAAGCCCTATTGAGCAGACATCGGTTGAGGCTCAGCGGCCCCTGGATAACCCCGACCACATCGAGAAGACTGATTCTGTCGGCGTCCTGCCCGAGTCGGAATCCGCCCTTGGGCCCCATGCGGCTGCTCACCAGCTTGGCCGCGTGGAGTTGCTGCATCAGCTTGCAGGCAAGCTGGTGCGGGACATCCTGCTCGCCGGCCAAGACCCGTGTCGCGACCGCGACATCCTCGCCCCGCGAGGCCAGACCGACCAGAAGCCGCAGGGCATAATCCGTATTGCGTCTCAAGATGTCCATAACTCACTCATTGACTCACTCCACCGGCCCCAGTCGCACACAACCGGGCCTGAGCACGTCTTATCTAGGATCAATACAGTCCTACTCCTGGCCGGGTTCAGAAGAAGTCGAAAAGAAATCATAAAAACCGCCATGGTTCACAGCCGCGCGGCGCCGCGCCCGCTTCTGGACACACGAATCCATCGCATGGGAATGACTGGCTTGGTCTGCCACGTCCGAAAAATCTCGACCAATCGTGATTTTTGCCTTGACATTAGAGGTCCTTGAGCAGAGAATACCATCGCAATGGCGGTCCCTCAATGGAGGAGGGCCAGCCGAAAGCCACCAGGGAATGGTGTGCTTCCCAAGGATGATGGCGTGAAGTGCGATGCGCCAAAAGACGGTTGCCCGCGCATAAGAAGTCCGGGCACTGTGGCAAGGAGGCATGGAGTGATACGGTTCGGGGGAGCGTTTCTGCCGACCGGCAGGAGACCGCTGTTTTGCAGGCTGCCGGCTTGGCGTTGGCTGTGCGCGGCGGGGGCCGCTTCACGCAGGCTACCCATCCAGCCCTTTCATCGTTCACTATCCGCAGCGGGCACTTTCTGGCATCCTGTCTGTTTGCCTGGTTCCGTGACCCGGCCGCCGTCGGCGCCACTGCCCCCCTGTACGAGTACCGTGACACCTGCTCGCCCCGATCAGGTGTGCCCAGAATGCGTGCCCCCTGTTGCTCCCTCATCAGATGGAGCGACGAAGCATGGGCCGGATGCTGTCATTCCTGCGGAAGCAGGAATCCACAAGCCATGGTATGCGACGCATCTCTGGAACTGGATTCCCGCTTTCGCGGGAATGACAATCCAGGGTTTCCGTGAACTCTTGTTGCATGCGTGCAAGTACAGTTATGCACCCGCACACACAGGGTGTCCTGCCGAACAGAATGTCGGAAGGTTGCGCCCCCACTATTGCGAGTATCCTGAGCCCGGTCCCGTCGCACCTGCGAGGAGGTCCGGTCTCGTCATGAAATACCCAAGAGCGACCGAAGGCAGAGTTCCTGGATCTGCATGGATGCGACCTTGGGACGTGCGAGCCAGAGACTGGACAGACTGCAGGCACGATGAGCCCGTGCTTGCCTGCGACTGCGACCTGCGATTTTCATTCCCCTAAGGCAGCCGGTGTCTTCTACGCTCCGAATTGCTCGCATTGTCGTGGGTCGATGGGTCAGGGAGGACCCGTCGATCCACAGATGTGTCGCCAGGGGGACCCGCTCCCCTGGCGGCAATCCCTCATCGAACGCCCAGGACAGGGAAGGAGACATTCAGCTCACTGAACAGACGACTGGTACTGGCAAACACAGACATCGGTAATCCGCGTTGCCATGGAGGCACGCGACTGTCGGGGTCGCCGGTCCGACCGACGGGGCCCTCACGGGTTCCCGGCAGAATATCAGGGATGCGGCCAGAGCCGGCCTCGGCCGCGCCGGGGCTCACAGGATGGGCCTTGGAACAGGAAAGGAGTAACTATGTCAAGGAGGATCGTATTCATCGCGGGATTGCTCGCCGTCTTGTGGGCCGCCGCAGTGCCCGCGGGGGAAATCAAGACCCACTGCTGGCCATGTGAGCTCGTACCCGTGGAAATCGCATCGATCCCTGTCCTCATGGACGTCGGGTACTGGATCGAAATCACCAACCAGGACGCCTTCATCAAGCTCCAGCAGAAGACCATCAACACATACGAAGGATGCGCGAATCTGAAGGTCCGATGCAACGCCGCCCTGACGCTGAGTTCCACGATCCGGTCCACCGGGGCAGTGCCGGGCACGTATTCGACTTCCATCACCAAGGGCGCCAACATCGACATGCCCGGCGGGACCGTCACGGTCTGCGCCAAGCTGAAAGACCCGAATCTGACCAAGCAGCCCGGCGGCCTGACGAACTTGCAGGTCGCGACAGTCACCCTGTGGGTTGTGCCGCGGGCGCTGTAGGCTCCGTCATCGGCAGTACTCAGCAACAGGGGGCGTCGGCCCCCGACAAGCGAACCACAGCCGGCGAAGGGTGGGTGCCTGCCATCCACCCTTTCACTCCGGCTGCGGGCTGTGCCCTGAGTTCCCTACCGAGTCCGGGCATGACGGCGGCGTGTTCGCCTCTTCGGGGGTCTGCACGTCCGGCAAGGGTCCCTGCCGCGCGTGCGACGTCGTGATACAGTAGTGCCCGTCCTCGAACACAACGTCGGTGATTTGAATCCCACGGA
This sequence comes from Phycisphaerae bacterium, assembly GCA_017993835.1. Classification (GTDB taxonomy): domain Bacteria; phylum Planctomycetota; class Phycisphaerae; order Sedimentisphaerales; family Anaerobacaceae; genus PLanc-01. Next base: position 166,871 of record JAGOLX010000008.1, read on the forward strand.
CCTGACGCTGCAACAGGGTATTCACATCAATGTGGAGCCTGGGGTACTCCCAGCGGGCGCAGTGATCCGCCAGCGGAAACGAGGCCAGCATCTTGTCGATCAGCCAGTCGAAGCGGTCCAGGAGCCGGTTCGTCGCGATCTGCAGAACCGCTTCTCCCTGCGTGAAACCGGCGAACCGCATTCCCACGCGGATCGACTTGAGAACCGGCCAGGGCGTTCTGACATGGACTTTGATCTCCGCGCCCTCGGTGTGGAGATCCATCACCTCGTCGGGCACCACGCCGTTGGCCTTCAGAATGCACATCAGCTCCTCGCCCGACAGAATGACCCGTGCCATATTCACACACCTCGTCCGGCCTGCCATTGAGGCGACCGGTTGTTCACAGAAAAGAAGCCACGTCGCCCTAGCTGACCAGGCGCCGTCGGAGCCGTCGAATGGCCATCGCACCGAAGATCGCCGTGAAGAGAACGATGTAGCCCACGCTCAGCAGAAGCGCGGGCGTATAGTCGCTCGCACAGACTGCCCGGGAGAGGCGAACCGCGTGCGTCAGAGGCACGATCTCCGCGACGAACCGGACATACGACGGCAGATCGCTCACCGGGAAGACCACGCCGGAAAAGAAGAACATCGGCGAGATGATCCCGGTTAGATAGAAATTGAAGTGGTTGATCGTCTTGACGAACGACGTCACCCAGAGCGACAGGGTCGCGAACATCATGCCTGTGAGGAAACCGACCAACGGGGTCAACAGACCCGCCGGTAGCGCGATGATCCCGAACGCCATCAGCACGCACAACACGGCGAACGTGAAGAACAGTCCCTTCGTGCCGGCCCAGATGATTTCGCCCACGATGAGGTCGTTGACGGTGATCGGGGCCGCCAGCATCCCGTCGTAGACCTTCTCGAACTCCAGGCGGATGAAGGTGCCGAACGTACACTCGTAGGCGGCGGTGAACATCGCGGCGGTGACCAGCAGGCCCGTCCCCAAAAAGTCGATGTACGGCAGGCCGTCCATGGTTCCCATGATCCGCTTGCCCAGGCCCAGGCCGACGCCCATCAGGAACAGCAGCGGCTCCAGGAACGGCGGCAGACCGTTGCTCAGCAGGTTCTTCGTGTAGACACGCATGTGGCGATACCACACGCTGAACAATCGTTGAGAGAGCGACGGGTACGCCATGGGACTATTGCTTCTCATTGAGAGCCCTCCCCGTCGCTTTGAGGAACACGTCCTCGAGGGTCGATTGGCGGATGTAGTACTGCTTGCCGGAAAGCCGCTCGACCACGCTCTTGAGCAGATCGATCTGTTCCGCGTAGAACCGCAGCGTACCGTCGGCGCGGTCCAGGCGAACGCCCGCGGGCAGATCCGCGTCGCCGATTTGCGGCGTGCCGTTGGCGACCGGCACCTCGAGCACATACGCCTCGATGTTCTCGCGAAGCAGACTGCGAGGATTGTCCTGGAGGAGCCGCCGCCCTTTGTCCATGATCAGAACCGTATCGCAGATCTGAAAGGCCTCGTCCATGTAGTGGGTGGTCAGCAGGATCGTGGTGCCCTGGGCCTTGAGTCGGCGGAGCTTGTCCCAGATCAGGTGGCGGACCTGGGGATCCAGGCCTGTGGTGGGCTCATCGAGAATCAGCAACCGGGGGTTGTTCAGGAGCGCCCGGGCGATCACCAGGCGGCGCTGCATGCCGCCGGACAGCTCCCGAATCCGCGCGCGGGCTTTCTCGGACAATTCCAGGAAGTCCAACAGAACCTCGATCCGCTCCCGGGCCACGCTCCCGGGCAGCCCATAGAACTTCGAGTAAATCATCAGGTTCTGGATGACGTTGAGCTCGTCGTCAAGGTTGTTCTCCTGCGGCACGACGCCGGACAGGTACTTGATGGCCAGTTCGTCCTGTGCGGGATCGTAGTCGAAGACGCGGATCGTCCCGCCGTCGCCGCCCCCCCTGCTGCTCCGACCGTAGATCATCTTCATCATCGTGGTCTTGCCGGCCCCGTTGGGGCCCAGCAGGCCGAAGCACGTGCCCTCTTCGACCTCGAAGCTCAGATCGCAGACGGCACAGACCTTGCCGAAACACTTGTTGACATTTCGAACGCTTATGATGCTCATGGCCGCCGTTGTGGCTGTCCTTCGTTCAATTCATCGCGACCCCGAGCCACTGCGCCCCCGACGCGAGGGCCACTCCAGGGGGTCGGATCTCTTGTTTTCGTTTCATTGTACACATCTCGCGGTCAAACGCCACCACCTGCATCGGCAGGTGGCGTGGCGAGGAAACCTGGTCCTTGCCATGGCGCAGCCAACAGCAGGGACCTGGCCGGGGACCGACAGGCCTTCTGCCGGGCACCCTGTCGGTCGTCGTTTGCCGCGCCTTTTTTGCACGGGATGACTGGCGACCCTGCGTCACAGGGGATATCATGGTTCCCCGGCTGTGGCACCTTTGGTCCCGGCCAGCCGAGTGTCATCATGTTCTGACAAGGAGAATAAGAATGCAAGGTTCCCACCCTACGGATGAATCGGTCAGCCGGCGACGGTTCCTGGGCGCCACGATGACGGCAGCAACCGCAAGCCTGGCCACGGTTTCAGCGCTGTCCTCTTCCGGTTGCTCGCGCGTGACCAAACGGTCCTCAGCCGGGGCGACCGCCAGGCTCATCGCCAACGGCGACGTCGTTCTGCTCCAGGGCGATTCGATCACCGATGCCGGGCGCGACCGCGGACGCGAGGGCAATGCCAACGACGGCCGGGCCCTCGGCGGCGGATACGCCTATCTCATCGCGTCGCGTCTGCTGGCCGAGCGGGCCGACGCCAACCTGAAGATCTACAATCGCGGCATCAGTGGCAACAAGGTCTTCCAGCTCGCCGAGCGGTGGGACAAGGACTGCATCGCCTTGAAACCCAACGTCCTGAGCGTCCTGATCGGCGTCAACGACATCTGGCACAAGCTCAACGGCCAATACGACGGCACGGTCGCGGTCTACGAAAGAGACTATCGAGCCCTCCTGGAGCGAACGAAGCGGGAGTTGCCCGCCGTGAAGCTGGTGGTCTGCGAACCGTTTGTCCTTCGCTGTGGAGCCGTGAACGAGAAGTGGTTCCCGGAATTTGACGGCTTCCGAGCCGCCGCCAAGAAGGTGGCGACGAGTTTCGGCGCCGTCTTCGTCCCGTTCCAGTCGGCGTTCGACGAGGCGGTCAAGAAGGCTCCGCCCGCCCATTGGGCCGGCGACGGTGTTCATCCCACGATGGCCGGGGCCGCCCTGATGGCTCAGACCTGGCTGGCCGCCGTGTCGAAGACCGCATGAGCAGGGACGCGGTGGCGGTCCATTGGGACCGTGGGTCGTCATTCCCGCGGAAGCGGGAATCCGCATCTGGGTACGTGCCTAATGCCACGGTTCCTGGATTCCTGCTTGACGCCCTCCTGGCCGCCGGATAGCATCAATCATTTGTTGTCTCTTGGATCACGAATTGGAACTCTTGGAGGTATCGATCATGACCGTTGGCAATCGGTTTCGCATGTTCCTGGTATTCGGCGTTCTGGCCGTGACAGTCTCCGCGGGGCAGGTCCGTGCGGCCGCGGAGCCGAATGAGTTCAAGACGGACGCGGACAAGATCAGCTACATCATCGGCACACAGATTGCCGGACAGGTCGTTCGCAGCCTGAAGGCCCAGGAGATTCAGGTGAACATGGCGATGTTCATTCGGGGCATGCAAGACGCCCTGGCGGGAAAACCGTCGGCGTTCAGCGCGGACGAGCAGAAGAAGATCATGGATCCCTGGCAAAAGGAACAAGAGGCGAAGATGAAGGCCAGGCAGGAGGAGATGCGTGCCAAGCGCGAGGAACAGGCCAAGCTCCAGGCCAAACAACAGGAAGAAGCCATCGCCAAGCTCGGCAAGGAGAACGAGTGGAAGATCAAGCTGACCAAGCCCGAGCCAAGGCAGTTTGATGCGACGAAGGACTACTTCTGGGTCCTGGAGACGAACAAGGGCAACGTCAAGATCAAGTTCATGCCCGACGTGGCACCGATGCACGTCACCAGCACGATGTTCCTGACGGAGAAGGGCTTCTACGACGGCCTGCTGTTCCACCGCGTGATCCCGGGCTTCATGGCACAGGGCGGTGACCCGCTCGGCACCGGCGGCGGCGGTCCCGGCTACACTTACGGCAGCGAGATCAGTCCGAACGTCAAGCACGATCGTCCGTACCTGCTGAGCATGGCGAACACGCAACGCCCGAATTCGGACGGAAGTCAGTTCTTCATCACGTTCGTGCCCACGCCGCACCTCGACGGAAAGCACACCATCTTCGGAGAGGTCGTCGAGGGCCAGGAGACCGTCAAGAAGCTCGAAGCCGCAGGCAGCCCCACCGGCAAGACGACGGAAGAACTCAAGATCATCAAGGCCACCGTTGAGGAGAAGGCCAAGGGATAACACGAGGTCTCGGACGTGGACCCTGACAATGAAAGCCAGAATACCAATTCATGTCTCAATCGTTAGTCTGCTGATCTGCATGCTGCTGCCCGTCCTGGCAATAGGGTGCAAGAGCAGAGAAAATGAGTCCATAGTGAAACTGACCAAACCGCAGCAGAGACAGTTCGACGCGACCAGGGAGTACTTCTGGGTCCTCGAAACGAACAAAGGCAACATCAGGATCCGCCTGATGCCCAATGTCGCGCCGATGCACGTCACGAGCACGATATTCCTGACGGAACAGGGCTTTTATAACGGCACCAAGTTCCACCGGGTGATCCCGGACTTCATGGCGCAGGGCGGCTGCCCGCTCGGCACCGGCACCGGCGGTCCCGGCTATCAGTACGCGGGCGAGTTCAACGCGAAGGTCAAGCATGACCGCCCGTTCCTGCTGAGCATGGCCAATGCCGGCCCGAACACCGACGGCAGCCAGTTCTTCATCACCTTCGCGGCCACCCCCTGGCTCGACGGCAAGCACACCATCTTCGGCGAGGTCGTCGAGGGCCAGGACACGGTCAAGAAGCTCGAAGCCGCAGGCAGCCCGCAGGGCAGGCCCAAAGAGGAACTCAAGATCATCAAGGCCGGCATCGAAGAGAAGGTCAAAGGCTGAACGGCCGCGATCTGCACCCTTGGAGTGACGGATATTCGTCCCCGCTGTCTGGCGCCCGTCAGACAGCGGGGATTTGTCATTTCGCGACAGATGAGCCTTGCTTGGCGCGACGGCGGAGGAAGACGAGACTCTGGATCATCCGCGTGACGACTGCGTAGACGACGGTGGCGGCCACGAGCCAGACGGCGATGCGGGTCTGGCGGGACAACCCACCTGCGACGAGGAGGATGATCCGCACGAACCGAAGGGAGAGCCGCTCCTGGAATTTGACCTCGCCCTGGGTCAGGCTCTCGACTGCCGCGTTGATGTAGGTCGCCAGTGGGATACCGACCATCGCCGTGACAGCAGGCACCGGATGGGCAAGTCCGCCCAGGAGCATCCCCAACAGGAAGATCAGATCGGCGTACTTGTCGATGATCTTGTCGACGAACGAGCCGAACGGCCCGACGGTGCCGCGTGCCCTGGCGACGCAGCCGTCCAGCATATCCAAGAAGCCGTTGACCAGAATCAGGACGGCCCCAAGGACCGGCATACCCAGCCAGAACGCGGCGCCGGCCCCCGCCGCCGCCAGCAGGGACAGGACCGAGACGACATTCGCGGAGACATAAGGGGCCAGCCTGACCGCGATGGGGGTCACCAGCTTGTGTTCGAGTCTGCGCAGCTCGTCCATCATCATATGTCGGAGCACCTTTCCCTGGCGGTATTGTCACATCGCTCGCAGATACAGCCGGGACCAAAGGTCCCGGCGAGCATCTCCAGCCGAAGCTGCCGGAACTCTCCGCCCGCCCAGATCTCGCGGAATCGACTGGTCTCGACATTTCCCATGGGCATTCGCCCGTTGACGTCGAGACAGCAGGGAACGACGGTCCCGTCTGCCAGGATGCAACCGTGGGAAAAGGGAGCCGCACAGGGCTTGTACCCCGGCGAAACACTCCGCTTGACTGTGCCGCGGTCGTCCACCAGACCGTGCCACGTGGTGTGTTCCGCGACGTGTACCTCGTCCACTCCTTTGTCCCGCCATTCACTCTCGAAGCCATCGAGAAGGCCGCCAGTCTCCTCCATGCGGATGATCTCGATCGTGGTGCGGGGTCCGACGCCACCCTGGTCCCGCCGCAATGCCAGGTACCGCTCGATGTTGGACTTGACGTGCTCGAACCGGGCAGGTGGACGCAGACGCTCATAGACCTCAGCCGAGCAACCGTCGAACGAGAAACAGAGGAAGGTCAGGGAGGACGAGAGAATCCGCTCGGCGATCTCCTGAGTGAGGGCGGTCGCATTGGTGTGAATCATCGTCCCGCACCCTTTGGCCCCGGCATACTCGATCATCTCCAAGAGTCCCTCGTGAAACAGCGGCTCACCCGACAAGTACAGTTTGACCAGGGGCTGGTTGCCGCAGATGTCGTCGATCACGCCGCGGAATAGATCGACGGGCATCTTCTCCCGCAGGGGCTTGAGCCCCTTCGACTGGGGACACATGATGCATTTGAGGTTGCACACGCGAATGATGTCAAACCAGTAGACCGTGGGCGGTGGAGGGATGTAGTAGTCCATCAGTTCCGCAATGTTGTTCCACAGAGGCATTGGGAGCCTTTCCAGTCGGGCCGCCGCGTAGCCTACCGTCTCCTTGGCGGTTCCGTCAAGTGGGACATATGAGGAATACGAGGCGTTGCGTGTATGGCCGTACTTGCGCGCGTGCAATCGGGGTTCATGAGAACCCCGGAATGTCATTCCCGCGGAACCTGGAATCCACTCCCTGGGACACGTTGCACGCCACGGTTCCTGGATTCCTGCTTGCCGCAGGAATGACAGAGTCGCGGCAATGTCTCGTCACTCTGCGGGAGGTCGCAAGTACGGTCATACGCCCCGAGGTGTTTTCGCTGGGAGAATTAGCATTTACTATTTGCGATCCGCGATCTACTGTCAAGGATCGGGTAAAACCGGCCAGTCAGATCGGGTTCAAAACCAGCCACTTTGAGGAGCAGACGGTTTGCTGTAGAGACTTTTCGGAATCGATCTTGTCACGGTTTCGGGAGGCTCGGCATGG
>JAGOLX010000040.1 GCA_017993835.1 Phycisphaerae bacterium
ATCGAATGGATTGGTCACCACAAATTCCCTTGCAGGGCGAGGACAGAACGGGTACGAAATGGCAAAGAACACTGGCTGGTTTTGACCCGATCCCCGGTGGCTGGTCTTAACCCGATCCGTGACAGTCTTGGGCTGCCGGCCAGGAGGCGGAAACTGCCGGTGTATTGGCCTCGGCACTCCGTGAGCGTGCCATTCGCGTGACGGCGTCCGCGGACCGGGATGAGTGTTTCAGTCTGCTTGTCACGTGCCCTTGGGACTTGCTGATCGTCGACGCCAGTGGCAACAGCCATGCCCCGCTCGATCTGCTCGCGGATGTCGCACGGGTCTGCCCTGAGGTGCCGGTGCTCGCCCTCGTGCAAAAGGGCGACGTTGTGACGACGGTCCGAGCGATCCAGGCGGGTGCGGCGGATTGCATCGAGACGCCGGTGACCGTGGCCCGATTGCTCTTGGCCATCGACTCGCTTGGCACGCAGCCAGTCCACAGACGCGCCGGCCTCCACGCGAACTTGACGCGGACGGAGCGAGTCGTGCTCCATCATGTCTTGAACGGCCTGACGAGTCAGCAGATCGGCGAGATGCTGTGCCGGTCGCCTCGGACGATCCACGTGCACCGGCGCAGCATCATGGCCAAGCTCGGCGCCGCCAGTCTCATCGAGTTGGTCAAGTTCGAACACGCGGGCTGAGGCGACTCGGTCGACGGAATGACTCACGGCTGACAGTCTGTCAACGCGGTCACCACCCGTCGGCGCCGATCACCGACAAGCGTCCTGGATGGCCTGGCCCGCCAGCTCGATGTCCTCGCCCATGCCCTCGATCGTATTGCAGCCGACGGCGGCGACCGCCGCGGCAGCCAGCAGGCACCAGAGAAGCAGGACTCGTACGGTTCGCATAGCTCTACCTCCATTTTGTTCATCTCTTCAGGTGGCAAGTACCTCTCGCAGGCCACGGACCAGCCGGCCGATGCCCTCCGCGGCGGTGTCTTTCCGCAGGGCGCCGTAGGCAACCCGCAAGAGACATTGGCCTCGGACGCCGAAAGTGTCGCCGGGAATGACCGCGACCTTGTGCTCTTCAGTCAGTCGCTGCGCCAGTTGCATCGGGTCCATCTTCGTGCGGACGCGAAGCAGCACGTAGAACGCGCCCTGGGCTCGCGGGATGGCGACGAGGTCCCGAACCGTCTCCAATTCCTTCAGCAGGATCGCACGGATCTCACGGGTTTCCGCGAGTCTTTCGTCGCAATAGGATCTGCCGACTCGCATCGCGCCCGCCGCCGCCCACTGCGAAACCACCGGGGCACAGATCAGAATCGTATCCTGGATCTTGCGGACCGGCTCGAACAGCCGCTCGGGGATGACCATCCAGCCGATTCGCCAGCTCGCGAAACCGTAGCCCTTCGACAGCGAGTGCAGACAGATCGTATGCTGCGAACTGCCATCGATCGCGCCGGGCGAGAAGTGCCTGGCGCCGTCGTAGACAAAGTACTCGTAAGCCTCGTCGGAAATGTGGTAGACGCCGTGCCGAAGGCAGAGATCGTTGACCTCGCGAAGGACGGGCTCGGGATAGACGGCCCCCGTCGGGTTGTTCGGCGAGATCGTGACCACCGCCCGCGTTCGGCTCGTGATCGCCTTCTCGATCAAGCCCGGCTGCAACTGGTAGTTGTCGTCGGTCGGCACGCAGACCGCCTTGCAGTCGGCCATGGTGATCGCCATCTCGTGGTTGAAGTAGTAGGGCAGATTCAGGATGATCTCGTCGCCGGGATCGGCGATCGCCAGGACCGCATTGACGAAGCCCATGTTCGCGCCGGCGGTGACAACGATCCGTCGGTCACCGCCCAGGCGGATCCCGTTCTCGGCGGCGAGCTTGCTCTCGATGGCCTCCAGCAGTTCGGGAATGCCCTGGACGAGCTTGTACTTGTGATTCTGCGGGTCCGCGAGGAACCGCTGGATATATTCGGCAGCCTCCGGCGGCGGGCCGTAGTACGCGACGCCCTGGCCGAGCGAGATCGTGCCGGGATTGGCGCGGATCCACTTCCCAACGACCGGGATGATCGGCGTCTGCACCGCTTGTATGCGGAGACTGTCGTACATCGATTCCTCCAGACCGAGTGTGTGGAAGGATTGGCCACAGAGGGCACAGAGAAGAAGGTCAGAAGTTAAGAAGGTCAGAAGGTCGGATTGTCCGGTCTTCTTCCATGCTCACCTTCTCACTCTCTCACGTTCTCACCTTCTGTGTGCCTCTGTGGCAAGAAGATCCGTGATCAGACGACATACGTGGACGCGGCGGTCGTGCCGCCCCGGCCGGTCCAGTTCGTGTGGAAGAACTCGCCTCGCGGCTTGTCCACTCGCTCGTACGTGTGCGCGCCGAAGTAGTCGCGCTGGGCCTGGAGCAGGTTGGCCGGCAGACGCTCGTGACGGTAACCGTCGTAGAACGACAGCGCCGATCCGATCGTCGGGGTCGGAATGCCCAGCTTGATCGCGGTTGTCACCACGCGCCGCCAGGCGCCGTTGGCCTTCGTGACCGCTTCTTTGAAGAACGGGTCCAGCAGCAGGTTCGGCAGGTCGGGCCGCCCGTCGAACGCCTCTTTGATCTTCCCGAGGAACGCGGAGCGGATGATGCAGCCGCCGCGCCAGATCGAGGCGATGGCCCCGTAGTTGAGATTCCACTTGTGTTCCGTTGCCGCCGCCCGCATGAGCATGAAGCCTTGTGCGTAGCTGGCGATCTTCGATGCGTACAGCGCCAAGCGAAGGTCGCTGACCATGTTGGCCTTCTTGCCGCGGAAGGCCGCCTTCGGGCCGGACAGCGACTTCGACGCCGCGACGCGTTCCTCTTTCAAGGCCGACAGGCACCGGGCGAAGACCGCCTCCGCGATCAGCGTCAGCGGCTGGCCCAGGTCCAGGGCCTCGATCACCGTCCACTTGCCAGTGCCCTTCTGGCCCGCGGTGTCGAGGATCAGGTCGATCACGTGCCGCCCGTCGTCGTTCCGGACGCCCAGGATGTCGGCGGTGATCTCAACCAGGTAGGAATTCAGTTCCTCCTTATTCCATTCGGCAAAGACCTCGTGCATCTCCTGATTGCTCATGCCCAGGCCCTGCTTCATGAGGTCGTAGGTCTCGCAGATCATCTGCATGTCGCCGTACTCGATGCCGTTGTGGACCATCTTGACGAAGTGGCCGGCGCCGTTCTCGCCCATCCACTCGCAGCAGGGGGTGCCGTCGGGGGCCTTGGCCGCGATCTTCTGGAAGATGGGCTTGACGTGCTCCCAGGCCGCGGGCGAGCCGCCGGGCATGATGGCGGGACCCAGCAGGGCGCCTTCCTCGCCGCCGGAGACGCCGGTGCCGATGTAGAGCTTGCCTTGGCTCTCGACGTGCGCGGTCCGACGAATCGTGTCCTGGTAGTTGCTGTTGCCGCCGTCGATGATGATGTCACCGCTCTCCAGGTGCGGCAGCAACTGCTCGATGAATTCGTCCACCGGCTTGCCCGCCTTCACCATGAGCATGATCTTGCGCGGCCTCTTCAGACCGGCCACCAGGTCCTGGATGGAGTGACAGCCGATGATCCTCTTGCCCTTGGCCCTGCCGCTGGTGAAATCGTCCACCTTCGAGACGGTGCGATTGTAGCAGGCGACCGTGAAGCCTTTGCTCTCCATGTTCAGAATGAGATTCTCGCCCATGACCGCCAGGCCGATCAATCCGATATCCGCTTGTGCCATGATGACGTGCTCCTTGCCTAATTCAAAGCTCAATTGCCGCTGTATTCTCTTGCGTCGAGTTCCGCAAGACGCAGAACTCCACGCTACAGACCCACGGGGCCACTATCCTACCCGAAAACCGCGTCGGCGTGTAGAGGGAGGCTACGGAATTGAAGAGGGATTATTGATGATGGATTGTTGGCGGTTCCGCAGATTTGGCAACGGCGACAAGGTCTTTATACCCACGATCTCTCTCTGGTCTGCGGGGAAAAGCCCTGGTACAATACTCGCGGTCACGGGATCTGGGTCATCGCCGGGACGAGAACCCAGATCGGGACGGAAGCAAGCGGAGCGCATGACTCGGGAGGTTCCTGCATGATGGGGTCCAAGGCGACTGTACAGCAACGGCTGGAGGCTTTGCGTGCAGAGGGGCATCCCACAAGCATGGCCGAACTGGACGAGCGGTGCCAGTTGCCCGAGACAGCTCAGAATGCCGCGGACTTGTACCGGCGGGCGTTCGCGGCATTCGTCACGCTGGTGGAGCGGACGGACATCCCGCTCTTCGCAAGAGACGCATTGCCCGAGAGGGGAGCCCCATTGCCCGACGAGATGGCCACGGCAATCTCGCAGTATCTCGCGACGAACAGGGACCGAGGCTACATTCTCTACAGCGTCGTGACTGACAGCCAGGGCAGCGATAACGAGGCCATCGCCGGTGACTCCTGCAACTGGTGCTTCACCGTCGCACGATAGCACCAAAGGCGCGCTTGCGCGGTGGATGACCGTACTTGCAGACATGCGATAGGAGTTCACGAAGACGCTGGATTGTCATTCCCGCAGAAGCGGGAATCCAGTTCCTGAGACACGTCACATGCTACGGTTCCTGGATTCCTGCTTGGCGCAGGAATGACAGCGTCCGGCCCATGCCTCGTCGCTTCTGCTGAGCGTGCAATGGCGGTCATGCAGCCGCGTTCGCACAGCCGGGAAGGCGAGTCTTCCGTCGCCCGGGCTATTCTGGTATGATGGCTTCGTTGTCCTGGCGGGGGTGGTTGTGCAGAGATGTCAGCAGCAACGAAAGGGTCGAAGATGCATCACGACAGTGACGGCGGCACGGGAGACAGGCGGTTCAAACTCAAGGCTCGGCACGTGATTCTGGGGGCGCTCGCCCTGCTCCTGGTGGCTGCCATCGTACACGTGGGGCTGGTCAGCAGCGGCGCGACTCGACGCCTGGAGGCGCTGCGTGCGGCGGGGTATCCGACGAGCCTGGCGGAGTACGCCCTTCAGAACAAGCTGCCCATGGGGATGGAGAACGCGGCGCCGGTTTATGAGAGCGCCTTCGCGGCCTACGTGGCGCCGCCGGCGGATGTGAACCTGCCCTGGGTGGGCCAGAAAGCGACGGCTGTCGCGCGAGGAACTGCTCTGTCGGAGCCGATGGCCAAGGCGGTCGCGGACTACCTGGCAGCCAACGAGAAGTGCCTTGCGCTGCTGCACGACGCGGCGCGCATCGAGAACTGCCGCTACGACTACGACTACCACCAGGGATGTCCGCACCTCAGCAAGCTGCGGTCGTGCGTGCTGTTGCTGAAGCTGGCGATCTTCTACCACGCCGGCAAGGGGGACGCCGACGCCGTCGCGAGTTGTGTCAAGGACGCGCTCCGTGCCGGCGATTCCATGCAGAAGGAACCCACGTTGATATCCTATCTGATCCACATGGCCTGCACCGGAGTGGCCATCACGGGTCTGGAGCACGCCTTGAACCTGACGACCTTCTCCGATTCGCAGTTGAGGGATCTCGACGATGCTCTGGTCATAACGGGCACGAGAACAGATCTCGCCCATGCCCTGATCACCGAGCGATGTGCAGCCATCGATATGATCCAGGACCCTTCGCGGATGGGGATGGGAGGGCCGGGACCAGGAACCACCGCCTTGAAGCTGCCCGGCATTCGCTCACGCGGGATCATCGACATGCTGGACTACATGGGCGCCAGCATCGAGGCCGCAGCTCTCGAACCCCAGGCAAGAGAGAAACGATTCCGCCAGATCGAAGCGGATGTCAACAAACTCTCGTGGCTGCACCTGATGGTCAAGCAGCTTGCCCCGGCGACATTGCGAATCTCGCAGCTCGACTCGCGAGGGCGCGCCCATCTGGACCTGGCCCGCACCGCTCTGGCCATCGAACGACACCGCCTGGCGACCGGGAGCATCCCAGGACAACTGGCGGACCTCGTGCCGAAGTACCTGGAGCAGGTCCCCATCGATCCGTTCGACGGCCAGCCCATCCGCTACCGTCGCACGGAACCCGGCTATCTCCTCTACAGCGTCACGGACGACGGCAAGGACAACGGCGGAAAGGAAAGGGACGACGTCGCCAAGGGAGAACCTTACGACCTTTGTTTCATCGTCAAGAGGTAGGAAAGAAAGCGGGCCGGGGCAGTTCCGCGACTACAGACTCGCGCGAATTTTCGCGGCGATCTCCTCGATCTGCCCCTTCTTGTACTTGTAGGACGGCCAGCCGGTAAGGACCCTGTCGCCGGCCTTTCGCGGGATGATATGGAAGTGCAGATGATTCACGACCTGCCCGGCGGCGGAGCCGTTGTTCACCAGGACGTTGTACCCCTCGGCCCCCATCGCGGCCGCGACCGCCCCTGCGATCTTGCCAAGCCGAGCCGCCACCGCGGACAGAATGCCCGCCTCGCACTCGTGAAGCATGGTGCAATGCTGCTTGGGAATGACCAGCGTGTGGCCGTCGCTGATGGGCCCGATGTCGAGGAACGCGAGGACCGCTTCATCCTCGTACACCTTCGTGACCGGGATCTCTCCCGCGACCATCTTGCAGAAGACACAACCATCCATGAGGTCGTCGCATCTCAGCCGCCCGACCCGCGTCGAGCGGCCGCATTGAAAAGACTCGTTTCTACTGCTTGTCCTGCGGGGCAGCCGGTTCCGCGCCGGCCTCGGGCGCCGCAGGCGTCTCGGCAGGCTGGGTCTCCGCCGCGGCAGGCGCCTGGCCGGCGGCCTTCGCCTTCTTGCGGGTCCGCTTCTTCGACGCGCCCCGGCGTTCCCGCTTGAGCGGCTCATCCGCGCCCAGCAGCTTGAGCAGCACGAGTTCGCCGTTGTCGCCCAACCGTCTCTGCGCGAGGCGGATGATCCGCGTGTACCCGCCGGCCCGGTCCAAGTATCGCGGGCCCAGTTCGCTGAAGAGCTTGCCCACCACGGTCCCCTTCTTCACGGGCTCGCCCTCTTCGAAGGCCACGATGCTGCGGTTGCCCAGCAGCGAGATGGCCTGGCGACGATGCTGAAGCTTTCCCTTCTTGGCCAGGGTGATGAGCTTCTCGACGAACGGCTTGACCTCTTTCGCCTTCTGGATGGTCGTCGAAATCGTCTCATGCTCGATCAGAGACTGAGCCATGTTCCGGCGTAGCGACCGACGGTGAGCGGTGTTCCTGCTCAACTGGCGTCCTGCAATTCTGTGACGCATATCTCAGATTACCTCTATTATCCCAGATTCCCAAATCTCTTCGGGGTCCCCGGCGGGCAGACCTCGATGAGGGCCCTTACCCTTCGGCCGGTCCGGCAACATCCTTCATTCCCAGCGAAAGGCCGATGTCGGCGAGCTTTCGCTTGATTTCACGCAGCGACGTCTTCCCGAAGCTGCGGATCTTCAACAGGTCTGCATCCGTCATCTGCACCAACTGGCGAACGGTCTCGACCTTCACGGATTCCAGGCAGTTGCTGGCCCGCACGGACAGCTCAAGCTCCTGGATGGGCGTATTGAGTTTCGCCTCGAGCTCCTGGTCGATCTGCTTCTCCGGCACTTCCACCGGAAGTTCGCCTGCGACCGTCTCCTCCCCGAGCTCGAAATACTGCACGAACGGATTGATGTGCTTGCGGAGGATCTTGGCGGCCTCGACCAGCGCCATTTCCGGCGTGATCGTTCCGTTGGTCCAGATCTCCAGGACCAGCTTGTCGTAGTTCGTCCGCTGGCCGACGCGGGTGTTCTCGGTGGTGTAACGAACGCGAGTCACCGGAGAGTACACCGCGTCCAGGTGGATCCGCCCGATTTCCTGCTCGAAGCGATCGGAGTCCGCGATGCGGTCCGAAACCGGCACGTATCCCCGTCCGGCGTCCACCACCATCTCCATCTCGAAACTCACGTCTTCCGTCAGCGTCGCCAGGACGACGTCCTTGTTGATGACCTCAATCGCAGGATCGGCGACGATTTGCGCGGCCGTCACTGGGCCAGCCTTGTTGACCGAGACTTTCATCGTCTTGGGACCCGGCCCCTGCAGACGAATGACCAGGCTCTTGACGTTCAGGACGATGTCCGTCGCGTCTTCCATCACGCCCCGAATCGATGTGAACTCGTGGTCCACGCCCGCGATCCTGATCGACGTAACCGCACTGCCTTCCAGCGAGGAGAGCAGCACCCGTCGCAGGCTGTTCCCGACGGTCGTGCCGAAACCCCGCTCGAACGGCTCAATATAGAACCGGCCGTATCTGTCCGTCGATACCCCAGCGTCTCTTTCCACACGAGTCGGCAACTCTAAACCGCGCCACGTCACTCGCATACAGGCCTCCGATCTGAACTACCATCCCTAAGCGCACAGCCGAACACGGACTGCCCACCCACCATTTCCATGCTCTGATTCCGCATTACGATTCCCACGCCCACCGTCACCTCGAACAGAACTCCACCACCAACTGCTCTTCCACGGGAATCTGGATGTCCGGCCTTGTGGGCAGCGCGACAACCGTCGCCGCCGGCTTCTCACGATCCAATTGCAGCCAGCCCTGTGTGGTGAAATTCGGGTTGCTCTCGAGCTGCTGTTTGACCCGCTTGAGACTCTTCTCTGCGTCCTTGATCGTGATCTTATCGCCGATCTTCGTGACGTAGTCGGCGACGTCGACCTTGCGTCCGTTGATGCGGATGTGACCGTGCGTGATGAGCTGCCGCGCCGCCTTGCGCGAGGCGGCAAAATTCAGCTTGTAGACCACGTTGTCCAGGCGCCGTTCGAGCAGTTGCAGGAGGTTCTCGCCCGTGTTGCCCGGCAACCGGGCCGCTTCACGGTAGAACCGCATGAACTGCTGCTCATAGACCCCGTAGTACCTCTTGATCTTCTGTTTCTCGCGCAGCCGGACGCCGTATTCGCTCAGACGCCCTTTGCGCCAGCCGTGCATGCCCGGAGCCAGACTCCGCTGTCTCCTCTCGACCTGGCACTTGGCCGTTTCACACTTCGCGCCCTTCAGGAACAGCTTCATTCCCTCGCGGCGGCAAATCCTGCAGGATGGACCTACATAACGTCCCATACTAATCGATCTCCTGTGACCTTCCCGGAGTCCTATACACGTCTACGTTTCGGCGGCCGACAGCCGTTGTGCGGCAACGGCGTCACGTCCTCGATCGAGGCGATCCGCAGCCCCGCCCCTTGCAGCGCGGAGATCGCGGACTCCCGTCCGGCGCCGGGGCCCTTGACGCGGATCTCGACCTCCCGCACGCCGTTTCGCATGGCGACGTTTGCACAACTCTGCGCCGCCTGTTGCGCGGCAAACGGCGTGCTCTTGCGGGATCCCTTGAAGCCCACGCAGCCCGCCGAGCTGGAACAGATCGCCGCGCCGTCCATGTCCGTGATCGTGATCAACGTGTTGTTGAACGACGCCTTGATGTGGACGATCGCTCGAACCACATTCTTTCTGATTTTTCGTTTTGCACTCTTAGCCATTTGCCTTCTCGTTGTCCTCGTGCTCTGGTGTTCGCCGTTTTCCAGACGAACGATACCCGTTCATCGAGCATTGCTTCGCGACGATTACCCTCGCGCTTCCTTCACACCCTTCTTGCCGGCCACCGTCTTGCGCGGGCCCTTGCGGGTGCGAGCGTTGCTCTGTGTATGCTGTCCGCGCACAGGCAACCCTCGTCGGTGGCGAATCCCCCGGTAGCACGCGATGTCGCGAAGCCGGGCGATGTTCTGCGCGACCTGCCTTCGCAACTGACCGCCGACGACGTAGTTGCGATCGACGATCTGCGTGATCCGGCTGAGCTCATCCTCGCTGAGCTTGCCGGCCTTCGTCATCGGTTCGATCTGGGCTTCCTTGAGAATCAGCTCCGACGTGTGTCGGCCGATCCCCGGAATGTACGTCAGCGAGATCCAGATCGTCTTGTTGTCCGGAATATCGACACCAACTATACGCGGCATAATCCTACTGTCCTCTCTGTAACCAGGGGCACCCGATTCGTTCGTCGCTCAGGCACGCGCCATCACCCCTGACGCTGCTTGTGCCGGGGGTTCGAGCAGATGATCCGCACGACGCCCTTGCGGCGAACGACCTTGCAGTTCTCACAGATTCGTTTGACTGAGCTTCTTACCTTCATAGTCGATTCCATGCACTCAAGGGCCCCGCCGGCGCCAAGGCGTGCGGCGCGGGCCGATCTCAGTGACGCAGTACAATCCGCCCCCGGGTCAGGTCATACGGCGACATCTCCACCGTGACCGCATCCCCAGGGAGAATGCGGATGAAGTTCATGCGCATCTTGCCGGAGACGTGCGCAAGTACCTTGTGCCCGTTCTCCAGCTCCACCCGGAACATGGCGTTCGGCAGGGCTTCCACCACCTTGGCCTGCAACCTGATTGCGTCTTTTTTCGCCATGAACACTACCGTTCTCTGGTCAGAACCTCACAGCCGCCTTTCACGACGGCCAAAGTATGCTCAAAATGAGCGGAACACTTTCCATCCTTCGTTACCACGGTCCACCCGTTGCCCAGGGTCCGGACCGCATATCCGCCGGCATTGACCATCGGCTCGACCGCGATCACCATCCCCTCGGTCAGCAGGATGTCATCCGCCAGCAGTTCGTCACTGACGAAGTTCGGGACCTTCGGGTCCTCGTGCATCCTGGAGCCGATGCCGTGCCCGACGAAGTCCCGGACCACCGAGAATCCGGCAGACTCGGCTCGATCCTGCATCTTGGCGGCGATCTGGCTCCAGCGGAGACCCGGTCGCACCGTCGAGATCGCGATCCCGAGCACCTCCCGGGTCACCTCGACCAGCCGGCGATTCCCGTCGGAGATCCCACCGATCGGGACCGTCACCGCGGCGTCCCCACAGTATCCGTTCAGACGCACCCCGAAGTCAATGCTCAAGATGTCGCCGGCCTTCAGCGTCGTCTTGTCCGAGGGGATGCCATGCACCACCTCGTCGTTGACGGACGCACAAATGACCCCGGGAAAGGGCCGTCGGGCGTGCGGGCTGCGGACCCCTTTGAAGAGGGCCTCGGCGCCCGCGTCGGCGGCCATCCGCAGTGCAACGCCGTCCAAATCGGCTGTCGTCACACCCGGCGCCGCGATTCTCTGCAGTTCTGAAAGAACGTCGGCTACAACGACTCCCGCCTGACGCATCAACTCGATCTCTCTTCGGCTGCGAAGCGTTATAGCCATTCTACGACTTCATGTTCGGGCGGTCACCGGCCATCCCGCCGGCGAGTCCCTTACTTCTTCTTTCCTGCAAGCTGATCCAGCTTCTGGAAGATCACTTTGGCCACGGCGTCCGGGTCACCATTGCCGTCGATGTCGTGGACCGTCCGCGAGGACTTGTAGTACTCCACGACGGGCTCGGTCTGGCGGTAGTATGTTTCCAGTCGATTCCGCACGACCTCTTCGGTATCGTCCGGCCGCTGAACGAGACGGGTCCCATCCTTGTCGCAGACTCCGTCCTTCTTCGGCGGCATGTTCTTCACGTGGTAGACCGCCCCACACTGCGGACAGCTCCGCCGACCCGTGATTCGCTCGACCACCACCCGGTCATTGACCTGGAGGTTGATCACCATGTCGATCCCGCCGCCCTGCGACGCAAGGGATCGGTCCAGGACTTCGCCCTGGTTTACCGTGCGAGGGAATCCGTCGAGCACATATCCGGCCGGCGCCTTCTGCACCGCCTGCGTCATCATTTCCACGATCAGGTCGTCGGGCACCAGCGCCCCGGCGTCCATGTAGCTCTGCGCCTTCTTCCCCAGTTCCGTACCGTCGGCGCGTTCCCGCCGGAGGATGTCCCCGCTGGACAGGTGCATAATCCCGTAGCGTTCGGCGATCTTCTTGCAGTGCGTTCCTTTTCCAGCGCCCGGCGCGCCCAGGAGAATGACTCTCATGCGTAGGCCCCCTTGATTCTCCCGGACGACGTGAACCCTTCGTAGCTTCGCATCAGGAGGTTCGCCTCGATCTTCTGCACGAGATCCAGCGAGACGCTCACGACGATCAGCAATCCGGTGCCGCCGAGGAAGGTCGTGACCCGCCAGTCGATTCCCAGGCCGTAGGAGACCACCATCGGAATGATCGAAATGGCGGCCAGGAACGAGGCTCCATAGTACGTGATCCGCGTCATGACGGTCTCGAGATACTCTGCGGTCCTGCGACCCGGACGCAGGCCCGGAATGAAGCTGCCCGAGTCCCGGAGGTTCTTCGCCATCTCCCGCGGCTGGAACTGCACGGTCACCCAGAAGTAGGCGAATACGAAGATCAGCAGCATATACAGCACGTTGTACGTGTAGGCCCCCGGGTCCATGGCCGCCCGTATCCGGGCCAGTACCCCCGACTGCGGGAACACGTTCGCAATGTACTCGATGAGAATCGGAGGAAACATCATGAAGCTGGAGGCGAAGATGATCGGCATGACGCCGCCGTGATTGACCCGCAGCGGCAGATAGTGCCGGGCGCCGCCGTACATTCGCCGACCGCGCATCTGCTTGGCCTGCTGGATCGGGATCCGACGCTGGGCCTGCGTGATGAGAATGGCCCCTGCGACGACGAAGACGAAGGCAACACCCAGGAACAGCACTTTCGCAGGACCGATGCTCCCCGCCTCGGCGCCCACCTTGAAGCTCATCTGCGTGAACAGTTGGTACAACGCCCAGGGCATTCGGGCAATGATGCCGGCCATGATGATCAGGCTGATCCCGTTGCCGATGCCGTACTCGTCGATTTGCTCGCCCAGCCACATGAGGAAGATCGTGCCGGCCGTCATTGCAATCACGCCCAGGAAGATCGCACTCCTCTCCATGCCGGCGTAGATCAATTGCTCGCCGCGCATCAGCATCTGCATATACATCATGGCCTGAACCACGCAGATCAGCACGGTCAGATAGCGAGTGTACTCTTGGATCTTCTTATAGCCCGTCTGGCCCTCCTGGCGGAGTTTCTTGAGGGAGGGGATCACCTCTCCGAGCAGCATGAGGATAATGGACGCCGTGATGTACGGCATGATTCCGAGCCCGAACAGACTGCTCTGGCTCAAGGTGCCGCCGGTAAAAATCTGCAGATACTCCGCGGCCCGCCCCAGGGGCGTGTCGGTGCCTCTGCTGTCCGCCAGAGCGGCAACCTTCGCCTGATCGAACCCCGGGATCGGGATGTGAAACCCGATCCGATAGATCGCCAGCAACGCCACGGTAAACAGGATCTTGTTCCGCAGGTCCTGGATCCGGAAGATATTGACAACTGTTCCAATCACTGGGTCGCTCTCCACACGCCGCACGGTCGGTCCGTCTCACGCACGACGACGAGACTCCTAGCCATGCTGCTTCTGCTTACGTTTGATCGGCTTCACTTCCGACGCGATCTTCGTCGCGGTACCGCCGCAATCAAGGATCTTCTGCTCCGCGCTCTTGCTGAACCTGTGAGCGGCCACCTGGAGCTTCTTCGTCAGCGACCCGTCGCCGAGGATCTTCACCTTGCTGGCGCAGCCCCCGACCAAACCCGCCTGAAGCAGTTGCTCGATGCCCACTTGCATCCCATCGGCAAACCGCTCCAACTCGGACACATTCACGATCTCGAATCGCGTAGCGAAGTTCTTGTTGTTGAACCCGCGCTTCGGCAAGTGCCGAAACAGCGGGATTTGCCCGCCCTGGTAGAGGGAGAAGCGCTTGGCGCCGGACCGGCACATGGCGCCTTTGCTGCCCCGACCGGCGGTCTTGCCCAGACCCGATCCGCGGCCGCGCCCGACGCGCTTCTGTGCTTTGTGTTTGCCTACAACGGAAGTAATTTCGTGACTTAACATTCAGATCACCCACTTGGCCATGGTTGCGATTAGGAAAGTGCAACGCCTCGTAGAGCCTGGACCGTTTCCTTGCTTCGGAGTTTCAACAAACCATTGATCGTCGCCTTGACGACGTTCTTGGCCGACGTGCTGCCGTAGACCTTGGTCAGCGCGTCGCGGATACCCGCGTACTCCAGTACCGCGCGGGAGCTGGACCCGGCGATGACGCCCGTACCGGGACTGGCCGGCGCCAGAATGATCCGCGTAGCCCTGTACTTGCCAATCACCTGGTGCGGAATCGTGCTGCCCACCAAGGGGATCCTGTACATCGTCTTCTTGGCGTCCTTGATCCCCTTCTCGACGGCGTTGGGCACTTCATTGGCCTTCCCGTAGCCGATGCCGACGCATCCGGCCCGATCCCCCACGACCACGAGGGCCGCGAAGCTGAACCGACGACCGCCTTTCACGACTTTTGCACACCGATAGATTTTGACCACCGTATCTTCGAACGGCTTCTCTTCGTAATCAGGTGTCCTGACTGGTTCTGCTGCCAAAGTCCGTCTCCCAGTTTCAAGGGGCCTTCGTTAGAAGGCCAGACCTGCTTTTCTTGCCGCATCGGCAAGTGACTTAACCCGCCCGTGATACTTGTACGGGCCTCGATCGAAACACACGTTCTTGATGCCGACATCGAGCGCCTTCTTGGCCAGCGCCTCGCCGACGGCCTCGGCCGCCTTGCGGTTGCTTCCCAAGGGCAACTGTCCCCGCACGCCCTTGACCTGCGTGCTGGCCGCCACCAGGGTGACGCCCGCTGTGTCATCGATCAGTTGTGCATAGATGTTGCGGTTCGACCGGAACACCGACAGGCGCGGCCTGTCGGGCGTTCCGCTAACCTTCTTTCGCACGTGACGTCTGCGCCGAAGCGCCGCCTTTTTGTGTTGTTCAGTCTTCATATCAGCCGTTTCAATTCACGCCCATACACACGGGCGTCCTTCGCGGAACTGTCTTTTAGGCCCCACCGGAAGCGAACGCCTTGCCTTCCTTGCGCCGGATCTGCTCGTCAGCGTACCGAATACCCTTGCCCTTGTATGGCTCGGGTGGCTTGACCCTCCGGATGTCCACGGCGAACTGCGCCACCAGACACTTGTCGATCCCGGACACGCTGAACTTCGCCGGGACTTCGTTGCCTCGCGTGGCCGCCACCTCGATCCCCACTTTCACGCCCTTCGGAATCGGCAGCTCGACGGAATGGGCGAAACCGACCGTGAGGACCAGCTTGCCGCCCTGCTCCTTCACACTGTACCCGGTTCCGTAGATCTCCATCTTCTTCTCGTAGCCGCCCGTCACGCCGACCATCATGTTGGCGATCAGCGCTCGCGTGGTGCCATGGAGTTCCTTGTTCCGACGGACCTCCGGCTGCGGGTTCGCGACCATGATCCTGCGGGCCGCTTCGTCCACATTCACCGTCAAGCACGGATCGTAGGCGATCTGCGCCGACCCGAGCGGGCCCGTCACCTTCACGACCCGGTTCGCGTGCTCGACCTTCACCCCTTTGGGCACATCAACAGGTTTATTGCCTATTCGACTCATTTAGTATACCGTGCAAAGAACCTCGCCGCCGACTTTGTTCTCGCGGCAACTGCGATCGCTGATTATTCCTTTGCTCGTGGACACGACGGTGATTCCCATCCCCCCCAGAACAACCGGGAGATCGTCCACGGAGGAGTACCTGCGGCACCCCGGCTTGCTGATCCGCTTGATCTCCGTAATCACCGGCACCCCGTCCGGATCATACTTCAGCGTAATCCGCAGAAAACCCTGCTTGCCGTCATCGATGCGGTCGTACCCCATGAGGTAACCTTCCCTCTGGAGGACGTCCGCAATGCCTTGACATACCTTGGACGCCTTCACATCGACCGTGGGCTTTCCCGTGCGGGTCGCGTTGCGAATTCGCGTGAGCATGTCAGCTATTGGGTCGCTCCAACTCATAGTATCCTATCCTGCCCGTTCCGGCTGCCGGCTCGTACGCCGCGTCCAGCAATCACCAGCTTGCCTTTTTCACACCCGGGATCTTGCCTTCATTCGCCAGTTTCCTGAAGCAGATCCGGCACACCTTGAACTTGCGATACACGGCGTGCGATCGCCCGCACAGTTCGCACCGAGTGTACTGTCTGACGCGGAACTTCGGTTTCTTCT
Organism: Phycisphaerae bacterium; assembly: GCA_017993835.1. GTDB lineage: Bacteria > Planctomycetota > Phycisphaerae > Sedimentisphaerales > Anaerobacaceae > PLanc-01. The sequence continues at coordinate 15,899 of JAGOLX010000040.1, forward strand.
TGACTTTCAGCTCTAACGCCTTCGTTGACATCGACGCACTCCACTACGCGGACACCCGCCGCGATTACTCGATCGCCTTGCTCGTGGCCTGGCCTCGGAAGGGCATGCCGAACAGAGACAGCAGTCTCCGCGCCTCCTCGTCCGTCCGGGCCGACGTGCCCACCGTGATATTCATACCCTGCTGGAACTCGACTTTGGCCGGATTGATCTCGGGGAACACGCTCTGTTCGCCAACGCCCATCGAGTAGTTGCCCCGCCCGTCGAAGCTGTTCGGGTCCAGCCCGCGGAAGTCGCGGATTCGCGGCACCGCCAGATTGATCAGACGGTCGAGGAACTCGTACATCCGCGCGCCACGGAGCGTCACCTTCAGCCCGGTCTCCTGACCCTGGCGGACCTTGAAGTTCGACACGCTCTTCCTCGCCTTGCACGCCGCCGGCAACTGCCCGCTGATCGTGGTCAGGTCCTTCTTCGCCAGCTCGATGTACTTCTTGTCCTGCGTGGCCCTGCCGATGCCCATGGAGAGCACGATCTTCTCCAGCTTCGGCACCGCCATGACGCTCGAGTACCCGAACTCCTTGCGGAGCTGGGGAACGATCTTCGCTTTGTACAGGTCTTTCAAACGCGCCATAATCTCTTCTGCTCAGTTCTCACCGCTCGGGACCGCCCAGAACACAGGCCCCCGGCGACCGCTACTTTTTCGCCTTCTTGATGACCCCGATCTCCGTGCCGTCCGCGGTGACCCGCTTCTTGCTGCCGTCCGCCGCCACCGAGTAACGCACCCGGCTGCCCTTCGACGTCTTCGGATTCACCGGCAGCACATTGCTGATGTGGATCGGCCTTTCCACGCTGATGCGCCCGCCCTGCGGATTCCGCCGCGAAGGACGGACGTGCTTCTTCGCCAGGTTCTGCCCCTGGATCAACACCTTGTGGTCGTTCGGGTACACATGCAGCACCCTGCCCGTGTTGCCTTTGTGATCCCCGGCGATGATCTCGACCGTGTCACCCTTTTTCACATGTACGGCCATGTATCTGCCTCTTCGTATCCAACTGAAGTCCACCGTCATCCCGCGACCGTTCTCAGACAACCTCGCCGGCCAGGGAGATGATCTTCATATAGTTCTTCTCACGCAGCTCGCGGGCAACCGCGCCGAAAATACGCGTCCCGATCGGATTGCCCTCGCCGTCGATCATCACGGCGGCATTGCTGTCGAACTTCACGTAGCTCCCGTCTGGGCGTTTGACCGCCGTCTTCGTGCGGATGATCACGCACTTGTGGACCTTCTTGTCGTCCAACTGACAGGTCGGCAGCGACTTCTTGATCGCCACGCACACCACATCGCCGACAGTGGCCGTACCTCGCGTGAACTGGCCCCGCCCACTCGTCTTGCCCACGACGTGAATGCACTGCGCCGACTTGACGCCAGAGTTGTCGGCGATCTCCAACATGCTTTCGTTCTGAATCATAGTATCCGCATCTCGTATCGAAACTTACGCCTGCACGGCCTTCTGGACCACCCGAACCACGCGCCAGCTCTTCGTCTTGCTGTAAGGGCGAGACTCTGCGATCTCCACCACGTCCCCGACGCCGCTGGCGTTCAACTCATCGTGCACCGCCAATTTCGTCCGACGCCGGATATACTTCCCGTACTTCGGGTGCTTCACCTTGTAGTCGATCGTCACCCGAATGCTCTGAATTCCACTCTTGCTGCTGACGGTGCCCGTCAACGTCTTGATCTTCTTCGTTGTTTCCATATCGGCGATTTCCCGCGATTCGCAACGGCAGTGTCTACGCACTCTTCTGGTGCAGAACGGTCTTGATCCTGGCGATATCCCGCCGGGCGTTGATGATGGCCTTCGAGTTCTCCAGCTTCTCCGTCACTGCCTGCGACCGGAGCTCAAACAGGCGCTTCTCGAGATCCTGCAGCGTGGACTGCAGCTCGTCCTGACTCATCTCTCTCAACTGCTTGGCTTTCACCTTCATGTCCTCTCTCAGATCCCCTGCCCGCGCTTCACCAGACGGCAACGGACCGGCATCTTGTGCGCGACGCGGGACAGCGCCTGCTTGGCCACATCCTCGCTGACCCCGCCGATCTCGAAACAGACCTGACCGGCCCGAATACGGGCGACCCAGTACTCCGGCTCACCTTTGCCCTTGCCCATACGGGTTTCGAGAGGCTTGCCGCTCACCGGTTTGTGCGGGAAGACCCGGATATACACTTTTCCCTCGCGATGCAGGTAGTGCGTCGCGGCGACGCGCCCGGCCTCGATGTTCTTGGCCGTGATCCAACTCGTCTCCATCGTCTGCAGGCCATAGTCACCGAAGGCCACATAGTTCCCACGGGCCGCATTGCCCCTGAGCTTGCCCCGCTGGCTTTTCCGATATTTGACTCTCTTTGGCATCATCGCCATAGGTAACCTCTCAGTTCTTCAAGTCGCCCCGTCAGGACTGACCCTCTGCACCGGCGACCCGCGGCGCGCCACCCCTGTCGCCTGCGTCCCGTCCGCCCTGTCCCCGCGTCATATCGCCCGGCCGGCCCCGAGGTCCCATGCGCCGCGGTGGCCTGCGACGCTCATGGTCCGGCGCCTGCAATTCCTCGCCGAACTTGCCCCGGTAGATCCACACCTTAATTCCAATCGCGCCGTAGGTCGTCCGAGCCGTTGCCTGCGCGTAATCGACATCCGCATCCAGGGTGTGCAGCGGAATGCTGCCCATCTTCTGCGTCTCCGTACGGGCCATTTCCGAGCCGGCCAGTCGGCCCGCACACGTGATCTTCACACCCCGCGCTCCAGCATTCATCGCCGCCTCGCAGAACTGCTTCATCGTCCGACGGAACGACGCACGCTTGCCGAGCTGCTCCGCAATGCCTTCGCCGACGAGGGCCGCGTTCAGGTCGGGCTCCTTGATCTCGATGACATTCACCGTGACCTTGCGACCGGTCACCCCTTCGAGCTCCTCGCGAAGCTTGTCGACTTCTCCTCCCCTGGGCCCGATCACCACGCCGGGACGCCCGCTGTGCAGGGTGACGTTCACCTCGTTGCGCGTCCGGATGATCTCGACCTTCGCAACCGCCCCCTTGGGCATCTGCCGATTGAAGCGGTTGTCGATATACTTGCGGATCTTCTGGTCCTCCACGAGGAAGTCGCCGTAATTCTGTTTCGGCGCGAACCACGTGCTCTGCCACCCCAGCGTGACGCCCGTTCTAAACCCGATTGGAGATGTCTTTTGACCCATAGTCCGGTATCTCGATTCTCGTTCTAACTGTGCCTTCTCACGCCTGGCTCACCGTCACATGGATATGACAGGCCTTCTTACGCATGGGATGGGCGCGACCCCGGTCCTTGGGGATCCACCGCTTCGTGCCCAGCCGGACCCCGGCCTCGTCCACGCGCGCCTCCTTCACATACAGCGCGTCGACATCCGCCTGCTGCTCGTCGGCGTCCGCCACCGCGGCCTTGAGCACCTTGTCCACCATGGGCGCCGCCCGCTTGCGCGTGAACTTCAACACGTCCATCGCTTCTTGAACCGGCCGTCCGGCGATCAGCTCAGTCACCAGCCGGGCCTTTCGAGCCGTCATCGGAGCGTACTGGTATGTCGATTCCCAGTCGCTGATCTCGGCCGGCTCCACCGAAAGCGCTTCCGCCAGCCGGCGAATATCCTCCGCCTTCGGCAGCGGCCTCGCGAGGCCCCGTTCCCAGTTCTTGATCGCCGAAACGGCGTCGCTCACGCTCAGGCCCCCTCGCGCGATGCTCCGCGCCAGCGCCTCGGTTGTGACGCCTTTCTGCTTTGATACTTCTTTGAGTTTCGTCGCACTCAACATACATCATGCCTCAGGCTCGGCCGATCCGCGCGTACCGCAGATCGACCCGCTTGCACTACTTTATCTTCTTGCTCGAGTGGCCTCGGAAGGTCCGGGTGAGCGAGAACTCGCCCAGCTTGTGCCCGACCATGTCTTCCGTAACAAAAACCTTGTTGAAGGCCTTGCCGTTATGGACCATGAACGTGAACCCGACAAACTCCGGGACAATCGTGCAGCGCCGCGCCCACGTCTTGATCGGCTCTCGCGTGCCCTGGCTGCTCTGCTTGGTCACCTTGCCCAGCAGCTTCTCGTCAACGAACGGTCCTTTTCTCAGAGATCTTCCCATCGTATTTTCTCGTCCAGCCTGTTCCCGCCTTTACAGCACCAATTGTCCCTGCGTTGTGTTCCGACGTCTTCGGATAATCCTCGCGTTGCTGGTCTTCCGCGGGCTGCGGGTCTTGCCGCCTTTGGCGAGCACGCCCGACGGCGAGCACGGATGCCGTCCGCCGTTGGACCGCCCCTCGCCGCCGCCCATCGGATGGTCCACCGGGTTCTGCGCCTTGCCTCGCACGTGAGGCCGCTTACCCTTGTGCCTCATGCGCCCCGCCTTGCCGACGCGGATATTCTGGTGGTCCGGATTGCTCAGCCGACCCACGGTCGCCCGGCACTCCGCTCGAACCATACGCATTTCGCCGCTCGGCAGCACCAGTGTTACCCAGTCGCCTTCCTTGGCCACGATTCGCGCTGCGCTGCCCGCGCCGCGGACCAGCTTCCCGCCCTGTCCGGCGGTCATCTCGACATTGTGCACCTCCAGGCCAGCGGGGATCGACATCAACGGCATACAGTTGCCCGTCTTCGGCTCGCAGACCTGTCCGCTCTCCAGCACGTCGCCCACCGCCACCCCCAGCGGGGCCAAGATGTAGCGCTTCTCTCCATCCTCGTATTGCAGCATGGCGATGAAGCACGTGCGGTTCGGATCGTACTCGATGCTCCCAACCTTCGCGGTCACGCCATCCTTGTTCCGCTTGAAGTCGATCATGCGGTAAATCCGCCTCGCGCCGCCCCCGCGGAACCGCACGGTAGCCTTGCCGCTGTGATTGCGGCCGCCGCTCTTGCCGATCCTCTTGCACAGCGTCTTTTCAGGCTTGAACTTCGTCAGCTCGGCCCAATCGTTCACCGAGCTGTTTCGGCGCCCTGCGCTTGTCGGTCTGTAGATTCGAATTCCCATACGCCTATCTCTTTCCTGGACCCGTGCGATCAGAACAAATCAATGTGATTCTCGGGCTTCAGATACACGACCGCCTTCTTCCACGAGGAGGTCGTGCCCATCACTCGACCCTTACGCCGGGTCTTGCCCACGCGGTTGGCCGTGCGGACCTTATCGACCTTCACCCCGTAGATCCGTTCCACGGCATTCTTGATTTCCGTCTTGTTGGCCATCCTGTTCACCTCGAATGCGTAGGCGCCCTTCACGTTGGCGAAGTGCATCCCCTGCTCGGTGACAATCGGCCGGACTATAACGCTGTAATCATCCATCGATAGCTCGATTCAAAACCAGGACCCACTCTTGCCCGAGCGACGATCTACGCCGTCGCACTCTCCTCGCCGCCCGCCGCACTCCGATCCAGGAACGAGTTCAGCGCGTCCTTCGTAAACAGCATCTGCTTGTGATTCACGATCGCAGCGGCGTTCAGATTCGCCACCGGCATCACATCGACGCGCCGCACGTTGCGGGCCGACTTGTGCACGTTCTCATCGTATTCTCGGATGGCCACCAGGCAGCTCTGGTCGATCTTGAGGTTCTTCAGCACGCCAGCGAATTGCTTCGTCTGCGGCTTCTCAAACGTCAGTCCGTCCACCACGACCACGCTGTTGCTGCGGAGCTTGGCCAGCACGGCGGAATCCCTTGCGAGCTTCCTCTGCTTGCGCGGCATCGCCTGGCGAAAGTCTCTCGGCTTCTTGGCAAACGTCGTGCCGCCGCCGACCCGCTTGCCGCCGGCGCGCCGCGTGCCCATACGCGCGTTGCCCGTCCCCTTCTGCCGATAGACCTTCTTGGTCGACCCTGCGACGACGCCCCTGCTCTTCGTCGTCGCCGTGCCCACCCGCTTGTTGGCGTGGTACATCACGATGGCCTGCTTGAGCAGTGTGTACCGCACGCACCTCCCGAGCACCGACTCATCGACCCGGATCGTATCCACCTGCTGCCCGCTGGTATTATATACAGCCAACTCGATCATGTCTGAATCCACTCTATACACCGAGGCTCTTCGCCTTCTTGACTATGCAATAGCCGCCGGCCGGCCCGGGAATGGCCCCTTTCACAACCAGCAGATTGTTCTCTGCATCGATGGCCATCAGCTTGTGATTCTTGCTCGTCACGCGGGCATCGCCCATATGCCCGCCCATCCGCTTGCCCTTCTTGCACCCACCGCCCATACCGGCATTTATCGCGTGGCTCGAGATCGAACCAGGGGCCCGGTGCTTGCGCTCCGTACCGTGCGAGGCGGGGAACCCTTTGAACCCGTATCGCTTCATCGGCCCGGCGAAGCCCTTGCCCTTGCTCGTGCCCACAACGTCCACCGAGGCAATTCCCTCAAACACCTGGACCGTGATGGAATCGCCCGCCTTGTACTGGGCTTCGACCTTGGCCGGCAGCCGCCACTCACGCACGAACCGCTTGGGGTCCGTTTTCGCCTTGGCGGCGTGGCCGACTTCCGGCGACAGCCGGCGCGATGGTTTCACGTCGTCAAAACCCAGTTGAACGGCGTTGTATCCATCCACCTCGGAGGTCTTGACCTGCGTGACCGTACACGGTCCGGCCTGGATCACCGTCACCGGAATCAGGTGGCCCGCCTCGTCATACACCTGGGTCATGCCCACTTTTTTGCCAAGCAACATCGTCATATCCCGACGTCCTATGCCCTTACGCTTTGATCTTCACAAACACGCCCGCAGGCACCACCAGCCGGTTGAGCACCTCGGCCGTCCGGGCGTTCGCCTCGTGGATGTCGATAAGGCGCTTGTGCGTCCGCAACTCGAACTGCTCGCGAGACTTCTTATCGACGTGGGGGCTCCGCAGCACCGTGTACCGCTCGATCCTCGTCGGCAGCGGCACCGGCCCGCTGACCCGTGCGTTCGTCCGACGGGCGTGCTCCACGATCTCTTTCGCGGAAGCATCCAACGTACGGTGGTCGTACGCCTCCATCCGGATCCTGATCTTTTCACTTTCGGCAGCCATATTGCTCCTCGGGACCACCACTGGGTCGGCCCCCCCGCCGGAACGTTCCCGCCCGGGGTGGGCTCATTCTACGACAACACCATCTACTCCAACCACAGGACGATGCACTCTGACGATGCAGAGATACTCTCCACGCCGACACTCATCGCACTCTTTGGTCAATGGCAGGAAGGGCTCTTGGGCCCATCCGGCGCCTTATCACAGTCCACATCGGGCACCGGCGGCCACCTGGCCTTCCTTAGAAACCGGGGCTTGGATCCCTGTCGGACCCCGGCAGAAGCCATCTTCTGCTTCACCAGCCCCTCGATACCCTAGAACACCCGTTGCGCCATCCTTGATGGCAGTCTACAGATATGCCACAGCGTAACTACGTATATCGCACCGTCATCCATAACGATGCTCGCTACAGCTGAAAAAAACCATAGATACCATCCCAGCACTCACCTGTCAACAGCGGGAAGGAGAAAAATCCGAAAATTCTTTCGTTTTTTCTCCCTCCGTCAGAAGAGGATCGCTTGGGCCACCTGGTCCGGGACCCTTTCATAGGTCAATGGCTCCATAGTGAAGCTCCCTCGCCCACCGGTCAGGCTGCGAATATCGCTTGAATAGCCGAAAAGCTCGACCAGAGGGACCTTCGCATCGACCACCCGCACGCTGCCGTGGACCCGGCAGTCGGTGATCACGCCCCGCTTGGAGAGCAGATCCGCCTGCACGGCGCCCAAGTGCGAGTCGGGAACAACCGCCTGGACCCGCATCACCGGCTCCAGAAGTGCCGGTCCGGCCTCCTTGAGGGCTTTCTCGAAGGCAAACGCAGCCGCCTGCTCGAACGCCAGCTCGGACGAATCCACGGAATGGTAGGAGCCATCCACAACGGTGGCCTTGACGCCGATCACTGTGTATCCCGCCAGCACCCCGTTTCCAGAGGACTCTCGCACACCGCGCTCGACAGACGCAATGTACTCGTGAGGGATCTTATCGGACGATACATTCGCCGCGAAGCCGATCCGGGACTGCCAGTGCCCGTCTTCCGTCATCAGCGGCTCCACTTCGAGAACCACGTGGCCGTACTGGCCCCTGCCGCCGGACTGGTGGACAAACTTGCCTTCCGCCCGAGCCACGCGGGTGATCGTCTCCTTGTACGCCACCCGCGGCTTGCCCACGCGGACATCCACCCTTCTCTCCTTCACCAGCTTGTGCTGAAGGATCTCCAGGTGCAGTTCACCCATGCCGCTGATGACCGTCTGGCCGGTGTCCGGGTCGATCTTGTATGCAAACGTCGGGTCTTCCCGTCGAAGCGATTCCAGGGCATCGGCCAGTTTCGCCCGTTCCGCGGCCGACCGCGGCTCGATCGACATCGTGATGACCGTCTGGGGAAACGTGATGCTGGGCAGCAGCACCGGCTTCTTCGTGTCGCACAGCGTGTCGCCCGTCAGGGTCTCTCGGAGGCCGACCGCCGCGACAATGTCGCCTGCCCGGGCCGACTCGATGAGCTTACGCTCGTTGGCATGCATCTCGAACAGACGGGTGATGTTCTCCTTCTTGTTCCGGCTGGGGTTCAGCACCCGACTACCCGACTTGAGCATACCCTGGTAGATCCGCAGGAAATAAAGGTCCCCGTGTGTGTCGCCGGTGATCTTGAACGCCAGGGCGACCAGACTGCCCTCGGGATCACACTTGATGGGGATCTCCTTGGTCTCATCGTCCGGCTTGTGCCCCTTGATGGCCGGCTTGTCCAGCGGCGACGGCAGGTACGCGATCACGCCGTCGAGCAGCCTCTGGACGCCGATGTACTTCAGCGCCGAGCCCACAAACACCGGATGCAGCTTGTTCGAGACCGTCCCCTTGCGGACGGCCCTCCTGATAGCCTCCTCGCCGGCGGGCTCATCATTGATGAAGGCCGCCATCAGTTCTTCATCGTGCTCGGCAGCCGTTTCGACCATGCGTGCCCGCCACTTCCGCGCCGCCTCCGCGTGCTCGGGCGGAATCTCCGTCTCGGTGAACGCTGCGCCCATTTCGGCCGCCTCGTAGAAGACCGCCTTCATCGCGATCAGATCGATGATCCCGGCGAACGAGTCCTCCGCCCCCATGGGGATCTCCAGCACAATGGGATTTGCGGACAGCTTGTCGCGGATACTCTGGACGCTCATCTCGAAGTCGGCGCCGGTCTTGTCCATCTTATTGATGAAGCACAGGCACGGGAGTTGATACTTCTGCCCTTGGCGCCACACGGTCTCGCTCTGCGCCTGGACTCCTTCGCTGCTGTCAAAGACCGCGACGGCCCCGTCCAGGACCCGCAACGAGCGCTCGACCTCGGCGGTGAAGTCGATGTGTCCCGGCGTATCGATCAGGTTGACCTGGAAGCCCTGCCACGGGCACTTCGTGGCCGCCGACGTGATCGTGATGCCCCTCCGTTGCTCTTCCTCGAGGTAATCCATGACCGCGGTGCCGTCATGGACCTCTCCCATTTTGTACGTCTTGCCGGTGTAGAAGAGGATCCGCTCACTGACCGTGGTCTTGCCGGCATCGATGTGAGCCATGATGCCAATATTGCGTATCTTCTCCAAACTACCCATCACTCAACAGTTCCCGCCCCCCAACCCCTGCTGGAACACTCGGCTGTCTACCCATAAAAAAACTGCCACGGGAACCCGAGAGACCCCGTGGCAGCACGTTTCTCGATTACTACCATGCGAAGTGGGCGAACGCCTTGTTGGCCTCGGCCATGCGGTGAACGTTCTCGCGCATCGTCATGGCACCACCCGTCCGGTTGTACGCGTCGCTCAGCTCGGCCGCCAGCCGCTCGGCCATCGGCTTGCCCTTCTTGCCCCGCGCCGACAGGAGAATCCAGCGGAACGCCAGCGACTGCTGACGCCTTGGGCTGACCTGCATCGGCACCTGATAGCTGGCGCCGCCGACTCGCTTGCTGCGAACTTCCAGGGTGGGTTTGACGTTGTTGATCGCCGTCTCGAAGATCTCCAGCGGAGGGACTTCCTTGATCTTGCCCGTCACGATCGCCATCGCACCGTAGAACACATCCTGCGCCGCACTCTTCTTGCCGCCCCACATCATGCAGTTGATGAACTTGGAGACCAGCTTGCTGTTGTACTTGGAGTCCGGTTTCAATACGTCACTGGAAGCGGTGAATTTCTTTGCCATAACACTTTCTACCGTCTGGGGTTACGTTTCTCCGCACTGGGATCCGTCTATTTGGCTCTCTTGGCGCCGTACTTGCTGCGCCCTCTTCGTCGATTCGCCACGCCCGCACAGTCCAGGACGCCGCGGACGATATGGTATCGCACGCCGGGAAGGTCTCTCACGCGACCGCCGCGGATCAACACCGTGCTGTGCTCCTGCAGGTTGTGGTCGACGCCCGGGATGTACGCGGTCACTTCCTTGCCGCCGGTCAGACGCACGCGTGCGACCTTTCGCAGAGCGGAATTCGGCTTCTTCGGCGTCTGCGTTCGAACGATCAGGCACACGCCGCGCTTCTGCGGGCATCCGCTGATGTCCGACACGCGCTTCTTCTTTTTTGACGCTATTCTCGGCTTTCTGACCAGTTGATTGATCGTCGGCATAGTCTACTCAATTCTCATCCACAAAGGGTTATTCGATACCCAGCACTTCCTTGATCCTGGACTCAGCTTTGGCCTCGGCCTCTTTCTCTTCCCGAACGCCCGCCAACTCCTTAGGCAGCGGCGCCTCGACAAGATGCTTGACTCTCATCTCCAAGTGCGGCTTGAACGCCGTCCCAGCGGGAATCAAGTGGCCAAGAATCACATTCTCTTTCAAACCGTGCAATTCGTCCACTTTACCAGCGAGCGCAGCTTCCGTCAATACCTTTGTTGTTTCCTGGAAGCTGGCGGCCGCAATGAAACTGTCCGACCACAGCGACGCCTTCGTAATGCCCAACAGCAGCGTCTTGGCCGTCGCGGGCTTGGGCTTCTTGCCCTTGGCGGGCGTCCCGCCCAGCGCCTCGATCTTCTCGTTGAACTTGGCCAGCTCTTTCTTGTCGAGGATCTGGCCTTCCTGGACCTCTTTCGAGTCGCCCACGCTGGCGATCTTGATGCTGTTCGTCAGTCGCTCGTTCTCCTTGCGGAAGACGAACTTGTCCACGACCTCGCCCGGCAGGAACGTGCTGTCGCCGACGGAGTCGATCTCCACCTTTCGCATCATCTGCGAAATGATGATCTCGACGTGCTTGTCGTTGATGTTCACGTTCTGGGAGCGGTACACGTTCTGGATCTCTCCGATCAGATACCGCTGGAGCGCCTCCTCGCCCTTGATGCGCAGGATGTCGTGGGGCACGAGCGGGCCGTCGGTCAGCGCGTCGCCCGCCTCGACGTTGTCGCCCGTGTGCACGTTCAAGTGACGGTCGCGCGGAACGTGGTGCTCCTTCTCCATGCCGCTTTCGCTGCGGATGGTAATCGTCATCTTGCCCTTTCGCTTGTCGCTTCGCAGCTCGATGCGCCCGCTGATCTCGGCCATCGCCGCCGGGTCCTTCGGCTTGCGGGCCTCGAAGACCTCGGTGACGCGGGGCAGACCGCCGGTGATATCCTGCGTTCCACCGGTGGCGCGGGGCTGATGAGCGAGCAACTGGCCTGCCTGGACCGCCTGGCCTTCGACCACCTCGATTCGGGCGCCGGCCGGCAGATAGTGAACATCCAGAATCTTGCCGCTGGCGTCCTCGATGATGATCTGCGGGTGCTTGTCGCCCTTGTGCTCGATCACGACCGGCCGCTCCACGATCTTGGCATCCGCGTCCTTGGCTTTGCCCTTGGTGGCCTTCGTACGAAGCTCCTCGGTCTGGACCGTCTCGCCCTCGATGATATCGACGAAGCGAATCGCGCCGGCCACCTCCGCCAAGATCGGCGTACGGTGCGGGTCCCACTGGAACAGGATGACGCCGGCCTTGACGGCCTGGCCGTCCGAGACGAGGATAACGCCGCCGTAAGGTACCTTGAACTTGTCCAGTTCGCGGTCCTTCTGGTCGAGCAGGGCGATTTCGCCGTTGCGTTTCAGGGCGACGACGACGGTCGTGCCGTCCTCGCGTTTCAGCGGCACGGCGTTCACATCGCGGTATTGCACCTTTCCGGAGTGCGTGGCTTCCTGCTCCCGTTCGAGAATCGCGCGGGAAGCGACGCCGCCCGTGTGGAACGTACGGAGGGTCAACTGCGTGCCGGGCTCGCCGATCGACTGGGCTGCCACGATTCCAATCGCTGCCCCTTCTTCCACGACGCGTCCCGTGCTCATGTCCCATCCGTGACATTTGGCGCAGACGCCGACCGGACTGTCGCAGGTCAGCGGGCTGCGGACTCGGATCGCATCCAGGCCCAGCGTCTCGATCTTCCTGGCGATCTCGTGCGTAATGACCTCGTTCTCGTGAACGATCATCTCGTCCGTGATCGGGTTGCGGATGTTGTCGCGGGCGGTGCGGCCAATAATCAACTGAGACAGCGGGATATCAACCTGATCGCCCCGGCTGATGCTGGTCTTCGTGATCCCCTGCAGCGTCCCGCAATCCCGCTCGATCACGATCACATTCTGCGCCACGTCGATGAGCTTCCGCGTCAGGTAGCCCGAGTTGGCGGTCTTGAGGGCCGTATCGGCCAGACCCTTGCGGGCCCCGTGGGTCGAGCTGAAGTACTCCAGCACCGTCAGACCCTCGCGGAAGTTCGATTTGATCGGCGTCTCGATGATCTCGCCGCTGGGCTTGGCCATCAGGGCTCGCATGCCGGCGAGCTGCTGGATCTGGTCGATGCTGCCGCGGGCCCCGGAATCCGTCATCAGGTAGATCGGGTTCAGATACGGACTGCCGTCTTCCTTCGTATCCTCCTTCAGGCCGCGGATCATCTCGTTCGTGACCGCGACGCGGGCATTGGTCCAGGCGTCGATCACCTGGTTGTACCGCTCGCGCTCCGTCAGAACGCCGTCCTCGTAGTTCTTGAGGATCTTGGCGACTCGTTTCTCCGTCTCGACGATGATATCCGGCTTCTTGGCCGGGATCTTCATATCGGTCAGGCCGAAGCTCAGACCGGCCAGCGTCGCGTTTCGGAAGCCCTGCTGCTTAATGAGGTCCAACAGGTTCACCGTCTCGGCACTGCCCGCGTAGGTGAAGCAGTCGCTGATCACAGCACTGAGCTTCTTCTGCGACATGGTCAGGTTGTAGAACGGCATGCCCTTCGGAAGGATGTCGTTGAAGATGCACCGACCGACGGTCGTCTCGATCACGTGCGGCACCTCAGCGTCCTTGCCTTCGTACCGCTTCTCGCCCGACCGGTCTTTGATGATCGGCTGCGGAATTCGGACACGGATCTTGTCGTGCAGTGTGATCTTGCCCATGTCATGGGCCATCATGGCCTCGAACGCGTCGCGGAACAGAGGCAGCGTTCGCTTTTCCGCCTTGACTGGGCTGCCCGTCGGTCGCAGCTCTTCCAGCGCGACGGTCAGGTAGTAGTTGCCCATCACCATGTCCTGGGACGGGCCGACCATCGGGGCGCCGTTCGCCGGCGAGAAGATGTTGCTCGTCGTCATCATGAGCACGTGCGTTTCCGCCTGGGCCTCGATGCTCAGGGGAAGGTGAACCGCCATCTGGTCGCCGTCGAAGTCCGCGTTGAACCCCTTGCAGGCCAGCGGGTGCAGCATGATGGCGTTGCCCTCGACCAGCACGGGCTCGAACGCCTGGATGCCCATTCGGTGCAGCGTCGGGGCACGGTTCAGCAGGACGGGATGCTGATGAATGACCTCTTCGAGGATGTCCCAGACCTGCTCGTCGCGCCGCTCGATCATGCGTTTGGCGCTCTTGATCGTGTCGGCGTACCCGTGCTGCTTGAGATTGCGGATGATGAACGGCTGATACAGCTCCAGCGCGATCTTCTTGGGCAGGCCGCACTGGTAGAGCTTCAGGTTCGGGCCGACGACGATCACCGACCGGGCGGAGTAATCGACTCGCTTGCCCAGCAGGTTTTCGCGGAACCGGCCCTGCTTGCCCTTGATCATGTCGGTGAGGGACTTGAGCGGCCGGTTGTTGCTGCCCAGCACGGGCCTGCGGCAGCGACCATTGTCGAGCAGCGAATCGACCGCCTGCTGGAGCATTCGCTTTTCGTTGCGAATGATGACTTCCGGCGCATTGAGGTCGATGAGCTTCTTGAGACGGTTGTTGCGGTTGATGATCCGGCGGTACAGATCGTTCAAATCGCTCGTCGCGAAGTTGTCTCTCTCCAGCAACACGAGGGGGCGCAGGTCCGGCGGAATCACCGGCACCGCCTCCAGCACCATCCACTCCGCCTTGTTGCTGCTGTTCTTGATCTCGTTGATGACCTTCAGACGCTTGGTCAGATCCCGGATCTTCTGCTTGCTGTTGGTCTTGGCGATTCCCTTCCTGAGCTGGCCGCCCAGCACATCGAGGTCCAGACCCTCCAGCAGCGACTTGATCGCCTCGGCGCCCATGGACGCCTTGAAGGAATTGCCGTGCTTGTTCAGACCGTCACGGTATTCCTCTTCGCTGAGGAGCTGGCCCGCCTTGAGCCCGGTGGCGCCGGCGTCCGTCACCACGTAGTCCTGGAAGTAGATGATCTTCTCCAGGTCCGAACTCTTCATCCCGAGGATCGTGCCCAGACGGTTGGGAATCGACTTGAAGAACCAGATGTGCATCACCGGGGCCGCCAGGTTGATGTGCCCCATCCGCTTGCGACGCACGCGACTGTGAGTCACCTTCACGCCGCAACGGTCGCAGATGATCCCCTTGAACTTCGTGCCTTTGTACTTCCCGCAAGCGCATTCCCAGTCGCGCTCCGGTCCGAAGATCCGCTCGCAAAACAGGCCGTCCTTCTCCGGGCGGTACGTGCGGTAGTTGATCGTCTCGGGCTTGCGCACTTCCCCAAAGGACCAGCTCCGAATGTCGTTCGGACTGGCCAGTGAGATCTTGACCGAACCGTAGTCATTAATTCGATCGTAGATATTGCCTAACATCTAAAGCCCCTTCTGTAACCGAAACCTCTGACCATCATCTACAGAGCCGTGCGCCCCAGGCGCTTCTTCTCGAGCTGGATGTTCAGGCCCAGCCCGCGGATTTCGTTGCACAACACGTCGAAGGACAGCGGCGTGCCGGCCTCCAGCGTATTCTGGCCCTTGACCATGGACTCGTAGATCTTCGTGCGTCCTTCCACATCGTCGCTCTTGACCGTGAGCATCTCCTGAAGCGTGTACGCCGCACCGTAGCCCTCGAGCGCCCACACTTCCATCTCGCCGAAACGCTGCCCGCCCGTGCGGGCCTTGCCCCCCAGGGGCTGCTGGGTAATCAGACTGTACGGTCCGGTCGCCCGCGCGTGGATCTTGTCGTCCACAAGGTGATGAAGTTTCATCATGTAGATATAGCCGATCGTAGCTCTCTGATCGAAGGGCTCGCCCGTCCGACCGTCGTAGAGCTGCGTCTTGAGCGTCTTGGGGACATGGCAGAACAGCTCGTCCGCCGGCGGGGCCTCGCCCCGCTCGTTCAGCTCCGCCTTCCGGCGTTTCATCACATCATTGCCCTCGGCGGTGAGCTGTTGAATGTCCTCTTCGGTCGCACCGTCGAAAACGGGCGTCGCCGCGACGAAGCCCAGCACCTTGGCCACCCACCCAAGGTGGGTTTCGAGGATCTGGCCGACGTTCATACGGCTGGGCACGCCCAGCGGATTGAGCAGGATGTCGAGCGGCGTGCCGTCCTCCAGGAACGGCATGTCCTCTTCGGGCATGATCTTGGCGATGACGCCCTTGTTTCCGTGCCGGCCCGCCATCTTGTCGCCGATCGAGAGGGTCCGCTTGATCGCCACGTACACCTTGGCCATCTGGAGCACGCCGCTAGGCAGCTCGTCCCCGTGTTTGGCGCGCTCGATCAGACGTTTCTTCTCTTCCTCGGCCTCGGTGATCTTGAGCCAGAACTTGGTCACGACCTTCTGGACGTCGTCGCGAATCGACGCGGGTTTGACCCACTTGATGTCGAAGTTCTCGATCTGCTCGTAGATCACATCCTCGTCTTCGCTGGCGCCCACCTTCTGCTTGGTGTTCGGGTCGACGATGTTGACCTCGAACTTCTCCTGGATCGCCGCGACCATTTGGCGGAAGACGGAGCACTCCTTGGCCCGAGCCTGGGCCTCGTACTGTTTGGTCTCCTCGGCCAGCACCTTCTTCTGGTCCTCGGCGCCGGCGCCCCGGCGTGTGAAGACTTCCGTCTTGACCACGACGCCCTCGTAGCCGCTGGGCAGCTCGAGAGAATCGTTCTTGACGTCCTCGCCCGCCCGACCGAAGATTGCGTGCAGCAGCTTCTCTTCCGGAGTCAGCTCGACCTTGCTCTTCGGCACGACCTTGCCGACCAGGATATCGCCCGGACAGACCCGCGTGCCTTCGCGAACGACGCCGCGATCGTCCAGATTCCGCAACGCCTTTTCGCTGACGTTGGGGATGTCCCGCGTGAATTCCTCCTTGCCGAGACGGGTCTCGCGGACTTCCGCCGTGAACTCGTCGATGTGAATGCTCGTGAAGCTGTCGTTCTTGACCAGCCTCTCGCTGACGATGATCGCGTCCTCGAAGTTGAACCCGTCGAAGGAAACGAACCCCGCCAGCACGTTCTTGCCGAGCGCCAGGACGCCATTGGAGGTGCCGCCGCCGTCGGCGATCACCTGTCCGGCCGAGACCTTCTGCCCGAGCTTGACGATGGGCTTCTGGTTCAGACAAGTCCGCTCGTTGAGTCCCATGAACTTGTCCAACGGGTACTCGTCCGTGTGGTTGATCACGATATGCGTGGCGTCCACTTCCGTGACCACGCCCGCGTGCTCGGCCTTCACCACCATGCTCGAGTTGCGTCCGACGACGTCCTCCATGCCTGTGCCCACCAGGGGCGGCTCCGTCTTGAGCAGGGGCACCGCCTGGCGCTGCATGTTGGACCCCATCAGGGCGCGGTTCGCGTCGTCGTGTTCGAGGAACGGGATCAGCGCCGCGGAGATGCCGACGATCTGGCGGGGCGAAATGTCAATGTACTCGACTTCCTCCCGGTTCGTCTGCGTCAGCTCCCCGGCCTTTCTGGCCAGAACCAGCGGCTCGCGGATCTTGTGCGTCTGCGGATCGACGACGCTCGGGGGCGCGAAGATGGTCTTCATCTCCTCGTCCGCGCGAAGATAGGCGACGTCGCCCGTGAGCTTGGCGTTCTTGACCACGCGGTAAGGGCTCAGCAGGAAGCCATACTCGTCGATGGTCGTGAAAATCGCCAGCGAGGAGATCAGGCCGATGTTGGTCCCTTCCGGCGTCTCGATGGGACAGATCCGCCCGTAGTGGCTGATGTGCACGTCGCGGACTTCAAAGCCCGCGCGCCTGCGGTTCAGACCGCCGGGACCGAGCGCCGAGAGACGCCGCTCGTGCGTGAGCTGGCTCAGGGCGTTGGTCTGGTCCACCACCTGGCTCAGCTCGCCGCGACCAAAGAAGAAATTGATGCTGCTCGCGACGCTCTTGGAGTTGATCAGGTCCGCCACGCGAGGCGGTTCCTCAGAGTCGCGTTTGATGCTCATTCGCTCCTGGGCGGTCCGGCGCAGCTTGAGCAGACCCTTGCGGATCTCGTCGGCCGCCAGTTCGTCGATCGTCCGAAGACGACGGTTGCCCAGGTGGTCGATGTCGTCCACCTCGCCCTCGTTGTTCCGCAGGGCCAGCATGTACTTCATCGTGTTCAGGAAGTCCTCAGGGCGCAGCGTCATCTCGTTCTCGTCGACGGACTGGCCGAACTTGCGGTTCAGCCGGAACCGCCCGACCTTCCCGAGACGATACCGGTTCGAGTCGAAGAACTTCTCGTGGAAAAACGCCACCGCCTTCTCCTGATTCGGCGGGTTCCCGGGACGCAGACGCATGTAGAACTTCAGCAGGGCCTGGTCGTGGCCCGGGCAATCATCCTGCGCCAGGGTGTTCATGATGATCGTATCACGAACGTCCTCGATGACCTCGACCTTCTTGATGTCGCTCTGCTGGATGACCGCGAGTTTCTCCCCGATCTGACAGGCTGCGTCGACGAGGATCTCGCCCGTGGTGGTGTCCACAATCGGACTGACCGCCCACATGGTCGAGGTGAGCTTGTTCGTCGCCACCGTCTTGGTCGGGTAGAACAGCTTCAGGATCGACTCGGTCGTGCTGTATTCGGGATTGACCGCTCGCAGGAACACCGTCGCGGGAATCTTGCTGGACTGGTCGATCTTGACTACCAGAATGTCCTTCTGGGTTACGCCGATCTCGATCCAGCTTCCCCGCTCGGGAATGATCCGGCCGCCGTGCAGCACGCGGTCGCCTTCCTTGCTCTCGATCAGGAAGTCCACGCCGGGACTGCGGTGCAACTGGCTGACGATGACGCGGACGGCGCCGTTGACGATGAACTCGCCGCCGCCGATCATCACGGGCATCTCGCCCAGGTAGATCGCCTGTTCCGCCAGGTCCGCACCGCTCTCCGAGCGCAGGCGGCAATGGATTTTCAGGGGATATGCATACGTCAAACGCAATTGCCGGCACTCGAGAGGCGTGTAATGCGGCTTCTCCAGCTCGTAACAGACATACTCCAGGGACATCTTCTTGTCGTAACTCTCGATGGGGAAGATCTCCCGGAACAGGGCTTCGAGACCCGTATCGGTCCTCTTCGCGGGCGGAACGTCCATCTGCAGGAAACGGGCGTAGCTGACCCGCTGGACCGCTACGAGATCAGGGATCTCCACCGCATCCTGCATTTTTCCGAAATTACGAAAAGTCCGGACAACCATCTGCTGCTCCTATGGTACTGGCAGTCAATCTCGCGCCGACACAACTGCGTAGGGGCACGTACCCCATATTCACCTCACAGGCATCACCCGGGATCACTTGATCTCCACGGTGGCGCCGGCTTCTTCGAGCTTCTTCTTGGCCGCCTCGGCGTCTTCCTTGCTCACGTTCTCCTTGAGCGGCTTCGGTACGCCGTCGACCAGCTCCTTGGCTTCCTTGAGGCCCAGGCTGGTCAGTTCGCGGACGACCTTGATGACCTGGATCTTGTTGGCGCCGAAACCGGTCAGAATCACGTTAAAGCTGCTCTTCTCTTCCTCAGCCGCAGCCGGAGCTGCGCCGCCTGCCGCCGGACCCGCCACCATCACGGCGCCGCCGGCTGCCGGCTCGATGCCGTACACTTCCTTGAGGTAATCCGCCAATTCCTTCGCCTGCATCAGGGTTAGCTTCACGATGCCGTCACCCAGTTGCTTGGTCTGGTCGCTCCACGATTTGGCTTGTTCGTCTGCCATAATGGTACACTCCGATAATCAATATTGCCCGGCGGTAGCCGAGACTCCATCGTCTCGTTTGACCCTTGCGGGACAGCCGCCGATGCAGTTACAGGTACTGATGATTTGTCGAATGAACGGCCTCGTTCGCTCAGGCCGCCTGCTTTTCAGCCTTCTCGATGATCGTTTTGACACAACCCGCGATGACGCTCGCCGGTCCTCGCAACGCCCCGGCCACGCGAGCCCCGGGCGACAGAGCGCACGACACCACCTTGGCCTGCAGCTCGACACGCGTCGGCATCCTGGCAAGCACATCGGCCGCCTTGCTGTCGAACAGCGCCCCGTCCACGAAGGCGCCCTTGACCTGCAGGGCCGGAACCTTCTTAGCCCAGACCAGCACCTCCTTGGCGACGTCCACGATGCTGTCGCCGCCGTACACGACGGCGCACGGCCCGCTGAACAGTTGCGCCGCGGAATCTATCTTCCCATCGCGCAATGCCCGCGTGAACAGCGAGTTCTTCACGACGAGGACCCGGATGCCTTTTTCCCTGAGCGCTCCCCGCATCACGTTGTTGTCAACGCCCCCGACCCCCTTGGTGCTCACAACCATGAAGTCGCGAACGTCGCCGCCCGCGATCCTCTTGTCGAATTGGGACTGCACCAGTTGTTTCACGTACTTGCTCATATGATCTCCCTTGGAACAGGGTTTGCCATCAGTTCGTCACAGCCTGCCCACTGCACGTCGCCGGCTTCAGCCCGGCCGGAATGGAGCCGCGCCGATCAAATCGTCACTTCGACCCCTGGGCTCATCGTCGCCGACAGACAGGCCTTCTTGATATACGTGCCTTTCGCTCCGGCGGGCTTGGCACGCTTGATGTGGTTGACGAACGCCTCGATGTTCTCGATCAGCTTCTTCTTCTCGAAGCTCTGCTTGCCCACGACGGCGTGAATATTGCCGCCCGCGTCGTTGCGGAACTCGATCTTGCCGGCCGTGAACTCCGCAACCGCCGTGGCAACGTCGTCCGTGACCGTGCCATTCTTCGGCGAGGGCATCTTGCCCTGCGGACCCAGGACCCGGCCGAGCTTGCCGACCTTGCCCATCACCTTCGGCGAGGCAATCGCCACGTCGAAGTCCATCCAACCGTCCGTCACCTTCTTGATCAACTCGTCCGAGCCGGCCTCGATGGCGCCGGCCTTCCTGGCCGCCTCCACCAGCGAGTCGTCGCAGAAGGCGATCACCTTCTTCTGCTTGCCCACGCCGTGGGGCAGCGACAGCGACCCTCGCACCAACTGGTCCGTCTGCTTCGGGTCGATCCCGAGCACCAGCACACACTCGACCGTCTGGTCGAACTTGGTGGACTTGAACGACTTGATCTTGTCAACGGCCTGATCCAGGCTCACCGGCCTTTCCGGAACCTGTTCAGCCTCTTTCCTGTATCTCTTGCTCTGGGTATGCATAAGTATTATCTCTCTGTCCCCACTACATGGACGACGGCCTGCGGCCCTCAGTCCACAACATCGATTCCCATGCTGCGAGCGGTGCCGCGAATGATCTTCTCGGCGGCCGCCAGGTCGTACGCGTTGAGGTCCTTGAACTTGGTCTCTGCGATCTGGCGGACCTGTTCGCCGGTCACCTTGCCCACTTTCTCCTTGTTCGGGACGCCGCTGCCCTTGGCCACTTCGGCCGCCTGCTTGAGCAGCACCGCCGCCGGCGGGCTCTTCACCTCGAACGTGAAACTCCGGTCGGAATACACCGTGATGACCACGGGAACGATCGTGCCGTTGAACTCCCGAGTCCGTTCGTTGAACTGGGATACGAACTGCCCGATGTTGACGCCATGCTGCCCGAGCGCCGGTCCGATCGGTGGGGCCGGCGTCGCCTGTCCGCCCGGTGCCTGCAACTTGATCTGAGTCTTGATTTCCTTTGCCATCTTGCGTATACCCTTATCGCACAGCTATTGTCTTCTGACGACCCGTGAACGGGCGCCGGCTTCCCTGCATCACACTTTCTCGATCTGCCAATACTCGATATCCAGCGGGGTGCTGCGTCCGAAGATCGTTACGATCACCTTGACGATGCCCCGCTCCGAGTCAATCGAATCCACAACCCCCTCGAAGTTCTCGAACGCCCCCTCCCGAATCTTGATGTGGTCGCCCTTCTGGAACTCGACCTTGATGCTCGGGGCCTCCTCGGGCTTCTCGGCATCGAGAAGCATCTTCGCCACATCCGTGTCGCGCATGGGCGTGGGCATCCCCTCCGTGCCGATGAAATCGCCGACGCCACCGGTGCCTTTGATCATGAACCAGGCGCGCTCCGGTACGCGACCGTCCTCCGTCGTCTCCATCTCCATGAAGACGTATCCGGGGTACAGTTTGCGTTTGTGCACGGTCTGCTTGCCGCTGCGGATGCGTTTGATCTGCTCCGTGGGCACCTCGATCCGGCCGATGATGTCGGCCAGGGATTCCTGCTCGACCTTGCGGTCCAGGGCCTCCTTGACCTGCATCTCTTTGTTTGCCGCAACTCTCAGTACGTACCAATGCATCGTTTTGTCTTCATCATTTCTTGAAGCACCGACCCGCTATAGCCCGCCGTACCCACGTAGGCACCGACCAACCTCCCATACGGGCCCTTCCACCGCACCGGCCGCGACACGCTGCCGCCGCCCGGTCGGTCACGTCGTCAACTCGTCAGTTGGCGGAAGATCATCGAGAACACGACATCCGTCACACCCAGAATGGCGGCCATCACGAACACCACAACGATCACGATCAACGTCGAGACGGCTACCTCTTTCCTGCTCGACCAGTTCACCTTCTTGAGCTCCCCTTCCGCCGCGATCATGAAGTCCGCAACCGCCGGCTTGTTCAGCAGCCAGTAGGTGACCGCGCTCAGGGCGCCGAAGATCACCACCGGGAAGATCGCCGTGAACCACAGAGTCACATCGACCGCTTCCAGCGTCTGGTACAGCTTATAGCATCCGAAGCCCACGATCGCGGCCACCGAGAAACCCGTGCACAGCCTGGTGTACTTGCCTTGCCCGGGTTTGTATATCTTTGTCAGCATAGCCCAGATCCCAATCAACCGTCACAGCTCAGCCCGGCGTCGGTACAACGCGATCGCCGCGATCACGCCAGGAGGGAATCGAACCCCCAACCTTTGGTTTTGGAGACCAATGCTCTACCAAGTTGAGCTACTGGCGTATTGCCGGAGCTTCCGCCGGGAGGCTCCAGTTCACCATCCTATTTGCGCCGCAGTTTGTGCAGCGTGTGCTTGCGCTCGGTACTGCAGTACTTCTTCAGTTCCAGCTTTGGCGCACCTTCCGCGACGCTGACTTCCGTCCTGTAGTTTCTCTGGTTGCACTCCGTGCATTCCAGCCAAACGTACTCTCTCTTGCTCTTCTTAGCCATAATGCCTTCCAACCAGCCAGTCCACCCGAGGGGTCAGGCGTTTCCACCCCCACGGGAGCCGCGGCCTTTGCCCTGCCGACCGCCCCCTGGGCGTCACGACCCGACCTTCCCGACAGAATCCTCGACGGGCTTACTCAATCACCTTCGTCACGACGCCGGCACCCACCGTACGCCCACCCTCGCGGATGGCGAACCGCAGACCTTCGTCCATGGCGATGGGCGAAATGATCTCCACCTCGACCTTGATGTTGTCGCCGGGCATGCACATTTCGGCGGGCTTGCCATCCTCGCTCATGAGCGACAGGACGGCACCGGTGACATCGGTCGTGCGGAAATAGAACTGCGGCTTGTACTTCGGGAAGAACGGCGTGTGCCGGCCACCTTCTTCCTTCGTCAGCACGTACACCTGGGCGTGGAACTTCGTGTGCGGCGTGATGCTGCCCGGGGCCGCAATCACCTGGCCGCGCTCGAGATCCTTCTTCTCGACACCCCGAAGGAGCAGTCCGACGTTGTCACCGGCCTGGCCTTCGTCCAGCGTCTTGTTGAACATCTCGACGCCCGTCACGACGCTCTTGCGGATGTCTTTCGACAAACCGATGATCGCGACTTCGTCGCCGACATGAACCTTGCCTCGTTCGATCCTGCCCGTACCAACGGTCCCGCGTCCCTTGATGCTGAACACGTCTTCGACCGGCATGATGAACGGCAGGTCCACCTCGCGCTTCGGAACCGGGATGTAGTCGTCCATTGCTTTGAGCAGCTCGACGATCGGGGCGCAGGCGGCGTCGGTGGCCGCGGTAGCGTTCATCGCGGCTACAGCACTGCCGCGGATCACCGGCGTGTTGTCGCCGTCGAACTTGTACTTGTTCAGCAGTTCACGGATCTCCAGCTCGACCAGGTCCAGCAGTTCCGGGTCATCCACGAGATCCACCTTGTTCAGGAAGACCACGACCTTCGGCACGTTCACCTGCCGAGCCAGGAGGATGTGCTCACGAGTCTGGGGCATCGGACCGTCGTAAGCACTGACCACGAGGATCGCGCCGTCCATCTGGGCGGCGCCGGTGATCATGTTCTTCACGTAGTCGGCGTGGCCCGGACAGTCGATATGAGCATAGTGTCGATTCGCCGTCGAGTACTCCACGTGCGCCGTGGCAATCGTCAGAATCTTCGTCGGGTCGCGCCGGCCCTGCGATTCCGATGCCTTGGCAATGTCGTCGTAGGATTTGAACTTCGACAGGCCGTTGAGATCCATCACTTTGGTCATCGCTGCCGTCAAAGTCGTCTTGCCGTGGTCCACGTGCCCGATCGTGCCCACATTCACGTGCGGTTTGGTCCGTTCAAATACTGCCTTGGCCATCTTTCGTTAAACCTCCAAATGTGCAGTTGAGCAGCTTGTGCCTGTCCTTAATCCGATCCTGCGAAAAAACCACCATACCGAACTCAGAGCCGCAGCAGTCACGCCGGGCCTGCTTGCTTGCAGCTGCTGCTGGGATTTGAACCCAGGACCTCGTCCTTACCAAGGACGCGCTCTACCGACTGAGCTACAGCAGCGATCACTGTACGTGCCCACGATCCACGCCGAAGTCAGCGATTCGCAGAGACAACAAATCCTTGTCCGCAAAGAGAGAGTACACCACCTGCTCCGGCGATTCACCCCACACCTGCGGCAAGGTTTCTGAAAATCTGCGTACCTACTGGCTATAAATCGATGAATATAAGGTAAGCACAGGGGGAGTGCAAACAGAAAAATCGGAAAATGAGGAAAAAATCACCCACTGTCGCGTCTGCTCGACGTCCCACACGACAGCCCCCTCCCTGTGCACAAAGCTCTATGGGCTGCCTTCAGTCGCAACGATTCTAACGGGGTCCCGTGCCGAATGCAAGAGACTAGTTGTTGGTCTTTCCGTTTTCCTGTGGCTTCTTGTCTTTGGCGTACCGCTGGCTCCACCCCGTCACCAAGGCCCGCCATGCCTGCAAGGTCGTCGCGTCGGCCACTTGAATTCTCTGCATCGCATCAAGCACGGCCGACGGATTCGTCGTGGTCGGGCTGTTGAAATACTCCTCGATACCGTTGACCACACTGTTCTCCGGACCAAGATCTAAGTCTTTTCCTGACAAGTAGTTGGTCAACAAGTCATATGCAGATTCCGTGCTGCCCAACATCAGATAGGCGTACACCAGTCGCCCCTGGAGTCGCTGCCTTTCCCCTGGGCCTGCCACCGCGAGCAGGGTCCTGAGGTAATCCGACGCCTGCTTGAGACTGCCCGAGGCTAGGTGCAGGTCTGCCAGATTCACCTGGGCATCCTTGAGCAAATCGGCTCGGTTCTCACTCTGGGCTTTCTGCTCGACCAGCGTGAAGAACGACACTTGCTGCTCGGACGTCGTCTTGCCCGCCATAGCCGGAGACTTGATCTTCCCCACCCACTCCGCGAGAAGGGCCGAATTCGACCTTCGGAAGATCTTGAGAATGGCCTGCCAAGCCGGATCACCCTCCCCGGCGGCACCGAGCTTCTCCGCCAGCCAGTCAAGCTCTTGAGCTCCCCCGGCTTCACCCGCCAGGTTGATCAGCTTCACACGGATGATCAGACTCGGATCGCTGCCGAGGTCCTTTTGTAACCTCCGCAGAGCACTGGCTTTGTCTGCGCTCACGTTGACCAGCCCATCCGCCGCGATCTGTCGCACCGAGTCGGCCTTGTCCGTGAGAGCCTGCTCGAACAGCCCGCTGAAGTGCTTGGCTGCCTGTTCCCGGCATGCACTGCGCGACGAACACAGCCCGGTCATGGCCCCCAGCAGGTGCCCCCGCAGTGCCGTCTCGTTGGCGGGATTCAACTGGGCGTATCGTTCCGCGAGGGCCTTGAGATATCCGCTGGCGTCATCCGCCTTGAGGCCATTCTGCTCCAACAGCTTGCCGATGGTTTCGCCGCCGATGCGTGCCCTCTCGGCGTCGGGTTCTCCCAGGAACCGCACCGCCCACACCAAGGCCCCGCTTCGGACCTCCTCCGAAACGTTGCGCCCGGTCGTCGCCAGGGAACCGACGTAACAGACCTCGCGAAGGGCCACCATGAGCTCGCGCCGGACCTGATCGTCCAACTCGACGTTCAACTGGTCCAGCAAGGGTTTGGCTACGTTCAGTTCCTGCCCCATCACCGCCAGACGCTTGGCTGTGCTCAGGCGGACATCCCTGTTCAGGTCCGATATCAGTGGGATCAGCGAGGTTTCGATCTCCGAGAACTTGACCTTGCCGGTCCCCGTCCCCACCCGCAACTCCTCGAGACGGTCCAGCGCCCAGACCCGGACTCGGGCCACCGGGTCGCCCAGGTAGGGAACGAGGAACTTGACTTTGGCCGCCTCGTCCCCCTGCACCGCGTACAGGCTGCTCAGGGCCGTCAGGTACCTCTTCTGCCATCCCTCGCGCTCCGCTTCGTTCTCTCGCATTCGGGTTTCCTGGCGGATGACTCGCTCCCGGAGGAACACGTCGGCACCGCGCTGCTGAAGATCCTGGAGCGTCTGTCGCCGGACGGCCGGGTCCGGACTGACCGCAACGCCGACGGAGACCAGGGCACTCCTGGCAGCCTCGGCGATGGCCGGTTCGGGACTATCCAGCAGTCCCAAAAGCGACCCGACCGCCTTGACGTCCGGATGCCGCCTGATCGCGTAGATGACATTGCACCGGGCAGCCACCGATAGCGAAGGGTCCGCTACCGCGTTCTCGAGTCCCGGCCCCACCTGGCTGTACCCGAAAACGAGCGTCGCCTCCGCCGCCAGACGGACCGTGGCGAAGTCCTGCTCGGACACAACCACACCGATCAGGGGCTTGATGAAATCCTCGATGTCCTTGACGGGCTGCGTCCAGACCCTCGTCGGGTTCAACGCCTCGCAGACCGCTGCCCGCGCCGGAGCGTTATCCGCTCGTGAGAGCACATCCAGGAGGAACGCTCTCGCCTCAGGGGCTTCACTGGCCAGCAACAGGCCCGCGGCGTAGACGCGATCCTTGGGGTTCTGGCTATCGAGCAGCGCGGTCTTGTTGATTCGCAATTGGGTGTCGACGGGATTCGCCGGGAGGGTCTCTTCCGCTCCCACGGTCGCCGGCACCGCATCCTGCGCACAGACCGTCCCTACGCAGGCTGCGAAGAGCAGCGACACAAGAATATGAGGCCGCGGAGCATTCATCCGGATAACCCTCTGGGGAGCCCCCGACTCTGAGCCGCGCCTTGAAGGACGACCTCCCTCCGGCGACGGGCGGTTCACAACCAAGGACTCAAGGCCGAATTCCCTGCCAAATCCATCCTCTCTTATAGGTACCCCGACGGACAGTCAAAGTCAATGGCGATTCCCGTTTTCAGTACTGAGATTTGCGTTTTTGGGCCCAGGGACGTCCTTCCCTCGCTGCCTTGACCGGGCGCGCCTGCCGCTACGGCCTCGGATGGAACTGCTTGTGGATGCGACGAAGACGCTCGTGGTCCACGTGGGTATAGATCTGTGTGGTCCCGACATCGACATGGCCCAGCATCTCCTGAACGCTCCGAAGATCCGCCCCGCCGCTCAGCAGGTGCGTGGCAAAACAATGGCGGAGGGTGTGAACAGTCACGTTCCGCGGCATCCCTGCGCGGATCGCGTACTTCTTCACAAGTCTCCAGACCTCAATACGAGAAAGCGGCCCGCCTGTTCGCGACAACAGGAGGTGGGACTGCGTCTTGGGTTTCACGAGCTTGGGACGCAAGTCCCGCAGGTACTCCAGGGTCGCTGAAATCGCCACCTTGCCCATGGGAATCACCCGCTCCTTGTGGCCCTTGCCAAAACACCTCAGATACCCGATGTCCAGGTTCAGGTCGGTGGTTCTCAGGCCCGCCAGCTCGCTGGCCCGCACCCCGGTGGCATAGAGCAGTTCCAGCATGGCCCGGTCCCGCAGGTAGAAAGGCTCCTTCGGGTCCGGCGCCTCCAGCAGCTTGAGCACCTGCTGCTTGTTGCAAACGATGGGCAGTCGTTGCCAGGTCTTGGGCGACTCCAGGATCTCCTCGCCTGCGTCTTCGATCAAGCCGCGGAGTTTGGCGAACCGCAGGAACATGCGGATGGCCACCAGGGCCCGTTTGGCGGAGTTCTCGCTCTTGTCCCGTCGGGCCAACTCCCCCAGGTAGATCTGCACCAGATGGACGTTGACATCCGCGATCTGGCCCACGCCGCGACCACCGGCGTATCCCAGAAACTCGCGCAGGTCCCGCCCATAGGCGAGAATCGTATTGTCCGACAGCCCGGCCTCGATGGTCAGGTAGTCCAGGAAATCCGCCGCCGGCCTGCCGGCTGGCAGCTCACGAAGCCCCGCGACGATGGATTGTCTTTGAACCTGGGACATCAGGCAAGCACCCTCGTGTGTGAATGGCGGTCCATATCCGAGGATATCGACGCCACGACCACCCGCCCTTTAGCCCAACCGCAAAGGCGCACCGCGGAGAAACCCGAACCGTCGGTGTGGACGCATCATGCTCGATCAGGTATAGTATTCACTGAAGTGCTTGCGATGGTGTCAGGAGATGAATGTGCTGCGACTGTCTGAACAGTTGATTGAAGGAATGGTGCGAGCCATTGTGGAAGAGGTTGGGCCGCGCCGCGTCTATCTGTTCGGTTCCTACGCACGAGGAAGTCAGACCGCTGACTCAGACATTGATTTGCTGGTCGTCGAAGACCAGGAGTTCGGGCCCGTGAGGAATCGCTGGTCTGAACTGCAACGCATACGAAAGGCCCTCAGGTCATTCCGCATCCCCAAGGACATCCTGGTCTATAGCCGAGATGAGTTCGAGAAATGGGAGGGCTCGGTCAATCACGTCGTCGCCCACGCCGTCAGGGAGGGAAGGCTTCTCTATGAGAGATCTTGAGCAAGCCAGGAACCTCCTGGGTATGGAGGAAAAGGACTGCCGTGCTCTGGGTGGCGTGGAAGACTCGGAGGTCTTCTCGCCTGAGATCTTCGGGTTTCACGTCCAGCAGGCGGTCGAGAAAGCACTGAAAGCCTGGTTGTGCTGCGTAGGATCAGCGTTCCCACGAACCCATGACTTGGATGAATTGGGTGCTCTGCTGGAACAGACAAGCCAGAAGATTCCCGGTTTTCTGCCCGCGTTGCTGGAGTTCACCGATTTCGGCGTGGCTTTCCGCTATGAGGCATTCCCGAATCTGGAAGGCGATATAGACAGACGGGATACGATCGATGGGGTCAGCCGCCTGCTCCAACACGTTCGGCAGATTCTGACAGAAGCAGCTACTTGACCCTCCACAGGCATCCCGAGGAAACACCGCTTCACGGAGTATTGAAATGCTCAAGACCAGTCGATCGAGACGTATCTGTCTGTACTCATTTATTCTCTCGCTGCTGCTTTGGGGGCCGGGACTCGCGGCCCAGGCCCAGACGCCGACGCCACCCAACTCTCCTGCGAAGATCGTGCGGGACGGCCAGACCCTGCGGATCGAGTACGACGGCGCTGTCGTCTTCGAAGGAACGGCTCGCTGGGAGGGTCGCACCCTGGACGCCAGGGAGGTCACAAGCCAGCACGGCGAAGCGATCGATCAGGCGTACAAGCTCTCCGGCCGCGGCATTCGACTGGCCGGGACGATCGCCGCCGGGACACAGTCGTTCCCCTGCGAGGTGGACCGCAAGCAACGTGGGGTCAGCGACATCGTCCGCCACAGTTCCGGGCTCAGCCACAGCCTGCTGAACCGGGCGGTCTACGACCGCCAACAGGACTGGGTCCTGTCCATCGACTACTTCGCGAACGTCGCCATCGAGCCAACGACGCAGACGGACCGCGGGAACACGTACTCCCTCAGCGCTTCGGGCGATGAGATCACGATCCGCTTCCGCCCGCGATATTATCAGAAGCATCGCGGCCTGAAGTACTACGAGCCCTGGACCTATGCGATCCGCGACCCGGTCGCAGGCTGGTGCTCCTGGTTTGCCTACTGGAACCGGGTCACGCAGCAGGACATCCGGACCACCGCGGATGTGCTGGCTGAGCGGCTCGTGCCGTATGGACTGGCCTACGTGCAGATCGACGACGGATACCAGCAGGAGCCCATCGGCGCCCCCGACCACTGGCTGCACGCCAACGACAAGTTCCCCGACGGGATGGGCGACCTGGCCCGCTACATCGCCTCCAAGGGTCTCAAGCCCGGCATCTGGACCAACGTCGCGTTCCACGACCGCGACTGGGCGATGGCCCACCGCGAGTACTTCGTCCGCAACGACGCAGGCGAGCCCGCCTACGGCAACTGGGTCGGATACGTCATGGACGGGTCGAACCCCCAGACCATCGACACGCTGATCCGCCCGGTCTACAGAGGGTTCGCCGATACCGGCTGGGTCTACTTCAAGCTCGACGCCCTGCGGCACCTCCGCTATGAAGGCTACAACAGCTTCAGCGACTTCTTCGCGAAGAAGAACGCGGACCGCGTGGAAGCATTCCGCAACGTCGTCAAGTCGGTCCGCGAGGAGATCGGGCCGGACAACTACCTCATGGGCTGCTGGGGCGTCCGGCCTGAGCTGATCGGACTGATCGACGCCTGCCGGATCGGGGACGACGGATTCCGCCTGGACTGCATGGCCCAGTTCAACTCTTTCAACAACGTCGTCTGGCAGATCGATCCCGACCACATCGAGCTGACGGAGGAGCAGGGGTATCGCTCCTGCCTGTGTACCTCGATGACGGGCTCCTTGTACATGCTGACCGACAAGGCCCAGAAGTACCGCACGGAGGTGATCGAGCCTGCCCGACGGACGATCCCGGTCCTGTTCACCCGCCCGGGCCAGATCTACGACGTCGATCCGACGCGCTCGATGTTCCTCGACCGCGTGGACACCGAGATGAGCGGGTCCGGCCCGCGCGTCTGTGACGCGAGCAATAACGCACCGTACGACCTGTACCTGCTCGAGATCAACCGGCCGTACGAGAACTGGGTCCTGCTCGGGCGGTTCGACGAACGCAAGTCGTCGATCCAGATGTCCGAGATGGGCCTCGACCGCAACAAGGACTATGTGGTCTTTGAATTCTGGACCAAGTCCTTCGTGGGCCAGTTCAAAGGCCAGATGCCGCTGCCCAAGATCGACCCGAAGTACGGCTGCCAGTTGTTCTGCCTCCGCGAGAAGCGGGACCATCCGCAGCTCCTGGCGACGAACCGCCACATCTCCTGCGGCGGCCTGGAGTTGAACGCGCTCCAATGGCAGGATCGAACACTCCGCGGCACGAGCCGAGTGGTCCGAAACGACACCTACGCCCTGTACATCCACGAACCCGAAGGATTCCGCGACACTCCGTTCGACATGGACCTGACCACAGGCAAAGTCACATCAACACATAGAGTCGGGACCCTGCTGCGAATCGACATCCAATGCCAAGACACCGATACCTTGGGCTGGAGCATTCGATACAAGTAACTCGGCAACTCCCGAAAGCGAGGAAACCGGGCATCCAAGCGGCGAGCTTCGCGTTTGTCGCGATCCACCCTTGAATCGACTTCTTGGACCGGGTATACTGAAGCCATGACGACCAAAGAGAAAGTGGTTCAAATCGTAGAAGCCCTGCCCGAGGATGCCTCCATCGAGGACGCGATGGAGAGACTGCTTCTCTTGGCCAAGATCGAACGGGGCATCCAACAGGCGGACGCCGGCGAGCTGATCCCTCACGAGAAGGTCAAGGAGCGCATGGCCAAATGGCTCAGGTGAGGTGGACTCTTCAGGCAGCAGCCGACCTCGACACCATCGCGGAGTTCATTTCGCGAGACTCTCCGCATTACGCCGGGCTTTTCATGGCGGATATCCTGCAGACAGTCGATCAACTGATTGACTTCCCCCAGTCCGGCCGGAGCGTTCCCGAGATTGGAGACAAGAGCATCCGCGAGGTCATCCTGGGCAACTACCGTATCATCTACCGTCTTCGCGGTGAGGCCGCCGAGATCTTGACGGTTCACCACGGTGCCAGACTCCTCGACCCTCGAAGACTGAAGTAAGAAGGGCGTGTGTGATGTCCTACCGCGACGTTCGTGCATTCGCGTACGTCTGCGATTCCCCCATCTTCAATCCCCTATCCGTTCGTCCATCGAATCCACCTCCTCCAGGCAAACCGAAGCGCCAAGTGGCCTTCGCGACTGGTGACGTACTCCGACAACAGCTTGCACCACAGAACTCCATGTGCTCCGGATTTCAGATGGGTCGGCGCAGCGACCCTCGATGCCCGAGAATTCACATATCCCCCATCCTGGAGGGGATTTTCTTATTGAATCCACTCGTGTCGAGGGTAGAATGAGCCGGTGTCAGTCGCAGAAGGTAGGAGGTGCCGCCCAAGGACTCCTCGACCATCTGTTCAGTGCACTCGGCAAATAGGGTACGGCGAGATCGCTCGCGCGTAGGAACGGACTGCCGGTGTTTTCTCGGGAGGAGACAGAGATTTCGCAAACCGCCCATTGCGATGACGCATTTCCCATAGTGAACCACTGTGGCCGCTTGATGCGGACGCAGGAACAGCTTCCAAGAACCGTTGCGAAAACGGAGGACAAGAGCCATGAGAAGACTCGCAAACGCACTGGTCGTCGGCTGTGTACTGACTGTTCTTCTAGCCAATACTGCGTCCGCGGAGGACATGGGGGAAATCGCCTGCGGCGAGACCGAAAGCGGCACAATCGCCGCCGCCGGCGAGAAAGACTCTTGGACATTCTCAGCCTCGGCCGGGGATCGTGTTCTCCTCAGCGTCATGACGACCTCGGGGAGCCTCTATCCGTACGTAGTCGTGTATGCACCGGACGCCAGCCAAGAAGCGGCGGCCTACCGACATATCAACCGGGAAATGAGCCAGACCGGAACCTACACGGTCGTGATCTACGACGGGGACACAGGTGGCAGCGACATCTCGCTCGATGACACCGGCGGCTACAAGATCTCGTTCGCGAACCTGGACGGCTGTTCGTGGCCTACGATCTCCTGTGGCGAAACCCTCTCCGGGACGGTCGACGTATCGGACACCGAAGTATGGCACTTTTTCGCCTCTGCGGGGGATCGCATTGTGCTGACCGTGACCGCAACGTCAGGGGATCTCTTTCCCTATGTGGGCGTGTATGCGCCGGACGGCAGTGGGGAAGCAGCGGCTTATCAGCATATCGACCGGGAAGTCAGCCAGACCGGAATCTACACGGTCGTGATCTATGACGGGTACACAAGTGGCAGCGACGGGTACTTTGAAGATGCCGGCGGCTACAAGATCTCGTTCGCGAACCTGGACGGCTGTTCGTGGCCTACGATCTCCTGTGGCGAAACCCTCTCCGGGACGGTCGACGTATCGGACACCGAAGTATGGCACTTTTTCGCCTCTGCGGGGGATCGCATTGTGCTGACCGTGACCGCAACGTCAGGGGATCTCTTTCCCTATGTGGGCGTGTATGCGCCGGACGGCAGTGGGGAAGCAGCGGCTTATCAGCATATCGACCGGGAAGTCAGCCAGACCGGAATCTACACGGTCGTGATCTATGACGGGTACACAAGTGGCAGCGACGGGTACTTTGAAGATGCCGGCGGCTACAAGATCTCACTGACGTGCAGCGACAACAAGCCCGATCTCAGCATCAGCAGTCTCACGGTATCGCGGAACCCGGTTGTACGCTGTGAAGGCGATGCGACGGTCAGTTGGGCGGTCAAGAATGGAGGCGGCGCGAGCGCCACGCCGACCGGGTATTCGCTCAGGGTACGCCTTTCGACTGACGATACATACGACGAATCGGATACCCTCGTCGGCCAGACCCCGATCAACGTGGAACTGCTGGCGGGCGAGACTGTCTCCGGCACATATGCGCTGGACCCGAACAGCCTTGCACCGGGAGATTACTACCTCGTCGCGAAGGTCGATGTTGAGAACACAGTCGAAGAATCCTCCGAAGACAACAACACCCAAAGCGTATCGGTCATCATCGCGCTGCCCTCGATCAACTGCAGCCTGACGGTTTCGTCCACGGACGGCGGTTCCGTGGAGTCGCCTGGCGAGGGTTTCTTCAACTTCGATTGCGGATCGTCCGTATCGGTGAAGGCGGTCCCCGATTCCGGTTACAAATTCGTCCGCTGGACCGGCACCGCGGTAGACGCGGGCGCCGTGGCAGACCCGACGAACCCGATGACCACCGTATCGTTGATCGTCAGCAATCCGCTAGCATGCTCCGGCGTCGACTACACGGTGGTGGCGAATTTCGAAGAGCAGAACAAGCCGCTGGAAGTGCAGACCGTCGAAGCGACAGACATCACGCCTAAGACCGCTCTGCTTCACGGCCAGATCGTCGAAGGTGGAGGCGCGCCCTGCGAATACCGCTTCCGCTACTGGAAGGCGGGGAACGCACAGAAGTACGAAACCGCGTGGGCCTCGGGCGGCCAGACAGGCATGGACTTCAGCATGTTCATCGCGGAGTTGAGTCCCGCAACGACGTACGAGTTCTGGGCGGAGGCCCGGAGTTCGGGCGTCTTCACGACAGGCGACGTGGTGAGTTTCACGACGCCCGTGCGACTGACGGTTTCCGCGAGCGAGGGCGGCACGGTCGTGCATCCCGGGATCGGCGTCTTCGAGTACTCCGAGCCCAATGAGGTGAGGATCGTCGCGGAGGTCACGGACCCGAACTACTACTTCTGGACCTGGACCGGCAGCGCCGCGGAGGGCGGCAAGGTCGCCAATATTGCATCCTCCGATACGACGGTCCTCGTGGACGCGGACGACACGCTGCACGCGGCATTCCTGGAGCGAGTCGTCGAGCTTGGGGACGATCTCAATGGGGCGCCCTGCCGGGGCAGCGAACTGAGCACATCGCAGTTCTGGGATTTCAACGACACCGATCAGACGGACTCGCTGCGGGGCGTTTACGACCTATCGGGTCCCGCTCCAGCAGGACTCGATCCTCTGCCCGGGACGCACGTCGAGTGCGCGGACCCGTCGCCCCAGGCGAAGGAACGATGGTGGGCGAACGACGTGCACTGGGGATCGGGTCGCGAAGGTCTGTTCGCCGTGAGCGGATTGCGCGTTTCGATCAACGTCTGGAACTCCAGTGAAACGAGGACAATCGTGCGACTGCAACTCGTCTGGCACGAAGCGGACGAGAGCGACAGCGACCTATTCCCGGCGGACACGCCGAAGTCGCCCGTTCTCACGGACCTGGAGCCCACGCCGGCAGAGTCCCCTCTCCTGCTGGCAGAGGTGACTCTGGGCGCCGGCTGGCATCACAGCACGTACACATGGCAAGTCGCTCCCAGCCCGGAGCGCGTCGCATTCACGCTTCGAGGACGAATCGTCATGGACGTGCTGATCGCCGAGACCTGCACGGAGGACAATCCTGTGATTCACGTCGATGACGACGCCATACACGATCCGGGACCGGGCGACATGGCTGTCAGCGATGCGTTGGAGGACGGCACGCCGGAACATCCGTTCGACTCGGTCCAAGAGGGGATCGACGCCGCACAAGACGGCGACACGGTTCTTGTGCATGATGGACGCTACGTGGAGACCGTCGTCCTGTCGGACAAGGCCATCACGGTGACCGGCCAGTGGCTCCAGGACACGGGTGTGCGGGCACCCTCCATCCTCGACGCCAACGGACTGAGCCCGGTCGTGCGTTTCGTCGGCGGCAAAGGCAGGCAGTGCGTCGTGGCCGGACTGACGATCCTGGGCGGCAAAGGGCTCACCGACGCCGCCATTGTCTGCGAGCAGGCGGAACCCGTCATTTCCAACTGCCTGGTCTGCGGGAACATGGTGATGGATGAAGACGGCGCCGTCATCAACTGCGTAGAGAGCAAGCCAAGCTTCGTCAATTGCACAATCTCCGGGAATCGCGCCGGCGCCTATGGCAGCGTATGGAGACTTCGCGACAGCGATCTGTCGGTGACCAACTCCATCGTTTGGGTAAACACTGGGTCTGCATGGGAGATCGTGTCGGGTTCCGGCCCTCGGATCGCGTACAGCGACCTCGACCGCGACTGGTCCGGCCAAGGCATGCTGAATTCGGAGCCGTGTTTCGTGGAGCCGGGGCACTGGTACGACGCCGGCACGCCCGATGACCTCTCGGACGACCTCTGGATAGAAGGGGATTACCACCTGCAGAGTCGCCAGGGTCGGTTCGAGATCGAGACCGGCGTCTGGAGGCTCGACGATCTGGACAGCCCCTGCATCGATGCGGGCAATCCGCTGTCCCTCTGGCAGAACGAGCCCTCCCCCAACGGGGCCCGAATCAATCTGGGCACGTACGGAGGCACAGGACAGGCCAGCAAGTCCCATCTGTCCGGCTCCTGATGATGCCCACAGGCGACAACGGCCGCAAGCGTCGAGTCTCCGGCAGATCGGCCGGGGACTCGACGCACTTCGATGGCAGAACCGAACCCTAAGCGGCGCCAGCCGGATCAGCTCCTCAACGAATGAACATAGTAGCCAAGTCATCAACTGCTCGCAGATCGGGACGCCTCTCCACGTCACCGACATTCAGCAGGCGGAGTTTCCCGAGAGGACCGGCAGCAGTCAACTCGTCGAGCTTCCCACAAAGTGAGGAGTAGAACGTATCCCAACATCCGGGTGCCTGCGGTATCTGTTCCTCGGTTACGATCACAGGGATGACGGGCGTAATCGTCCAGTCGTATGAGGGCATCGGAGGTACCACAGCATCTTCTGTCCCTGCGCCAAATCTGACGTCCCCAACGCGGAGTGCGCGAACAGTCGACTCAAGTTGATCAATCGCACGGGGCACTCCCACATCCTTCAGTTCCTCTCGGCGACCCTCAATCGACAGAAATGAAGTGTGATTCTTGCCAACGAAGTGAACGCTTTTCACCTCTACGAGGATCACCTTATCAGGAAACCAAACCAGGAAGTCCGCACGCTTACCGGTCTTGTCCTCTGAGATGCGACATACCCGTCCGGGGTAGACGTGTTCGAATATGGAGCGGATGTACGATTCGAAGATCTTCCCGTGGAGCCCTCCGATGGCCTGCTTGTTATCATGGGGCGCGGGCAGGCGATTAGCAGCAGTTACGTGGACGCGTCCGAAGAAACCCGCGTGGATGTCCCAGGAGCAGTATGATCAGATTCCCGAGATCCTCACGCTCCGCGAGGTGAGATTCGACGTGACGGTCCCCGGACGCCGGACCGACGCCCTCACGATCATCACGACCCTGACAGACCCGAAGGCGTACTCCCGCGAGGACCTCGCGGAACTGTACGGCTTTCGATGGAATGTGGAGCTGGATATTCGCCAGATCAAGCAGACACTCCACTTGGACCACGTCCGCTGCAAGACGCCGGAGATGGTCCGACGAGAGTTGTGGGTGACCCTCTTGGTCTACAATCTGATCCGCAAGGTGATCGCCACAGCCGGCGCGATGCACCACCAACAGCCTCGCCAGTTGGGCTTCACCCTGGCCTGCCAAAGCCTCCCGGCGTCCTGGATGATCCTCGCGACGGGGTCCTGCCGCGACTCGCGTGCGATGCACACGATGACGTTGGCTCGCATCGCCGCCCATGAGGTGGCGAACCGGCCCGGCCGCATCGAGCCACGAGTCCTCAAACGTCGCCGACATCGCTATCCGCTCATGCAACGACCCCGC
Source organism: Phycisphaerae bacterium (assembly GCA_017993835.1). Classification (GTDB taxonomy): domain Bacteria; phylum Planctomycetota; class Phycisphaerae; order Sedimentisphaerales; family Anaerobacaceae; genus PLanc-01. The sequence continues at coordinate 53,189 of JAGOLX010000040.1, forward strand.
GAGCAACTCCGAGCCGAACTGCAAAAAACCTAGACCCAGACCCATTCACTGCTTGCAGACGGCAGTGCCATTCGGCACAGAACCGTTCAGAGGGTCGCCAGGTCGAAGCCCGGCCGATAGGACTCCTGCACGAAGCGCTGCGCCTCAGGGACATTCGTGACCTTCATGTTCGGGCCATCCCACAGGATCTTCTTCCCGGCGCGGACGGCAACGTCGCCGAGCAGGACGAACTCGGTCAGGCGTGCGCCGTAGCTGAAATCGCTGCACGCCTTCGGGCCGCCTTTGCAGGAGTCGAGCCAGTTGCGATGGTGGCCGGGACTGCGCGGCAGCTTCTGCGGCGGCTTGCGGCCATAAGCTGTCATCTTCGCTTCCGGAATGATCCGCGGCGATCTGCTCCAGCCGCCGCCCATGATCGTGCCTTTGCTGCCGACGATCAGAATGCCGTTCTCGCCTTCGCCCATGCGACGGCCGGGCTCGAGTTCCACCGGCCGGGGCGGCTCCAGGGCGCCGTCATACCAATGGACCGTCACCGGGCCGTGACCTTCCTCCGGTCCGAACTCCCAGATCATGTGGTTGTCTTCGCCGATGACCTCGGAATCGACGAAAGCGGTCTTCACTGCCTCGACGCTGATCGGGTGTCCGAGCTTGAGCGCCGCGAACGCGGGGTCCAGGTTGTGTACCGCCATATCGCCGACCGCGCCGGTCCCGAACTCCCACCAGCCTCGCCAGTTGTAGGGGGCATATGCCGGATGATAGGGCCGATCCGCCTTCGGACCGAGCCACAGTTGCCAATCGAAGCCCTTGGGAATCTCGGGCCGACCCGTGGGTCGGCCGCGACCGCTTGTCCAACCGCCGGTGTTGCTCCAGGCGTGGACCTCGCGGACCTCGCCGATCGCGCCGTCCCAGATCAGTTCGCAGGTGACCTGGTTGCCCTCGTCGCTGCGACCCTGGTTGCCCATCTGAGTTGCGACGCCCGCTTCCGCGGCCGCCTTGGCCACCGCCCGCGCCTCCGCGATGTTGTGCGTCAGCGGCTTCTCGCAATAGACGTGCTTGCCGCGACGGATCGCCGCCAGCGTCACGAATGCATGCCAGTGGTCCGGCGTCGCACATAGCACCGCGTCAAGGTTCTTCTCCTTGTCCAGCATCTCGCGGAAATCGATGTAATCCCTGCAACGGAACTGTGGATTGTCCTGCTTGTAGCGTTCTTCGACCTCGGCCTTGACCGGCAGCCGGCCTGCGATGCCTTTGTAGTACCACTCCTCGTAGTCTGCCTGGTCCCTCGGGTCCGCGACCGCGACGATCTGGGCGTCCTTTTCGCCGAACAAGCTGCGGGCGTTGCTTCGTCCCTGCCCGCCGCACCCGACGATGGCGATGTACACCTTCTCGCTTGGGGCAACGAACTTCGCCCCGCCGAGCACGCATCGCGGCACAATGGTGAACGCCGCGGCGGCCCCCGCCGCCCTGCCAAGAAGCTGCCTTCGTGTAACTTCCCGATTCTGTGTCTTCATACGTATCCTCCCGATAGAAGCCCCGGCTGCCGCTCAGCCATCCACGACACGTCCGCACATCGCGGCTCCGCCAATCGACGCCGCCGGCCATCATACCGCCGCCAGACAGCGCCGCCAAGAACAGACCTCAGATGCAAGGCCGGCGGGGTGCAGTTCACGTTTGCAGGTAGTCTCTGGTTTTCCCTGACGCGCGTCTTTCGACGTTGACTTTGTCATTCCCGCGCAGGCGGGAATCCACTGTCTATGATGGACCGGATCCTATGGTTCCTGGATTCCTGCTTGACGCAGGAATGACAGGGTCGATTCCCAAGGCACGGGAGAATCTGCCTACAAACAGGAATCGCACCCGGGCCGGCGGCGTGCGATGGGATTGTGGCACACACCGCAATTCGAGCCCGCCTTCGCCCAATTCTTTCTTGGCAACACCAGAATGCGAATCGCGACGCGAACGTACGTGGGTAGTCACGGAGCCGATGCCGGGCGATCCTATGCCGCGCACATCCGCAGGCGATTTTTGGCTTGCTTTTCTCTCCGGTTTGTGCCACGATGAACCACGCTGAGTGAACGCGGTTCGGTTTCTGCATAAGGTTGTTTTTCCAGCATCCTGAGGGCCAAGGGCCGAGCGCCTCGTCCCCCGTGGAATGCCCATTCGAAGGAGGAGCGTTATGTGGAAGAAGGTGGTTCTCTCCGTGCCTGTCTTGTGGATCTTCGCCCTCGCGTTGCCGCGCCCAGCCAGCGCCGAACTGGTCGGATGGTGGCCGTTCGACGAGACCTCCGGCGCCACGGCAGCCGATTCCTCTGCCAGCGGTAATCACGGCACTCTCATCAACGGACCCACCTGGGCAGAGGGCCAGGTCAATGGCGCCCTGAGCCTGGACGGAACCAATGACTACGTCGAGTTGCCGATCGGCACCCTGGTGTCCTCCCTGAGTAACACGACGATCGCCCTGTGGACAAATTGGTCCGGCCAGGGTGGCGCCTGGCAACGCATCTTCGACTTCGGCACAGGGACTGCCAATTACATCTACCTGTGTCCCCAGGACGGCGCCGGGCTCATGCACGCCGCGATTACCGCCGATACCGGCGTGTGGACCGACGTGACGGTCGGCAGCGGCGCCCTGCCCACGGACTGGCACCATGTGGCAGTCGTGATCGACGGGACCGCGAAGAACCTGAAGATCTTCCTCGACGCCGAGGTCGTTGCAGACGCCTCCACTCTATACCTGCTGAGCGACCTGCGGACCACCACGCAGAACTGGCTTGGCAGGTCCCAGTACTCCGACCCTTACTTCAATGGATTGCTCGACGACTTCCGCATCTATGACGAGGCGCTGTCTGCAGCCCAGATTCTCAGGATCATTCTGGGCGACACGACGGTCAGCCGCGATCCCAATCCCGAGGACGAGGCCGCCGACGTGCTGCGAGACATCGTGTTGGGTTGGACCTCGGGTGATTTCGCCGAGACGCACAACGTGTATCTCGGAACCGTGTCCGCCGATGTCGCCGCAGCCAGCGCGGGCAACCCGCTCGGCATGCTCGTCAGCCAGGAGCAGAACGCCACCACCTTCGACCCCGGCCGGCTCGAACTCGGACAAACCTACTACTGGAGAGTCGATGAGGTCAACGCCGCCCCCGATAAGACCGTCTTCAAGGGCGCCGTCTGGTCCTTCACCGTCGAGCCCTACTCCTACGTCGTGACCGGAATCACCGCCTCCGCCTCCAGCGTCAACCGCGACGACATGGGACCCGAGAAGACTATCGACGGCTCCGGACTCGTCGGCGATCAGCACTCCACCACCTCCAGCGACATGTGGCTCAGCAACAAGAAGGCACCCCAGCCCGCCTGGATTCAGTACGACTTCGACGCCCTCTACAAGCTCGACAAGATGCTCGTCTGGAACTCCAACCAGACCATGGAATTGGACTTCGGGCTCGGCGCCAAAGACGTCACCGTCGAG